>JABDNH010000015.1 GCA_013001055.1 Sphingomonas sp. | reverse complement strand
GACCAGCGGCGGGCCGACATAATCGGGGCCCCACCATTGGCCTTCGACGATTTCGTTGCCGTCGGGCAATTCGCCCAGGAAGGTCAGCCCGCGATCGCCATTGAGGATCCATGCGCCTTCGGGGATATCCTCCATATCGGCAACCGCGACGCCATCCACGACCGTCACGCTGCCGCGCAAATTCGGCACGAGGTTGAGGTCGGGCGTTACCAAATGCTCCGCGGCGATGGCACGAAACTCATCCTCGCGATCGCCCGGAATATCGAGGTGGAAGAAAGCAGGGGCGCGTTCGGGAATGGATTGATCGAGCTGGTTGAGAAGGCTCTGCCCGATGGCGGCCAGCGCAACCAGCAGGCTAAGCCCTAGTCCCAGCGCGACGCTGAGGCGCACGGTGGCGTTGCCCGGTCGATCGAGCGCCGCGATACCCAGCCGGAAGACAGGGCCGCCGCGATGCTTCAAGCGCCTTGCGAGCAAGCGGATCAGCCAGCCCGCGCCCGCGAACAATAATCCAAGCACGATGAAACCGCCTACCGCAATGGCGGCAAGTTCCTCATTGCTGGCCGACAGGATGGCCAACGCCATTGCGCCACCACCCGCCAGTATAGGCACGAGCCAGCTGCGCCTACCGGTCTCCTCATCGAGACTGCCGCGTAGCAGCGCCGCCGGCCGCGCGCCAAGGGCGCTGGCAACAGGCGACCAGGAAGCCGCAAGCGTCACGAGGATGCCGACGAGGCTGGCCTGCGCGAGCGCGGCCCAATGCGGCCCGGGATCGGGCGCGATTGGCAAACGGTCGCCGACAAATTGGCCGACGATCGAGGGCACCAGCGCGCCAAGCGCGAGCCCGATAACCAATGCCGCAGCGACCACGGCGATAATCTCGAGCGCCAGCATCAGGGCAATCGTGGCGCGTGTACCGCCGACCAACTTGAGCTGCGCCACGGTGGCGCGGCGACTGGTCGCAAATGCCCTTGAAGCGCTGGCGATTCCGAGCGCCCCGATTCCGAGCGCGGAAAAAGCGATGAGCAGCAGCATGTCGCCGGTGCGTGCGACGAAGCGCTGGGTGCCGCCTGCAGCCTCATCACGCGTGGTCGATTCCCAGCTGCCATCACTGAATTCGGTTGTGAACCATGTGCCGGCGACCGACGGATCGGCGTCTTCGTCATCGAGCAGCACCAAGTATTCATTACTGTAGAGACTGCCAGGCTGGGTGAGCCGGGTTGCGGGCAGGCTGGCCTGATCGATGAACACAACCGGGGCAAAATTGAAGCCGCCACCCTGCGCGCGGTCGCTGACGATGCCTGACACGGTCAGGTCGGAAAAACCCAGCCGGACGGTATCGCCAATCTCCAGCGCAAGATCGTCGGCGAGCGCGCGGTCGATGCCGACCTCGCCCTCGCCCGGCCGCTTGCCATCGAACTCCAGCGGGCCTGCCAGCGGATAATTAGCCTCGACAGCCTTCAATTCGACGAGGCTGATCTGCGTTGGCCCGCCCACCAGCATCGCACGCGTTTCGACGACATGGGTGACCTCGCCATAGTCGCGCATCAACGCAAGCTCTTCATCGCTCGCGCTGCGGCTCGCCACCTGCAATTCAAGATCGCCGCCAAGCAGTGAGCGTCCGTTATCGGCAATGGCCTTATCGAGCGAGGCGACAAGATTGAGCACGCCGGCCAGCCCAGAGACCGACAACATCAGGCACAGCCACAGCAGGCCGAGCCCGCCGAGACCACCGCGCAAATCGCGCTTGGCAAGCGTCCAGGGCGTCACGCCGCGAGAAGTCCGTCGCGCATATGGAGGGTGCGGCTCGCCCGTTTCGCCAGTGCCGGATCGTGGGTGATGACGATGAGGCCAGCGCCCGCAGCCTGGGCACGTTCGAAAAGAAGGTCGATAATGCCCGCACCGGTCGCGGCATCGAGATTTCCGGTCGGCTCGTCGGCCAACAGCAGTTGCGGCTGGGGTGCGGTAGCACGCGCAATTGCGACGCGCTGCTGTTCGCCACCGGAAAGTTGTGCGGGATAATGGCCCAGTCGATCGCCAAGCCCGACGCGCTGCAGTTCGAGCGCCGCCTTGGTGCGCGCATCGGAGATACCGGCAAGCTCCAGCGGGACGGCGACATTTTCATGGGCTGTCATGGTGGGCAGCAGCTGGAAATTCTGGAGAATGATACCGATGCCACACCCACGCAGGCGGGCCAACGCATCTTCGCTCATCCCGCCGATTTCTTCATCGAGCAGCAGCGCCTTGCCGTCGGTCGCGCGCTCAAGCCCCGATGCCACGGCCATCAGCGAAGATTTGCCCGAGCCCGAAGGTCCCAGGATCGCCACGGTCTCGCCCGGCATCACCTTGAGATTCACGCCTTTCAATATCTCGGTACGCGCAGCCCCCTGACCCAATGTCAGGCGGATATCCGTCAGATCGATCAATGCCATGGAATTCTCTTGAAATTATGCTTGAGGCCGGAGCGGTTAGCTATCACCATTGGTTCCATGAACTTCATGAACCGCATACTTCTCCTGATCGCCCTCGTTTCGACCAGCACCGCATGGGCATCCGACGAACGGCCCGTGATCGTCGCGTTCGGGGACAGTTTGACCGCTGGATATAACCTAACAGAAGGGCTCGGCTACGCACCGCAACTTGAAGATGCGCTGCGCCGCGAAGGCATCGCCGCGACAGTCGTGGATGCCGGCGTATCGGGCGATACCAGCAGTGGTGGACGCCAGCGGTTGGAATTCGTCCTCGACGGGCTGGAGCAGACACCCGACCTCCTTCTGCTCGAACTTGGCGGCAATGACGTGCTGCGTGCCATCGACCCGGCGATAACGCGCGAAAATCTGGAATGGATGATTGGTGAAGTGCAATCACGCGGCATAGACCTCGTCTTGCTTGGCATGCGCGCACCGCGCAATTACGACCCCGCTTATGTCGAAGCCTTCGAAGCCATCTACACCGATCTGGCGAGGCAATACGATGTGCCGCTCTACCCCTTCTTCCTCGAAGGGCTCGAAGGCATCGAAGGTACGATCCAGCGTGATGGTATCCATCCCACGTTCAAGGGTATCAAGCTGATGGTAGGCGGCAGCCTGCCGACCGTCATTGAAGCGCTACGATCCGATTAGCGGTCGGTGATCTGAGCCGTGTCGATCGGTTCCGCGAACTGGGCGCCAAGCTTGTCGCCCGCCGTCCAGCGCACCAGCGCCGAAGCACGCTCGCGATCAGGCAGTAGCAGCCAGATCCGGCTTCCGACTTCGAATTCGATGCCGGTCACTTCGGCCATAAAGCCGGTCTGAGAAATATTGACGATCCGCGCTTCGCACCCCTCGGCGCCCATCTCACGCACCTGCGCGTCAAGCGCGACGTCCTCTCGCTTGCTTTCTCGACGTTCCTCGCCTGTCTGTTCGGCGATACGCGCCTTGATTGCCACTTTGGTTCACTCCTCCGCCGGCCTGTCCAGTCAGGCGACGAAATTGATCCCGATGCGGTCGTCGCGTACCCAGCGAACGACCGCTTTGACCTCCCCGCGATCGAGGAGCTGGAGCGTCACGGTCTCCCCTATATGGGGTGTTTCCGCAAAATGCACCATGGCTCCTGAATCGGACAGATTGACGAGGCGCACCACGTGGGCATCACCGCGAAAACCCAGGACCGCAGTCTGAGATCTTGCATCGATACGTTCTTCGCCGCGCTCATCGAACATGCGCTTGACGGCGCGCGGCACAATGCCGGCGTTCAAGCTAGAATTCTCACCCACAAATGCCTCCTCAAGGGCTACCCCACGTTTCCTTTAGATCACAGTTGCTTAAAGAATGGTTTGTGCGGCTTTAAGCGCGCTTTCCTCGGGCCGTTCAGCCTTTATACTGGATCATAGCGCTATAGGCGGAGGAGTGTGAGGACCGCTATGCCGGTCCCGGAAGGAGAAATATTCGGTGAAGAAGGCTATTTTCCTGGCAGGCTCGCTATTGGCGAGCGCAGCAATGGCACAGCCGCAAGAGGCGCCTCGCGTGGGCGACGCGCCTGAAGCCGGCATCGCGCCGCAAGCTGCGCCCGGTGCCGAACGCATTCTTGTCGCCGAAGAACCCGACCCCGAAATGGCCGACAAGCTGGACCAAGCCTTCGACCAGCCGATCGATGCCGCGCCCTTCTGGACCGTCGCCAATGCCGAAGTGCTGCTCGATTATATCGAAGCCGTCGGTGCGGAGGGCCTCGTGCCCGCCGACTACAATCCCGATGGTCTGCGTGCGGCGATTGTCGCAGGCGACATGAGTGCGCTGGCGACCACGGCGACCGACAGTTTCAACAAGCTCTCATCGCACCTCGCGCTCGGTCAGGTCGACGATGATGCGCGCGTCGATTGGCACATCAAGGACGGTGATCTGTCCGATGAGCGTCAGCGCGCGCTGCTCGAATGGGCGCTTTACGAAGGCAAGCTGAAGGCCTCGCTCGACGAGCTCCTGCCGGCGCATCCGCAATATGCCGCGCTCAAGAATGCGCTGGCGGTTGCCGACCCGGCGGACGCGGAAGGGATCGCGAAGATCCGCCTCAATCTCGATCGCTGGCGTTGGCTCCCGCGCGACCTGGGCGATCGCTACATCATCGTCAATGTGCCCGCTTACACGGCTGCGTTGGTTGAAAATGGGGAAACGATCTCGCGCCACCGCGCGGTGGCCGGTGCGGTCAGGACGCCGACGCCGCAACTGATGGCTGAGGCCACGGGCGTGATCTTCAATCCTTATTGGAACGTGCCCAAGTCGATCGAGCCTGAGGTTCGCGGCAAGGCAGGCTATGAAGCGATCCGCGACGATGAGGGTAATATCGTGCGCTACCGCCAGCCGCCGGGCCCCAACAACTCGCTGGGGCGCATCAAGTTCGTGATGTACAACCCGCACCTGATCTACCTGCACGACACCAACGCGCGCGGTCTGTTCAACGCAGAGGAACGCGCCCGCAGCCACGGCTGCATCCGGACAGAAAACATCCTCGGGCTGGCCAACATGCTGCTCAAGATGGATGGGAACGACTGGAGCGAAGAGAAGACCCTGGACGTCGTCAATTCAGGGAAGAATACCGGCGCGAAGTTTGCAAACAGCCTGCCCGTCTTCATCGCCTATTTCACCCTCGCGGCGCGGGGCGACGGTAGCGTGATCGACTATGAGGACATTTATGGCCGCGACAAGCCCGTCGCCGAAGCCCTGAACGAGTGGCAGCCCGTATCGGCAGAAGACGTGCAGGTCGCCGAAGCGAGCTAGGCGCGCTTGTCCGCGTAAAGAAGGTGTCCGTCCGAGAGGCGGTTCATCACATGCCAGTGATCGCGCTTGGAAAAGGCAAAGCAGCCTTCCGAGCGACCCATCTTGCCCTGCTGGGCGACCACTTCGGGTTCGGCATACCAAGCATGGTGCATGACGATGGCGCGCGCGTGGGCATTGCTATTCGACCAGTCGAGCCCGTGCATGCGCTGCGACAGGCCATATTTGCCATGATACTTGTTGGCGATGACGTAAGCGCCATTGGACGTCGCCAGGCTGCCCGGCCGGTTCGAGAATTTGTCGAGAAAGCCGTTATGGTTGCGGTCGGAACCGCGGCCATGCGTGGTGCGGAAGCTCTCCACGGTGCCCGACGGCAGGTGGACGAGCTGGCAACGCTCTTCACCCGAATGCCGGTTGAAGTCGACGATGCCGATCCAGTCGCGGTGCCTGATCGAAGCGGCATGCTGGTCGAGCGCGGCCTTGGCGCGCTGGAACAGCGCCGGATCGACCCCGGCAGGCGCGCTATTGAGCGTATGACGCGCTTGCGCCGGTGCGCGCTGCGCCGACGGCGGTACACGGAAGTTGAAGTTGTTGGGATTGGCCAGACTTGGCCCGGCAAATGCGGTGCCCACAGCGGCGGCCGCGCCCTTCAACAAAAACTCACGTCGTCCGATTGTCACTCGTTACCCCTCCCACGGTTCAATATCTCTTTACCATTCAAGAGGTTAATACGGGATGGACATTATCGCGGGCCGCCGCCGCCAAGCCTCGGTTCATCGCGCATGGTGCGAGGCAACGGTACTTGTATTGGACTGCGCCCGCTGCTAGATGGCCGCCGATACGCCGGGTGACGGAGATTCGCCCGGCTTTGCTATTTTTGCTATAAGGGCCGCTTGTCGAGCCCCTAACCGAATTGGAGTTGAACCAAGCTTATGCAGATCATCGTTCGCGATAATAATGTCGACCAGGCGCTGCGCGCCTTGAAGAAGAAGCTGCAGCGTGAAGGCGTCTATCGTGAGATGAAGCTTCGCCGCCACTACGAAAAGCCGTCGGAGAAGCGTGCGCGCGAACGTGCCGCTGCGATCCGCCGGGCGCGCAAGCTCGAGCGTAAGCGCGTGGAGCGCGAAGGCGGCCGCTAGGCCCTCTCCCCCTTTCTTAAAATCAGGATGCGCTGATGTCGGCCACCCAGGTCCCGCTTCGCCCGATCAAAAAGGGTTCGCTCGTCAAGCTGTGGCTGGCGATTTTCCTATTGGTCGCTGCTGGCGTCGCGCTGGCCTATGCCGGCACCAAGCCGCTTGAAAAGCTCGAAGGGCTCGAAGTCGAGGTCGTCACCGAAGGCACGGGTGATCCGATCCGCCTCGAAGATGGCGCGATGGTGGTCTATGAAGGTCGCACCAAGGACGGCGCGGTGTTCGACAGTTCGGATGGCAATGCGGTGCCGATGATGCCCACGCGCGTCATCCCTGGTTTCCGCGATGCCCTGCTGCAGATGCGCGAAGGTGGCAGCTACGAAATTGCCATCCCGGGTGAGCAGGCCTACGGCGAGGAACCGCCTGCCGGGTCGCCGTTCGAACCCAACGAAGATCTCTACTTCACGGTGACGGTGGAACGTATCGAGCGCGATGTGATGCGCCAGCTGCAGCAGATGCAAGATCTGCAACAGGAACAGCAAGGTTTACCGGAAGGTGCCGAGCTTCCGCCCCCACCGGGCGAATAGATTTCATTCGGATGCAGGGGGCGCCTTGGGCGCCCCTTCTTCTTTCACCTTGCTGATTTCTTCGAGCGTTGCCTTGATCGCGGCGATGATCGGGTCGGCCAGGAGAAGGCCGAGAAAACCGAACAGCGTTCCGAAGATCAATTGTGCCGCCAGTACCAGCGCAGGCGCGAGGTCGACCGTCTTTCGCGCGATGTATGGAATCACCACATAGCCATCGAAGTTCTGCACGAAGAAATAGACGAAGATGCAATAGAGCCCCGCTTCGTTGGACACCGAAAAGCCGACGGCGACCATCAATATGCCCGAAACTACCGCGCCGACGTTGGGAATGAAGGCGAGCAGGCCGGTGAGCAACGCGAGCACCGCCGCCAACGGGATCGCCCCAATGCCGATTATCGAGGCAACGAGCGTCAGCATGATGTAGGTGAAGATGCCTTCGACCAGCATGCCGACGATGCGACCGAACAACAGGCGACGAAGCGTATAGGCAACCTTGTCAGTGACTTCATAAAAGGAGTGGCGATGCGTGCTCGGCAGCATCCACGCGACCCCGCGATCATAGAGCCGGGGTTCCGCGGCGATGAAGATGCCGATGACGAGGATGAGCAGCCCACCCGCGATCGCACCTAGCGCGCCGCTCAGGACACTCGTCACCCGCCCGACACTATCAAACAGTCGACCGCCAATTTCTTCCATGCTGAAATCGGGCACTGCATCGTGCGCCGTCGCCCAGGCGGCCAATCGATCGAGCTGTGTGATGACAACGTCTTGCAGAATGACGAACTGGCTCGCCAGCATCACGCCGGAATACCACGCCGTCCAACCCACAAAGGCAAGCCCGGCGAGTATCACGATGAGCAGGCGAAAACCCCGGGGGATGGGAAGCACGCGCCCAAGCAGCCGAGCGCCGCCATCCAGGATGACCGCAAGGACCATGGCGCCGACTATGACCAAGAGCGGCGCGGCGAGGACCACGACCCCTGCTGCCAGCAATGCAATCCCGATCCAGACCGCGGCTTTCTTCGCTTCCCTGACAACGATGGGGTCGCGAATATCGGTGGGGCCGGGGCCCTGGTCTTCGGGGCTATAGCTCATTCATCTCCAGTAGCGCCGGTCGAGCCACGAAGGCTAGTCCAGCCGCGCCCTTCGCGAAACGCGGATAGCCAGGTCGCCGGGTTCCAGCTGGTCGTGCCGTCGAGCGAAAAGGTGATGAATTCGGCTCGGCCGCCGATATTCTCGACCGGCACCGCGCCGCCAAGACCGCGCTCTTCTAGCGAGACGCGGCTGTCGCTGGAGCGGTCGCGATTGTCGCCCATCAGGAAAACATGGCCGTTGGGAATGGTCAGCGGTCCGTAGTCATCGCCTTCGAACCGTCCAAGATCGACCGTATTATAGGACACCCCGTTGGGGAGTGTTTCGCGCACGATCGGAAGCGAACAATAGAGCCGCCCGTCGTCGCCCGCTTCGATCTGCTGGACAAGCGCAAGGTCGACGGGGGCGCCGCCCCGGCTATGACCGCAGGGCGAGTTGGGGTCGACCGGGATGCGGGCATTGTCGACGACTTCGCGCGCGACCGGCGTGCCGTCGATCACGACCGTGCCGTCGACCAGTTCGATGGTTTCGCCCGGCAGGCCGATGACGCGCTTGATATAGTCTTCATTCTTCCCCGGCGGCGTGACAATGACGATGTCGCCGCGCTGCGGCATGCTGCCGAACACGCGGCCTTCCATCGGCGGCAACGTGACCGTCCACCGTCCCGGATCGCCGCCCGGTACGATCGCTCGCGCGATGCCGATCGGGTCGGGGATCGTCGGCGAAACAAAGCTGTAGCCATAAGGGTATTTGCTCACCACCAGCCGGTCACCGGTGAGCATTGCTGGCATCATCGATTCAGACGGGATGTAGAAAGGCTTGGCCACGAAGCTGTGCACCAGCAGCACCACCAGCAGCACGATGGTAAGGCCCTTGATTTCGGCCCAGACGGCGCGAGCGAAGCCGCCAATTTCGAAAGATTTTTTGGATGCCATTTTTCTAGTCCAACGGGCGAGCTTCGAGGATAACGAAGGCCTGCGCCCAAGGGTGGTCGTCGGTGAGAGTGAGATGAACGTGCATCGCGTGGCCGTCCGGGGTCATCGCGTCAAGCCGTTCTTTCGCGCCGCCGGTGAGGTGAAGCGTTGGTGCGCCCGACGGTGCATTCACGACGCCGATATCCTTCATGTAGACGCCGCGCTTGAATCCCGTGCCCACCGCCTTGGAGAATGCCTCCTTGGCCGCGAAGCGCTTGGCCAGCGTCCCGGCGGCGGTAAATGGGCGGCGCCTGGCCTTGGCGCGCTCCACTTCGGTGAAGCTGCGCTGGAGGAACCGATCGCCAAAACGGTCGAGCGACTTCTGTATGCGCTCGATATTGCACAGGTCGGAGCCCGTTCCGACGATCATCCGCGCGCCTCGTCCATCAGCAGGCGCATCCTGCGCACGCTTGCTTCCAGCCCGACGAAGATCGCTTCGCCCACGAGATAGTGGCCGATATTGAGTTCGGCGATCTGCGGAATGGCGGCGATGGGCTGCACGTTTTCGTAGGTAAGGCCGTGCCCGGCGTGCGGTTCGATTCCGTTCTTGGCGGCCAGCGCGGCCATATCGGCGATGCGCTTGAGTTCGGCGGCAAGCCTATCGCTGTCGTCGTCGAGGAATGCGTGGGCGTATTCCCCGGTGTGAAACTCCACCACCGGCGCGCCGAGCCGGAGCGCCGCATCGAGCTGGCGTTCGCTGGCTTCGATGAACAGGCTGACGCGGATACCCGCATCATTCAATCGCGATACGAAGGGCGCGAGGTGATTGTGCTGGCCCGCCGCATCGAGCCCACCCTCGGTCGTCCGCTCCTCGCGCTTTTCAGGCACGATGCAGGCGGCATGCGGCTGGTGTCTGAGCGCGATCTCGAGCATTTCCTCGGTCGCTGCCATTTCAAGGTTGAGCGGCAGGTCGGTGGCATCCTGAATGCGGCGCAGGTCCTCGTCGCGAATGTGGCGGCGATCTTCACGCAGGTGTGCGGTGATACCATCGCCCCCCACACTGGCGACGATCTCGGCCGCGCGCACAGGATCGGGATGATCACCGCCGCGTGCGTTTCGAACCGTCGCGACATGATCGATATTGACGCCAAGGCGCAGCACTAGGCACGGCTCCCGGGTTTCACTGCAGGGATCGCTTCGAGTTCGGAGGGCAGGTCGTCGGGCTCATAGCTGGGCACGTCGAGAGCAATCAGCGGGTAGAAAGGCACGCCCAGATCGACCGAACCGCCCGAACGGTCGACCAACGCGGCTTCCGCGATCACCTCGCCGCCCGCCTCGCCAACGGCGGCTATGGCCTCGCGGCTCGACAGTCCGGTGGTGACGACGTCTTCGACCATCAGCACCCTTGCGCCTTGCTCCAGTGCAAAGCCTCGGCGGAAATGGAACACGCCCTCGGGACGTTCGAGGAACAAGGCGTCCTTGCCGAGCGCCCGGCCCATTTCATGGCCGATGATGACGCCCCCCATGGCCGGCGAAACGACGACGTCGATGGCCTCGCGCACGTCGCCGGGCAGCGTGGCAGCGAGCGCTTGCGCCAGCCGACTGGCCCGCTCGGGATTCATGAGAACACGTGCGCACTGCAGGTAACGCGGGCTCCGCAACCCGGAAGAGAGGATGAAATGGCCTTCGAGGAGCGCGCCTGCGTCCCTGAATTCCGCCAAAATCTCTGAATCCTGCACCCGCATCTCCATGGCTGTGACGCGCCTGCATTAAAGCGATGTGGGCAGCCTCGCAACCAAGCGCAATATGGGCTTTGGAACACGGCTTGAGCCTTTGCACCCTCCTGCCTATAAGGCGCCCAATTCGCAGGGCACGAGTCACCGCGTGCCTAGATCATCTGGAGCTATCATGACCATCAAACACTGGTTGATTGCCTGCCTCGCCGCCATCGGCCTTGCCGGCGTCGCCCCTGCCGCAGCACCGGCACCCGTGGCCACCGATGACGCCGCAGCCATCGACAGCACCGTCGATGTCGATGCGAACGGCGCTGCCGCGGCCGACGCTGCAACCACGCAGGAAGTCCTCCGTCCCTTCGCCTATGCCGTCCCCGAAGACAGCAAGGGTCTTCCCGATGGTCGCATGGGTCTCCAGGATCAATATACGGATATCGGCCAGCGCGCGGCGGACTTCCACGACATCTGGCTGATGCCGCTGATCACGCTCATCAGCGTGTTCGTGCTGGCGCTGCTGATCTGGGCCATGTTTCGCTATCGTCGCGGTGCCAATCCGGAACCCTCGCGCACGACGCACAACGTTGCGCTTGAAGTGGCGTGGACCATCCTTCCGGTCATCGCACTGGTGATCATCGCGGTGCCGTCGATCGGACTCATCCGCGCCCAGTACAGCCCGCCGCCTGCCGACGTGACGATCAAGGTAACCGGACACCAGTGGTACTGGAGCTACGAATATCCCGACAATGGCGTCGAGATCATCTCCAACATGCTCAAGGAGCAGGACGATCCCACGCTCCCCGAAGGCGCACGTTATCGCACCGATGCCGATGGCCCCGCGTTGCTCGCGGTCGACGAACGTGTCGTCATTCCCGTCGGCAAGACGGTGAAGTTCATCGTTACGGCTTCGGATGTGCTCCACAGCTTTGCCATCCCGGCCTTCTGGACCAAGATGGACGCGGTCCCCGGACGCCTCAACGAGACCTGGGTGAAGGTCGAAGAGGAAGGCGTCTACTTCGGACAGTGTTCCGAACTTTGCGGTTCGCGCCACGCCTACATGCCGATCGCCATCGAAGTGGTCAGCCAGGAGCGCTACGAAGAATGGATCCGCCTGCGCGGCGGTATCATGGAAGGCACTGCTCGGGGCGGCGAACCCGAAGCGGTAGCCGTCGATCCTGCCACCGACAATGACGCGGCCGACGAGGTTGCCGAAACCGCCGACGCAACGGCCTAAGCGGAAGAGAAAAGATGAACACGACCACCGCAGACACGCTCCCGCTCGAAAGCGCCGAAGCGCATGACACGCACCACGATGCGGATCACAAGCCGGGCTTTTTCGCCCGCTGGTTCATGTCGACCAATCATAAGGATATCGGCACGCTTTACCTGATCTTCGCGATTTTCGCGGGGGTCATTGGCGGTGCGATTTCGGGCTTCATGCGCCTTGAACTGGCCGAACCCGGTATCCAGTATCTGACGGGTGCCTGGCCAATCGGCGCCGGTGTGGAAGCCAGCTTCGATGAAGCGCTCCACCACTGGAACGTGCTGATCACGGCGCACGGCCTGATCATGGTGTTTTTCATGGTCATGCCTGCCTTGATCGGCGGTTTTGGCAACTGGTTCGTTCCACTGATGATCGGCGCGCCGGACATGGCGTTCCCGCGGATGAACAATATCAGCTTCTGGCTGACCGTTGCCGCGTTCATCATGCTGCTCGCCTCGGCCTTCGTGCCGGGTGGTCCGGGTACCGGCGCCGGTACCGGCTGGACGGTCTATCCGCCGCTCGCCACCGCCGGGCATGTCGGACCTGCGGTCGACTTTGCCATCTTCTCGCTCCACCTTGCAGGTGCGGCCTCGATCCTGGGCGCGATCAACTTCATCACCACCATCTTCAACATGCGCGCGCCGGGGATGACCCTGCACAAGATGCCGCTGTTCGTATGGTCGGTACTGGTGACCGCCTTCCTGTTGCTGCTGGCGCTTCCCGTGCTGGCAGGTGCCATCACGATGCTGCTGACCGATCGCAATTTCGGCACCGGCTTCTTCGATGCGGCCGTGGGCGGCGATCCGGTGCTTTACCAGCACCTGTTCTGGTTCTTCGGCCACCCCGAAGTCTACATCATGATCCTGCCGGCCTTCGGCATCGTCAGCCAGATCATCGCCACGTTCAGCCGCAAGCCCGTGTTCGGCTATCTGGGCATGGCCTACGCCATGGTCGCGATCGGCGTCGTTGGTTTTGTCGTCTGGGCGCACCACATGTTCACTGTCGGCATGAGCGTCGACATGAAGATGTATTTCACTGCCGCGACGATGATTATCGCGGTGCCCACCGGCGTGAAGATCTTTTCGTGGATCGCCACCATGTGGGGCGGCTCGATCAGCTTCCAGACACCGATGCTCTGGGCGATCGGCTTCATCTTCCTGTTCACCGTGGGCGGCGTGACCGGCGTCGTGCTCGCGAATGGCGGTGTCGATAACTATATGCACGACACCTATTATGTCGTCGCGCACTTCCACTACGTGCTCAGCCTTGGCGCAGTCTTCGCGCTATTCGCCGGCTTCTATTACTGGTTCGGCAAGATGAGCGGGAAGCAGTATAACGAGATGCTCGGCAAGGTTCACTTCTTCCTGATGTTCATCGGGGTGAACGTGATCTTCTTCCCGCAACACTTCCTCGGCCTCGACGGCATGCCGCGTCGTTATCCCGATTACCCGGAGGCGTTCGCTTACTGGAACGAGATTTCGAGCGTCGGTTATCTCATCATGGCCGCCAGCATGGTCGTCTTCTTCGTCAACGTCTTCTGGTCGCTTGCAGCGGGCAAGAAGGCGCCCGGCAATGAATGGGGCGAAGGCGCGACCACGCTCGAGTGGACTCTCTCGAGCCCGCCGCCCTATCACCAGTTCGAAACCCTGCCGAAGATCGATTAGGCAGACCATTCGATCCAAAAGCAAAAGGTCCCGGTTTGAACGCCGGGGCCTTTTTTATTGCTGCGACCGAACGATCAGCCGTGACCATTCTTAAGGTTCCGGCTCAGTAGCCAGTAATTGACCGGCCAGGCCGCGATGAAACCCGCGGGAACCGCCACGAAGAAGGCGCGCCAGAACATCCAGCTGAAGATACTCGGGGCGGTCATGCCACCCATCGAATAATCGACCCAGTTCATGACGATTTCCATGACCCCGATCGATATGACCTCACCGATCCATATGATCTTCAACGCGGCCATCATCCCGATCTTCCGACTTTTCATGACGGGCACCAGGCCCAGCGTCATGCCGCTGATATAGGCGAGCGTCGTTGCCAGAATGATGGTCGGCCAGACTCCCAGCCCAAACGTGACACCAATGGCCAGACCGATGACTTCGCCGATCACACAGCCCAACAGGCAATGCAAAGTCGCGAAGGCGGAGAGTTTTAGCGGGCCTCCTGACCCGTGGTGGAAGTGGGCGGCATGAGCCGCCTGGTGGTCAACACGATGTTCCATGTGCGTCATCCTTCACACAATGGTCGAAGCCATATATACCCCCCGGGGGTATTTTTCAATTGAAATCGTGAAGCGCCAGTGGAGGTGCCGCCGATACCATCCGTCCCGTCATGCAATTGCAAGAATATCGTCACACAGCCCGGCTAGAGGGCGCGTGACAATTTGATGTCGGATTTGTTCCACAAGAGAGAAATTTTCATGACAGCCAAGACCGCATGGCTGCTGCTCGGTGCAGCGGCGATCAGCCTATCAACTCCCGCGCATGCGCAGGAAATGAGCCCCGAAGACGCCGCCAGACTGATCGAGCGCCTCGATGCGCTCGAAGCCGAAGTCACCGATCTTCGCGCCAAGCTAGAAGCGGCCGAGGCCAGCAGTGCCAGCCAGGCGGCCGCAACGCAGGCGGAGATTGCGGCTGCCAATGCAGCGGCGGCAGAAGCACAGGCCAATGCAGCGGCCGCCGCCAAGGTCGCAGAAGTAGCGCCCGAGATCACCATGAAGCCGACCCCCGAGGTCGAAGCGGGCGGCTTCACCTTCAAGCCGCGCGGCCGCCTTCAGTATGACGTTGCCGACGTGCAGGCACCGGATGCCATCATGGCTGCCGACAACGGGCTGGGCACCGGCACCACGCTGCGCCGTGCGCGCCTTGGCGTGTCGGGCGACATGCCGGGCGGGTTTGGCTACAAGTTCGAAGTCGACTTCGCCGACAATGATGTCGCGATAACTGATGCGATCATCACTTACGGCGACGGCCCGCTTGGCCTGACCGTCGGTCAGCACAATGCCTTTTGGGGCCTCGAGGAAATTACCTCGAGCAACCATATCAGCTTTATCGAGCGCGCCGCCTTCACCGACGCGTTCGGGTTTGCCCGCCGCGTCGGCGTATCGGCCGATTACTCGGTCGGCGACATGACGATTTGGGGCGGCCTGTTCTCCTCCAGCATCGATGACCTGACGAGCGATGAGGCCGACAATTGGGGTTTTGACAGCCGTATCGTTTTCGCGCCGAAGATGGGCGACACGCAGCTACATTTCGGCGGTTCGGTTCACTGGGTCGATCTCGACGACAACGACATGTCGGTACGCTATCGCCAGCGCCCCAACATCGCCACGACCGATACGCGCTTCGTCAATACGGGCAGCTTCGACGCTGCCGAGACATTGAGCTATGGCCTGGAAGCCGCGGCCGTTGCCGGCCCGCTGCACTTTGCCGGCGAGACGCACTGGCAGACCGCCAGCCGCCCCGGCGCGGACGATCCGACCTTCTTTGGTGGTTATGCCGAAATTGGCTACTTCCTGACAGGCGGCGACAGCCGCGGCTACAAGAGCGGCAAGTTCGATCGCGTTCGACCCGTGAGCCCGGTCGGCGAAGGCGGGATGGGCGCACTCCAAGCCAATCTGCGTTTCGATCATCTCGACCTTTCGAGCGATGGTATCGTCGGCGGTACGCAGAACGCCTATGGCCTCAGCCTCATCTGGACGCCGATGGATTATATCCGGCTGATGGCGCAGTATCAGCGCCTCGACATCAGTGATGCCGCGATCTTGAGCGGCCTCGACGCCGATTACTCGGTCGACGTGGTCGGCGCCCGCGCGCAGGTCGAATTTTAAGAAATATTCGGTGCGGACCGGCGCCTAGGCGTCGGTCCGTTCCGGCATCGCTTCGCCTGTCGCGGAATAATGCACGAATTCGGCGATATTGGTGGCATGGTCGCCAATTCGCTCAAGGTGCTTGGCAATGAAAAGGGCGTGCGCGTGCTCGGCGATCCCGCTGGCATCGGCGGCCATGGCGCCTAGCGAATCGGTAAAGATCTGCGAGTAGAGATCGTCGATGGCGTCGTCGCGCACGGCGGTTTCCTTGGCCAGTTCGAAGTCGCCTTTCTTGAAGGCCGTGAGCGCCATCGCCACAAGGTCAGCAGCCAGACTGCCCATCTTGATCAGCGGATCGATCGTTTCGGGCTCGCGCTTTTCGAGCTGCGGAACGCGCTTCGCGACATTCTTGGCATAATCGCCAATGCGCTCGACCACTGCCGCAATTTTGAGCACGGCGACGACGTCGCGAAGATCATCCGCCATCGGCGCACGCAATGCCAAGGTACGGATCGCGAGCTGGTCGATCTTCTGTTCGAGTTTGTCGATCTGGGAATCCTGCTCGACAACTTTCGCGGCGAGCTTTGCATCGCCGGTCTTGAGTGCCTTCATCGCCTGATCGATCGCTTTTTGCGCCCGTTTGCCGATCTTGTCGGTGAGCGCGTGGAGCTTGTCGATATCGTTATCGAAGGCGGGATTGGTATGATGGGGTACGCTTGCCATAATGTGACCGTTATATGACAAATCTGTTGCGATTTCCAGACACAATCTCCGCAAGGCTTAAAAATGTCCTGATTTCAAAATGTTGCACACCCGAAAGGACAGGAACGCAATCATCGGTTGGCTCGTTGATTGTGCAAAGGAGAATTAGAAATGGGTAATATTGTTGTTGCAATCGCATCGGTTCTGCTGCCCCCGCTGGGCGTCGCGCTCGGCAAGGGTATTGGCGGGACCTTTCTGGTCAATCTCGTGCTGACGCTGCTATTTTTCATCCCCGGCGTACTGCATGCCTTGTACGTGAACTTTATGTAGAGACTTAGCCTAATGGCTGGCCCGGTGCACGGCACCGGGCCCGCCCTTGGACACCGAAATCGCCCCACGGCCCTTTACCGTGCGGCGATTTTTTTGCGTCGAACGCCGCTACCATCGCGTCGCCAACATGCTACCGTCAGTGGCATGGCTCGTGATCCGATTTACCGTTTCGGCGACTTCACGTTGGACCCCGCGCAGTGTCGTCTATGGAAAGGCACGGCACCGGTAGACTTGAGCCCACGCTATTTCGATGTGCTCCACCTCCTGGTAGCCAATGCGGGCGATCTCATCAGCCGGGACCGCTTTCTTGACGAGGCGTGGCCCGAAGTCACCGTCGGCGACGAAGCCCTGAGCCAGGCGATCAAAGACCTGCGACGCGCTCTCGACGACAAGGCAGGTTCGCCGGCATATATCGAAACCGTACCCAAGCGTGGCTACCGCTTTATCGCCAATGTTTCCGCAGCGAGGACGCAGCGAGGAACCACCGCCGCATCGCCACAACGATCGTCGCTGACACGGCATGTCGTGGGCGGCACGCTCGGCGGCACGGCCGCGGGCGCGCTGGGCGGTCTCGTCTACGGGCTGGTTGCAGGCATGGGTCATGATGCTGCGCTCGTCATCCTGCTTGTCATGACCATGCTGACAGCACTGATCGCGATGACGGGCGCGCTCGCTTTATGTCTCGGCATGGCCGCCGCAACCAGAATCGCGCACCGCGGTTGGACATTTTCCATCATCGGCGCGGCGCTCGGTGGATTTATCGTTGGCGAAGCCTTCCACTATATCGCCAGTAGCAGCTTTTCGCTTTTTATCGGACGTCCGCATGGGGACTTCACAGGTGGCCTTGAAGGCGCCGTACTGGGCGCAGCCATCGCCGCAGGGGCACGGCTGGCGGGTGCGCGCTATGGGCGCTGGCCGCGGCCGCTCATTGGCGGCGCCGCCGGCGGTGCGTTTGCGGGGATCGCGATTTCATTGCTTGGCGGAAAGCTGATGGCTGCAAGCCTGGCGGCTCTAGCCAGAAACTTTCACGGCTCGACGCTTGAGCTCGGGCTATTCGGACGCTTTGCCGGCTCCGAGGGGTTCGGGGCATCGGTGCAGGCGGCGGTGGCTGGCGGCGAAGGGTTGTTGTTCGGAGCGGGCCTTGTCGCGGGTATTCTCCTTGCTACCCGCCCTGCTCAGGACAATTTCACGACTTCCTCATCTCCTGCTCATTCCTTTTGAGCGCGGCGGGCGCATGCCGGGCCCAGCTAAACAAGAGAGGAATGAAACGATGACTGATTCACGATCGGCCCTGTCAAAACTGCGCATCGCCGGATGGGCCATTGTCGGCCTGCTGCTTTTGCTCCCGGTCGCTGCGATGCGACTGCAAGTCGACGGTGTGGACTGGGGCACCGAAGATTTCATCGTTGCGTTTGTCCTTCTTGTCGGTTCCGGGCTCTTGATCGAGGGACTGGTACGGGTCAGTCACAACCCGGCCTACCGCCTTGGTGCCGCGCTTGCCGTCCTGACAACCCTGTTCATGATCTGGTCGAACCTCGCGGTCGGCATCGTCGGGTCGGAGAACGATCCGTTCAATTCATTCTATTTTCTGCTCCTGCCGCTGATTGCGTTGGGCGCGTTGATTGTTCGGTTGCGCGCACGCGGAATGGCCGCGGTCATGGCACTCGCCGCAATTTTCCCCGTCGGTATGGCGATCGCTGCGCTGGCATTGCGCAAGCATCTTCAGCCCATGGGTTCGGTGACAGAAATAGTGGGCGTCAATTCGCTGTTCGTTTTGCTTTACGGACTATCCGCCCTTCTGTTCTGGAAAACAGCGCGCAGACCAGTCCCCTAGTCGGCCACTACCCGCTCGGCGCCGGTAATCTTTATCGGGTCGGCAAGCATCTGGCCTTTCATCACGCCTTCGCCTTTGTCGGGGTCAACCGGCGCAGCGTAGATGGCCTCGACCACATCCATGCCTTCGACCACCCGGCCGAATGGCGCAAAGCCCGGGCCATTGTCGCAGCAGTCAAAACCTGGAATCGGCGCGATGGCGATATAGAAATCGGAGCGACCGGTGCCGGGGCCGGCATTGATCAGCGCGATCGTGCCGCGTTCGTGCTTGAGGCCGGTTTCGTTGGTAGGCTCGTGCGCGATGGGATCGCGCGTCTTGTCCATCCGCCGCACACCGAACTGGGCGAGCCCGGTGTCGCCGAAGGGCATGGCACGGTAGAATTCCGCGAATTCGAGGTAGCCGTCATCGACATAGGCAAGGAAATTGGCCGTCGTGATCGGTGCCCGGCCACGATCAAGTTCCAGCACGATCCGGCCCATCGTGGTATCGATGGCAACGGTGACGAGGTCTTCGGCGGGCGCTTCTTCAACCTCCTCGACAGCATCTTCGAGAGCCGGCGCGGGCGCAGCATTATGGGCGGGGTCGACAGGGGCGTCCTGCGCCGCGGCGAGGAGCAAAGCGAGGCTGGTTACGGTGATACTCATGCGGCAAGAATAATCGAGACTGCCCCCGCCCGAAAGCCCCTCTTTTGCTTAATGAATTCTATCTTTATAGGGGCCGAAGATGACCTTGATTCCCGCCCCCGAAACCGTCGCGCCGACACCGGCGATGCCGAGCGATTGGCGCGATCTTTTCGCGCTGACCAAGCCGCGCGTGATGACGCTGGTCGTGTTCACAGCGATTTGCGGACTGATCGCGGCACCGGGCGGGATCCACCCGATCCTCGGCTTCACTGCGATCCTGTGCATCGCCGTGGCTGCCGGCGGGGCCGGTGCGCTCAACCAGTGGTACGAGGCGGACATCGACGCGAAGATGAAGCGCACTGCATCGCGCCCGCTACCGGGCGGTCGCGTCAGCCGCGAAAGCGCGCTGCATTTCGGTATCGGGCTGTCCTTTTTCAGCGTGATCCTGATGGGCCTCGCCACCAATGTGCTTGCCGCTGCGATCCTCGCCTTCTCGATCTTCTTCTACGCCGTGGTCTACACGATGTGGCTCAAGCCCCGAACGGCGCAGAATATCGTGATCGGCGGCGCTGCCGGTGCCTTCCCACCGCTGATCGGTTGGGCTGCAGTGACGGGCGACGTCTCCGTCATGCCGGTCTTGCTGTTCGCCATCATCTTCTTGTGGACACCCCCGCATTTCTGGGCGCTCAGCCTGTTCGTGAAGATCGATTACGAGAAGGCGAATATCCCGATGCTGCCGGTGGTCGCGGGCATCGCGTCGACGCGCCGCCACATCCTGCTCTACACCCTGCCGATGGTCGCTGCCGCGATCGCGCCTTGGCCGCTCGGGCTTGCCGGGCCGATTTACGGCATGGCCAGCGTTGTCCTGAATGCCGTGTTCCTTTATTTCGCGCTGCGCGTGGCAATGAGCCGCACCACCGAACCCAGGGACATGAAGGCCGAGAAGAAGCTGTTCGGTTTTTCGATCCTCTATCTGTTCATCCTGTTTGCGGCGCTCGTCGCCGATCGCCTCGTTCCGCTGTCCTGAGAAAGCACATGACCAACCAACCGCCATTCGACGAAACCGAAGTCCGCCGCCGCCAGAAGGTGCGCAGCCGCATTATGGCGCTGGGCCTGCTGGCCTTTGTCGCGCTTGTGTTCGGTATTACCGTCGCCAAGCTGGGGATCTGGGGATGAGCAGCGCAGCGCTCGGTGCATCCAACGCCAGGACCGCAATCAAGATGGCCTTGTTTGCGGCCGGAATGCTCGGCCTCGCTTTTGCCAGCGTGCCGCTTTACCGCGTGTTCTGCCAGGTTACCGGCTTGGGCGGCACGACCCAGGTCGCTGCCACCGCGCCGGGCGCGGTCGCCGGGGAAATCGGCGTGCGTTTCGATGCCAACGTCAATGGCGTGCCGTGGCGCTTCAAGCCCAAGCAGACCACCGTGCGCATCGCGCCGGGCGCTCGCACGCAGGTCGCCTACGAGGCCACCAACCTTGTCGCACGGCCCACGTCAGGCACCGCGACATTCAACGTCACGCCCGCCATCGCCGGCCAGTATTTCAGCAAGATCGAATGTTTCTGCTTCACCGAACAAACGCTCGAAGCAGGTCAGAGCGTCGATATGCCCGTCATCTTCTTCGTCGATCCGGCGATCAAGGAAGACCCCGATACGGCACACATCGACGAAATCACCCTAAGTTACACGTTTTTCCCCTTGGAAAAGCAGTCCGCGTCACGCTAGAGCGCGGCATACCCAAACCTGAGGACACATCATGGCCGGTACCGTCAATCACGATTATCACATCCTTCCGCCGTCGATCTGGCCGCTTATCGGTTCGATCAGCGCGATCCTGATGTTCGGCGGGCTGGTCTTCTGGATGCATGACAGCGCCTACGGGCAGTACGTGTTCGGCGCCGGTTTCATCGGGGTGCTGTTCACCATGCTGATGTGGTGGATGGACGTCCGCAAGGAGGCCAATTCGGGCGATCACACGCCCGTGGTTCAGCTGCACCATCGGTACGGCATGATCCTCTTCATTGCGTCCGAAGTGATGTTTTTCGTTGCCTGGTTCTGGGCCTATTTCAACGCGTCGCTGTTCCCGCCGATGGTGGATGCGATCGGCGGCGAATGGCCGCCCGCGGGCATGGAAGTGCTCAATCCGTTCGGCTACCCGCTACTCAACACCCTCATCCTGCTGTGCTCGGGCACGACGGTCACCTGGGCGCACCACGCGCTGATTCATGGCAACCGCAAGGATTTCAAGACGGGTCTGCTGCTAACCATCATCCTCGGCCTCGTCTTCACCGCGATCCAGGCCTATGAATATGGCGTTGCACCCTTCTATTTCGACAAGGCTGACGGCGGTAACATCTATTCGTCGACCTTCTTCATGGCGACCGGCTTTCACGGCTTCCACGTCATCGTGGGTACGATCTTCCTGATCGTCTGTTATCTGCGCGCGCGCGCCGGCGACTTTACGCCCAAGCAGCATTTTGGGTTCGAAGCGGCGGCCTGGTACTGGCACTTCGTCGACGTCGTCTGGCTGTTCCTCTTCGCCACCATCTACGTATGGGGCGGCTGGGGCGCGACCTACCACTAGATCCGCATGAGGCTGCTCAGCCACCTCGTCGTTTTCATCGCCGTTGCGATACTGTTTGCGCTCGGCGTTTGGCAGCTCGATCGCGCGCGCTGGAAGGAAGCCCTTCTCGCCGACTACGAGGCGGCCGCCGACCAGCCCGCAGTGGATTTTCCCTATGCCAGCGACGACCCGCCTCTCTTCCGGCGCTCCAGCGCCGCGTGCGAGAGCGTGACGGGCTGGCGCGATGTCGCGGGGGCCAATGCCGCCGGCCGCAGCGGCTATGCCCACATCGCCACCTGCACCAATGACGATCGCGAATTTGCAGTCGAAACCGGCTGGAGCACCGATCCGAACGCCGGACGCAACTGGAGCGGCGGTGACGTCTCCGGCGTGATCGGACCCGATGGCATTTTCGGTTATCGCCTGGTGTCCGACGAAGGGCTGGGCGGCCTCGAAGCTAGCGCCCCGCCCTCCCCCGATGCGGTGCGCAACAACCATCGCAGTTATGCCGTGCAGTGGTTCATCTTCGCGTTCCTCGCAGCGGGCATTTATCTGTTGGCGCTACGCAAGAAGATCCGCGAGGAACGCGGTGATGGATAAGCTGACGACCCTGATTGCCGAGCCGTGGGATGATTGGGCGCTGATCGATTCGGGCGATGGGCAGAAATACGAGCGCTACGGCGACATCCGTGTCGTTCGACCCGAGCCGCAAGCCATGTGGCCGCGCGCCAACGATGACTGGGCGCCGCACGCTACCTTCATGCCCGCCAGCGACGAGGACGGCCGCGGACGCTGGGTCGAACACAGCCATGTTCCGGCCGGCTGGGAATTGTCGCGCGGCAACGTGCGTTTCAACGCCAGCCTGACCCCGTTCCGGCACCTCGCTTTCTTCCCCGACATGGCCCCGCAATGGGACTTTGCCCGCGAACGGCTAGGCCCCGACAGCGAAGCGATGAACCTGTTCGGCTATACCGGCGTCGGCACGCTGCAGATGAGCGAGACCGGCGCCCACCTCGTCCATGTCGACGCCTCCAAGAAGTCGGTCGATGGCGCGCGCGCGAATGCCGCGCTGTCGGGCTTGGACGGCAATCCCATTCGCTGGCTGGTCGAAGACGCCGCCAAGTTTGCCGCGCGCGAAGTGCGCCGCGGTCGCCGCTATGACGGCATCATGCTCGACCCACCCAAATTCGGGCGCGGCCCCAAAGGCGAACGCTGGCAACTGGAAGAACAGCTGGCACCGCTGGTGGGCGATTGCGCCCAGCTGCTCGATGACAAGAGCCGCTTCATGATCCTGACCGTCTATGCGGTGCGCATGAGCGCGCTGGCGATCGGAGAGTTGGTGCGCCAGTCCACCGCCCACCTGGACGGCAAGGTGGAGATTGGCGAGATGAGCGTGCGCGAGGAGCGTCGCGGCCTGCTCCTTCCGACAGCAATCTTCGCGCGCTGGAGCCGCAGCTAGGTTCGCGCTGCGCGGATCGCGGCACCGGTCACGAACGGGCTGCCCGCCACCAGCAGCAATGCCACCGCCAGCTCGAACTTGAGCGCGGCATTGCCTTCGATGCCGGTCGCCGCAGCGCCGAAGATCAACAGCGGCACCGTGACCGGCAAGGCGACGATGCTGGCCAGCATCCCACCGCGCGGCAGGCCCGCAGTCAGCGCTGCAGACGCAACTGCCACAGATGCCAATGCGGGTGTCCCGATCGCCAGGGCAAGCAAGATGCGCCCCAGCCCGGGTCCATCGACGCCGAGCATCGCCGCAGCGGGCAGCGCCGCGACCAACAGCAGCGGTCCAAAGCTCAGCCATAGGCCGATCGCCTTTGCGAGACCGATCATTTCCTCGCTCACGCCGCGAATGGCCAGCTGGTCGATCGTCCCGTCGGCAAGGTCGGGCTCCACCAGCCGTTCGATGGGAAGCATTGCCGCAAGCAGGGCCGCGACCCACATCACGCCGCCACCGATTTGCGCCAACAGGCGCGCGTCGGGTCCCACGCCGAACGGGATTAGCGTTGCCACCAGCAGGAAGAATACGATCGGCATCCATGCCGACGCGCCGAGCGCGCGGCGTATTTCGCGGGCAATCAGCGCCTTCACAGCGCGACCTCGCGCCAGTCGGGGCCCAACGTCACGTGACTGGCGGCAAGAACACCGCCACCATCTCCACGGTGCACGCCGATCGCCTTGGCCAGCCGATCCCGTCCGTCGCCATCGAGCGCGTTGATCGGCTCATCGAGCAGCCAGAGCTTGGCCGGCGATGCAATTACGCGGGCCAACCGGGCGCGTTGACGCTGACCGGTCGAAAGATATCGCACCGGAATATGCCCAAGTCCGCCAAGCCCCATGGCATCGAGCGCGGCCATCGCATCGCCACCGTCCATGCCGGTCCAGAACGAAAGCGCCTTGGCCAATTCGCGTTCGCTGTCGAGCGCCAGCCGTTCGTCGGCTAGCGCCACATCGACGGCATCGACCCTCCCCCCATGCTTATCGAGTAGCCCGGCGACCAGCCGCAGCAGGCTGGATTTGCCGCGTCCGTTCGGGCCCGTCAGCAATACCGCCTCTCCCGGGTCGACCGATAGGCTGAAGCCTTCAAGCAGCGTGCGTCCGCCGCGATGCAACGTCACGCCCTCAAGCTGCGCCAGGGCGCTCAAGCCTGGTCCTCCAGGGCGTGCATATCTTCGTCCGACAAGCCGAAATGATGACCGACTTCATGGATAAGCACGTGAGATACCAGATGCTCCAACGTCTCGTTGCCGCGCTCGGCCCATTCGAGCAGGATGGGCATGCGAAACAGCCGCACCCTGTCAGGCATGGCCCCGCTATGCTCGACGCTCTTTTCGTGCATCGGCACGCCTTCGTAGATGCCGGTAAGCTCGAAGGGCTGGTCAAGACCGACCGACTGCAATGTTTGCGCATCGGCAAAGTCTTCGACCAGCAGGACGACGTCGCCCAGTTGTTCGCGCATATGCGCCGGCAGGCGCGACATTGCGCCGCGCGCAATCGCTTCCATTTCCGCCGCCGTGGGCGCGATGCCGAGTTCCCGCTGCATGGGCCGGTTTGTAGTCACTCTCCGCAAGACAGCAAGGTGCCTTGCCCCGGGGCATTACGGACGCTACATCGCCGCCTTCCAGTCAATGCGGAGCGGTGGCCGAGTGGTCGAAGGCGCACGCCTGGAAAGTGTGTATACGGTAACCCCGTATCGTGGGTTCGAATCCCACCCGCTCCGCCATTGAAAAAGGGCCGCTCCAAGGGGGCGGCCATTTTTAATGAATGCGGGCGTTGCAAGAAGCCGATCGATCTCGAACCGGAGTGTTGCGGAGAAGACCGAGCACAGCAAGGTCGACCCATCGCGCAGCCAACTAGACCGCCGGGCAGTACTGCTGCAGGAACTGGTCATGCGTCGGCATTTGCGCGACCAGATATTTGATCGATTCCTCGATCCCCTTCACTTCCTTGTCGAGCTCGCTGCCGCCAAGGCCGGCCGCCATCGGATTGAAGCCGCTCGGCATGACGCCCTGTCCCATCATCACCGCAACCCAACTGGTCGAGGTGAAAAGCTCGTCATCCTCGCGGAAGATCTGGCCGTTCAAGCGGAACAGATCCATTTTTTCTTGCAGCGAGTCGGGGATGCTCATCGTCCGGCAGTAGTTCCAGAACTCGGAATCATCGCGCTTTGTGGCGTGGTAATGGAGGATGAGAAAGTCGCGGATGCGTTCATACTCCTTGGTCGTCAGCCGGTTGAACGCTTGCTCCTGCTGGGGCGTGATGCCGTCAAGGGAAAGCAGGGCAATGAGCTTGTTGATGCCGGTGTTGATGAGATGGATCGAAGTTGATTCGAGCGGCTCCATGAAGCCCGCGGCAAGCCCCAGCGCCACAACATTCTTGTTCCAGAATTTCTTGCGCCGTCCGGTCACGAAGCGCAGGTGGTTAGGGTCGGCCTGCACCTCGCCATCCACGTTCGCCAGGAGGATGTCGGTAGCCTCGTCAGCCTCCATGAAGCTGGAGCAATAGACATGGCCATTGCCGTTGCGTTTCTGCAGCGGGACGCGCCACTGCCAGCCTGCCTCATGCGCCGTCGCGCGGGTATATGGCAGCACCGTGCCATCGCCCGCGCTGGGCAAGGCGACCGCGCGATCGCACGGCAGCCAATGCGTCCATTCCTCGTACCCGCTTTCCAGCGCCTGCTCGATCAGCAAGCCGCGGAAGCCCGAGCAGTCGACGAACAGGTCGCCGGCAAGCTCTTCACCGCTTTCCAGCTGCACCGCACGTACGAACCCGCTCTCGCCGTGGAGGTGGACATCGGCGATGCGACCCTCCTGGCGCTTGACCCCGCGGCCTTCAGCGAACTTGCGCAGATATTGCGCATAGGCCCCGGCATCGAGGTGATAGGCATAATTGATCGGCGGCAAGTCCTCGCGCTGGTTCGCGTCGGTCTTGGCGAACTTTCGATTCATCGCCGCCATTGTCTCGGGGCTGAAGGCGTGCAGCGGGCGATCGTCGCCCGCCATGCGCTGTTTGATCCACAGGTGGTGAAAATCGAATCCGTCGATTTCGTAGCCGTAATTGCCGAAAGGGTGGAAATAGCTGGCACCCCGGCTTTCCCAATTTACGAAATGGATGCCCAGCTTGAAGGTGCCTTGCACGGCGGAGAGCAATTCGCTTTCGTCGAGACCAAGCAGGCGATTGAAGTCGACGAAAGGCGGGATCGTCGCTTCGCCAACACCCACGGTGCCGATGGCTTCGGATTCGACCAGAGTGATCGACACCGGGGTGGAAGTGGTCAGCCTCGACAAGGCGGCGGCGGTCATCCAGCCGGCCGTCCCGCCACCCACGATGATGATCTTTTTAATGCCCATTGCGTCCGAATCCGTGTCGCTGAATTGTTGGTCCCCGGGGATGGCATGGTGACGTCCCTGTGACAATGCGGCAACAGGGCCACCCCGCAACATTTCTTCTACGTCCTATCCTACGCAGTTTTCTGCCGAATGTGAACGTTCAACCTTTGGCTTGTGAACGCTCACAATTTTTCCTATCACTGATCTGTAAAGAAGCGCCAAGTGCGCTCGGAACTCAAACGTCAGGGGAGGGAAGTTTGACCCGCAAGATCGAACAGTTGACGAATTTTAGGAACGCGCAGGTGCGCGCACTTGGCACGGCATCGAGCCTTGCCATGTGCATGGCGCTTGCGCAGCCGGCCTACGCGCAGGATGCCGAAGAAGGCACCGAAGCGCCAGTCGAGGAAGAAGATGACACGATCATCATCACCGGCTTCCTGCAAAGTCTCGAGACCGCTGCCGAAATCAAACGAGAGAGCGATACGTTCGTCGACGTGATCACCGCCGAAGACATTGGCGCGCTCCCCGACCGGTCGGTTGCCGAATCGTTGCAGCGTGTCCCGGGCGTTAATATCAGCCGCTTCGAGCAGGCTGCCGACCCCGATCGTTTTTCGGTTGAAGGTTCGGGCGTCATCATTCGCGGCCTTCCCTTTGTCCGTTCGGAACTTAACGGACGCGATATCTTCTCGGCCAATGGCGGACGCGTCCTGTCCTTCAACGACGTTTCCTCTGAGCTTCTGGGCCGCGTCGAAGTGTTCAAGAACACCACCGCCGACATGATCGACGGCGGCATTTCGGGCACCGTCAATCTGGTCACGCGCAAGCCGCTCGACAATAGTGGCCTCAAGGTCGCCGGCACGATCGAGGCCAATTATGGCGACCTCGCCGAAGAGTGGCAGCCCGGGTTCTCGGTTCTGGTTTCAAATACCTGGGATGCGGGCGGCGCCTATATAGGTGCCCAGCTCGCCTACGCGCAGTCGACGCTGACGACCCGCACGGATGCCAGCCAGCTGACCGATCCCTGCTATCGCGCCAGCACGCTCGATGGTCCATGCCAGCGCGTCGTCAATGTTGGCTCTGGCGGATATTTCGGCGACCCCAATTTCGATGAGAGCAACTTCCCG
The DNA here is from genome assembly GCA_013001055.1 of Sphingomonas sp. Classification (GTDB taxonomy): domain Bacteria; phylum Pseudomonadota; class Alphaproteobacteria; order Sphingomonadales; family Sphingomonadaceae; genus Sphingomicrobium. The sequence continues at coordinate 44,144 of JABDNH010000015.1, read as the reverse complement.
CCGTCAGGTAGCGTCGTGGTGCCCAAGGGCGCCGGTGTTCGCACGACCACGCTCGAGCGGGACCGCAACGCCTTCTCGGCAGTGCTCCAGGTCGAGCCCAAGGACGGAACGGCGCTGCTGACGCTCGAATATCTGCGCGCCGACACCGCCGCGACGCTGGACGAATTCGCGGCACTCGCGCTGGTCAACGATGACGGCCTGTTCCCGGTCGTCGCGGCCGGCACGACGCCGATTTTCGATGGCAATGTCGTCCAGCAGATCACGCTAACCCAGTTCCAGCCTTTCAATGGCAATGCGGCTGGCGGCATCCCGACCGAGTTCCTGCGCTTCCAGCGTGAGGACGAGGCGATGACCGAAGACATGTCGATCGAACTGGAAGTCTATGCCAGCGATCGCTTCACACTGAATTTCGAAGGCCAGTATATCAATTCGGATCGCACCGAAGAGGGCCTTATCGCGGTCATGCAGACCTACACCGACGTGTTCATCGACAATTCGACCGACACGCCGCAGGTGCAGTTCCTGCAGCCGGGCACGGCGGGTTCGCCGGCGGGCTATTTCACCGATCCCGATCTCAGCTTCTACTGGTTCCTCCTGGACAACCAGGTGAAGAACGAAGGCGAACTCTACTCGCTCAAGGGCGACGCCGACTATGAGATCAGCGAAGATGGCTGGCTCCGCAACGCGCGCTTCGGTGCGCGCTGGGCCGACCGCAATCGTGTCACCCGCAACGGCAACTTCTCAAACTGGGGTAACCTGGGTGCGCCCTGGACGGGGCGTGGCGGCAACTGGAACTGCGGCGACTTCCAGGCCTTTGGCTGCGGCGGCGCCTATGTGAAGGACTTCCCGACGACGGCGAACGTCTACAATCCGTTCGGCGACAACTTCCAGCGTGGCAATGCGCCGACGCCTTATGGCGACGGTTCGGCATTCTATTATGGCGGTGACAATCTCGTGGAAGAATATCTCAGCGGCTTGACCGAGAGCCAGGCTGCCGAGATCACGGCCTTCACACTGACGCCGAATGCGTGGGGACCCCTCTACAACCGCACCGGTATCGTGCCGGGCGGCGTCTGGCTGCCGGGCGAGATTTCGGACGTCGATGAACGGACGTTGGCGGCTTACGGCCGGCTCGACTTCGGCCAGGAGTTTTCCAACGGTTGGGAGTTTTCCGGTAATATCGGTGTCCGCTGGGTCGAGACGACCATCGCGTCGGAAGGTGAAATCAACTATCCTTTCGGCGATTTCTTCGACACGGATATGAACGGCACGGTGACCGTCGCGGAAATCAACGCGGCGTGCGCCAACATCCAGCCGGGCCAGCAGGCACCGGGTTATTGCTCGCTTAGCGATGCGCGCAAGGCGGTCTTCGCGTCGGTCTTCACCGGCACGACGATCGACGACAGCGACGACATCGTCTTTGACAACTGGCTGCCAAGCTTCAATGCCAAGCTTGATATTGGCAACGGCATCCTGTTCCGCGCGGCGGTATCGAAGGGCATCTTCAGACCGGACCTCGCGGACTTCCGCACCGGCGGTTCGATATTCGACAATACGCGCGACCTTGAAGTCGCGGGTGCGCTCGAAACGGGTCCGCTGTTCCAAGTCTTCACCGGCAACCGCTTGCTGCGTCCGGTCGAAGCCTGGAACTATGACTTGTCGGCCGAATGGTACTGGGCGGACGTCGGCTCGCTCACGGTCTCGCTGTTCCAGAAGGACTTCGATAACCTGTTCGGCTTCGGCCCGTCGATCCGTACCTTCATCGCCGATGACGGCACGCCTTTCGATGTCGAGGTCAACGGGCCGGTCAACTTCGGCCAGGCCAAGCTGCGCGGTGTCGAAGTGGCCTACCAGCAGCAATATGACTTCCTGCCGGGACCGCTGTCTGGGCTGGGATCGCAGTTGACCTATACCTATGTCGATTCGAATGACTTCTCGTCGTCGGGCGACGTGTTCGGAGACCTCCCGCAGCCGGGTGTGTCGGAGCATACGGTCAATGCCGTCCTGTTCTACGAATATGGCGGCATCTCGGCACGCGCCGCGTATAACTGGCGATCGGAATATCTCCAGACGCCGCGCGACGTGATCTTCCCGTTCTCACCGATTTACGGCGACAGCACGGGCCAGCTCGATGCGTCGATTTTCTATTCGCTTACCGACAACATCAAGATTGGCGCACAGGGCGTAAACCTGCTCGACGAGGTTACCGGCACGAATTCGCTGGTCGACTTTGACGACACGCGGATCCGTCGTTCGGCCTTCCGCAACGACCGTCGCTTCACGTTCATGGTCCGCTTCGACTTCTAGTCGCACCGCGCACCAATGAGGAAAAGAGGGGCCTCCGCTTGACGCGGGGGCCCTTTCTTCTTGGACTACCGGATCGTGCGGATCGCGCTGACGGCAAACGCGGCTGTCAGCGCACCGCCAGCTGCGACAGCTAACAGGAATCGCAGCGTATCTCCGCCCGGCTGCACGCTGGCGAGGAACAGCGCCAGACCCGGCGCGATGATCGCCGGGAGCGTGTTGGTGAGATTCATCAGGCCGAGGAAGGTCGCGCGCCGCGGATGCCCCGCCACAAGTTGCGCTACCAGCGCGCTGTCTACCGACAAAAATGCTGTCAGTGCGATGGTGAACAATGCGTAGGCCGCGAGTATCACGCGCCAGTCGCCACCCCAGGATAGCAAGCCAAAGGCACCGGCAGCGAGCAACGCCGAATAGATGAGCGGGCGCTTTCGCGACCCCTTACGGTCGCTCCACCGCCCGGCGAGGATGCCTGCTGCGAGCGAGAATATGGTGGCGAGCAGGCTGAGCAACGCGACTCCGCCTGACGCGTTTTCGACGCTAAAGCCGTCCGCGTTGCGGGCAACCGCATTCACGTACAGATATAGGTAGGACAGGATCACGGCTGCGCCCGACTGGATGCATAGGCGCGCTATCCACGCGAAGGCAAAATCGCGCCGGGACAAGACCGCGTCCACTACCGCTTCGACAGGTTTGGCGAGAAGCTTGAGATCGCGCGGCCAGGCGATGATCAAGGGGATGACGGTGGCAGCGACGATCATAGCGACAAGGCCGAAGGGCCAGGCGGCATCGCTTGCACTGAATTCGCCGAGCACGGTGATGACGAGTCCCGACAGAGGCAGCCCCATGTTCAGCCAACCCGCGATCCAGCCCTTGCGCGCGTCCGGGATGTGATCCGCAAGAAGCGCCCCCAGGGGCGCGAACATGATATTGAGACTGAGTTGGAACAGGATGGTGGCAAGAAACAACGCGCCCGGTGCATCGGCCCGGGCGAAATAAGCGTACGCACCGATCAGACAAAGGAGCCCGACAGCAATCGGCCCGCGACGATTGCCAAAACGGGCAAGCCATCGATCCGAGAAGGCTCCGAAGGCGATATTCGAGATACTCGCCGTCAGCCCGCCCACCAGCAGCAGCTGGCTCAGCAAGACGATCGGTTGATCGGGCGCGATGGCTTCGACTCGCCGCGGCAGGAGCAGGACCAATAGTGGCATGAACGCGACATGCGCGCCAAAATTGGCGGTGACGTAGAGCGGGCCGAAGCGGCCTGTCACCGCGGCGCCGGCCCCGTCGTCTGGCGCACGCGAAGCTCGAACGGCAGCACATGATTTCCCTCGACCTCGGTCTTACCGGTGGCGTCGATCAAGACTTCACAAGCCCGCCCTATCATCGCAGCGGTCGGTTGGCGGATGGCGGTTAGCGGGGGCACCGAAAAACGGGCCCCCGGCGTGTCTTCAAAACTGATAAGCGAGACCTGCTCGGGTACCTCGTAGCCAAGTTCGTCCGCGACATTGAGCACGGCAAAGGCCATTTCATCGTTCTCGGCAATGAATGCGGTCGGCGCGCCATCGCCGCGCATCAGCGACCGCGCATAATTGGCCGCCTTTTCGAACGAAAAATCGCATTCGCCGATGACGGGTTGAAGGTCTGCTTCGTGCATGGCATCGGCAAAGCCTTCGCGCCGATCCAGACTGCCCCGATAGGTGCTGTTGCCGGCCAGGAAGGCGATGCGCTCATGACCGAAATCGTGCAGGTGATCGACGCAGGCGCGGGCGGCCGCGGCGTCATCGAAATGGACCGATAACGATGGAATTTCGGGATTGGGTAGCGCGATGCGCGCAAAAGGCCGGCCGCGCTCGCGCAGCATTTGCGCAAGTTTTGCATTTTCGCTGTGCGGCTGGGTCAGAATGATGCCGTCGGGCTGGAGGCTCGTGAGAATTCGCCCGACCTGGCGCACGGCCTCGTCATGTTCGGTGTCCACCAATTCGAACAGCATATGATAGCCATGTTCTTCGCAGGCGAGCATGCCGCCGTGGAGCATCTGGTCGACCCAGTCGTTGCCGCGCCCCGCCGTCCAATTTTCGATCGTCCGGGCCCGGTCGTTGATCGCCATGATGAGGAAGGAGCGCGCACCACCCATTCGGCGCGCCGCCAGGTTCGGCACGTAACCAAGATCGGCGATCGCGGTTTCGATGCGTTCACGCACGGCCGTCTTTACGCCGGGCTTGCGGTTGATGACGCGCGAAACCGTCTGGCGCGACACGCCGGCGGCGCGCGCCACGTCTTCGATCGTGATGGTCGTCGGCTTGTTCATGCTACCCCGCCACAGGCTCTCCCAAACTTCATGCCATTATGCCAGTTTTTTCATAATTGTGAACGTTCACGTTTTTGGCTATGCAGGTTGTTCAGGCGTTGACCGAGCGGGCCGTCCGTACCCGTTACGTCTCTTGGCAGGGGGCTTGCCGCCGCCTGAACTTGGCAAGTCGTATGTGACCCTTCGTGTGCGACTTAATGGGGGAATGGCCGGAGTCGGCTCTGCCGGCTTCGGCCAATATTCCTCCAAGCCGTTTCAGAGAGGCGCCAACGACACAGCGCCCGCAAATTTGGAGAGCGATCGTGAAGCGTTGGTTTCCCAGCATCTTGGCCATCGGGGTGGCCGCGTGTAGCGCCGAAATGGTGCCGGTCGAACCGGCGTCGGACGCTGCAATGGCTCCTGCAATGTCCGATGAAGCGCGCATCGCTGACATGGTCTCGCGCATGAGCCTGGAGCGCAAGATTGCCCAGCTCATCCAGCCGCAAATCAACAGTTTCACTGCCGAGGATATGCAGCGCTATCGCTTTGGTAGCTATCTCAATGGTGGCAATGGCGGTCCCTATGGCGACGAATTTGCACCGGGGCCTGCGTGGCTCAAGCTCGCCGATGAAATGTGGGAAGCTTCGACCCGCCCGCTGCCGGACGATGAACCCGTCATCCCGGTGATGTGGGGTACCGATGCGGTGCACGGCCATACCAATGTTATCGGCGCCACCATCTTCCCGCACAATATCGGCCTGGGCGCGACGGGCGATGCCGAACTTGTTCATCGCATCGGCGCCGCGACGGCGACAGAAATCGAAGTCACCGGTATCGACTGGAACTTCTCGCCGACTGTCGCGGTCGCCCGCGACGATCGCTGGGGCCGCACCTATGAAAGCTATTCGGAAGATCCTGCCATTGTTGCCACGATGGGCGCCGCATTGGTTGAAGGACTTCAGGGCAAGAAAGACGACGAAGATTATCTAGGGCGCGGCCGCGTTATCGCGACGGCCAAGCATTTCTTCGGCGACGGCGGCACCGATCAGGGCGTCGACCAGGGTGATGTGAACGGCGATCTTGCCGAGCTCGCCAAGATCCACATCACGCCCTACCCCGCCGTGATCGAAGCGGGCGTCGAAACCATCATGGCCAGCTTCAACTCCATCAACGGCAGGAAGATGCACGGCAACAAGGAGCTGCTGACCGACGTGCTGCGCGACGAACTGGGCTTTGACGGGCTCGTCGTCGGCGACTGGAACGGTCATGGGCAGGTGGCCGGGTGCACCGTAACCGATTGCGCCCAATCACTGCTTGCCGGTCTCGACATCTACATGGTGCCGGACGACTGGAAGGGGCTGATGGATAGGCTGATCGCGCAAGTCGGCGACGGCACTATTCCGATGGAACGGGTCGATGAAGCCGTGACCCGCGTTTTGCGCGTGAAGATGCGCGCCGGCCTACTCGATGACGATGCGCTGAAACCATCAGCGCGGCCCAATGCGGGCGAATATGACAAGCTGGGTTTTGCACCGCACCGCGCGGTCGCGCGCGAAGCCGTAGCCAAGAGCCAGGTGATCTTGAAGAATACGGGTGTGCTCCCGATCGAGGAAGGCGCCAGCATTCTCGTCGCCGGCACCGCCGCTGACAGTATCGCACAGGCCGCGGGGGGCTGGACGCTGACATGGCAGGGCGGCCTTGAGCTGGGCAACGACATGTTCCCGGGCGCGACCTCCATTTGGTCGGGCATCGAACAGGCCGCAGCGGCTAGCGGCGGCGACGCGACGCTGTCGGTCGACGGCAGCTACGACAACAAGCCTGACGTCGCGATCGTGGTTTTCGGCGAGGAGCCCTATGCCGAGTTTGCGGGCGATCGTAAGAACGCCATCCTCGCCAACACCGAAGGACTGGAGCTGCTGCGCAAATTTGATGCCGAGGGCATCCCTGCCATCGCAATATTCCTGAGCGGTCGCCCCATATGGATGAACCGCGAGATCAACGTGTCGGACGCCTTCATCGCGTCGTGGTTGCCCGGTAGCGAAGGCGCAGGTGTCGCCGACATACTTTACGGTGCACGCGATGCGACGGGTCGCCTGTCGTTCAGCTGGCCCGCCAATTGCGGCGGCGCCCCGGTCAACGGACCCGATGGCGCGCTGTTCAATGTCGGATACGGCAACAGCCAGGGCACACCTACCTCGCTCGGCACGTTGAGCGAGGATTGCGGCCTATTGGATGCCACGCCGGTGGCCGACTGGTTCGTGAACGGTCGCCTGGCCGACGGCATCAGCGCCAGCGCGGGTGGGCGCGCCCTGCCCAATCTTCGCGGCGAGGCGGTCGGCATCGTGGCGCGCGGCCTGGATCGCAACCGCCAGGAAGACGCCCGCGAGATCATCTTCGCTCCCGATGCACGCATCACGCTGGCGTCCGACACGATGGGGAGCGGCGCCTATCGCATCGAATATGCGCTCGATGCGCAGCCGGCCGCGCCTGTGCTGATGATGGTCGGCAATACCGAATTCGATATCATGCGACAGCTGCAGCTGAGCGCAGGCAAGGGCTGGCGCGAGATGATCATCACCGATGATTGCGCGCCGGGTCTCGGCGATTCGATCATGATCCGTTCAGTCGCACCGATGTCGATCAAGATTTCGAGCATCGCCCGCCAGGAAATGCCCGAAGGGACTGAATGCTCCTTCTGATCGGTCAATCGAGCAGCGGACCATGGAAGGCGCAGCGAAGAGACCCGGATGACGCGGCGTCGGGGCTTGCGGGGCTCTCAGAAACCGCTCCGATGCTGCGCGCATCCCCCTTCACGACCTTCCATGGCCGCGAAGCGACCATGCCGAAATTTTCGTTGCCATACGAGAGGGCGATCGGTGACCGGCTTGGGCGTTTCGGCGAACAACCGATCGGAGCGGTCAGGCCGCCGAGCCCTTGTGGGTAAGTCGCTGTAAAGTTTCTTTCTTGTAAGACTTGCTGACGCGAATACGCGTCTTGTCATCGAGCACCAGAACAACCGCGCCGAATTTCTCGCGTTCGATTGCCCGCACTGCCGAAAGATTGACGATACTCGAGCGGTGAACCCGCAAGAATTGGTCGGGATCGAGCCGGTCGTTCAGCGAGGTAATCGTATCGTCGGCAAGATGCTTGGCGGTATCGGTCTGCACGCTGACATAGTCACCCGCGGCCCTGAAACAGCGTACGTCCCTGACCGGAACGCGCACCACCGAACCGCGGCTACTGATCCACAAATCCTGATCATAAGGGCTTTGCAAATCGTCAGCGCGCGCCTGGTCCAAACGGGCGACGACATCGCGCAATTGTTCGACACGCGCCTCGGCTTTCAAGTTCCGGCGGCGGTCGCGCGCCCGGTCGATGGCTTTGCATAAGCGGGTTTCGTCCACTGGCTTGAGCACGTAATCGAGAGCGCCTTCGTTGAAAGCGTCGACGGCGTAATTATCAAAAGCCGTAACGAAGATTACCGCCGGGGGGTCTTCGACCTCGAGCGCCTTGAGAAGCTCGAACCCGTTCATCCCGGGCATCATCACGTCGAGCAGCAACAGGTCGGGTTTGAGCACGGCAATCGCTTCGAGCGCCTGTTCGCCATCATCCGCCGTGCCGACGAGGTCGATATCGTCGAGCTTGTTGAGTGCAATGACCAGTCGCCGCTGCGCCAGCGGTTCGTCATCGGCGATCAGGGTGCGCAGGGTCATGTTCGCGCCGCCTGTCGAGGCAAGGTCAGTTCGACGCGGTATCCACCCGCACCCAATGGACCTGCGTCGAAATCAAAATCATCGCCGTAACGCGCGTGGAGTCGCTCGCGGACGTTGCGAAGCCCGGTGCCGGTCCCCGCAGAGGGTTTGACCCCGATGTCACCGTCATCGGTGACCGCAAGACGGAAACGATCTCCCATGTCTTTGGCTTCTATCCGCACCGTCACCGGGCCCGTCGAGCGCGCAACTGCGTACTTCACTGCATTTTCGACGAGGGGCTGGAGAATGAAGCTCGGCACTTTCTCGCTGCCCAGCGTCGGATCGATATCCGTCTCGACGTGGATGCGCTCGCCAAAGCGTGACCGTTCGATGTCGAGGTAGACGAGCTGCTGCGCCACCTCTTCTTCGAGCGGAATATCCTCGAGGGGGTCTGCCGACAGCCCGCCGCGCAGAAATTCGGACAGGCGGCGCAATATGGATTCCGCCTCCTTCCCGCGCTCGTCGAGCACCAGCGCGGAAACGCTGTTCAGCGTGTTGAACAGGAAGTGCGGATTGACCTGGTAACGCAAGGCCTGGATTTCCGCCTTCTGTGCATTCGCCTGCGCCTGCGCACGGCCCAATTGCTCGCGCCGCATTCTGACCGAGTACAGCAGAGCGAGGATCAGCGCAGCCCAGGCGAGCTGCAGGTGCAGCCAGTAGGCGACCGTCATGTAGACTTCCGGGCCCTTGGTGACTTCGGCAAAGGCAACATCGAAGGCCCAGCGATTGGCGAGGCTGTGGACCGTTCCGACCGCGATGACCATTGCGAAAAGCATAAGCGCGATCTGCCAGAAGGGTCGTTCCAGGTATCGCTCGATTACCAGGTAGACCAGCGCGCCAATGGCGATTGCGCTGGCCGCCCAGACCAATCGCATGACCTGGAGCAGCGCCCAGCTGAATTCGGCATCGTCGGCGCTACCGACGAATTGGAGCCGCAATTCCAAGTAGATGATCTCGCCCAGCCAGAGCAGCACGCTGAGGGTCAATGCCCAGCGGCGCAGCTGGCGGCGCTCGTCGCGCGACAGGTCCATCATGCGGCAATCCCCTTGCCGCCCATATGTACCGGAAGACGCACCAGGATCGTCAGCCGGTCTTCAGCGCGATCAACGTCGATCGAGGCGCGATCGCCGAAACGCTGCGTCAGCCGTTCCCCGACGACGCGCGATGCGCGCCGTTCAAGATCGGGCATGGGCTGCGCGTGACGTTCCACCAGCTTGAGGCGCAGTGCCCGGTCGATAACTTCGGCGGAAAGATCGAGATGGGTCTCTCCTGCAACCGGCGCGACGCCTAACTGGATCGCATCCTCGAGCAAGGGCTGGAGCAAAAAGGGCGGAACCAACGCGTCCTCGATTTCCGCTGGCAAGTCGACAGTGACGCGGAGTCGGTCGGGAAAACGCGTTTGCTCGATACCAAGATATTGGCGCAGCTGCTCGAATTCGGCGTAGAGCGTGTGATCGGCATAAGGGTCGGCCTTCAGGCTGGCGCGAAGAAAAGCGGAAAACCTTCCGATGAGGCCTTCCGCCGCCTCGCTTCTCCTTTCGAGGATGAGCGTGCCGATCGAGTTGAGCGTGTTGAACAGGAAATGCGGGTTGAGCCGATAGCGTACGGCACGCATCTGCGCGTCATGGGCACTGCGGCGCGCGGTGCCGGTGGCCCGGCGCTCGCGCCGGATGCGCTCGGAATAAAGGAGCGCCACGATCACAGCACTCCACGCCAGAAAGAAATGAAACCACCACGCCGACATCAAGGCGAGGAAGCCGGTTTCCACGTCGGTGTATCCATCGGCGATGGCGAACTGCGCGCCGATATACATTCTAAGCCAACCGAACAGCAGCGATAATACGGCGACCATCGCGGCGAGCTGCCAGAAGCGGCGGTGCTGGAAATATTCGAAGATGGCGTAAAGCGCGGCGCAGCATCCGATGCTGGCGAGGTTCGACCGGATGAAGAAAAACCATTCAAACTTGTAGGCATATTGTTCGAACAAGGCGGCGCGGCCCCACCATATCGCTTCCTCGAAGGCGAGGAAGAAAAAGGTAATGACAATCGCGGCGCGGCGCAGGTGCCAGCGGTCTCCCGCCTTGTAGGGTGCTGCTGAAATCATCCCGTATTCGTGTTCCCTGTAGCAAAATCCCGCTGCGCACACCTCGTGCACCAAAGTTCACCAAGCTTGGCCAGCCGGCAACTCTTATACGCCGAAAGGCAGGCATTAGCCGACGATTGGCTCTCAAGGGCTTCAAACGCATCCCGTCTTAGACGATCGCGGGCAGTCGCCCGCGCTCCGGAAGCTGAATTGCACGGCGTAGGGGGACGCCAATTAATCGCTATGGACGAGCGTCCTGTGATCGTTCACAAACGGCGACAGCAATAGACGACATTCAATCAGTCGGGGGAGTTTTCATGGCAATCGCGCCCGAAGTAAGCAGCAGCACCGATCCGCGTCCTGCGATCGACGAAGGCCAGGGGGTGAATGCGCCTGGCCTGCAATATTTTGTCTTTGGCCTGTTTTTCATATTCGGCGGCATCACCAGCCTCAACGATGTCATCATCCCGAAACTGAAAGAGCTCTTCACGCTCAACTACACGCAGGCCATGCTGGTACAGTTCTGCTTTTTCGCGGCCTACCTGCTGATTGGCATCCCGGGCGCCAAGCTGGTCAAGAGGATCGGCTATATGCGCGGTGCCGTCGCGGGTCTCTCGCTCATGATTTTGGGCTGCTTGCTATTCATTCCGGCCTCGCAAACGGCCACCTACGCAATCTTCCTGGGCGCCCTGTTCATCCTCGCCTCCGGCGTAGTGATCGTGCAGGTCGTGGCCAATCCGCTGATCTCGCTGCTGGGACCTCCCAGGACTGCGCACAGTCGTCTGACCTTTGCGCAAGCGTTCAACTCGCTCGGCACTACGGTCTTCCCGATCGTCGGCGCGGCCGTGATCCTCGGCAGCCTTGCCGACACCAGCGCAGCCGAACTTACCGGCCAGGCGCTTACCGAATATCGCCAGGCCGAAAGCAAGGCGATTTGGCAAGGCTACTTGGGGCTTGCCGTGCTGATCGGCATCGTCGCGCTGGCCGTATGGTCGTTTCGCAACCGCCTGCCGCACGACGCCAAGAGCATGGGCGACAGCCAGCTCGTCACCAACAACCGCTATCTCGTCGGCCTCGCCTTGGTCGCCGCAGGCGCATTCGCCGCCATCCAGATCAACGAGTGGCTGGGGATGCTGCTCATTCTCGCGGCGCCTGCGATCTGGCTTTATGACAACGATCTTTTGACGCGCACCCGCTTCAGCTACGGCGCCTTGTGCATCTTCCTGTATGTCGGGGCGGAAGTCTCGATCGGGTCGATCATCATCAACTATCTCGCCGAAGAACGAGTCCTGGGCCAGCCCGAGGAGGTCATCGGCTGGATGATCGGTCTCTATTGGGGCGGTGCGATGGTCGGCCGCTTCATCGGCTCCGCGCTGATGCGCGTCGTCAGCCCGGGCAAGCTGCTCGCCTTCAATGCGCTGGGCGCGATCACGCTGATTGCCATCTCGGCCAACACGACCGGCGAAATCGCGGCGTACAGTCTGCTCGCCTGCGGCCTGATGAACTCGATCATGTTCCCGACCATCTTCAGCCTCGCGTGCGAAAAGCTTGGCGCACGCGCTGCCGACGGGTCGGGCATCATCAACGTCGCCATCTTCGGCGGCGCGGTGGTGCCGCTGCTCTACGGCGTACTCGCCGATGCGACGGGCAGCCTCGCCATGGCGCTGACGCTACCGGCGATCTGTTACGCGATCATCGCTGGCTTCGGCTTCTACGCGCGGCGCCCCGCGTAAGACAGGTCGCATAGGCAGCTTTTTGCCGCCTGAGGTGTTGGGGCTTCATGTTTGCGCGTGAAGCCCCTTCGCCATGTCGACAAACGACGTGACGCCACCTTCGCGGCTGTGGCTCGTCTTTAACGAGAGCTCTCGGTCGACCGATGATGTTGCGCTTTCGCGCATCATCGAGACGATCGATGACCTGGGCTGGACGCTCGTCGGGCGCACCTGCTTTCCCGATGGAGACCTGCCGCCGCAATCTTCGCTCGAGGCGCAATCCGTCGATACGCTGGTCGCGCTGGGCGGCGATGGCACCATCACGTGCGCGGCATCGCGCTACGACGAATGGGACGGGCGGATCCTGGCCCTCGCCGGCGGTACGATGAACCTTGTTCCCAAGATCCTTTACCCCGATATCGACCACGAGACGGTGTTGCGTGCCGTCGCCAAGCGGCCGCGCACCCGGATCCTGCCGTTCATCGCTTGCCAAGGTCACGCCAGCTTTGCCCGCCTCATCGCGGGACCGGTCGCCGGTTTCGTCCATGTTCGGGAGAATGTTCGTAGCGCCGATCTTCACCGCGCATGGCGTGCGCTTCGATTCGCATGGCGACTGACGTTCACACGGTCAGTTCGCATCCGCAACGCAGAGGGTCGCTATCGCGCGGTCTTCGCCAAGCCGATGAGCGACAACGAGATGGAGATCGATGCCATAAGCTCGCGGGGCTGGGGCACATCGCTCAAGGTGGCATGGTCATGGCTACGCGGCCTGTTCACCGATTTACGCCTGCCGGTCGATCACGCCGACGAAGAGCTTGTTCTCCTGTCCGATCACCCGATCCGGGCGCTGTTCGACGGCGAGGAACGCCTGCTCGATCCACCGGCGCACCTTACTGTCGAGACGACACGCATCACCTTTTTCACCACGGAAAGCTCATGACCTGCCTGCTTCACATCTCCGACCTGCACTTCGGTGCGGAAGACCGCGAGGCGCTCGACTGGTTTGGGGCGCAGGCGAAAGAACGCAAACCCGACAGCATCATCGTCACCGGCGATGTTACGCAACGTGCGCTGCCCTCTCAATTCGATGCAGCGGCCGAATATCTCGATGCCCTCCCTGCGCCGGTCACGGTCAAGTACGGCAACCACGACCTGCCTTATTTCAACCTGATCGAACGCTTTTTTTCGCCCCACAGGCGAATGGAAAAACTCAAAGACAAGGTGGAGCGGCACCTCGATCTCGAAGACTGCGTAATCGTTCCCCTGAACACCACGGCGCGCGCGCAGTGGCGTTTCAATTGGGCGCACGGAAACGTCAATGACGAAAGCCTCGAAAAGACGCTGCGCCGCCTGCGCCTCGCTCCTGAAAACAAGCGCAAGCTGGTCGCCTGCCACCATCCGCTGATCGATACGGACGAATATCATCTCAAAGGGCCGACGCGCGGCGGGCGCGAGGCGCTCCATGCGATCGTCGAGGCCGGCGCGGACGCCGTCCTAACTGGCCATGTCCACACCCCGTTCGACCTTTCCGTCGACGCGCGCGGCCGGTCGATCCGCCTCATCGGCGCGGGCACCTTGTCGGATCGACTTCGCGGGTATCGCCCCAGCTATAACGAGATCAAGGTCGGCCCGGATCGAATCGAGGTCGTGCATCATACGCACGACTAATCTGGCGAGCAGCGCGCGCTCGCGCTAAAGGAGCACCATGTTTGTCGACCTTACCGCCAACTTGGCGTCGGAACTCATCACCCGTACTTCGGAGACCGCGCGGGTTCAGCAGATGGTGCAACTCAGCCTTGCGCCCGTCTTCTTGCTTGCCGCCATTGGCGCGGTGCTCAACGTCATGAATGTGCGCCTGATCTGGATTGTCGACAGGGTCAGCGCAATCGAGGCAGGCACCGCCGAGGATCGCGCCCACGAAGAACTGGCGGCGCTGCGCCGGCGCCAGAAATTTGCATCGCTGGCGATCACCTTTTCGTCGGTCGCGGCGTTGATTATCTGCCTCGTGATCGCCTTGATGTTCATTAGCGCCTTCGTACGCCCCGCAATGGGCACCTTGGTCGCGATTTGCTGGGTCGGCGCGATGTTACTGGTGATCGGCTCGCTGATTTTCTTCATGCGTGAAACGCAGATCGCCGCTGCATCGGCGAAAGAACGTCGCGCTCTGTCGCGCGCAATCGAAAAACAGCTTGACGAGCAGGAGGGCTAGCGGGGCGCACCCCCTTGGGCTAGGCCGCATTCATGGCGCGAGATGAGGACCCGAAAAGCTGGCATCCGGCTTATTGGCGGCACTGCCCTGCGGAGCAGTTGCCGACTTATGGCGATGCCGACGCGCTGGCCGAGGTCGAAGCGAGGCTACGCGCCGCAGCGCCCGTAGTCCGCATCGAAGACGCCGCCAGGCTGAAGCGGGAAATGGGCCGCGTTCACCACGGCGGTTTCATCCTGCAGGGCGGCGATTGCGCCGAGAATTTCGATGATCGTGTTGCCGATCGCGTCGACCGGCTGGCCGGCCTGTTCGACGAGATGGCCACCGCGCTGGGCGATCCGGAGCGTCTCGTCCGCATTGCGCGTATCGGCGGCCAGTTTGCCAAGCCGCGCACCAGGCTGGTCGAACGACAGGGCGATGTCGAGCTTCCGGCCTATCGCGGGGACATGATCAATGCACGGCCGTTCGAGGCCGGGGCGCGGACGCCTGATCCGGCGCGCATGCTGCGCGGCCATGCCCAATCGGTCGGCACCGCCGCTACGATGGGCGTTATCCGCCAGGGCCGCGCGCCGATCTACACCTGCCACGAAGGCCTGCTGCTCCCTTATGAGGAGGCGCTCACCCGCCGCGACGATAGCGGTAACTGGTGGGCGACTTCGGCGCACTTCCTCTGGCTCGGCTATCGCACCCAGCGGCTCGATGGTGCGCATGTCCATTATCTGTCTGGCATCGCCAATCCTGTCGGCATCAAGTGCGGGCCCGGTCTTGCGCCGGACGCTCTTGCCGCCTTGTGCGACAGGCTGGATCCCGACAACACGCCCGGGCGCCTGACGCTCATCGCGCGCTTCGGTGCCGAGCGCATCGAACAGGAACTGCCGCCGCTGCTCGCCGCTACGAAGGACCGCGCCGTGAACTGGATTGTCGATCCGATGCACGGCAACACGCAAAGACATGAAGGCCGCAAGACTCGCCGCGTCGACGCGATAGAGCGGGACGTACACGCCTTTTTCGCGCTGGCACACGAAGCGGGTATGCACCCCGCCGGGGTCCACCTCGAAATGAGCCCTAACGATGTCACCGAATGTCTCGGCTTCGGTGTCGATGACCTGGGCCCCGCCTACCGCACCGCCTGCGACCCGCGTCTCAACCGCGCCCAGGCCTTGCATATTGCGCAGCAAATCGGAACGCTGCTGGCGTGAAACCCGTCAGTTCGCATCCCAGCCCCGGCTTTGGCGGCACCGCGACCGTGCCCGGCGACAAGTCGATCAGCCACCGCGCACTGATTCTTGGCGGCCTTGCCGAGGGTACCACCCGCATCAAGGGTCTGTTGATTGGCGAGGATGTGATGGCCACCGCCGCTGCCGTCGAAGCCTTCGGCGCGGCGGTCGAGCGCGGCGACGACTATTGGTCGGTCACCGGCGCTGAATGGCAAAGTCCGGACAAGGAGATCGATTGCGGTAACAGCGGCACATCCGCCCGGCTGCTGATGGGTGCCGCCGCCGGCTTCGATGGACTGCGCGCCACCTTCACGGGCGATGCTTCCTTGTCGAAGCGCCCGATGGATCGTGTCATCCGCCCATTGTCGCGCATGGGTGCCAAATTCGAAGGTGGCGACACCTTGCCCGTTACCGTGCACGGCGCGCAACTGGGCGGGATCGATCATGAAAGCGCGGTCGCCTCGGCGCAGGTCAAGACAGCGATCCTGCTGGCGGGCCTGCGCACCAAAAGCCCGGTGCAGGTGATCGAGCCGCACCCCAGCCGCGACCATAGTGAAGTCATGCTCGCCATGTTCGGGGTCGAAGGCCATGCCGAACAGCTCGAGGCGGGCTGGGCGGTCTCGCTTGGCAAGCAGCGCCGACTTGTCGCTACGGATATCGTTGTCCCGGCCGATCCGTCTTCGGCAGCGTTCCTGTGGGCGGCGGCAGCCATCATCGATGGCGCCAGTGTCACGACGCCCGGTGTTTGCATCAACGCGACGCGCACCGGCTTTATCGAAGCGCTCGAACGCATGGGCGCGCGTATCACGCTCGAAAACGAACGCATCCAATCGGGCGAGCCGGTTGCCGACATCACGGTGACCCAGGCCCCGTTACAACCGATCCACATCACACCCGAACAGGTGCCCGCAACGATCGACGAGCTGCCGCTGCTGGCCTGCGTAGCCGCCTTTGCCGATGGTGAAAGCCATTTCGAGGGCATCGGCGAATTGCGCGTCAAGGAGAGCGATCGGCTCGGTGCGGTTGCTGCCGGGCTTGCCGCCAACGGCGTTAGCTGTTTCCCCGAAAAGGATTCGCTGCGGGTGCTGGGCAAGGGCACCGTTCGCGGCGGCGGAACGGTAATGGTGCACCATGATCATCGCATCGCGATGGCCTTCCTGACGCTTGGCCTCGGCGCGCAGAGCGCCGTGCGGATCGATGACATGAGCCCCATCGCCACAAGTTTCCCCGATTATATTTCGCTGATGCAATCATTGGGCGCACGGCTAGAACAAGGCTTATGAGCATTAATAGCTTCGGCCATCTCCTGCGACTGTCGACCTGGGGCGAAAGCCACGGGCCGGCGATCGGCTGCATGCTTGACGGGTGCCCGCCGGGCATTGCGCTCGACGAAGCGGCAATCCAGGCCTTTCTCGACAAGCGCCGCCCGGGCACCGGTCGCAATGTCTCGCCGCGCCAGGAGCCGGACCAGGTTCGCATCCTGTCAGGCATTTACGAAGGCAAGACCACCGGGACGCCGATCGCGATGGTGATCGAGAATGTCGATGCGCGCTCGAAAGATTATCCCGCCGACGCCGCCTATCGTCCGGGTCATGCGGATTACAGCTACGACGCGAAATACGGGTTCAGGGACCCACGCGGTGGGGGTCGCGCCAGCGCGCGGGAAACCGCGATGCGCGTTGCGGGCGGTGCTGTAGCACGCCTGATCATTCCCGATGTGTCCATCGCGGCGCGCGTCGTGGCCATTGGCGGTGAAACCGAAGCCGATAAGTGGGAAGCGATGCTCGACGATGCCCGCGGCGAGGGCGACAGCCTCGGCGCTCTGGTCGAATGCACCGCGACCGGTGTTCCCGCCGGATGGGGCGCGCCTGTCTACGCCAAACTCGATGCCGCTTTGGCGGGCGCGATGATGTCCATCCCCGCGGTGAAGGGCGTGGAAATCGGCGAGGGCATGAACGCCGCCGCGCTAAAGGGCAGCGAAAATGCCGACCCGATGCGGCCCGGCTCCGAATATGACGCCAATCATTCGGGCGGCACGGCGGGCGGCATTTCGACCGGGCAGCCGATCGTCGTGCGTGCCGCCTTCAAACCGACCAGTTCGATCCGTAAGCCGGTCCCGTCAATCAACGCGGCGGGCGAACCCAAGGATGCGGTAACGAAGGGCCGTCACGATCCGTGCGTCGGGATCCGCGGGGCCCCCGTGATGGAAGCGATGATGGCGTTGGTGCTGGCAGACCATTTCATGCTCCATCGTGCGCAGTGCGGCTAGCCCGCGAAAGGACGCCAAGTGGTAGCGGCGACTGAAGCCTTGCCAAAATGCGCTGCGCCATCGGCATCAATGGCACTTGAAGCGGTCAAATGGTTCAAGACAGGCATTGCACTGCCACTGCGCCTTGCATGGTGTTGAACCGAAACGGCTAATTTCTCTTGTATCTAACGAACCGCAATTGGGGCATTCGACCTCGTCCGACTGCTGCGGCGGTGCGATACCATAGGCTTTTAATTTGGCCTTTCCTTCCTCGCTGATCCAGTCGGTCGACCATGGCGGGGAGAGGCGGGTTTCGATCATCACCTCGCGAAAACCGTTGGCATCAAGCGCGGCGCGCACGTCCGCCTCGATCGCCGCCGTCGCGGGGCAGCCCGAATATGTCGGCGTGATGATCACCCTGCCATCCTCGATCCCGCGCACAATGCCGAGGTCAATCACCGAAATCACCGGGATCTCGGGATCGGGCACGCCTGCCAGTACCTGCATGATGGCGGCGTGGTCCATCAGACCCGCTCGATCGCCAGCGCTATGCCTTGCCCGACGCCGATGCACATGGTGCAAAGCGCCCGCTTTGCGCCGCGTTCGTGCAATTCCTGCGTCGCCGTCAGCGCGAGCCGCGTGCCGCTCATGCCGAGCGGATGGCCGAGCGCAATGGCGCCGCCATTGGGGTTCACATGCTCGGCGTCATCGGCCACGCCCAGTTCGCGCAGCACCGCGAGCCCCTGCGCCGCGAATGCTTCGTTGAGCTCGATCACGTCGAAATCGTCGATATGCAGCCCGAGCCGCTCCATCAGCTTGGCCGATGCGGGGGCCGGCCCGATGCCCATGATCCGTGGCGGTACCCCGGCGGCCGCAGCGCCAAGGACGCGCGCGCGCGGTGTCAGGCCATGGCGCTTCACCGCCTCCTCGCTCGCCACGATGATCGCGCCCGCCCCGTCATTGACCCCCGACGCGTTGCCCGCCGTGACGGTGCCGTCGGGCTTCACGATGGGGCGCAGTCCGGCAAGCACCTCGAGGCTGGAGAGGCGCAGATGCTCGTCATGCTCGACGATCTTGGGGTCGCCCTTGCGCTGCGGGATGGTGACCGGGACGATTTCTTTCGCCAACCGCCCGCTTTTCTGCGCTCGATCCGCGCGGACCTGGCTTTCATGCGCGAACTTGTCCTGGTCCTCGCGGCTCACGCCATATTGTTCGGCGACGTTCTCGGCCGTCTCGGGCATCGAATCGATCCCGAACTCCTGCTGCATGCGCTTGTTGACGAAGCGCCAGCCGATCGATGTGTCGTAGACCGCATTGGCGCGCGAAAACGCGCTGTCGGCCTTGGGCATAACGAAGGGCGCGCGTGTCATACTTTCCACGCCCGCCGCGATGATGAGATCCCCCTCGTCCGCCTTGATCGCGCGCGCCGCCATCGACAGCGTGTCGAGACCCGAGCCGCATAGCCGGTTCACCGTCGTGCCCGGCGCACTCTCGCCCAGCCCCGCAAGCAAGGCCGCCATGCGCGCCACGTTGCGGTTATCCTCGCCCGCCTGGTTGGCATCGCCCATGATGACATCGTCGAGCATTTCCCAATCGATTCCGGGATTGCGCTCCTTCAGCGCCGCCAGCGGGATTGCCGCCAGATCATCGGTGCGAACCTGGCTCAGCCCGCCGCCATAGCGCCCGATGGGCGTGCGGATCGCATCGCAGATATAAGCCTCGCGCATCCAATTCTCTCCTTCGGTTGTTGAGCGTCCTGACGGCGTGACCGTTCCATTGCAAGGAGGGCGATATGGATATTCCCGTAGGCTGGACCAAGAGCGAAGAGGGCAAGGCCATCATTCGCCGTTTCGAATTTGGCGATTTTTCGGAGGCTTTCGCCTTCCTCACCCGCGTGGCGATCGCCGCCGAGAAGGCCAACCACCACCCCGAAATCGAGAATGTCTGGAACAAGGTGACGCTGACGCTGACCACGCACGATGCGGGCGGCCTTACCGACAAGGATGCATCGCTCGCAGCGACGATCGACAAGCTGGTCGCCTGACGGTTCGTAGAAATTCACCTTTCCTTCACGGCCGCTTCTGCATAGGATGCAGCCAATGACTCGCAGGACCGCCCTTGTACCGATGTGCGCCGCTTATGCCGCGCCGACGTACGCTTATGCCTATATTAGGCGTGCGGTGGAGACGAGTTAGACTTCAAGGGAAGACGTAACCGACCACCGCCCGCCTCGCGAATAGCCAGGCGGGTTTTTTATTGTCCAACGCCGGAGTGAAAAGATGTTCGAGCCCAAGATCAGTGCCGCCAATGCCACCGCTACGCCGGATTGGCAGCGCTATCTCGTGGCGCAGGACTGGCATCGCTTCACACAGGCGGATCATCGCACCTGGGACCGGCTGAACGAACGTCAGGTGCGGTTGCTTGACGGCCGGATCGTCTCGCCCTTCCTCGCCGGCTGGAAACGGCTCGGGCTTTACGAGCCCGGCATTCCGGAACTCGAGCGCCTGTCGGATCGCCTCGAGGCCGCCACCGGCTGGCGCTGCGTATCGGTCGCGGGGATCGTGCCCGATGCCGAATTCTTCGCGATGCTTTCCGACAAGCGTTTCCCGGTGGGCAACTTCATCCGCGATGGTCGCCATCTTGATTACCTGGAAGAGCCCGATTGCTTCCACGACATCTTCGGCCATGTGCCGCTGATCGCCTACCAACCTATGGCACGGCTGATGGAGGCGATGGGAAACCTTGGTATGGCTGCCTGCGCAGCAGGGCACGGCGACATCATCAGCCGGCTCTACTGGTACACGGTCGAATTCGGACTCGTGCGCGAAAGGGGGCAAACGCGCATCCTGGGCGCCGGCCTCGCCTCGAGCTTTGGTGAAGCGCGGCGCAGCCTTGAGGATGACGTGCCGCGCCCACTGTTCACCGTCGAGGAAGCCGCCGCGACGCCCTACGAAAACGACCACTTCCAGCCGATGTATTTCGTCAGCTCCGCGCTCGACGACGTCGCGGCAGAACTTGAAGCCCTCGATCCGGACGCGCTGTCGCGGCTCGCCGCCTATCGCCCGATCAAGAAACCTGCTGCCGCAGCCCCCAGCGACAGCACCAACGACAGCGCCACATAGAGCGCTGCCGTGCCGGTCTCGCCACGCTCCCATAGGGTCAGCGTGTCGAGACCGAAGGCACTGAAAGTGGTGAAGCCGCCGAGCAGGCCGGTGACGAAGAACAGCTTGGCCGGCTGGCCGACGCCTTCGAGCGTGCCGACCGCCAGCCCGATCGCCAGGCAGCCGGCGACATTGACCGCGAGTGTGCCGACAGGAAAGCCGGTACCGAATTCCGCCAGCGTCCATTTGCCGACCAGCCAGCGCAGCACAGCGCCGAACCCGCCGCCCAGAAAGACTGCCAGCGCATGGGTCATCTAGGGCGCGACCTCGCCCTTCTTGACGGGTTTGCCGCCGCCGTGGAGCGGGTGGTGACCGAAAACGCGGGTCACGATCTGGACAATGATGAGGCCCCAGATGAAGCCGACAATGGCCGCGCCCAGCGTGTTGACGATCCATTCGATCACACCGTTGCCGCGCCCGATGGCTTCGGACGCATGATGCACGGCGTCATAGATGAATTCGAGGAAGTGCAATTCGTGGAAACCGTGCAAGATGATCGCACCGCCAACCCACAGCATCGCCGCGGTGCCAACGACCGAGAGGATCGTGAGCAGCTTGGGAACGAACTCGACCATGCCGTGTCCGAATCGTGCTGAGGCACCTTCGCCCTTGGCCAGGTGCAAGCCGATATCGTCGAGTTTCACGATCAGGCCGACAGATCCGTACACAACCACGGTAACGACCACCGCGACGATGGCGAGCGCGCCCGCCTGCATCCAGATGCCCTCGATCAGGCCCTGCGCCGTCAGCTCATTGAGGGTGATTGCCATGATTTCGGCGGACAGGATGAAATCGGTGCGCACCGCGCCGGAGACCTGCCGCGCCTCCAGCTCTTCCGGGGTATCTGCGGCTACGAGCGTTGCCTCGCCGTGATGATCGCCGGTGATCGCCTCGAGGATTTTCTCGACCGCTTCGAATGCCAGATAACTGCCGCCCAGCATCAGGATGGGGTAGACCAACCACGGCGCGAACTGGCTCAGTAGCAGCGCGGCGGGCAGCAGGAAGATCAGCTTGTTCTTGAAACTGCCCTTGGTGATTTTCCAGATAATCGGCAATTCGCGGCTGGGATCGAGCCCGGTGACGTAACGCGGGGTCACCGCCGCATCGTCGATGATGACGCCCGCCGTCTTGCTGCCCGCACGTCCGGCAGCTGCGGCAACGTCGTCGACCGAGGCCGCCGCGGTCCGCGCGATCAGCGCGACATCGTCAAGTAACGCAATTAGACCCGATGGCATGCACTCACTCCCTGTTACGAAGGTCTGCGTTAGCGGGCGTTCGCGCGCCCTTGCAAGCGCTGCGTCTTTCGAGCAGGGAGCAGCCATGCTTGCAATGGATTTCATCAAGGCCAATCCGGACGTCGTTCGCAAGGCCATGGCCGCCAAGAATGTCGATCTTGATCTCGACCATTTCCTCGCGCTCGAGGAAGAGGTGCGCGGGGCGAAAACGCAGATCGATGAGCTGCGCGCCGAACGCAATGCAATCTCGGCAAAGTTCAAGGACGCCGCACCCGAGGAGAAAGCCGAGCTAGGCCGCCGTTCGAAGGAAGCGGGCAACAAAGCCAGCGAGCTCGAAGAAGCCGTCGCTGACAAGCAGGCCGATCTGAAAGCGATGATGCTGCAAATGCCGGGCATCCCGTGGGACGGCGCGCCCCTCGGTCCCGATGAAAGCCATAACACGGTCATCCGCACGGAAGGCGAAAAGCCCGAGTTCGACTTCGAGCCGCGCGATCATGTCGAACTGATGGAGATGAATGGCTGGGCCGATTTGAGCCGCATCGTGCAGGTCTCGGGCAGCCGTACCTACTGCCTCAAGGGCCGCCTGGCATTGCTTGAACAAAAGCTGATGGCGTGGGCGTTTGAAACCCTCATGGGCAACGGGTTCGACCCGATCACCGTGCCTGCGATCGCGCGCGAAGACGCCTTCATTCGCCAGGGCCAGTTTCCCGGCCACCGCGAGGAAACCTACGAGCTGGAAAAGGACGAAATGTTCCTGGCCGGTACCGCGGAGGTGGCGCTGACCGGGCTACATTCGGGCGAAATCCTCGAAGCCGACCGGCTGCCCGTGCTCTACGCCGGCTATTCCCCATGCTTCCGCCGAGAGGCGGGAAGCGCTGGCCGCGACGTGCGCGGGCTCCTGCGCGTCCACCAGTTCGTCAAGGTCGAACAATATGTGATTTGCGAAGCCGACGAGGCGGTCAGTGCCGAGTGGCACGCCAAGCTGCTTGCCGCAGCCGAAAGCCTGCTGAAGGCGATGGAAATCCCGTACCAGGTCATCGAAACATCGACGGGCGACATGGGCCTTGGCAAGTTTCGCATGAACGACATCGAAAGCTGGGTTCCCAGCCTCGGCAAGTATCGTGAAACGCACAGCTGTTCGACCCTGCACGACTGGCAGGCACGCCGCGCCAACCTTCGCTATCGCGGTGAGGATGGCAAACCGCTATTCGCGCATACGCTCAACAATACCGCACTTGCGAGCCCGCGCATCCTGGTGCCGTTCCTCGAAAACCACCAGACGGCCGACGGAAAGGTGAAGCTTCCGCCTGCGATCCATGCGATCATGGGCGGCGATGAGTATCTCTGACGACGGACGCTCGGCCCTGAAAGAGGGCGAAGGCGAAGACATTCCGAGCCTGATTGCGCGCGCCATTGATGTTTCCAGCCACCTCCTGCGCATGGGACGGCATATCGGCCACCTTGGACCGCGCGGACCCGAAGACGGCATCCCCACGCTGGTCATTCCCGGTTTCCTGTCGAGCGATCGCACGACGCTTGAACTGCGCCGTTTTCTCGCGCGCGATGGCTGGCGAGTGCACGGCTGGGGGCACGGGCGCAATAACGGCGCCTATGAAGGCATCTTGGATGACCTCGAAGCCCGGCTCGACGCCATTCGCGGCGACCGGCGGGCACTGGTCGTCGGCTGGAGCCTGGGCGGCGTAATGGGGCGAGAGCTGGCGCGACGGCGACCCGACAAGGTGCGTGCGATCGTCACGCTTGCCTCGCCTTTCTCGGGGCATCGCAAGCTCAACAACGTCTGGCGCGAATATGAGCTCGTCGCCGGTCATTGCGTCGATGATCCGCCGGTCGAGCAGATACCCGACAAGCCCCCTGTCCCCACGATGAGCATCGTGGCGGCGAAAGACGGCCTCGTCGCCCAGCGCGCACAGATCGGTTTGCGCGACGAATGCGACCGTGTCGTGATGCTCCCTTGCGGGCATATGCGGATCGGCAAATCGCGCCCCATGCTGAGACGCGTTGTCAGCGAAATCCGTACGTTCGTCGACAAATAAGCCCGCTTTTCCGCCGTTTGCCTTGATGTTGCTGCAGGTTGGCCCCATGTTGGCAATATGTTCTGGTCGCGTAACAAGTCCGTTGGCGCGACGGCCACGGTGCCGCCGCCGGCAATCGACCCCGACACCATCGCGCCGTCGGGGTGGCATCGCACGCGCGAGTTCCTCTGGCAGCTTCCGCGTAACCTCACGCACTGGGAAAAGGTAGAGCCCAAGGGCCGTAAAAGCGGCCCGCCAGCGATTGTTCTACCCGGCTTCATGTCGACCGATCGCTCGACCCAGCAGTTGCGCCGCGCGCTGGCGCGTCATGGCTGGCGAGTGCATCCGTGGGGTCTTGGCATGAACAAGGGCGCGCGTGCGGGCTTGCTGGAAGAACTCGAAGCGCGGCTCGATATGATCGGTGGCGGCAGCAAGGTGATGGTCGTCGGTTGGAGCCTGGGCGGACTTTACGCACGCGAACTGGCGCACCGCTACCCCGACAAGGTCCGCGCGGTGGCGACGCTTGCCTCGCCCTTTTGCGGCGACCTGAAGACCAATAACAATGTCCGCTGGCTGTATGAACGGGTAGCGGGTCACGACGTGAACGAGCCGCCGTTCGAGCGGTTCGAGCACAAGCCACCCGTGCCGACGATGGCTTTCTGGTCGCGTAAGGACGGGATCGTCGCGCCGCACGCCGCACGCGGGGAAGACGGGCATTGCGACTGCGCCATCGAGATCGATACCCACCATATGGGCTTTGCCATCTGGCGCCCCGCATTATCGCAGATCATGCGCCACATGCATGATTTCTTGGCGGAGCATGAAGGCGCTCCTCCCACCAAGGGGATGTGGCGCAAGCGCGATCGAATCCGCGGTCGTTAATTCGCGCGCTTGACTCCGACCCCCCTGTCGAGAGAAAAGAACAAAACTAGAACATAAATGGTGCGAGTCGTGTGGTTGAAGCTGTGTCCTTCATCGCCGGCGGCCGCGCTGCTTTGGCGTCGATCGACGCTGCGGCAGGCGGATCCGTACGGCCTCAATCGACGCCCCCGGAGAAGCCGGGCGGTGAGCGCTGGCGGCTGCCTGCACCTTCGAAACCGACGCTGTGCGAGGTTTTCTCCAACCATCCGCGCGATGCCGGCTGGGCCGGTTTTATCGCCGCGCAGCTTGGAAATGGGCCGATCCTGTGGGTCCAGGAACGCATGGCGATCATCGAAGCCGGGCGCGTCCATGCGCCGGGACTGCCGGGCCTCGACCTTGTCCATGTCAGCGCGCGCGATGCCAAGTCCGCTTTGTGGGCCATGGAGGAGGGACTTCGATGCGACGCATTAGGCGCCGTGATCGGCGAACTGTGGGCCGAACCTTCCGCGCTCGACTTCACCGCGACGCGGCGGTTAGCCTTTGCCGCCGAGAAAAGCGGCGTGCCCTGCTGGCTGGTGCGCGTGGGCGCGGGCGGCGCCAACCTGTCGGGCGCGCGCTTTCGCTGGCGGCTGGAAAGTGCGCCCAGCCTTGCCAATCCGCTCGACGCCAAGGCACCGGGGAAGCCCGCGTGGAACGTCGACCTGTTCAGGGCGCGCGGTCATCCGCCCGGGCAGTGGAAAATTGTCCATGAGCCGGACGCCGCCTCGCCCCGATCCCCGTTTCGTCTCGATCTGGCTGCCCCGACTGTCGGTGGAGCGCTGGCAAAAGCTGGGCGGCGCATCGCATCCGGTTGACGCCCCGATCGTGCTGACCCGGGAGGGATCGCATGGCCTCCTCATCCACGCCGTTACCCGCGCCGCCGCCCAAGCGGGCGCGCGCGCTGGCCAGCGCCTAACCGATGCCCGCGCCGTTGCGCCGTCGCTGATTGCCATCCCTGCCGATCTTTCCGGCGACCGGGCACTGGTCGAGCGGCTAGGGCGCTGGGCGGGGCGCTGGTCGCCGCTGGTCGAAGTCGATGGCGCGGATGGCCTGCGCTTCGATGCCACCGGCGCGGCGCACCTGTTCGGCGGCGAGGCGAAAATGCTGTTCGAGATCGAAGCCAAATTCTCCGATCTCGGTCTCACCGCGCGCGCCGCCATGGCACCCACGCCCGGCGCCGCCTGGGCGCTCGCCCGTTATGGCCCAGATGACATCAGGGCGTCATTCGACAGCCCCTCCTTGCGTCGCAGCAGGGAGGGCGGGGAGAGGAGCCATTCGACACACTCCTCTCCCCCACATCCGCGCATGCTCGGCCCCACCGGCCGCCGCCGTGCAGTGCAGGGCGAGATCGCCCGCGTGCTCGCACCGCTCCCCATCGAAGCGCTGCGCATCGGCCCCGAAGTCGTGCGCACGCTGCAACGCCTCGGCCTCAAGACGATCGGGATGCTGGCCGGGATCGAGCGGCGTAGCCTCGCGCGCCGCTTCCGCGACAAGGACAACCCTCTCGATGCGCTCGACAAGGCGCTGGGCAAGGCGAGCGAGCCGCTCACCCCCACCAGGGTCTTGTCCCCGCCCCGCGCGCTGGCGCGCTTCAAGGAGCCGGTGACCGATCCCGCGGCAGGGCCGCAAGCGCTCCGCCGCCTCGTCCCCGAACTGGCGCGCGAACTGGAGGACCGCCGCCTTGGTGCACGACGCTTGGCGCTGATTGCCTACCGTGTCGACGGATCGATCCACCGCATCGAGGCCGCCACCGCCTTCCCCACGCGCGAAATCCCGCATCTGAACCGCCTCCTTGGCGAAAAGGCCGAGGCGCTCGACCCCGGTTATGGCGTCGATGCGGTCGCGCTGGTTGCGCCATGGACCGAACGACTGGATGCGGCGCAGGACGCGCTCGATGGCAAGGTGCCGCAAGCAGTCGAGGTCGGCCGGCTGGTCGATCGTATCACCGCCAAGCTGGGCGATGATGCCGTAACCCGCCCGCATCGCGCCTCCAGTCACCTGCCCGAGCGCAGCGCAAGCTGGCGTCCCGCGCTCGACGATGGAGCGGGCGAAGACAAGGCGCCCGTGCAGGCCCCCCGCCCGCAGCGCCTGCTCGACCGCCCTGAGGCCATCGGCGTCCTCTACGCCACTCCCGAAGGCCTGCCGCGCCGCTTCGTCTGGCGCCGTGCGGTCCACGATATCAGGAAGGTCGAAGGTCCTGAACGGATCGCCCCCGAATGGTGGCGCGAATTCCGCCCGGCGCGCCTGCGCGATTATTACCGCGTCGAGGACCAGGCTGGCCGCCGCTACTGGATTTTCCGCGAGGGCCTGCACGGCGACGGACGTGGCGGCGACCCCGCCTGGTACATCCATGGGCTGTTTGCCTGATGCCCGACAAGACACCTTCTTTCGCCCGGAAACGCCTGCTGCTCGATGATGGCGCCGCACCGTCCAGACCGGAGCGCGCGCCCTATGTCGAGCTTGGCATCACCACGCCCTTTTCCTTCCTGCGCGGTGCATCAGATGCGATCGAGCTCGTTCTTACCGCGCTGGAAAAAGGCATGGACGCCATCGGGGTTGCCGACCGCGATACGCTGGCCGGCGTGGTGCGCATCCATAGCGCCGCGAAGGCCGCCGGGATGCGCCCGCTGATCGGCTGCCGCCTATGCCCTGTCGATGCGCCGCAGCTCCTCGCCTACCCGCTCAACCGCGAAGGCTATGGGCGCCTCTCCTCGCTCCTCAGCATGGGCAAGATGCGCTGCGAGAAGGGCGAATGCGACCTGAAGCTAATGGAAATCGCCGCGCAGGCGCAGGGTATCGCCTTCATCGCCATGCCCGGCGACGATCTCGACGATTTTGCAAGCCAGCTGCCGACGCTCTCGAAGGTGCTCCCGCAAATGCAGCATATCGGCGCTGCGTACCTCTATCGCGGTGACGATCGCGCCCGGATCGAACGGCTGGACCGTCTTGCCCGCGCGCATCGCCTCTCCATTCTCGCGACCAACGACGTGCATTATCACGCGCCCGAAAAGCGCCCCTTGCAGGACGTCATCACTTGCATCCGCGAGAAGGTGAAGCTGGCGGACGCGGGCTGGCACCTCCACGCCAATGCCGAACGTCACCTCAAGAGCCCCGAAGACATGATCGCCTTGTTTGATCGCTGGCCGCACGCGATCCGCGCCACGCGCACGTTCGCCGATGCTATCCACTTCAGCCTCGATGAGCTGCGCTACGAGTACCCTGAGGAAACCTGTCCCCACGGGCGCACCCCGCAGGAACATCTGGTCGCGCTCACCTGGGAGGGTGCCGACCGGCGCTATCCCGGCGGTGTCCCCACCAAGGTACGCGCCCAGCTGAACAAGGAACTGACGCTGATCGATCGCCTAGACTTTGCGCGCTATTTCCTCACCGTTCACGACATCGTCGCCTTTGCCCGCAGCCTCGATCCGCCGATCCTGTGCCAGGGGCGCGGCAGCGCGGCCAACAGCGCGGTCTGCTACTGCCTCGGCGTTACCGCGGTCGATCCGTCGACCACCAACCTTCTGTTCGAACGCTTTATCAGCGAGGAGCGCAAGGAGCCTCCCGATATCGACGTCGATTTCGAACATGAGCGGCGCGAGGAGGTGATCCAGCACATCTATGCCAAATATGGCCGCGCGCGCGCCGGCATCGCCGCGACCGTCATTCATTATCGCCCGCGAATGGCCATCCGCGAGGTCGGCAAGGTGATGGGCCTTTCCGAAGATGTGTGCGCCGCCATTGCGGCGACCTTCTGGGGGTCGATGGAAAGCGAGATGCGCGACGAACGCGTCGCCGAAGCCGGGCTCGATCTGAACGATCCGCATCTCAGGCGCGTGGTGCTACTGGCCGAGCAATTGATCGGCATGCCGCGGCACCTGTCGCAGCATGTGGGCGGTTTCATCCTCACCCAGCGCCCGCTCACCGAAACCGTCCCCATCGGCAATGGCGCGATGGCGGATCGCACCTTTATCGAATGGGACAAGGACGACATCGAAGATCTTGGCATTCTCAAGATCGACGTGCTGGCGCTGGGGATGCTGACCTGTTGCCGCAAGGCGTTCGACCTGATCGAGCAGCACCAGGGCGAAAAATGGACGCTCGCCACCATCCCGCAGGAAGAACCGGGCGTCTACGATATGTTGTGCGAGGGCGACAGCCTCGGCGTCTTCCAGATCGAAAGCCGCGCGCAGATGAACATGCTCCCGCGCCTGCGCCCGCGCGAATTTTACGATCTCGTCATCGAGGTCGCGATCGTGCGCCCCGGCCCGATCCAGGGCGACATGGTGCACCCCTTCCTCAAGCGGCGGCAGGGTAAGGAATCTGTCGTCTTTCCCTGCCCCGATCCACGCTACGGCCCCGCCGATGAACTCGAAAGCATCTTGAAACGCACGCTGGGCGTCCCGGTCTTCCAGGAACAGGCGATGAAGATCGCGCTGGATGCCGCCAAGTTTTCGAGCGCCGAGGCCAACCAACTGCGCAAGGCGATGGCGACTTTTCGCTCGCGCGGCACCATCGACCTGCTGCAGGACAAGATGGTGGGGAGGATGGTCGAACGCGGTTACGATGCCGACTTTGCCGAGCGCTGCTTCCACCAGATCCGCGGCTTTGGCGAATATGGCTTTCCCGAAAGCCACGCCGCGAGTTTTGCGCACCTCGTCTATGTGAGTAGCTGGCTCAAATGGCGCTACCCCGCCGCTTTTGCCGCCGCATTGCTGAACTCGCAGCCGATGGGCTTCTACGCGCCCGCCCAGATCGTGCGCGATGCCAAGGAGCATGGCGTCGAAGTGCGCCCCGTGGACGTGAACCATTCCGAATGGGACTGCACCCTGGAGGTGATCGAGGATGACCGCGTCCCCGAACCGCAGCGCCGCAGCTGGGGTTCGACCGCCTTGCCCGGCCAGGAGTGGACCCCCGACAGCTTGCCCCCGCCCTCCCCGCGCGTGGCGCTCCGCCTCGGCATGCGATTGATCGACGGTCTCAGGCTCGATGCGGCAACGCGAATCGTCGCGGCGCGAGCGCAGTGCCCTTATGAAAGCGTCGAGGAAGTCCGCCAGCGTACTGGTGCCGGCGTGAGCGCGATCACCAAGCTGGCCGAAGCCGACGCCTTCCGCTCGATCAAGCTCGACCGCCGTCAGGCGCTATGGGATGCCAAGGCATTGAAGCAGGCGCCCGGCCTGCCGCTCTTCGCCTTTGCCGATGCGCGCGATGAAGGCTGGGAGGTGACGCAGGTGCGCCTGCCCACCATGCGTCTGTCCGAACAAGTCGTGACCGACTACCAGACCACGCGGCTCAGCCTCAAAGCCCACCCGATGCAGTTCCTGCGGCCCGAATGCCGCGCGCGCGGGCAGGTTACCGCGTCCGAACTGCGTTCGATGCGCTATGGGCGGCGCGTGACCATTTCCGGCCTCGTCCTGATCCGCCAGCGCCCGGGCAGCGCCAAGGGCGTCTGCTTCATCACAATCGAAGACGAGACCGGCGTCGCAAACCTCGTCGTCTGGCCCGACGCGTTCGACAAATATCGCAAGGTGGTAATGGGCGCGCGGCTGCTCACCGTTACGGGCATTGTCCAGCATGACGACGCGGTCGTCCACGTCATCGCGGCGCGTCTGCAGGACGATACGCACCGCCTTACCGAACTGTCTGAGGACCTGATGCCTGCCACCCAGGGACGCGGCGACGGGGGCGGCGCATGGTCGCCCTCCGGCGCGCGCGGCGACGAGCCGGCCGGCGGCTCGAGCGGCAGGGTGCCCGAAGCCGTGGCACGCACCACCGGGATTCATCCGCGCAACGTTAGCTGCATCCCCAAAAGCCGGGACTTCCACTAGGCCGTGAGGGCCCCCGCGACGACCGCATCCTGCAACGCGGCCATCTCATCGGCCCAATAACGATCGCTTTCCAGGTAAGCGCTTTTCTCGCGGATGCGCGCGTGAAGCTGCTGCAGCTTGGGCGACGTCTTGAGCGGGGCGTGATAGTCGACACCTTGCGCTGCCGCGATCAGTTCCACCGCGACCACGCCCGCCGTATTCTGCGCGATTGCCCGTGCCTTGCGCGCTGCGATCGGCGCCATTGACACATGGTCTTCCTGACCGGCCGACGTCGGAATGCTATCGACGCTCGCCGGATGCGCCAACGTCTTGTTCTCACTGACCAAAGCGGCACTGGTGACCTGCGGGATCATCAAACCCGAATTCACTCCGCCATCCTCGATCAGGAAGGCCGGAAGCCCACTCATCTTGGGATCGACCAGCACGCTGGTGCGACGCTCCGAAATGCTCGCGACTTCACATAGCGCCATGGCGATTATGTCGGCCGCAAAAGCCACCGGCTGGGCATGGAAATTGCCGCCCGAGATTGCTTCGGGCCCTTCCTCGAACAGGATCGGATTGTCGGTAACCGCCCCCGCTTCAATCTCGAGCGTCGCGGCCGCGCTACCGAGCAGATCGAGCGCCGCGCCCATCACCTGCGGTTGGCAGCGGAAGCTGTAGGGGTCCTGGACCTTGCCGCAGCGGTGGTGACTGTCGACGATCTCGCTGCCGTCGAGCCAGTCGCGAAGCGCGGCTGCAACTCTGATCTGCCCGGGCTGGCCGCGCAATTCCGAAATGCGTGGATCGAACGGCTTCGTGCTGCCCTTGAGTGCATCGACCGACAAGGCACCGGCCGCCACTGCGGCATCAAATATGCGGCCCGCGACGAACAGTGTATCGAGCGCGATCGCAGTCGATGCCTGCGTGCCGTTGATTAGCGCCAGCCCTTCCTTGGGCCCGAGCTCGATCGGATTTAGACCGATCCTATCGAGTGCGTCTGCGGCGCGCATCTTCTCGCCCTTGAGGTCGATCCATCCTTCGCCAAGCATTGCCGCCGTCATGTGTGCGAGCGGTGCCAGGTCGCCGGAAGCCCCGACGCTGCCCTGACTGGGCACCACCGGCATCGCATCGTGATCGAGCAGCGCCTGCAGCGCATCGGTGACCAGCGGCCGGACTCCCGAATGCCCCCTTCCAAGCCCCAGCAACTTCAGCACGATCATCAATCGCACGACATGGCGCGGCAGCGGCTGCCCAAGTCCGCAGCTATGCGACAGGATTAGGTTGCGCTGCAATTCTGCCAGCCGCTCGACAGGAATGCGTTCGGAAGCAAGCAGGCCGAAACCCGTGTTGACACCGTATACGGTCTCGCCGCCTTCGACGATCCTGGTGACGATATCGGCACCCCTCGCGATGCGCGCCTGCGACGCGTCATCGAGCGCAAAGCTGGCGCCTTCCCATACGGTGCGCAGCTGATCGAGCGTAATGGCGATCGGATCGAGCTTCATCGACCATTCTCCAACATGGGCAAATCGAGACCCTGTTCGGAGGCGCATTTCCTGGCACTTTCATAGCCCGCATCGGCATGGCGCAGCACGCCCGTGCCCGGATCGTTCCAGAGGACACGTTCCAGACGCCTCGCGGCGTCCTCGGTGCCATCGGCGACGATCACGACGCCCGAGTGCTGCGAATATCCCATGCCAACCCCGCCGCCATGGTGGAGCGATACCCATGTCGCGCCGCCCGCAGTGTTCAGCAGCGCATTCAGAAGCGGCCAGTCACTGACCGTATCGGAACCGTCCATCATCGCCTCGGTCTCCCGATTTGGAGAAGCGACCGAGCCAGAATCGAGGTGATCGCGCCCGATGACCACCGGCGCCCTCAATTCACCATTGGCGACCATTTGGTTGAAAGCCAGACCCAGCCGGTGGCGTTGGCCCAGCCCCACCCAGCAGATGCGCGCAGGCAGGCCCTGAAAGGCGATGCGTTCGCGCGCCATGTCGAGCCAGCGGTGCAGGTGCGGGTCGTCCGGGATGAGCTCTTTCACCTTGGCGTCGGTCTTGTAGATATCTTCTGGATCACCCGACAGCGCGACCCAGCGGAAGGGACCGATGCCGCGACAAAATAACGGGCGCACATAGGCCGGCACGAAGCCGGGGAAATCAAAGGCGTGCTCCACACCCTCGTCATAGGCTTCCTGCCGGATATTATTGCCATAATCGAATGTCGGAATGCCCATGTTCTTGAAGGCAAGCATCGCCTTCACATGCGCCGCCATGCTTTGGCGCGCCGCCTTTGCCAGTCTTTCCGGTTGCTGCTCCCTCGCGCGTATCCATTCGGCGACGGTCCAGCCTGCGGGGCAGTATCCGTTGGCGGGGTCGTGCGCGCTGGTCTGGTCGGTCACCGCGTGGGGCCGGATGCCGTCCCTGACCATCTGCGGCAATATTTCGGCAGCATTGCCGAGTACGCCGACGCTGACCGGCTGTTCAGCCTTGTCGATGAGATCCAGTGCTTCTTCGATACTGTCGGCGCGATGATCGAGATAGCGCGTTTCCAACCGCTTCTCGATCCGGCTTTCCTGGCATTCGATCGCGATGCAGTGCGCGCCCGCCATGACCGCAGCGAGCGGCTGCGCACCGCCCATGCCACCAAGGCCGGCGGTGAGGATCCACTTGCCGGAAAGATCGCCGTCATAATGCTGGCGGCCCATCTCCACGAAGGTCTCATAGGTGCCCTGAACGATCCCCTGACTGCCGATATAGATCCAGCTGCCCGCGGTCATCTGGCCGTACATCATCAGACCCTTGGCATCGAGTTCGTTGAAATGTTCCCAGTTTGCCCACTTGGGGACGATGTTCGAATTGGCGATAAGCACGCGGGGCGCGTCCTTGTGCGTTGGAAACACACCGACCGGCTTGCCCGACTGGACGAGCAAGGTCTCGCTTTCTTCCAGCCGCTCCAGCGTCTCGACGATCTTGTCATAACAGGCCCAATTGCGCGCCGCGCGACCGATGCCGCCATATACGACGAGCGCTTGCGGGTCTTCGGCCACGTCGTCATCGAGATTGTTCTGCAGCATGCGCACTGCCGCTTCGGTGGTCCAGTACTTGGCCACCTTTTCGGCCCCCGTGCGTGCCTTGATGTGCCGACTATTGTCGCGCCGTTCGCTCATCATTCCCCCTTATCGATCTTCGCCGGCAACGATCCTGCGATCGGGTCCGGGCAGGCCGATCCAGTAGCCAAGTTCGGCAACGCTCTCCACCTGCCAAACGCAAAGATCGGCAACTTTCCCGGCTGCAACGGTGCCGCGTTCGTGCGCCAGCCCCAATGCACGCGCCGCACGAACCGTCGTACCCATGATCGCTTCTTCCGGCGTCAATCCGAACAAGGTCGTCGCCATGTTCATGACCAGCGGCAACGACAAGGTTGGCGAGGTGCCCGGATTGCAATCGGTCGCCACCGCCATCGCCACGCCATGCTTGCGCAAGAGGTCAATCGGCGGGACCTTTTCATCGCGCAGGCAATAGAAGGCAGCGGGCAGCAGCACCGCCACCGTTCCCGCCTTGCCCATCGCCCGCGCGCCCTCGGCATCGAGATGTTCGAGGTGATCGGCGCTCAATGCCTTGTAGCGCGCCGCCAGCGCCGCCCCCTTCTGGTTGGAAAGCTGCTCCGCGTGCAGGCGAACAGGAAGGCCATGAGCCGCCGCCGCCGTGAAAACGGCTTCGACCTCGGCAGGCGTAAAGGCGATGTCGTCACAATAGGCATCGAGGCTCGCCGCCAGCCCTTCTTGGGCCACTGCCGGAATGGTCTGTTTCATGACCATTTCGACATAATGCTTGCGGTCCTGATCGGGCGGCATGGCGTGGAGCGCGAGCAGCGTCGGCACGATCTTGACGCCAGCATGGCCGTCGAGCGCCTTGGCCACGCGCAGCATCTTCAGCTCAGTCTCGGTATCGAGACCATAGCCCGATTTCACCTCCGCGACGCTGGCGCCGCTCTTCGCCAATGCCTCAAGCCGCCGCTTCGCTGACGCCAGCAATTGCGCCTCGCTCGCGGCGCGCGTCGCCCTGACACTTGACAGGATGCCCCCGCCCGCTTCGGCAATTTCCCGATAGCTGGCGCCCGCGCGGCGCATGGCATGTTCGTCCGCGCGGTTTCCCCCGAACACGAGATGCGTGTGGCAATCGATCAGCGCGGGCGTGACCAGCGCTCCGCCCAACGCTGTCGTCTGTCTTGCCCGCATGCCAGCAAGTTCGGTGCGCGGACCGATGCGCACGATCTTACCGTCCACGATACCGATGGCCGCATTGCGTACAATGCCGAGTGGATCATCTCCGCCGGGCACCATTGTCGCCACGTCACAATCTGTCAGAAGTCGATCCCACATAAGGGTGGCGATGCGCCTCCATCCTGCTATCCGTCAAGCATGGGATGGCCAAATCTCGCCGACTTGCTGCTGGGCAGCGACCATGAGACGCCGATCGGGCTGGTCGGTGCGCCGCTGGCCAGCGGGTCGGTTACCGAGGGGCGTTGCGATCTGGCACCCGATGCGCTTCGCGCCGTGATGCGGCGGATTGGCCGGTACGACATCGAAACCGGCCGCGAAATCGACAGCCCGATCTGCGACCATGGCAATGTGCCGATCGCCGGCGCAAGCATCGAGGCGGCAACCGACCCGATACGCGAAGCTACGGCAGCAGCGGTGGCACGCCACCAACTGTCCTTGCTGATCGGCGGCAATAATGCGGTGACGCGCCCGGGTGTTCACGCACTCGGGCTTTCGCTCGGCAAGGTCGGACTTATCACCCTCGATGCGCATTTCGATATGCGCGACCTCGATGACGGGCTTGGTAATGGCAATCCTGTCCGCGCCCTGATCGAAGATGGGCTGCCCGGCGCCAATATCGCGCAGATCGGTCTAGCGCCCTTCGCCAATAGCCGCGAGATGCATCGCGACGCTGAGGAGGCGGGCAATCAGGTCATAACTTTGGGGCAGGTCGAAAAAGCAGGCATCGAGGCGGCAGTCGCCGCGGCGCTCGACCATGTCGGCCATTGCGAGTCCATCGTGCTCGATTGCGATATCGACGTCATCGATCGCTCACAATTTGCTGCTGCGCCGGGCGCACGCGTTCCCGGCATGCAGGCGCGCGACTTCTTCAAGGCGGCGCGGATGCTGGCCGCGCACCCCAAAGTAAAGCTGATCGATCTGACCGAGTGGGATCCGCCATTGGACCCGACCGACACGTCGGCGTTGATAGCAGGACGCTGGCTGGCGGAGGTGCTGGCCGGGTTCGAAGAACGCCAAGCCAGCACCTAGCCATTTGAAGATGCGCGGTTCTAGTGACCGACACCCGGCGGCGGCGCATCGAACGCCTCGCCATCGTCGCCCGCCTTCTTGATCTTCTTCAATTCATGCGTCGGGCCGGCATCGCGCTCACCCTTGGCGAGCTTGAAAACGACACCCGACAGCAAGGCCAGCGCCAGAAGGTTGGGCAGCGCCATGGTCGCGTTGGAGATGTCGCCCATCCGCCAGACGAGCTCGAGATCCTGGCTTGCGCCGATGAAGATCACGACACACCAGAGCAGGCGCCAGATAAAGTGCAGAACCTTTTCGCCAGTCACACTCGCGCCCGGGGTGCGGTCATAGATGAAGGTGATTGCGCGTTCGCCGTAATAGCTCCACGTCAGCAGCGTGGTGAACACGAACAGGATCAACGCCACCGAAGCGACCAGCGTACCAAGCGGGATCCCGAAGAGCAGCATCGGGAACGCTGCGCCATAAGCGCCCGAGGTCATTTCAAAGCCGTTGAGCCCCGATTGCCAAGCATGCGCGACCGCCTGTCCTTCGAATTCGAAATCGCCGCGAACGGTGAGGATCACCAGAGCGGTCATGGTGCAGATCACGATCGTGTCGATGAACGTGCCGAGCATGGCCATGCGACCCTGCTGTTCGGGATCGTTGGTTTGCGCGACCGCGTGCGCGATCGGGGTCGAACCCTGACCAGCCTCGTTCGAGAACAGGCCGCGCGCCGCACCCGCCCGGATCGCGATGATGATCATCGCGCCAAGGAACCCGCCGCTGGCCGCCTGCGGATTGAACGCACCGTGGAAGATCAGTCCGAAGGTTTCGGGAAGATCGGCCGCATTCAGGACCAGCGCAATCAAGGCCATCAGAAGATAAGCCGCCGCCATGAACGGCACGACCCGTTCGGCCACCGAACCGATCGACTTGATGCCGCCGACAATCACGATGAAGACCGCAATCGCCACAATCAGGCCGGAAAGCCATTCTTCCATGCCGAACAGTTCGCCGAAGCTGTCGGCGATCGAGTTGGCCTGGATCGAGTTGCCCGTCACCACCGCGCTGAACAGCGTACCGAAGCAGAACAGAATGGCGAGCCAGGTCCACTTCTTGCCCAGTCCCATCATGATGTAGGTCATCGGACCGCCGCGATAGACGCCGCTCGCGGCCTTTTCGCGATAGCGGATGGCGAGGCTGCCCTCGGCGAAGGCAAGCGCCATGCCGATGATCGCCGTGATCCACATCCAGAAGATCGCGCCCGGCCCGCCGAGCGTGATGGCGGTTGCGACGCCGGCAAGATTACCCGTGCCGACCTGTCCGGAAAGCGCCGTCGACAAAGCGGCAAAAGGCGAAATCTCGCCTTCACCGGAACTCTTGCGGCCGGCAAACAGGCCTTTGAAAGCACCGCCCAACTGACGCAGCGGATAGAATTTGAGGCCCACCATGATCCAAAGACCGATGCCGAACAGCACCAGCACCATCGGCGGCAGCGGAATGACCTGCTCGCCATTCCAGGTACCACCCCAGATAAAATCGGAAACGTTGGTGACGCGATCGATCAGCGCGACGTCATTGCTTGCAGCCATGTGTTTGGGCCTCCCCCGGCACTCAAATTGGTCAGATTGGTGACGGACGATAGCGGCGCTGTGGCGGTTGGCAAGCGGCCAAAGGGCTGACAGGCGCGTTTCGCGCTGCCACTGTCACCCGCATGACGCAACGGATTGTAATTGCAGGCGCGGGGAGCATCGGCTGCTTTGTCGGCGGCGTCCTGGCGCTGGCCGGACGGGACGTGAAACTGCTGGGGCGCGGGGAACTGGCACAGCGCGTTTCGCGCGACGGGCTGCACGTCAGCGATAATGACGGCCTCGACGGACAGCTTACGCCCCAGCAAGTCCCGATGCGTGTCGACCCGTCCTGCCTGGAGCGCGCCGACGTCATCTTCGTCACCGTCAAGAGCGGGGCGAGCGCCGAGATGGGCCGGATCATCGCAGAACATGCGCCGCAAGACAGCATCGTCGTCAGCCTGCAGAACGGCGTTACCAACGCAGACGTGCTGCGTGCCGCGCTACCGCATCACGACGTGCGCGCCGGCGTGGTCGGTTTCAACGCAGTGCAGACGCCCGATGGTCGCTTCCACCGCGCCACGTCGGGGCCGCTGATGGCGGAGCGTGGCGATCCTTCCATAAGCCATCTTTTCAAAGGTGCAGCCCTGACGTTGGATGAGCGCGCCGACCTCAAGCCGGTCCAGTACGGGAAGCTGCTGATCAACTTGAACAACGCGCTGAATGCGCTGTCAGGCATCCCGCTCAAGACCCAACTGGAACAGCGGGACTGGCGACGCCTGATGGCGGACCAGATCGACGAAGGTATCGCCGTGCTGCGCGCCGAGGGTATCGACCCGGAGGCGGCCACGCCCATCCCGTCGAAATGGATGCCGCGGCTGCTGCGCCTGCCGACACCGCTGTTCAAGCTGGTAGCGCGCCAGACGTTCAAGATCGATCCGGAAGCACGCTCTTCGATGGCGGAGGATTTCGATCGTGGGCGCAAGACCGAGGTCGAGGCGCTCCAAGGTGCGATAATCGCATTGGCCGACAAACATGGCATCGCGGTCCCGCTCAACCGGTCGATACGTGAGGCAGTGCACGACGTCGAAGCCAATGGCCC
Source organism: Sphingomonas sp. (assembly GCA_013001055.1). Taxonomy (GTDB): domain Bacteria; phylum Pseudomonadota; class Alphaproteobacteria; order Sphingomonadales; family Sphingomonadaceae; genus Sphingomicrobium. The sequence goes on along the minus strand of JABDNH010000015.1, from coordinate 5,236 downwards.
ACGCAGCTTCACGCCGGAAGAATTACGCGCATAGAAAAAGGGCCGCCCCGAAGGACGGCCCTTTCCTGTGACGCTAGCCGGGGGAGAGCTAGGCGTGATATTTCTCGTACGTGAGATCGAAGCGGTCAGCGTCCATAACCTTCGTCCACGCTGCAACGAAGTCCTTCACGAACTTCTCCTCGTGCCCGTCCTCGGCATAGACTTCGGCTACCGCGCGGAGTTGCGAGTTCGACCCGAAAACGAGATCAGTGCGCGTCGCGCGCCATTTTTCGTCACCCTTGCGGCGGCACTTGCCGACGAATTCCTCGTCGCCGCTTTCATCGACCACTTCCCAAACGGTGCCCATCTCGAGCAGATTGACAAAGAAGTCGTTCGATAGCGTGCCGGGCTTGTCGGTCAGCACACCGTGCTTGGCATTGCCGGTATTGGCGCCAAGCACGCGCATGCCGCCAACCAGCACCGTCATTTCAGGCACCGAGAGGCCGAGCAGGTGGGCGCGGTCGACGAGAAGGTCCTCGGTTTTCACGCTGGCCTTGCCCTTCAGGTAGTTGCGGAAGCCATCGGCCAGCGGCTCGAGCGGTTCGAAGCTTTCCGCATCGGTAAGCTCCTGCGTCGTATCGCCGCGACCGGTAGTGACATCGACCGCGATGTCAAAGCCGCCATCCTTGGCCGCTTTCTCGATCGCCGCCGCGCCGGCGAGCACGATGGCATCGGCCAGCGACAGGTCGCCGCGTAGCTCGTCGAGCTTCGAGAGGACCTTCGACAGCTCGTCGGGATCGTTGACCGCCCAGCCCTTCTGCGGCTCGAGCGCAACGCGCGCGCCATTGGCACCGCCGCGATGGTCCGAGTTGCGATAGGTCGAGGCCGACGCCCAGGCCGCTTTCACCAGCTCGGACACGGACAGGCCGCTATCGAGCACCTTTGACTTGAAGTCGTCGACCGCGCTGTCGGAGGGCTTCGAGCCCGCCGGCACCGGATCCTGCCAGATCAGGTCTTCTTCGGGAACTTCCGGCCCGAGGTAGCGGACCTTGGGACCCATGTCGCGATGACACAGCTTGAACCATGCGCGCGCGAATGCATCGTCGAGCGCAGCCTGGTCATCGCGGAAACGCTCCGAAATCTTACGATATTCGGGGTCGCGCTTGAGCGCCATGTCGGCCGTCGTCATCATCGTCGGAACCTTCTTCGAAGGATCGCGCGCATCGGGCGCCATATCCTCGGGATCGGGATCGATCGGCTGCCACTGGTTTGCACCCGCCGGAGACTGCACCAGCTCGTAGTCATATTTGAATAGCAGGCGGAAATAGTCGTTGCCCCACTGCGTCGGGTTGGGCGTCCAGGCGCCCTCAATACCGCTGGTGGTAATGTGGCCCTTGCCGATCTCCTCGGGGTCGGTGAGCCATCCAAGGCCCATGGTATGAAGGTTTTCGCCTTCGGGCGCGCGGCCGAACGTGTCGGCGGGTTTGGCGCCGTGCGCCTTGCCGAAGGCGTGACCGCCGGCGGTCAGCGCGACGGTTTCTTCATCGTTCATCGCCATGCGCGCGAAGGTTTCGCGCATGTCGCGCGCCATGCCTTCATCGTCATGCGGATTGCCGCCCGGACCTTCGGGATTGACGTAGATGAGACCCATCTGGATCGCGGCGAGCGGGGATTCGAGCGCCTTGCCCTCGTCTGTGTCGATGCGCGTCGCGACGCCTTCGTCGACCCACTGCTCTTCGGTGCCCCAATAGACCGTTTCGGGCTCGAACACGTCGCTGCGACCGCCGCCAAAGCCGAATACCGGGCCGCCCATCGATTCGATCGCGACGTTACCGGTCAGGATGAAGAGGTCGGCCCAGCTGATCTGGTTGCCGTATTTCTTCTTGATCGGCCAAAGAAGACGACGCGCCTTGTCGAGGTTACCGTTATCGGGCCACGAGTTGAGCGGAGCAAAACGCTGCTGACCGCTCGATGCGCCGCCGCGGCCATCGCCCGTACGATACGTACCGGCGGCATGCCACGCCATGCGGATGAAGAAGGGACCGTAATGACCATAATCGGCCGGCCACCATTCCTGGCTGTCGGTCATCAGGTCGGTGAGGTCCTGCTTCAGCGCCTTGTAATCGATCGTGTTGAAGGCCGCCTGATAATCGAAATCATCGCCCCGCGGATCGACCGTCTTGCCGTGCTGGGTGAGGATCTCGAGATCGAGCGAGTCCGGCCACCAATCACGATTGGTGCGGCCGAGCAGCGAACGCATGCCGCCACCGGTCACCGGGCAGCCGCTGAAGTCTTCGCCGGTTTTCTTGTCCATGGGGAACCTTCCTGTTTTGAGAAAATGAATTTTCGAGTGCGGCATGCCCGTCGGCGCGGGCCAAGTCCAATTGATTGCGGCAATGTGATTGATCGTCAGGGTCAATCACAGGGCGCCGTAAAATTGACGCAGGCGATCAATCTTTCGCGAAAATCTGCCGTTTGTCGGCGAACGCCTTGAACTCCAAGGCGTTGCCCGAAGGATCGCGCACGAACATGGTGCGTTGCTCGCCAGGTTCGCCGGCGAAGCGGGTGCGCGGCTCGATGATAAAGGTTGCGTCCATTTCCGTGAGCCGAGTCGCAAGCGCTTCGAAGCCGTCGAAATCCAGGATCATGCCGAAGTGGAAGATCGGGACATCGTCGCCATCAACGGTATTGGTCGCGCCTTTCGCTGCCATGCCCGGATCGAGATGCGCCACGATCTGGTGACCGGCGAAATTGAAATCGACCCAGCACGCACTCGATCGCCCCTCTTCGCATCCCAGCACATCGCCGTAAAATGACCGCGCAGCCGCGAGGTCGTGGACGGGAAAGGCGAGATGGAACGGGTTCATGGCTCAAGCTATTGCGCGACGCCGCCGCGCTGGCAATGGTGGTGAGGAGGAGAAGTGACGATGGAAGCCATCAAGCCGCCCCCGCCCAAGCACGCCCCCACGGCCGACGCCGAGGCTTATGCGCGCCTCTATCGCCAGTCAGTCGGGCAGCCCGACGCGTTCTGGTTAAAGCAGGCAAGACGGCTCGACTGGGAGCGTGCGCCTGCCATCGCCGGAAATTGGTCCTTCGATCCCGTCGACATCAAATGGTATGAGGACGGCGTCCTCAACCTTTGCCACAATGCAGTCGATCGCCATGCAGAGGCGACCCCCGATCGCACTGCCATCCTGTTCGAGCCCGACAATCCCGACGACGAAACGCGCCGCTTCACCTATGCCGAGCTGAAGCAAGAAGTTGTGCGCATGGCCAATGCATTGAGGGCCGCGGGCGTGAAGAAAGGCGACCGCGTCACGCTCTACATGCCGATGGTACCAGAAGGCGCCTTCGCCATGCTGGCATGCGCGCGCATCGGTGCAATCCACTCGGTCGTCTTTGGCGGGTTTTCGCCCGAAGCCTTGGCGGGCCGCATCATCGATTGCGAAAGCCGGTTCGTCATCACTGCAGACAGCGGCAGGCGCGGCGGCAAGCCTATCGCGCTGAAGACGAATGTCGACGCGGCGCTCGAACGCGATGGCGTCGAGGTCGATGCCGTTATCGTGCTCAACCACACCGGCGACGATATCGAATGGCACGAGGGCCGCGATCACTGGCTCCACGACCTTCAAAGCGACGATGAGTGCCCGTGCGAACCGATGGCCGCCGAAGACCCGTTGTTCGCGCTCTACACGTCAGGCTCGACCGGCACGCCCAAGGGGGTCGTCCACACAACTGGGGGATACGGTGTCTGGGCGGCGGCGACCTTCCACTACGTCTTCGACTACCAGCCAAGCGACATATTCTGGTGCACTGCCGATATCGGGTGGGTCACCGGGCATAGCTATATCGTCTACGGTCCGCTGCTGAACGGCGCGACGATGGTGATGTTCGAAGGCGTGCCCAACTGGCCTGATCACGGCCGCTTCTGGGATGTCGTCGACAAGCATGGCGTGACGATCTTCTACACCGCTCCCACCGCGATCCGTGCGCTCATGCGCGAGGGCGATGATCACGTCATCAGGCGCGACCGCGCCTCATTGCGGCTGCTCGGCACGGTCGGCGAGCCGATCAATCCCGAAGCCTGGCGATGGTATTATGAAATCGTGGGCGATAGCCGTTGCCCGGTCATGGATACGTGGTGGCAGACCGAAACCGGCGGTATCATGATCACGACGATGCCCTACGCACATCCCATGAAGCCGGGCAGCGCAGGCGTTCCCATGTTCGGCATCCAGCCCCAACTGGTCGACAACGACGGCACCGTGCTCGAAGGCGCGGCCGAGGGAAATCTATGCATCACGCACAGCTGGCCCGGCCAGGCGCGCACTGTATATCGCGACCATGACCGCTTCGTGCAGACCTATTTCTCGACCTATCGCGGCAAGTATTTCACCGGCGACGGCTGCCGCCGTGACGAAGACGGTTACTACTGGATCACGGGGCGCGTCGATGACGTCATCAATGTCTCGGGACACCGCATGGGCACTGCCGAGGTCGAAAGCGCACTGGTGCTCCACCACGATGTCGCCGAGGCGGCGGTCGTCGGTTACCCGCACGACATCAAGGGGCAGGGCATCTATTGCTACGTTACGACCAATGCCGGCGTGGATCCCAGCGCCGCGCTCGAGACCGAATTGCGGCAATGGGTGCGCAAGGAGATCGGGCCGATCGCAACGCCCGACCATATCCACCTGACACCTGCCTTGCCAAAAACGCGATCGGGCAAGATCATGCGCCGGATTTTGCGCAAAATTGCCGAAAATGACTATGGCGCGCTGGGCGACACCTCGACCCTCGCCGATCCATCGGTGGTCGATGGACTGATCGCGGGACGCAAGAACCGTTGATACAAAAAACCCGCCTCGAGGGGCGGGTCTTGTGTGATTGGTTGCGGGGGTTGGATTTGAACCAACGACCTTCAGGTTATGAGCCTGACGAGCTACCGGACTGCTCCACCCCGCGCCAATCTGCGGCCGTTACCGGCCTATAAACACGAAAACCGCCGCCAGGTTTCCAGCAGCGGTCTTGTGTAACATTGAGAATGGGTTGTTCTTCTCGGCAGTCGCAAAGCCTGGCGACGACCTACTCTTCCAATGCTTAAGCATAAGTACCATCGGCGCTGTCCGGTTTCACGGCCGAGTTCGGGATGGGATCGGGTGGGACACTGACGCCATAACCACCAAGCTATGGAGACGGCGCACGAGGCAAAGGGTTTAAAATCGATGTCCATATGGGCTGGACTGCACTTACCTGC
>JABDNH010000018.1 GCA_013001055.1 Sphingomonas sp. | reverse complement strand
GGTTCGAGCTGATCGAGATCGGATCATCGGCGGGCATCAACCTCATGCTGGACCGCTATGCCTACGATCTGGGCGGTGTACGTTTCGGGGCCGAGGGGCCCGTCCTGACACTAAGGCCGGACTGGCGCGGGCCACCCCCACCCGAGCAGGACACCGAGATCGACTCGGCTTGGGGCTGTGATGTCGCGCCGATCGACCTCAATCGCGAAAGCGAACGGAGTAGGCTGGAAGCTTATATCTGGTCCGAACAGAAGGAACGGCTCGAACGGCTCAAATTGGTCGCCGCCGCAGCGCGCGCCAAACCGCCCAACCTGGTCGAGGCCGAGGCCGCTGATTTCGTCGAATCGCAGCTATCGCGCCCGCAGGACGACGGCGTCACCCGGCTGCTCGTACACTCGATCACGTGGCAATATCTGACGTGCAAGAGCAAGGAGCGGATTACCGATGCGATGGAGCGTGCTGGCGCTCGCGCAACGCAGGATCAACCCCTTGGCTGGGTACGGTTGGAAGCAGACCGCCAAATCCTGCGGCACGTGCTGGAGGTGCAATATTGGCCCGGCGGCGACGGGACGACGCGGTTGGCCGAGGCGCATGCGCACGGCCGCTGGATGGAGTGGCAGGCTTAGAGAAAATCGCGCAGCGCGGCGGCGACCGGCTCGGGCTTTTCCCACACCGCGAAATGACCGGCATCCTCGATCCGCTCGATGGAGAGGTCGTCAATCAGGCCTTCGAGCCCCTTTAGCTGGCACGGCAGCAGCGCCTTGTCCTGCATGCCCCAGATCATTTTCACCGGGACATGGATATCGGGCACGCCGCTCAGCACCCAGTCGGGATAGTCGGCGGCTTCGTCGATCGCGGGGACTTCGATGGGGCTCATGCGATACCAGGCCAGCATGCCTTCGAGTGCGCCGTCGCTCGACCATTCGGCGATATAGGCTTGGCGTTCCTCTTCGGAGATTGCAGCGAGATCGACGTGTGGCTCGAAGCTTTTCTCGAAGAAAGCTTCCATGCCCATGTCGCGGATATGACGCTCCATCCCGGTTTCACGAAAGCGGCGGATATACTGGCTCGCCGCGCGCTGTTTGGCATCATCGATAATGGTCTTCTGAAAGATCAGCGGATGGGGTGAATTGAGGATGGCGAGCTTGCTGATATGCGGACCGTTGCGAATAGCCGCCGCCCACGCAACCGCGCCGCCCCAATCATGTCCCACCAGCGCGAATTTGTCGGGGCCCAGTGCTTGCGCCAGCGCAAGCAGGTCAGCCACAAGCTTGTCGACACGATACGCATCGAGATCGTGCGGCTTGTCCGATCCCGCAAAGCCGCGCTGGTCGGGCATGATTAGGCGATAGTCGCGCTCTAGCCGCGGGACGATCTCGCGCCAGGTGCGGTGCGATTCGGGAAAACCGTGCAGCAGGATGACGGGCGGTGCATCCTCCGGCCCCGCCGTCGCAACGTTGAGCGTGACCCCGGTGGGCAGGTCGATGCGCTGCTGCTCGGTCACGGGTAACTCACCGTCTTGGGGGCTTCGGGAATGGGAATGCGTTCCTGATCGTCGCCCGGCACGACGGGAAAGCGGCGCTCGTTCCAGTCTTCCTTGGCCTGGTTGATCCGATCGCGGCTGGAGGACACGAAGTTCCACCAGACATGGCGCTTGGTCGCGAAAGCCTCGCCGCCAAGCAACATCGCGCGACCATTGCCGCCCAGCGTCGCCGCATGTCCAGGTGCGAGGACGTAGAGCGTGAAGGGTTCGAGGCGCTGGCCATCGAGCGTCACGTCACCTTCAGTCGCAAGGACCGCGCGTTCATCCGCTTCTGCATCGACCGGCACCTTGCCGCCGCCAAGGAGGATGTCGGCATAGATCGTCGGGCTGTGCTGCGGCGTGCCTGCGGTAGCGCCCCACAACGTGCCCATGAGGACGCGGGCGCTGGCACCTTCGGTCTCGATCATCGGCAAGTCGGTTTCCGGCACGTGATCGAAAGCGGGGTCGATCTCTTCCTTGCCGTCAGGCAGCGCAAGCCAAGTCTGCATGCCGTAGAGCCGCGGGCCGGCGTCGCGTTCTTCCTGCGGGGAGCGCTCTGAATGCACGATGCCCTTGCCTGCGGTCATCAGGTTGATGGCGCCCGGGCGAATGACCATCGAACTTCCAATGCTGTCGCGATGGTGGATTGCGCCTTCGAACAGATAGGTCACAGTGGCCAGGTTGATGTGCGGGTGCGGACGCACGTCCATACCCTGACCTGTCTCCATCTGCGCAGGCCCGAATTCATCGACAAAGATGAAGGGCCCGACCATCGTGCGCGGGCGGCTTGGCAGGACGCGGCGAACCTTGAAATCGCCAAGATCGTGAACGGTCGGGGTGATTTCCTTCACGGCATCCATCAGCTTTCACCCGGCGCGGTGGCCTTGATCTGCAGCGCGTGAACCCTCTCATCCATAAGATCGCCTAGCGCCTTGTAAACGAGGCGCTGGCGCTGGACGCGGTTCTTGCCTTCGAACTGCGCGCTTTCAATCACCAGCGAAAAATGGCTTTCGCCCGTGCCGTCATGCCCGGCATGGCCGATATGCTTGTCGCTATCGTTGTGCAGCGCCATGCGGGTGGGGGCGAGCGCACTTTCGAGCCGCCGGGTCAATTCGGCCGCGACAGGACCGGTGGTCTGATCAATCATCTCGCCTATATAGGGAGAATGGGACGCAAAGCCTATGATGGTCGGGTCGAAGACCCCGGCGAGTGCGCGGTCGAAGGCTGCCGCCAGCCTGGCGAATATCGTGCGCCCGTCACCCCGTCGGGGTTTGACGGCCCAGGTGCACATGTCCTGATGTGTCTCGACCATGTGCGCGAACACAATGCCGAATGGGACTATTTCAAGGGCATGAGCGCCGAAGAAATCTGGGAAGAGCAGTCGCCTATCCCGCGCTACGGTCGGCGGGTGCGCCAGTTCGCCTATGCACGCGGCAGCGATCCGGGACCCGCATGGGGCGACTTTGACGATCCGCTTGATGCCATTGCAGCACGCTTTCGCGGCTCAGGCTCGATGCACGAGGCGAGGGCGCGCAGTCGGTTCTCCGGTGCGGAGCAACATGCGCTTGGCGTGCTGGATCTTGGGCCCGAGGCGACCCTTCACGACGTGCGGGGCCGTTATTCAGAACTGGTGCGGCGCTTCCACCCCGATCGCAACGGTGGCGATCGCAGCCATGAAGGGCGGCTCGCCAAGGTGATCGACGCCTATCAGACGCTGCGCAAGGCGACGGCCTTTACTTAATCCGACGGTATCGGACGCTTATTGTCGCGCTCCGCGACCGGACTACGCTCGTTAAATTGGAGGATGGTCGCTTCCCCGGGTGCCGGCATTTGGAACAATGTCCGTCTCAAACGGTTCGGACCTGTAATGAAACCGAGATTTTGCAACTGGAGAAAATAATGAAGAAACTATCGATACTCACCGTCGCCGGCATTTTCACCCTCGCCGCTTGCGATGGCCCCCGCGAAGAAATTGGCGAAGAGCAGGATGACGTGCTCGAAGCGCAAGGCGAAGTAATCGATGAGCAGGCAGAATTGGCAGAAGCACAGGCCGATCTCGCCGAAGAAAAGGCCGATGTAGCCGAAGCGCGCGGCGATGAGCCCGGCGCTGCCACCATGGAGCAGAGAGCCGAACAACTCGAAGACAAGGCCGAGCAGCTCGAAGATAAAGCTGACGGCATGTAATCAACGTGCGCGCCTGACGATGGATTGCCTCGTCAGGCGCGTTTTTGATCAACCGGTTGTTGCGTCAATCGACCGGCTTTAGCGCAAAAGCCACCGATACGCTGACGGTATCGCGGTTAAGGCCCCGCTGGACCGGCGGGGCATTGACGGGCGGCGGCGCGGTCGCGACTGCCATTTCCGCTACTGCATCCATCGGCCACGGGCCGCCCTGCTGCTGTCCGTTGTCGCGGATAGTCAGAATACGGTCGACCTTAAGCCCGGCTGCCTCGGCATAGGCATCGGCCCGGATCCGGGCGTTCTGATACGCTTCGGCATAGGCCGATTTGGTCGCGGCTTCGCGATCCGAGATAACGAGCTGCGGTCCGTCGATTGCATTCGCACCAAGCTCGGTCGCCCGTGTGATCGCTTCGCCTGCGCGTTCGACATCTTTCATGCGCACCTCGAGAATGTTGAATGCGCGATACTTGCCGCGGTCCTTGCCATAGTCGATCCGGCCGAGCTGGATCGTCTGCGTACGCAGCATGTCTTCCTCGATCCCGAAATCCTTCAGCATCGCGGTGACTTCGGCCATCTTTTCGGCGTTCAGGCGGCTGGCTTCGCGCGCCGATCCGGCAAGGATTTCGACGCCCAGGCTGAAGCGCGCTTCATCGGGAGCTGTTTCGGATTGGCCGGTGGCGCTGACCGTCAGCAGGGTCTCGTCGCGGTCGACACCGCGCGGATCACCGGGAGCCTGCGAGCATGCCGCAAGCGCAGCCAACGGGATGACAGGTAGTATACGCATGGAAAAAGCCCTTTCCTGTAAACAAGATCACCAGTCTTGCGCTGCGCACTTTGCCACGGGCTGCATAGATCAGGTTTTGGGAGCTTCCCCCTGACGGAACGCCCAGCGAAGGGTCCGCGCGGTGGCCAGCGTGCCGAGGCGCGCGGGCATCGCGGTCAAGCGCGGCTTGTCGAGGTGAAGCATGCGCCGGGCAAAATCGGGCAGCAGCGTCACGGCTTCGGCGGCTATCATCTGCTGGAGCGCGCGCGGCGTGCCTTCGGGGCGCTGCGCAAGGACAAGCCGGGCAACCTCGCGGGCCTTTGGCGAGGGGCGGAGGCCGCACTTCAATTCATCGAAGATGGCCGTAGCCTGCGCTTGGGTTCGCGGCACCGGATCAGCGCCGAGTTTGCGGGCAATCGTGCCGAACTGTTCGAAATACTCATCGCGCGCCGAACGGCTCATGTGCGGATCGACATAGCGCATGTAGCCGGCCAGGAAGCTCTGCGCGCCGACGACATGAACCCAGGCCAGCGTGCGGGGGTCGCGCGCGTCATAGGGGGTGCCGTCGGGCAAGGTGCCGCTGACTTCGGCATGGATGCGGTTGATCCGATCGATCGCTGCCTGTGCTTCGCTGCGATGGGCGAAGGTGGTGACCGCAATGAAACGCGCGGTACGCTTGAGGCGCCCGTGCATGTCGGCGCGGAAGTCGGAGAAATCGAGCACGCCTTGCAGCGCATGCGGGTGGAGCATCTGCAGGAGCAGGCTGCGCACCCCGCCGACGAGCATCCCGACCACATCGGCGTGGACCAAGCGGATCGGACTGTCCTTTTCGAACCAGGCCTGATCGGACGGCGGTGTCGGCGCCTCGCCCTTGGCGGGATCGTTGAAGACCCCGCGTACATGGGTGACGAGACGCTCGCGCAATGGCTCCAGAGGGCTCATGCGCTCAGATATAGGTCGCGGCGACGCGTCCCGCCATGCGGACAGAAGGCGGTCAGGGTTTGTCCTCTTGCCAGAGCCAGGCTGGTAAGCTTGTCGCTTACTGATCGACGATCGGCGAGAATCCACCATAGATCATGCGTTTGCCGTCGAAGGGCGGTTCCTGATGCGGCTGGTCCTGCAGCCATTCCTCCATGGACTTCCAACCGGCATCGCGGGTCTCCTTGTCAGGCCATTCGACCCAGCTGAAGACCGTTTTCTCGCCATTCTCGGCAAGAACGGCGGTGTGGAAATCGTTCTGCTTGCCTTCGGGGCAGTCGTCCTCGACCGACTCGACGACACGCAGGGCTCCCCATTCCTTGAACTTAGGTGCCATCTCCTCGGCCATCGCCTTGTACGCATCGATTTTGCCCGGCGGGACCGGAATCAGGTAGCCATCCACATAAGCCATTCTTGCTCTCCTCTAGCGCGGCCCGACCAGGCAGAAGACCGCCTTTTGCGGGTCCATCCCGAAAATGATGACGTTGCCGCCAGGAATTTCGTGCGGCCCGAACATGATCTCGCCGCCCGCCTTTTTGGTGCGCTCGGCCGCGGCCTCAACGCCGTCCGACCACCAATAGTAATTCCACACCGGCGGAAAGCTTTTGCCCGGGTCCATCATGCCGCCGATCGACCGCCCCGACTGGTCGAACATCTGGTAGGGCCCGTCGGGCATGTCCATGCGCTCGCCCTGCGACCAGCCGGCGACCGCTGCGTAGAAAGCAAGGCTCTTGTCGACATCGGGCGTGCCAAGCTCGTGCCAGCCGACATGCCCCTTCTTGTTCTCGGCACTGTAGGCGTGGCTTTTCTCATCGCTGCTGTCGCGCATGATATAGAATGGTGCGCCGTGCGGATCTGCGACCATGGCGAAACGCCCGACGCCGGGAATGTCACGTGGTCCGATATGGACCGCACCGCCTTCGGCTTTCACCTTTTCGGCGCTGGCATCGACATCGTCGACTCCGATATAGCCAAGCCAGACCGGCCGCGCCCCACCCGCCTTCATATCGTCATCCAGCTCCATCATGCCGGCGACTTCGCTACCGTCGGGTGCTGACAGGAGCCAGTATGGGGGCCCTTCGCTCATCCCGCTTTCCTTGGCGGTGAGACCAACAACATCGGCATAAAATTCTGCCGCGCCCTGCGCATCGTCGGTCAGCAATTCGTACCAGACATAGTCGCCGTGTTTATTGGCCATGATGTGCTTCTCCATCTCGTGATCCGATTTGCCATAGCATTCGGTTTGGAGTCGGCCCTAGGCCCAAAGGGAAGCATTGTGACAGCGCAGCAAAATCCCTAAGTCTGCACCATGAACGATATCCCCAACGCTTCCGAAACCAGCCGTGCAAACACGCTCCTTGCCGCACCCGACAAGATGGTGAAGGTGCGCGAGGCATTCGGCATCGACAACGACATGGAAGTACCGGCTTTTAGCGAGGCCGACGAACGTGTTCCCGACCTCGACGCGGCCTATGTCTTCGATCCCGACACGACGCTCGCCATCGCAGCGGGCTTTGCGCACAACCGCCGAGTGATGGTCCAGGGCTATCACGGCACGGGCAAGTCCACCCACATCGAGCAGGTGGCCGCGCGTCTCAATTGGCCGCTCATTCGCATCAACCTCGATGCGCATATTTCGCGTATCGACCTGATCGGCCGCGACGCCATCGTGCTGAAGGACGGCCAGCAAGTCACCGAATTCAAGGAAGGCCTTCTTCCCTGGTCCCTCCAGCACCCGGTTGCGCTCGTCTTCGATGAATATGATGCCGGGCGCCCAGACGTGATGTTCGTGATCCAGCGCGTGCTCGAGACCGAAGGCAAGCTCACTCTGCTCGACCAGAACAAGGTCATCCGCCCCGATCCCTATTTCCGGATGTTCGCGACGACCAACACGGTGGGTCTTGGCGATACAACGGGCCTCTATCACGGCACGCAGGCGATCAACCAGGGCCAGATGGACCGCTGGAATATCGTCACGACGCTCAACTACTTGCCGGCGGAAACCGAAGCGCAGATCGTGCTCGCCAAATCGGGCGAATATGACAAGCCGGAGGGCAAGGAAGTCGTCGAGAAGATGATCAAGGTAGCCGATCTTTCGCGCCAGGGCTTTGTCAACGGCGATATTTCGACTGTTATGAGCCCGCGTACCGTGATCAGCTGGGCGCAAAACGCCCTGATCTTCGGCGATGTCGGTTTCGCCTTCCGGGTCAGCTTCCTCAACAAGTGCGACGAGGCGGAACGCGGCATCATCGCTGAATATTACCAGCGCGTCTTCGGCGAGGACCTGCCCGAGAGCGTAGCCAGCAGGGCCTGATGGCCGAGCCCGACCCCCTCGACAAGTTCCGCCGCGCCCTCGCTGGCGCGGCACGGGCCATCGCGCGCGATCCCGAGGTCGAAATTGGCTTTGCCACATCGGGCACGCAGAAGTCTTCGGGCCGCAACGCGACGGTCGTATCGCCCGGCGCCGACCTGGCTCCAAAACTGGTTGCCGAGGCACGCGGGGCCGCCGATGCGCTGGCGCTGAAGCTGCGGCATCATGATGCGGCGCTGCATGGCAAGCAGGCGCCCTTCGATCTGGAATCGCGCGCGGTGTTCGATGCGCTTGAAGACGCGCGGATCGAAGCTCTGGGGGCCAAGCGATACCCGGGCGTGAAAGCCAATCTTTCAGCGCATGTCGAGGCGCGCACCAAGACCGACGGCATCACGCGGGCGCGCACTGCCGAGGAAGTGCCGCTTGAAACGGCGATCGGCCTGATTGCCCGCGAAAGGCTGACCGGCGAAGCGCCGCCGCAAAGCGCCTCTTCAGGTCTCGCCCTGGTAAGTGACTGGATCGAAGAGAAAGCGGGTGCCGAACTTGATGCGCTGGCGCTTTCGATCGACGACCAGCAGTCGTTCGCCACGCTATCGCGCCGACTGCTCGAAGATCTCGACCTCCCGCTCGATGATCCCAATGATGAGGAAGATTCGGATGAATCCGAGGGCGAGGATGACGAACCCGACAGCGGCGAGGATGATGACGGCGAAGATGACCTCCCCGATGGCGGCGAACAGGACCAGCGCGGTGAAGAGCAGGAAGGCGACGACGAAGAAGCGGACAGCGAGGCCGACGATAGCGAGCTCGACGAGGAAGCGGGCGACGAGGGCGATGACAGCCAGCAGCCGCGCCAGTCGCCGCGCCGCAACATGGGTGAGGCGCCGCAAACCGGATACAAGGCTTTCACGACGCGCCATGACGAGACAGTCCACGCTGATGAGCTTTGCGAAACGGACGAGCTTGAGCGGCTGCGCGCCTATCTCGACGGTCAGGTCAGCAATCAGTCAGGCGTGGTGACGCGGCTTGCCAACCGCCTCCAGCGCCGCCTGATGGCGCAGCAGGCGCGCAGCTGGGATTTCGACCAGGAAGAAGGCCTGCTCGATGCGGCGCGCCTGGCCCGGGTGGTCGCGGCGCCAGCGCATAACCTGTCCTACAAGATCGAGCGCGACACCGAATTCAAGGATACGGTCGTCAGCCTGCTGATCGACAATAGCGGCTCGATGCGCGGACGCCCCATCGCGATCGCCGCAACGTGCGCGGACATTCTCGCCAATACGCTCGAACGGTGCGGTGTGAAGGCGGAAATCCTCGGCTTCACGACACGGGCGTGGAAGGGCGGGCTGAGCCGCGAAGACTGGCTGGCCGAAGGACGTCCGGCGAACCCGGGTCGCCTCAACGATCTGCGGCACATCATCTACAAGAAGGCGGACGAGCCTTATCGCCATGCCAAGCGGCAACTTGGGCTGATGATGCGCGAAGGACTACTGAAAGAGAATATCGACGGCGAAGCTTTGCTCTGGGCGCATCAGCGTCTGATCCAGCGCCCCGAAGAGCGGCGTATCCTGATGGTGATTTCGGACGGCGCGCCGGTGGACGATTCGACTGGCTCGGCAAATGGCGGCGCATACCTCGAGAGCCATTTGCGCAGCGTGATCGACTGGATCGAAACCCGCTCCCCCGTCGAGCTGTCGGCAATCGGGATCGGCCATGACGTGACGCGCTATTACAAGCGCGCCGTGACGATCATGGACGCAGAGCAATTGGGCGGCGCAATGGTCGACCAGTTGGCCGGCCTCTTCGACCTCGCCTAGGGCTTGAGCGCGTAGCGCCGGCGGGATCGCCCCGCATCAGATAGCGCCCGACGAAGAATGCAGCGATGCCGAATACCGCAAGGTTGGCAGCGGCAAACACGATCCAGAAAGCTTCGGGACTGAGCTTGTCGATGATGCCGAAGTCGGGATTGGTCACCAACTGCGCAACACCTGCCATCCATAGACCGGCATAGCTAAAGGCAAAGCGTATCTGGTGATTGCGAAGCCATTCGGGGTCGCGGATGCGAAACCATTGCCGCAGCGCATAAATGCCCACCAGGGCGCTGATGCCGCCGATGAGGATAAAAAGGTGGAAGAAACCGAAATGCCAGATGCCGATTGGCATTACTGTGGCCGGGACGAAAATGACGACCCCGGTGGTGACCAGCATCGCAGCGACATAAAGCCTTGCCCATCGTCTATGCCGCGCTCCACCCTTTGGCATCATGAACGTCAGAGCGCCAAATAGCATGGCGGCAATCGCACCGATGACGTGGATCCAGATAAGCAGGGTGAAATCAGCCATGCCGACAGCCTAGAGTGTCGGCACGGCGTGTCAAAATTATCTCTACGAAAGGTGCCGTGCAAAAAATTGGCCCGACACGAATTACGCCGTGTCGGGCCTCCCTCGATACGCAACGCGAGGGAATCGGGAAGATCAGGGAAAAAAGGGGAGAAAACCCTGTCTTGCTGGATACTTATGCCCGATTCATCGTTCATGATCGCTGAATATGACCGTCAGCGTTCATTAAGATAGAAAGCCAGCATTTTCATATAGTTAGGGTAGAACAAATATCAGCCAAGACGGGCGCACAAAAACCGAGCCGCCCACAAAGCGACCCGGTCAAGATTGTGCGACTGCGACTGCCTTAGTTGGCGGTTTTTTGCGCCTTGGCGATTTCGCGCTTGAGCTTCTGGACGCGCGGGCTGAGTTTGTCGTCGCTCGTCTTGGCAAGCCAGTTATCGAGGCCGCCGACATGCTCGACCGAACGCAGACCGTTGGTCGACACGCGCAGCTTGACGCGGCGGTCGAGAGCCTCGCTCAGCAGGGTGACGTTCTGCAGGTTGGGCAGAAAGACACGCTTGGTCTTGTTGTTGGCGTGAGAAACATTGTTTCCCACCAGCCGGCCCTTGCCGGTCAGTTCGCAAACACGCGACATAATATCTATCCTGGTTGCGGAACGCATCGCCGTCCCGTGAAAACGCGCCCCGTTACCGTTCATAGAGATGCGCGTCAACCGATTCGGCGTGACAAGGGTCGTTTCGTACCCTTTATATCGGGAACGCGACCCAGAGGGGGCACGTTGATATATTGGTCCGACAAACGAAGGAGGAACCGGTGCGGCTGCTTATCGTCGCTCTTGCCATTATCGCCATCGGAATTGGCTTGCTTGTCTGGAGCGGGACGCTGAACAGCGAGGAGCCTGCTGTTCAGGTGGAAGAGAATGCGCAGGATCGGTTCGAACTCGATAGTGGCATGACCACCGAAACCGACGCTGTATCGAGAGAGCCCTCCGTTAACGAAACCAAGGAAGGCCCCTGATCGGGTCCCTTGAGCAATGCCGCACGCCGCGCTAGCGCCCGCGGTCATGACCTTTCCTCTACCGGAACCGATGCGCCGCGCACTTGCCCTTGCCGCCGATGCCGCGGCAGCGGGTGAAGTGCCGGTGGGCGCGGTAATTACCGATGCGCATGGCACCATCGTCGCCGAAGCCCGCAACGCCATGCGCACGGGCAACGACCCGACGGCGCACGCTGAGGTCGCGGCGCTACGCGCAGCTGGCGCTGCCCTCGGAACGTCGCGGCTCGACGGGCATCAATTGTGGGTGACGCTTGAGCCCTGCGCGATGTGCGCGGGGGCTATCGCGCTAGCGCGGATCGACAAGATCGTCTTTGCGGCCGAAGATCCCAAGGGCGGTGCGGTCCTGCACGGCCCTCGTTTTTTCAACCAGCCCACCTGCCATCATCGCCCCGAAGTCATGAGCGGCATCGGCGAAGAAGAAGCCCGGGCCCTGCTCAAGGATTTTTTTGCCGAACGCAGAGCATGAAAAAGGGCGCTGCATCGCTGCAGCGCCCTCCCTCAGACTGATCGGTCAGGAATAGGCGATCAGTAACCGTATCCGGCATCCTGAACGTCATCCTGCGTAACAGGAACGACGCGGATTTCGACGCGGCGGTTGGCTTCGCGCTTGGCCGGCGTATCGTCAGGGTTGTAGATAAGCTGCGTCTCGCCATAGCCGTAGGTGGCCATACGGGCCTGCTCGACACCCTGGCGGCCGAGATAGTTGGCAACCGACGCGGCGCGACGCTCGGACAGCGCTTGGTTGTAGCTGTCGCTCCCCGTGCTGTCGGTATGCCCGAGTACGTCAATATAGGTCTGATTATATTCGCGCAGCGTCTGCGCCACCTGGTCAAGCGTTTGCTGGAACTGCGGCTTCACCGTCGACGAATCGGTATCGAAGGTAATCCCCGACGGCATGCGCAGCAGCAAATCGTCGCCCTGGCGGACAACTTCAACGCCGGTGCCTTCGGTAGCCTTTTCCAGTTCGCGCTGCTGGCGGTCCATATACTGACCGACGGCACCGCCTGCGACGGCACCAATGCCGGCACCGATGATTTTGGCGGTACGATCATTACGGCCACCGATGAGGTCGCCCAGCAGATAGCCGCCCAGCGCGCCTGCAGCGGCGCCCGCGGCGGTTCGCCACTGGAATTCCTTCTCGCCCGTATTGGGGTTGGTCACGCAGCCACCCAGCGCAAGCGCGCTGGCTGCGACGGCAAGGGTAATCTTTTTCTTGAGCATCCTATTTCTCCCGTGATGCAATATCCTGTCGGCACATCAACAGCAGGGCTCTTGAACAGTTCCGTGCATGAACGGTTCGTTGCCGAATCATTCACGCAATTCGCCGTGCCTGCTTGTCGGAGCGTCGTAACCGGCGCTAGAGAGGGCCTGCATGACCGCATCCTTCCCAGTATTCGACGTTTTCGGCATCTTCTTGCTCATCCTGCTCAACGGCATCCTGTCGATGAGCGAATTGGCCATCGTCTCCGCGCGCGAGGCGCGGCTCAAGACCATGGCGAAGGAGGGCTCCAAAGGCGCTGCGACCGCGCTCGAGCTGGCAGCGCAGCCGGGGCGTTTCCTCTCGACCGTGCAAATCGGAATCACGCTGATCGGCATTCTTGCCGGCGCCCTGTCAGGCGCGCGGCTGGGCGAACCCGCCAGTGTCTGGCTCGCGTCAATGGGTTTTGCCGAAGAGACCGCCCAGGCCTTCGGTTATGGCGGCGTCATCGTGCTGACCACCTATGCCACCCTCGTCATTGGCGAACTGGTGCCCAAGCAATTCGCCTTGCGTACGCCGGAGCCGATCGCGGCGACCGTGGCGCGGCCGATGTATCTGCTGTCGCGGCTCACCGCGCCGCTGGTCTGGCTGCTCGACAAGACCAGCGCGCTCATCTTCGCGATTGTCGGGATCAAGCGCGAAAGCGAGAAAATCGTGACCGCCGAGGAGCTGCACCTTGTCGTCGCCGAGGCGCAGACTTCGGGCGTGCTCGAGGAATCGGAACGCGAATTCATTTCGGGCGTGGTGCGGTTGGCTGATCGGCCGGTGCGGGAAATCATGACGCCGCGTACCGAGATCGACTGGATCGACCTCGCCGCCAGCATCGAAGACATTCGCGAGGCGGTCAGCGACAGCCCGCACAGTCGCCTGCCCGTCGCCAACGGTTCGGTCGACGATATTATCGGGGTTGTCTCGTCGCGCACGCTGCTAGTCGAACTGCTTGAAGGTCGCGAAATCAACCTGACGGCGCTGGCCCAGCCGGCGCCGATCATCCCCGATCTCTTGGACGCCATGGACGCGCTCGAAACGCTGCGCGCCGCCGATGTGCCGCTGGCACTCGTCCACGACGAATATGGCCATCTCGACGGTATCGTGACGCCAGGTTCGATCCTCACCGCGCTGGCGGGGCAGTTCGCGCATGACGATGAAGATCCCGAGCCGCTCCGTGAACGCGAGGATGGCAGCTGGTCAGTTTCGGGCACCGCGCAAGCCGATCGATTGGCCGAGCAACTGGGCTTCGATCTCCCGGCCGATCGCGATTACGGTACGGCGGCCGGGTTCGCCCTGTCAGTGCTGCGCCGCCTGCCCGCAGAAGGTGAACGCTTCCAGCATGGTGGGTGGGTGTTCGAAGTCATCGACATGGACGGGCGGCGCATCGACAAGCTGATCGCTTCGCGACCGCTCAAGAAACGCCGCCGCGTCCGCAAGAATTAGAGCTTGCCGAATCTGGCCTCGTAGCCGGCGGTATCGCCGCGAGCGAGATAGGCCGCCTGTTCGACCACCCTGTCACGCTTCAATCGTCCGGCAAACGCGCCGAGCTTTTCATCGATCGCTTCGAGTTGGTTGTCGCTCAGCATTGCGATCTGGCCGTAGGTGGTGAGCCCCAACCCGTTGAGCGTAGAAGCCAGTTTGGGGCCGATTCCCTTGAGCGCGGTTAGATCGTCGGGATCGCCGTCGGCGCCCGGCAGATGTTCGTGAACGTCCGCATCGAGCAGCTGCCCGGCAATATCGGCCGTGCCCGCCGCTGCCGCATCGACGATCGTATTGCCTTCGCCGCCATCGGCACTTCTCGATTGCATGTGCGGCCGCTGGGGCGTGTCATCGGACAGCGAGATGCGCTGCTTGGGCCGGAAGGCGAGGTAGCCGACAATCAGCCCGATGACGAGCGCGACCAGGATGACGGGCCAATACAGGGAGATCAGTTCTTCCATAGGTTCCTCAAATATAGTCGTTGCGCCGCGCGTGACGTCGCAGTGCGTGGAGATAGGCCAGCATGATGCCCAATGCATAGGCTGCCAGCGCGGCTAGTTCGATTTCGACGATCATGGGAAGCATCGGTTCCCCGCGCACCGTGCCGCCTTCCTCGCTCCACCAGTTCACATCGCCGATGGACGGGACCTGGTCGAGTATCAGCACCAGCTGTTCGCGCTGGAAATCATTTGCGTTTCCGGCCAGCCAGAGCCGCCGTTCTACCGGATCGCGCGCAGTCATCACCGCGACCTGTCCGTCCATTTCCCAGTTTACGAGCGCTTGATTGCCGATGCTTTCAGTATAAGCGACATAGCGCGCCGCGCCATTGCCGAGCGGGCCATGCCAGAGCGCAGCAAGGGCGAGGACAAACGCGAAACCTGCAAAAAAGAGCGTGCGGGGAGCAAGGCGGGTCATGATTGTCGCTGTAACTCTCGCCAGCCGATATCGCTCCGGTGGAAGCCGTCGGCATAGTCGATCTTGTCGAGGGCGGCGTATGCTGCATCGCGGGCCTGCTGCAGGTCTTCGCCCGCCGCGGTAACGGCGAGTACGCGGCCGCCTGAAGCGCGCAGCGTCTCGCCGTCGAGCAGCGTGCCCGCCTGGAAGACAATTGCCCCATCGGCTTCGGCGTCGTCGAGACCGGCAATCTCGCCACCTTTCTTGGGCGAACCCGGATAGCCCTGTGCAGCGACGATGACGGTCATCGTATGCGCGTCCTCGAGCGTGGGTTCGGGCATGTCGGCAAGACCGCCGGTCGCCACGGCGTGCAGCATGGCAGCGAAATCATCGGCGATGCGCGGCATGATCGCTTCGCATTCGGGATCGCCGAAGCGGACGTTATATTCGATGAGCTTGGGGCCGTCCTCGGTCAGCATGAGTCCGGCATAGAGAACGCCGCGGAACGGCATGCCTTCGTCGGCCATGGCGTCGGCGGTGCGTTGGACGATGTCTTCCATCGCCCGCCGGGTCAGTTCGTCATCGAGGACAGGCGCGGGGGAATAGGCCCCCATGCCGCCTGTGTTGGGGCCGGTATCGCCTTCGCCGACCTGCTTGTGATCCTGCGCCGAGGCGAGAAAACGGGTGGTCCCGCCATCGACCAGCGCGAACAGGCTGGCTTCTTCGCCCGAAAGATATTCCTCGATGACCAGCGGACCGTCGCCGGCAGCGCGGATTGCGGCCTCGGCTTCGTCGCGGCTGGTCGCAACGGTGACGCCCTTGCCCGCAGCGAGCCCGTCCGCCTTGACCACGACGGGGCAGCCAAACTTGTCGAGCGCCGCGAGGGCTTCATCGGCTTTCTCGGTGCGGACATAGGCGGCGGTCGGGATATCGTGGCGAGCACAAAGGTCCTTGGTGAATCCCTTCGATCCTTCAAGCTGCGCGGCTTTGGCGCCGGGGCCGAAACAGGCGATCCCGGCCTCCTCGAGTGCGTCGGCGACGCCATTGCACAAGGGGGCTTCGGGGCCGATCACGACCAGGTCTGCTGCGACATCCCTGGCCAGCGCGACAATGGCATCATTATCATTGGCATCGACCTGGCGCAGCGCATTCGCCCATCGTGCCATGCCCGGATTTCCCGGAGCAGCGACCAGTCTTTCGCAAGAGGGCGATTGCGAAAGTCGCCAGCACAGCGCATCTTCGCGTCCGCCCGACCCGATAAGAAGGATATTCATGACTGCTGGTTCGCCTTTTGATGCCCGTGATGATGATGCGGCTGGCTTGGTAGCGAAGGATCAGGCCGGCGACAACGACGCGCCGCTGACAGTCAGTGAAATATCGCAAGCGCTCAAGCGGACGGTCGAAGGCAGCTTCAGCCATGTGCGGATCAGGGGCGAGATTTCGGGGTGGAAACGCGCCGCCTCGGGACACTGCTATTTTACGCTGAAGGACGAAGCGGCGAACCTCGATGCGGTGCTGTGGCGCGGGCAGGCCGGTCGGCTCCCTTTTGCGCCTGAAGATGGCGCCGAGGTGATCGCCACCGGCAAGCTCACCACCTATCCGGGTCGCTCCAAATATCAGGTCAGCGTGTCGAGCCTCGAATTGGCCGGCGAGGGCGCGCTGATGGCGTTGCTCGAGAAGCGCAAGGCGAAGCTGGCGGCAGAAGGCCTGTTCGCAGCCGAGCGCAAGCGCGAGCTTCCCTATCTTCCGCGCACGATCGCGGTCGTGACATCGCCGACCGGCGCGGTGATCCGCGATATCCTGCATCGGCTGGCCGATCGTTTCCCGACACGCGTGCTGGTTTGGCCGGTGCCGGTGCAGGGCGAGGCGGCGGCACCAGCAGTGGCGGCTGCGATTCGCGGCATCTCGGCGATGAAAGATGGCGGCGCGGTGCCGCGCCCCGACCTCCTCATTGTCGCGCGCGGCGGTGGATCGATCGAGGATCTGTGGGCCTTTAACGAAGAAGAGGTCGTGCGCGCCGCCGCGGATTGCACGATCCCCCTGATCAGCGCGGTCGGGCACGAGACCGATACGACGCTGATCGATTTCGTGTCGGACAGGCGCGCACCGACGCCGACGGCGGCTGCCGAAATGGCCGTCCCGGTGCGGCGCGAACTGGCGGCCTATGTCAGCGAACTGGCATTGCGCGGATCGCGTGGCCTTTCGCGGCTGCTGACACGCGCGGGCGAAAAACTGGGTTTGGTGGCGGCGCGGCTGCCGACCCTTTCGACACTGGTGGACCAGCGCTCGCAGCGGCTCGATGATCTGGGCGAACGCCTCAAGGGCGCGCTGGCAGCGCGGGCCAGTAGCGCGCGCGCCGATCTTTCGGCGGTCTCGGGAAGGTTGCAACCGCGGCTCCTCAAGGCTCGGGTCGATGCCGCCGATGAAAAGCTCGCGGGGCTATGGCGTGTGGCGATGCTGGCGCACCCCGATCGCCCGCTGAAAAAAGGATATGCGCGCGTGAGCGGCGCCAAGGGCGAGGTCATTACCAACGCGGACGCCGCCAAGGCGCAGCCAAGGCTCGTCCTGCATTTTGCCGACGGCGAGGTGGGCGCCACGCCCGATGGCACCGCGCCGACCAGGCGACCGGTTGCGAAGAAGCGCAAGCCTCCCTACGTCAAGCCGGGACAGCCGGGACTGTTCGACGATCCCGACGCAAATGGAGACGCATGAATGTTGATGGGTGGCCGCGGCCGCGAAGCACGGGTGCATTATCTCGACGGGACTTTCCGGCTCCTGTCATCCGGAGACCATGTGCGCTGCGCGGTCACCGGCGTCGAAATCCCCCTCGCGGAGCTACGCTACTGGTCGGTGCTGAGGCAGGAAGCCTATGCCGACGCGTCCGCCAGCCTGGCCGCCGCACAGCGTTCCACCAGCCACTAGCATCTACCGCAGACGCCGTGCCTTGAACGAACGGCGTCCTTCGATTTTCAGGTCGTAACTGCCGAGCGTGCCTTTGGAGACGGTCACCTTGGTCCCGGCCTTGGGCTTCGACCCCACGCTGCGGTCGTCGATTTGCAGCCATACCGAACCGTCTTCGGATTCGACCAAGAGCTTCTCATAGGCATTGAACTGGGCGCGGCTGATGGTGAATTCGACCTCGTTCAGCTTGTCCTCGTCTCCGAGCAAGCCGGCAAAGTTGGGCGTGGAGAAGCCGAACAATTCGCGCTGCGCGGCTTCGGCCTGCTCCTTGCTGACGACAACCACTTCATCGGTTTCGATCGCGGCGTCGAGGGCGGCGGCTTCGCGATCGAAACAGGCCAGCCTTTCGGCATCGTCAGTAATGGTCCGGCAGGCAACGACGCGCTGGACCTCGGTCGGTGCAGCGTCCTGGGCGATGGCGGCACCCGGAGTCGCGAGTAAGGCGATGGAAAATATGGCACGAATCACGATGACCGTCTCCTCTTGGCAGGTCGATTTTGCGTTAAACTATCGTCAAGCGCACGCGACGCAGCAAGCGTAAACGGCCATAGCTCTAGGAAAACGCCCGATTTGGGCGAAAATCGGGCGAAAAAAGGCGTTGTGGTCGAAAAGTCACAGGTTCGTCACGAATATCTTCGCAGGGCTTCACTAGCATTGCGTCGGTCATGCTGTTTCTCTTAGACGTGGCCCGATGCCGGAATGGGTTTCCGGTATGTGATGCTTCATGCGCTTCGGGGCGCATATACGAAGGGGAACATAATGAAGAAGTTTAGCAAGAACTCGCTGCTTGCGAGTACGGTAATTGCCTCGATGGCATTTACCGCTCCTGCATTTGCGCAGGATCAGGACATGGATGACGCTTCGGGTCCGGTCGAAGGTACCGATCCTGAAGTTGGCGCACTGGGCCAAGAAACCCAGGGCGACATCATCGTCACGGGTACGCGTATTGCGCGTCCGAACGTGGAGAGCGCTAGCCCGGTTACCGTGGTTAGCAATGAAGCGATCGCGTCCGTTGGTACGACCCGCCTTGAAGATCTCGTCAACTCGCTGCCGCAGGTGACGCCGGGTCAGACCGCGTTCGTTTCGAACGGTGCGACTGGTACGGCAACCGTCAACCTGCGTGGCCTCGGCACCGCCCGGACCCTGGTCCTGGTCAACGGCCGTCGCCTCCAGCCGGGTGACCCGTTCCTTCCCGTGGCCGACCTTAACCAGATCCCGGCCGCGCTCGTCGAGCGTGTCGAAGTTCTGACCGGTGGTGCATCGTCGACCTACGGTGCCGACGCTGTGGCCGGCGTTGTCAACTTCATCATGGACACCGACTTTGAAGGTGTGCAGCTGGACGTCACCTACGGTGTCTACCAGCACAATAACGACAACGACACGGTCCTCGATCCCGATGGCCCCAATCCGACGATCCGCGACATGCTTGATGCACGCGGCTTCGACATTCCCAATGGCAACGTCGTTGACGGCGCCACCTTTGACGCCCAGCTGTCGATCGGTGCCGGTTTCGATGACGGCCGCGGTAACGTTGTTGCCTATGTCGGCTATCGCGACATCGAGCCCATCATCCAGGGCGCGCGCGATCACTCGGCCTGCGCCACGCAGCGTCTGAGCTCGGGCACGTGGCGTTGCGGTGGTTCCTCGAACGCCATCAACACCACGATCTCGGATCCGGCCTTCTCGCTGTTCGGTTCGCTCGTCGGTGACGGTTCGGACGACTTCTCGGGTACGTTCGTTCCGTACAACTATGCTCCGGTGAACTTCTTCCAGCGTGACAACACGCGTTGGACGGCTGGTGCCTTCGCGAATTACGAAATTTCGGAAAACGTCGAAGCCTACGCCGAGTTCATGTTCATGGATGACCGTTCGAACGGTCGTATCGCCGAATCGGGCACGTTCTTCTTCGAACCGTATCCGATCGTCTGCGGCGACAATCCGGCAACGCCCGAAGTTGAAACGCGCAGCGCGCTGCTCAACGACGCGCAGGCGGCAACGCTTTGCGGCCTGATCGACGGTGACGCCGATCGCGGTGACCCCGATGCCGACGGCGTGGTTCCGCTCTACTTCGGTAAGCGTAACGTCGAAGGTGGTGAGCGTAACGCTGACCTGCGTCACACCGGCTATCGCGCCGTTGGTGGCGTCCGCGGCGACATCACGGATCGCTTCAGCTACGATGTGAGTGCCCAGTTCGGTACGACCATCTACAAGAACGCCTACACCAACGACTTCTCGGCTTCGCGTCTGCGTCAGGCAGTCCAGGCCATCGAAGTTGACGGTCAGGTGGTCTGCGCCGATCCGACGGCTCGCGCCAATGGCTGTGTGCCCTACAACCCGTTCCAGGGTTCGGGCCTCGTCAACGATCCGCGTAACGGTATCACCCAGGGTGCACTCAACTATGTGTCGATCCCGGGCGTGCAGACCGGCGAAACCGAAGAATTCGTGGTTACCGGTTACCTCACCGGCGAACTCTTCAACATCTCGCCGATCGAGCCGGTCACGGCGGTCATCGGTGCGGAACACCGTACCGAACTGCTCAACCTCGACTCGGACGTCGTGTTCGAAACGGGTGACCTTACCGGTCAGGGCGGTGCATCGCCGTCGGTCGAAGGTAGCTTCGAAGTTCAGGACATCTTCGCCGAGCTTCTGCTGCCGATCATCGTCGATGGCGTAGTCGACCGCTTCTCGATCGAAGCCGGTTATCGCTTCTCGAGCTACTCGACGGGTGCGGAAACCGACACCTACAAGATCGCTGCCGAACTGGCGCCGGTCCCCGAGCTGAAGATCCGTGGTGGTTACAACCGCGCGGTTCGTGCGGCGAACATCCTCGAGCTGTTCACCCCGCAGTCGCTTGGTCTGTGGTCGGGTACCGATCCCTGCGGTGGCGCAACGCCGGAATTCACGCTGGCCCAGTGTCAGAACACCGGTGTGACCGCGGCGCAGTATGGTTCGATCGCGCTTTCGCCGGCCGACCAGTACAACGCCATCTATGGTGGTAACCCGAACGTCGATCCGGAAACGGCCGATACCTACACGGTTGGTGTCGTGCTCCAGGGCGGCGACTTCCTGCCGGGCTTCGTTGCCACGGTCGACTACTTCCAGATCGACGTCGAAGGTGCGATTACCAACATCGCTCCGGAAACGATCCTTCGTCAGTGCGCGACCACGGCTAACCCCGACTTCTGTTCGCTCGTCACGCGTTCGCCTGCCTCGGGCAGCCTCTGGGCTGGTCAGCAGGGCTTCATCGTGGCGACGCAGCAGAACATCGGTGGTCTCGGCACCGAAGGTGTGGACGTCGGCCTCAGCTACAACCGTAGCGTTGGCCCGGGTCGTCTGAACCTCGACCTGGCCGGTACGTACCTGCTGGAAAGCTACACCGACGTGGGTGTTGCTGCTGAAGGCGGCGACGGCATCACGGATTGCGTTGGCTACCACGGTTCGTTCTGTGGCTTCCCGACGCCGGAGTGGCGCCACACGCTTCGTGCGGCCTACAACTTCGATAGCGGTGTCGGCCTCTCGTTCCGCTGGCGTTATATCGGTGAAGTCGAGAACGATACGTTCATCGACGATCCCGATCGCCAGTTCTCGGGCGACGGTGTGTCGGACGTCAACATCGATGCGTACAGCTTCTTCGATGCGAGCGTTAACTTCGATGTGACCGACGAGTTCGGCTTCCGCATCGGTGTGAACAACATCCTCGACACCGATCCGCCGATCATCACGTCGGCCTTCGGTACCGATAACGCCAACACCTGGGCCGGTACCTACGACCCGGTTGGCCGTTACATCTTCATCAACGCTTCGCTTAGCTTCTAAGCGGACGTTCGAAGAAAGAGAGGGCGGGGCCTTGCGGCTCCGCCCTTTTCTTATGCGCAAACGACGAATGGTCGATGTCGGCGGTGTGAATGCCAGGCTTCAGCGCGGGACGACGTCGAACGCGACGGTCAGTCGTTCACCGGCATCGAATGGCACGGTGCCGTGCCAGAATATCGACGGAAATAGCGCCAGCTTGAGCGGCGCGGGTTCGATATGATCGATCGGCGGCATGGCGCCCTTCACCCAGCTGGGGGGCGCACCGATTTGCAGCCAGCCTTTGCGGTCGGCATTGCCGGCTACCTCTTCGGGAAGATCGACGTAAAGCGCCGAGCTGATCCAGCCATGGCTATGGATATGCGCGACGTGATGCCCTTGCGGGCGCAAACGTATCGACCAGCTTCCTTCGAAGCGAAAAGATTGGCGCGGTCGCGACAGGAAGGGATGTTCCTGTTCTGTCGGTGGTAGCGCCTCGATAAAGCCGCGCACGGCGCTACGAACGGCACGGCGCAATCCGATGATTGGCGCTTCGCGGCGCTTGAGCAACGGTCCCATCGTTTGCGTACCCCCGCGCGGGCTTTGCCCTAGCGGCGGCGCCGAACCCTTATGCAAGGCGCCAAGATGCGCCGCCAATTCCACGCGGTCTGCGTCGGTCAGGTCGATGGAATGTTCAGCGAACAGGCTGGCGCCCCGGTGAAACCAGTCGGAGCGTGGATCGTCGGACGCGCGCAGCGCTGCGCCTAGCCAGGCCCAGCATTCGCCGTGGTTGTGACGCGCGGCGCCCGGCGCGGCAAAGCGCGCTGCAAGGTCCGGTCGGCCGTATCGCATGGCATGGCGCGCCCGCGTGGCGTCGAAGTCGGGGTTCTCGATTTTTGCCAGTGCACCGAACAGGACGTCGGCCTCTTGTGCCATGCCAAGCTCGCTATAACCATCGGCGGCGACCATCGCGATCAGACCCGATTGGCCAAAGCGCTCCATAGCCACGCCAATGTCCGCGGGGAGCCGGTCATGCGCCTCCATCGCTTTGACCGTGCTGAGCCAGGCCGCGTGCAGGGCTTCGTTCTGTTGCTGCTGCGCCACCGCTGCATCGAAGCTGGCAAGCGGGGCGTCGTCTCCCTGTGTCCAGCGGAGCTGTGCCAAGGCCTGCTGGCCCGCAAGCCACCCCGGTGCTTGTTCGAGAAATTCTGCCAGCATGGCGATCGCTGCTGCGGCGTCACCTTCCAGCTCGAGCGCGCCAGCCAACTGGAGCCGTCGCGGATCATCGGCGGGTGCATCTTTCAGTAGGTGGGCCATCTTGGCGGCAACCGCGCGCCCGGTTTCGGACCATAATTGGAGGGCCGCAAATCGACGCTGCGCATTTGGTTCACTTGCCTCAAGAAGCTTTGCACCAAGATCGCTTCTGTCGATGCTACGCGCCGCATCTATCCATGGCTGGAGACGCGCCGGCGGAGCTTCGATAGCCTGCTGAAGCAGTTCGGCGACTGCAGCCTCATCATCGCGGCGTAGCGCATCGTTCAGTCTGTCTTCAGCCGGTGTCATGTTGCAAAGGACAGTGTAATTCATGTGGCGGCAAGTAAAGCGGTATTGCTTTTCTACCAATGGCCTCGCGATGCGCTGGACGAAATGGGGTGAAAACAGTATCTTAAATCCGCGATTTCGGCTTGGTCTGCACTGGAATGACGAAGCCGGACGGCGGAAATGAGTTGGTGCCGCCAAGAGGGAGACTAGTAATGAAGCTTATCAATCTGATCGCCTGTGTCGTGGCAGCGCCGCTGATGATCGCGGCCGCTGGGCCCGATGAAGAGGCTGCAGCCGCAGCCGCGGCCGAGAAAATGAAGGAAGAAGCGGGCAAGAACGATCGCAACGTGATGATCTGCAAGAAATTCCCGCCGCCCACGGGCACACGTGCTGCGCGCAAGCGCCAGGTCTGCAAGAGCAAGGCAGAATGGGATATGCTCGACAAGGATCGCTACGACACGCTCGATCGCGTGCAGCGGGATACTCGCGCACAGTAGCCATTTTCACGGAGGGGCTTCTGGTATGAAGATCCAGAGGACGATGCTCTACCTTGTGCTGCCGGTGACCGCCATCACGACTATGGCGGCGTCAGGACCGGAAGAAGAAGCTGCTGCAGCTGCTGCTTCCGAGCGCATGCAGATCGAAGCCGGGCAGGCAGATCGCAACGTAATGGTCTGCAAGAAATTTCCGCCGCCGACAGGTACGCGATTGCGCGCACGGCAGATCTGCAAGACGAAGGCAGAGTGGGACTTAATGGAAAAGGACACGCAAGACACGCTCGATCGTGTCCAGCGCAAGCCTTGCGCCGGCAATGCGGCTTCGGGGGCCTGTAACTAGCCGGCGCTAGGCGCGGCGCCCGAAGATAGACCAGGCAATCGGGGCATCGCGGGAATCGCGAAATACGGAAATGCCTTCGGCTTCGAACGCGGTGCCCAGTTGGTCGAGCCAGGCTTCAGGCTTGTCGACGGCAGCCTTGTGCAGCGCACCCAAGATTGCGCGTTCGCCATTGGCCAGGCGCTCGAACTCGGTCCAGGCTTCGGCGCGGTCGCCCGTCGCATTGATCATCGATTGGCCAAGGCCGCGGGCGATCTCGTCGACCACATCCTTGCGATCGGCGTGGAGCCGAATGTCGAACATTGCCTTGGCAAGCGCCTGTCTGTCGCCTGCGACATAGACTTCGCGCACATTGTCAGCAGTTACCGCGTCAAGCACCTTGGCGCGCGCGGCGTTATTGGCGACCACTGCGCTTTCGCCATGGTGAATGATGAACGCGAACGGGGCGCCGGGGCGCAAGACGCGGGCAAGTTCGTTACCGACCTTCCCGGCATCGCCATATTCGACGCCGAACTGGCTGACGGCGCCATCGAAGCTGGCATCGTCAAATGGCATCTTGGCCATGTCGACGCCTGATTTAAGCTCGACTCGGTCCTGGTCGGTGGCGGGCACGTCGGCATAATCGACACCCGTCACGCTGATCTGATCGTTCGATTCAGCCAGGCGCCGTGCAACGATCCCGCCGCCGCAAGCGAGGTCGACGACATGCGATGGCGCCTCGAAATTGCCCGCGAAGGTCGTCCAATATTGCTGCAGCCGCGTATTGGCGTCGACCGCGCCAGGCAGGCAGGCACCGTCGCCAAGACCGTGCCGCCAAAAGATGTTCCATGCGTCTTTGCTCATGCGCGCCTCCATGGCCCATGGCAGGCGCGGCGTGAAGGGGTTTTAGAGCAGCCCGTCCGCCTTTAGCCGCGCGACCACCATCGCGGCGCACACCTCCGCGCTTTCGTCAGCAGCCGGTAGGACCAGATCGGGATCCTCCGGCGGTTCGTAGGGGGACGAAATGCCGGTGAAATCCGCAATTTTCCCCGCGCGCGCCATTCCATAGAGGCCTTTAGCATCGCGTGCCTCGGCAACTTCAAGCGGGGTGTCGATATAGACCTCGAAGAAAGGGTGGTCGCCGGCGGCACGTCGCGCGCGGGCGCGATCGGCCCGAAACGGGCTGATGAATGCGGTCAGCACGATGAGGCCCGCGTCCGCCATCAGCTTGGCGACTTCACCGACCCGGCGGATATTCTCAATGCGGTCGGTTTCACTGAAGGAGAGGTCCCTGTTCAGTCCGAGCCGGAGATTGTCACCGTCGAGTAGGAAGCTGTGCTTGCCTAGGCGCGCCAACTCTTCCTCAACGAGATTGGCGATGGTCGATTTTCCCGCGCCGGAAAGCCCGGTGAGCCATATGATGGCCGGCTTTTGCCCCATGAGATCGGCGCGCCGCGACCGGTCGACGGTTAGGGGTTGGCGCTCAACGTTGCGGTTCAACGGCCGCTCGAT
Organism: Sphingomonas sp.; assembly: GCA_013001055.1. GTDB lineage: Bacteria > Pseudomonadota > Alphaproteobacteria > Sphingomonadales > Sphingomonadaceae > Sphingomicrobium. The sequence goes on along the minus strand of JABDNH010000018.1, from coordinate 8,957 downwards.
GCGGCCTGCGGCCACGGTGTCGCCCGTGCTCTCGTCGATCAGGATGAAGCGGGCGAGCGTCTTGTCGCCGGTGGCGTAGGCGAGCGGGCCCGCCAGCTGGATTTCCGCCACGCCGATATCGTTGGTGTTCAAGGTTTCGGCAGGCACTCGCACGCCGTCGGCCAGCGCCACTGCATATCGCGGCGCGCGAACGCGTGCGCCGACCGTGGCACTGCCAAGCTTGAGGGAATAGCGGCGCCCGGGAACGAGCGGATCGTCGCCGAGCCACGCGAGCAACGCCTCAACCTGGTCGGCGGTATCGAGCGGCGCATCCGGCGGGCCAAGAATATCGCCGCGCCCACAGTCGATGTCCCGGTCAAGCCGGATCCGGCCTATCCCCACCTCTGCAACGACAGCTTCCGCGGCCGCCGGCTGTATCAGCAGGCTTTGCCCGATCTCGAAAGCGAAGGGCCCGAGTAGCCAGCGCCGGCCACCTTGGTCCTTCTGAACGAGTTGCACGCGAGAATGGGGCTCGGTTTCTTGTTCGACATTCGCGGTTTCCAACCATTGAGTGAGACTCGGTCCTTCGAACCAGGAAAGGCTATCGGGGTCCTTGAGATTTGCGCCCGAAAGCCCCGAAACCGGCAATGCAGTCCAGCGCTCGATATTGGCGGTCGGCGCGAAGTCGGAAAATTCTGAAACAATCGCCTTGAATACATCAGCCGCGTAATCGACCGCGTCCATCTTGGTCACGACAAGTGCGAATTCCCGGAGGCCTGCAAGACGCGCCATACGCGCGTGGCGGCGGGTCTGGTCGCTCATTCCGCTGGTGGCATCGACGATCAGCAGCGCGACATCGGCGTTGGCGGCGCCAGACACCATGTTGCGAACATATTGCTCGTGCCCCGGTGCATCGAGGAAGCGGATGCGACGCCCCTCGAGATCGAGCTGGCGGTGCGCAATGTCGATGGTGATACCCTGCTCGCGTTCGGCTTTGAGGCCGTCGAAGGCATTGGCGAAATCTTCGCTTTGCGCACCTGCACCGTTGAGAGCGAACAGGTGACCAAGGAGTGTCGATTTACCATCATCGACGCTGCCGCATGTGAGAACCGACAGGATATCCATCAGAAATAGCCTTCGCGCTTCTTGACTTCCATCGCATGCTCGCCGCCCTCGCGGTCGATCATCCGGCCGGCGCGTTCGCTGCTTTCGCTATCGTTCAGTTCGGCGAGGATATCGTCCAGCGTATCGGCATCGCTTTCGATGGCACCGGTAAGCGGGTAGCAACCGAGCGTGCGGAACCGCACTTTGCGCGTCTGTGCTGCGTCGCCGCCCGGAAATCTGTCGTCATCGACCATGATAAGCTGGCCATCGCGCTCGACCACCGCACGATTGGCGGCGAAATATAGCGGAGAAATCTTGATCTGTTCGCGTTTGATGTAATGCCAGACATCTCTTTCAGTCCAATGACTTAGCGGAAATACGCGAAAGGTTTCACCAGTGGGCGCGGAGAAATTGAACAGGTTCCAGGGTTCGGGGCGCTGACGCCGCGGGTCCCAGTTTCCGGACGCGTCGCGGACCGAAACGATGCGTTCCTTGGCGCGAGATTTTTCTTCATCACGGCGAGCGCCCCCGAAGGCGACGTCGAAGCCATGCTTGGCAAGGGCCTGGCGTAGACCTTCGGTCTTCCACAATTCGGTATGCCGGGCGCCATGGTCGAAAGGGTTGATGCCTTCGCGTTCGGCATCTCTATTCTTGTGCACGATGAGGTCGATGTCGGGCTCGGCCGCAAGCTTGTCGCGAGCCGCGTACATGGCCTTGAATTTCCAGGTTGTGTCGACGTGAAGAAGCGGGAAGGGCAGCGTTAGGAATGCCTTGCGGGCGAGGTGCAGCATGACCGCCGAATCCTTGCCCAGCGAATAGAGCATCACCGGGCGGGCGGCCTCGGCCACTGCCTCGCGCAGGATGAAGATGCTTTCGGCCTCGAGCCGATCGAGAAAGTCGCCCATCGCCCTTCCGCCTAGCAGGGAAATGCAGCGCTTTCCATTTGCTCCGTGCGCCGCCATGGTTCGGCGTGATGAGCGACGCGTCCGACCCCCGTATTGCAGCATTGCGCACCATGCTCGCCGCCAATCCAAACCGGCCGGACGACTGGTACGACCTCGGCCTGCTGCTAAAACGGGCGCGGCGCTACGAGGAGGCGCTGAAAGCCTATGCCGAAGCGTTGAAGCGCAAGGTCGAGCGGCCCGAGGAGGTCTGGCTCAACCGGGCCGTGATCCACGCCGAAGCATTGGGCGATCCCGCACAGGCGGCGGCGGAGCTGGAAAAGGCGATCGCACTCAATCCGGCCTATGCGTCGGCATGGCTGAACCTTGGCAATCTGCACGAGGATCGCGGCGCTCGCGAGGAAGCCCGGAAAGCCTACGCGAAGGCACGCGAAGCCGATCCGCACGACGCCATGGCGCTGATGCGGCTGGCCGAGGTCACAAAGTTCGAAAGCGTCGACGATCCGATGATTGCGGGCATGCGACAGATGGCGTCGCACCCGTCAGCTCCCGCAATCGGACGCGCCGATCTCAATTTCACCTTGGGCAAGGTGCTCGACGCGCTGGAGGATTATGATGCCGCGTGGGATGCCTATGCCGCCGGCAATGCCGCCACGATCGAGATGGCCAAGGGTCCCTATGACGAGAATGCCGTGGAGCAAGTGATCGATCGGCTGATCGAAATATTTGCCGATCGCGGTGATCCGGCGCCGGCAGGCGAAGCGGCGCCGATTTTCATTCTGGGCATGTTCCGGTCGGGATCGACGCTGGCCGAGCGCATCCTGGCGGCACATTCGGCGGTGACCGCGGGGGGCGAGCTGGAGCATTTGCCAGCGCTGATCAGCGATCACCTCCAGCCTTACCCGACGGCCGCCGCCGGGCTCGATGCGGCGCGGCATGGCGAATTGCGCGAAGTTTATCTGGCAGGCTTGCGGCGGCAGAAATTTCCGCTCGCCGGGCTGACCGACAAGCGACCGGACAACTTCCTGCATGTCGGGCTGATCAAGCGGCTCTTTCCAACTGCCAAGATCGTCCACACGGTCCGCAATCCGATGGACAACGGGCTCAGCATCTATTTCGCGCATCTGCATCCCTCCATGCGCTACGCGCAGCGGCTCGAGAGCATCGCGCACTGGTATCGCCAATATGAGCGGCTGATGGACCATTGGCGCTCGATTTATGGCGAGGACATTCTCGACTTCAGCTACGATAGACTGGTCGCCGATCCCGAGCCGCAGATCCGACGCCTGTTGGACTTTCTCGAGCTGCCTTTCGAAGCGGCCTGTCTCGAACCGCATGCGGTAACGGGCGTGGTGCGGACCGCGTCGAGCTGGCAGGTGCGCGAGCCGCTGTACCAGCGCTCTTCCGGGCGCTGGCACAATTACGAGAAGCAGCTCGCACCACTACGGGAGGCGTTAGGCCGGGGTTAGCACCAACTGGCCGTCGCCCTCGTCCACCTTCACGGTCATGCCGTCGCGGATGTTGCCCGCAAGGATTTCGTCGGCGAGCGGATCCTGCAGATATTTTTGAACCGCGCGCTTCAAGGGACGGGCGCCATAGACCGGATCATATCCGACACGGCCGAGCCATTCTCGTGCGCCATCGGTCAATTCGACGATGATTTTCTTGTCGTCGAGCAGGCGCTGCAGGCGGCGTACCTGGATTTCGACGATCGGGGCCATGTGCGCCTGGCTCAGGCGGTGGAACAGAACGATCTCATCGAGCCGGTTGAGAAATTCGGGCCGGAAATGCCCGCGCACGGTTTCCATCACCTGGTCTTCGACCAACGTGGGATCGGCGTCCTCGTCCTGGCTCGCCAGATACTGGCTGCCGAGGTTTGAGGTAAGGATGATGATCGTGTTGGTGAAATCGACCGTGCGGCCCTGCCCGTCGGTCAGACGACCATCGTCGAGCACCTGGAGCAAGATATTGAAGACATCACTATGTGCCTTCTCGACTTCGTCGAACAGGACGACCTGGTAGGGGCGCCGGCGCACGGCTTCGGTGAGCACCCCGCCCTCGTCATAGCCGACATAGCCTGGGGGCGCGCCGACCAGACGCGCGACCGAATGCTTCTCCATGAACTCGCTCATGTCGATGCGCACCATCGCATCCGAATCGTCGAAGAGGAATTCGGCGAGCGCTTTGGTGAGCTCGGTCTTGCCGACGCCGGTCGGTCCGAGAAAGAGGAAGGAACCGAGCGGGCGGCCGGGATCCTGCAGGCCTGCGCGTGAACGACGCACCGCCTTGGCGACGGCGTTGATCGCTTCTTCCTGCCCGATGACACGCCGCGAGATCAACGTTTCCATCTGGAGCAGTTTTTCGCGCTCGCCCTCCATCATCTTCTCGATGGGGATGCCGGTGGCACGGGCGACGACGGCGGCGATATCCTCCTCCGTCACTTCTTCGCGCAGCATCGCATCCTCGGTTTCGGTCGTCGCGGCCTCGAGTTTTTTCTCGAGATCGGGGATGCGGCCATATTGTAGCTCGCCCGCTTTCGCGAGATCGCCTTCGCGTTGGGCTTGTTCGAGTTCGATCCGCGCCTGGTCGAGCGCTGCCTTGAGGTCTCCCTCGGCGTCGATCTTCTCCTTTTCGGCGCGCCAGCGCTGGGTCAGCTCGGACGACTGCTGTTCAAGCTCGGCGAGGTTCTTCTCGAGCTTCTCGAGACGATCCTTCGAACCCTGGTCGGACTCCTTCTTGAGCGCTTCGCGTTCGATCTTGAGCTGGATGATCTGGCGGTCGAGATTTTCAATTTCCTCTGGCTTGGACTCGACTTCCATGCGCAGCCGGCTCGCCGCCTCGTCCATTAGGTCGATGGCTTTGTCGGGCAGGAAGCGGTCGGTGACGTAACGGTTGGATAGGGTTGCTGCAGCCACGATCGCGGGATCGGTGATGCGCACCCCGTGATGCAACTCGTATTTCTCCTTCAATCCGCGCAGGATCGAGATGGTGTCAGCGACCGTGGGCTCCTCGATCATGACCGGCTGGAAACGACGTTCGAGCGCGGCGTCCTTCTCCACATGCTTGCTATATTCATCGAGCGTCGTCGCGCCGATGACGTGCAGTTCGCCGCGCGACAAGGCGGGCTTGAGTAAGTTGCCAGCATCCATCGCACCCTCGCTCTTGCCGGCGCCGACGATGTTGTGGAGTTCGTCGATGAAGAGGACAATCTGGCCGTCCGACTGCTTGACCTCGTCGATCACGCCCTTGAGGCGCTCTTCGAACTCGCCGCGATATTTCGCGCCCGCGATAAGGGAGCCCATGTCGAGGCTCATCAACGTACGATCCTTGAGCCCGTCGGGCACGTCGCCGTTGGCGATGCGAAGGGCGAGCCCTTCCGCGATGGCTGTTTTACCCACGCCGGGTTCGCCGATGAGGACAGGGTTATTCTTGGTACGGCGCGCCAACACCTGGATGGTGCGGCGAATTTCCTCGTCGCGCCCGATGACGGGATCGAGCTTGCCCTCGCGCGCCCGTTCGGTGAGGTCGACGGCGTATTTCTTCAGCGCGTCGTAGCGATCTTCGGCGTTTTGCGTGTCGGCCGTGCGGCCGCCGCGAAGATCGTTGATCGCGCTATTTAGCGCTTGCGCCTTCAGTCCGGCATCCTCGAGCGCCTTGCCGACATCGCCCTTCGACAGGAGCGCGCCGAGCAGTAGCCGCTCGACCGTGACATAGCTGTCGCCGGCTTTCTCGGCGACTTCCTGCGCCTTGTCGAGCAGGCGCATGGTGTCCCCGTCGACACCGGGCGCGCGCGTGGCACCCGATCCGGTAACGGTCGGGATCTTATCGACCAGCGCATCGATATGGCGCTTCGCCGCCTTGGCATCGCCGCCGGCTGCGTTGATCAGACCTGCCGCCATGCCCTGCTCGTCATCGAGCAGCGCCTTTACAAGATGCGGCGGAGTGATCTGCTGGTGGTTTTCGCGCGCTGCGATCGTCTGCGCTGCTTGCAGGAAACCGCGCGCGCGTTCGGTGAGTTTATCAAGGTCCATGACAAGCCCCTAATCCAATGTTCAACACCGATGTAGGAGCCTCATACACTAAGGCAAGGGTCACTTAGTCGGCGGGGTCGTTGGGTTGGGCACCGCGCGCGGCCTCACGCCGGTCCCATGCGATGCGGCACTGGTCGCCGCCTTCTGCTTCGGAGATGCCCCACACACGGTACTGCCAGGTGTCGATATGGAAGCGCACACCAACATACACGCCCAGACCAACATCGTTTTCGCGTCCCGAACGGGCATGCATCGTGCACAGGCGGCTCATCAGGTCGGCGCGCCTGAAGGGATAGCGCGGCACCAGGTCAAGCGCGATGTTTCCCCGGTGGACCGAGCGCGCCGACCCGCCCGCGCAGCTATTGAGATAAGGGTTGCGATAGACGGATACCGCTTCGACCTCACCGACCACTGGCTTCACGTGGTCGCGGACATAGCGAAGCGTTTCGACCATGGCCGGCCAATAGACCTGCGGCGGCATTTCAAACGCGGGCTGACCGCAGTCGCGCCATTGGCTGGCGGTGCGCAGGAGCTGCCAGATGGGAACGACATCGCCCACGCCTTGCGCATTCAGGAAGGCGCCATATTGCGCGACCCACGCCGGATGCGCGCTATTGGCAGCGAGCCAGGCGTCATAACTGGCGCGGTCCTGCCCGGGCTCGATATAGTCGGCAGCAGGATCGGGGAGCCCTGAATAGGCGGGCTGAGCGGCAAGCAGACTGAAAGCAGCGGCGAGAAGCATCATTTTCTTTCGACGAACGGGTGTTGCAATGAGCCTATGCTAATCCCACCCTGATGAACATGACCCAACCGATTGAACTCGATCTTCCCCACCAGCTGGGCAAAGACGAAGCCCGCCGCCGTATCGCCGACAATGTCGGCAGCCTCAAGGACCAGATGCCCGGGCAGGTGGCCGATGTCGCGCATGAATGGCGTGATGACACGCTGCACCTGACGATTGGCGCCCTGGGGCAGGAGGTGCTCGCCTCGGTCGACGTGCGCGAGGCCGATGTGCATCTCAAGGTCGAATTGCCGCCGATGCTGGCCTTGTTCGCAGGGCCGATCGCCGAAGCGCTTAAGCGCAAGGGAAGCGACCTCCTGCTCGAAGACCGGCGCGACTAGCCCTGCACCGAATTCGCCACTAGCATCGCCTTCCAACAGGGAGGTCGTGCATGCGCCATTTTGCGATCGTGGGTTCGGGACCGGCAGGGTTTTACACCGCTGAAGCGTTGGCCAAGGCCTACGGCGACCAGGCGCGTATCGATATCATCGACAAGCTGCCCGTCCCATATGGCCTTATTCGCTTTGGCGTCGCGCCCGATCACCAGTCGATCAAGAAGGTCTCGATGCGCTATGACAAGGTGGCAGAGCAAGAGACGGTGCGCTTCGTCGGCAACGTCGCGATCGGCGATGCCGTGTCGGTGGACGAGTTGCGCGGGCTCTACGATGCCGTCGTGATGGCGACGGGCGCGCCCAACGATCGCAAGCTTGGCATACCGGGCGAGGACTTGTCTGGCGTGATGGGCTCGGCCGCCTTCGTCGGCTGGTATAATGGCCACCCCGATTTCGCGGATCTCGATCCGTCGTTCGATACGAGCGATGCGGTGGTGATCGGTGCGGGCAATGTTGCGCTCGACGTGGCACGCATACTGTCCAAGACGCGGGCTGAGTTCGATGGCGCTGATATCGTCGCGCACGCGCTCGAGGCGCTGATGGCGAGCGCTATCTGCGACATCCACATCTTGGCGCGCCGCGGGCCGCATCAGATCGCGATGACGCCCAAGGAACTGGGCGAATTGGGCCACCTGGAAGCCTGCGCGCCAAATTTGGACGCTGACGATTTCCCGCCTGCCGAAGCCGATGAGGCGCTGGAGGATCGCGGGCTTGCCAAATCGGTGGGCATCTTGCGCGACTATGCGGAAAACAGTGCTGCCAAGGGCAAGACCGTGCATTTCGACTTCTTCGCGCGTCCCGTGCGGATCGAGGGCGATGGCAAGGCCGAGCGCGTCATCGTGGAGCGCACGCATATCGACGAGACCGGGCGGGCGCGCGGCACGGGCGAGATGTACGAGGTGCCCGCGGGGCTTGTGGTCAGCTGCATCGGCTATTCCAGCCCGCAGATCGAGGGCATCCCCTACGATCATCGCGGCGGCAAATATCTCAATGTAGACGGCCGCATCGATGACGGTCTCTATGCGGTAGGCTGGGCGCGGCGCGGGCCGTCGGGCACGATCGGTACCAACCGCCCGGATGGTTACCAGGTCGCCGGCGAGATCGAGGCCGCAATGCCCCCGGGATCTGGCGGCGACAAGGCGGGAGGATCGGGGCTCGACGACTTGCTCGAAGAGCGCGACGTGCACGCCACCGATTTTGACGACTGGCGCAAGATCGAAGCGGCGGAAGAGGCAGCGGCCCGCGATGGCGCCCCGCGCGAGAAGTTCATCAGCACCGAGGAAATGCTGGCCTTGCTTGGTCACAAGTAAGTCGGTGCTTGCATGTGCGCTGTAGCGCGGCTAGGGAGCGCTTCGCCCTTGCCCCGGTCCACACGGACTTAGTATCCGAGCATCAGTCGGGGAGTAGCTCAGCCTGGTAGAGCACTGTCTTCGGGAGGCAGGGGCCGGAGGTTCGAATCCTCTCTCCCCGACCATTTTAGCGCGCTAAGCCGCAGATTTCCGCCTTTAAGCATGGGTTGCCGCCCCGTGTTGGTCACACGACCAACACACATAGCGGTTGCACATGCGGGAAGGTCGTTATCGATGAGCCGCATACCCTTCACCATCCGGATCGAGGGCCGCTATTCCTTCCGCCGCCGGATCCATTTCCGAAATATTATCTCTAAGCCGCTAACCTTGGCGTTGCAGACTGCCGATCCAGGCGCCGCGCGAGAGCGCGTGGCGATCCTGGCGGCGCGTTTCGTAATTGTAAGGGCGGACGTAAAGAC
>JABDNH010000004.1 GCA_013001055.1 Sphingomonas sp. | reverse complement strand
CTTCTTCGCTGTCTATACCGCGGCGGGGCTCGTTGGCGGCGGCAAGTTGTTTGAAACGAGCTTTGCCGAGATGCTGCCAGGCGGCGGCGTGAGCGACTACATGGCGGGGATCTGGATCACCGCACTGGTGGTGCTGGCCTATACGATGATCGGCGGCTTCCTCGCGGTCAGCCTGACCGATTTCGTGCAGGGACTGATTATGGTGACAGCGCTCGTCGTGATGCCACTGGTGGTCATGTTCGGCCCGGGTGGCAGCGGCGGTGCATCGCTTGCCGACGTGCCGGTCGAAGGCTTTTTGAATATCACCAATGGGTTGACCCTGATCGGATTTATCAGCCTGATGGCGTGGGGATTGGGCTATTTCGGGCAGCCGCACATCATCGTGCGCTTCATGGCGGTGCGCAGCGTCGAGGGAGTGAAAACGGCGCGCACGATCGGCATGACGTGGATGGGCGTGGCGCTGCTGGGGTCGATCGGTATCGGGTTGGCCGGACGCGCTTTCGTCGAACGCAATGGCATCCCTGTGGAAGATCCTGAAACGATCTTCATCATCCTTGCCAACCTGCTGTTCCATCCGTTGGTCACGGGCTTCCTGCTGGCGGCGCTGCTGGCCGCAATCATGTCGACCATTTCCTCGCAGCTGCTGGTGGCGAGCTCCTCGCTGACCGAGGACTTCTACAAGCTATTCCTGCGCAAGGAAGCGAGCGAGCGCGAAAGCGTGAATGTCGGGCGGATCAGCGTTGCGCTGGTCGCGGCGGTCGCGATTGTCATCGCGAGCGATCCCGAAAGCAATGTCCTCGACATCGTCTCCAACGCCTGGGCCGGCTTCGGCGCGGCATTCGGGCCGCTCATCATCCTGTCGTTGACGTGGAAGAATATGACGGGCGCGGGTGCGGTTGCCGGATTGGTAACCGGCGCGGCGGTCGTGATTGGATGGATCGCGTTCGAGATCGGCTTGATCTATGAAATTGTCCCGGGCTTCATTGCCGCGTGGCTCGCTATCTGGCTGGTCAGCCTGGCGACGCAGCCTCGCGAAAAAGGAGCAGAGGCATGAAGACGCGTGCTGCAGTAGCGTTCGAAGCCAAGAAACCGCTCGAGATCGTCGAGGTCGATCTCGACGGGCCCAAGGAAGGCGAGGTGCTGGTCGAGATCATGGCGACGGGCATCTGCCATACCGATGCCTACACGCTCGACGGTTTCGATTCAGAGGGCATCTTCCCGAGCATCCTTGGCCATGAAGGCGCCGGAATCGTCCGCGAAGTGGGCGCCGGGGTAACCTCAGTGGCGGTCGATGACCATGTCATCCCGCTCTACACGCCCGAATGTCGCCAATGCAAAATGTGCCTGTCCGGCAAGACCAACCTGTGCAGCGCGATCCGCGAGACCCAGGGCAAGGGCCTCATGCCCGACGGCACCAGCCGCTTCAGCTACAAGGGCGAGACGATCTTCCATTATATGGGCTGCTCGACCTTTTCGAACTTCACCGTGCTGCCCGAGATCGCGGTCGCCAAAATCCGCGAAGACGCGCCGTTCAAGACCAGCTGCTATATTGGCTGCGGCGTTACCACAGGCGTCGGTGCGGTGGTGAACACCGCGCAGGTCAAGCCCGGCGACAATGTCGTCGTGTTCGGGCTCGGCGGCATCGGCCTCAACGTTATCCAGGGCGCCAGGATGGCGGGCGCCGATCGCATCGTCGGGGTCGATCTCAATCCCGACAAGGCCGAGTGGGGCCGCAAGTTCGGAATGACCGATTTTATCGACGCGAGCGATGGCAACGTTGTCGAGAAGATCGTCAACATGCTCGACGGCGGGGCGGACTATTCGTTCGACTGCACGGGCAATACCGACGTGATGCGGCAAGCCTTGGAATGCTGTCACAAGGGGTGGGGCACCTCGATCATCATAGGGGTCGCCGAAGCGGGCAAGGAAATCGCGACGCGTCCCTTCCAGCTGGTCACCGGCCGCAACTGGCGCGGTACCGCATTCGGCGGGGCCAAGGGGCGTACCGATGTCCCCAGGATCGTCGACTGGTACATGGACGGTAAGATCGAGATCGATCCGATGATTACGCACGTGCTCAGCCTTGACGAGATCAACAACGGCTTCGATTTGATGCACGCGGGCAAGTCGATCCGCAGCGTTGTGGTATATTAGGGAGAAGCGTGCATGTTCAGCCATGTCATGGTCGGGGCCGATGACCTCGACAAGAGCCGCGAGTTCTACGACGCGCTGATCGGTGCGATCGGCGGGCATCCCGGTCGTACCGATGAAAAGGGGCGCACCGCCTGGGTGCATAACGGATCGGTCTTCATGATCACCAATCCTATCGATGGGCAGCCGGCAAGCTGCGGCAACGGCATGACCATCGGCTTTGCCTGCGACACGCCCGAGATGGTGCATGCCTGGCACGAGGCGGGGCTGGCCGCGGGCGGCACCGCGATCGAGGACCCGCCAGGCAAACGCGAGAACGCATTCGGGGCGCTATATCTTGCCTATTTGCGCGATCCGGCGGGTAACAAGATTTGCGCGCTGCACCGCCTGCCCAAGGAGACCTGATGAAACAGCTCGATGCCTGGACCAGTCACGGCGGTTTGCAAGGCGTTTACGAGCACGCCTCCACCTCTACCGGCACCGAGATGGTGTTCTCGGTATTCGTACCCGAACATGAGGAAGGCGCGCGTCTTCCAGTACTTTGGTATTTGTCGGGGCTGACCTGCACTCATGCCAACGTAACCGAAAAAGGCGAGTTTCGTGCCGCTTGTGCAGAGCATGGCATCATTTTCGTGGCACCTGACACTTCACCACGCGGCGAAGGCGTGCCCGATGATAGCGCGGGCGCGTGGGACTTCGGGCTTGGCGCCGGTTTCTATGTCGATGCGACCGAGCCGCCTTACGATCGCCACTACAAGATGTGGTCCTATGTCACCGAGGAACTGCCGGCGTTGATCGCTAACCAGTTTCCGGTCGACCTGGAGCGACAGGGGATCACGGGTCACTCGATGGGCGGGCACGGGGCGCTTACCGTGGGCCTCAGGCATCCGGAACGCTTTGCAAGTATTTCGGCATTCGCACCGATCTGCCATCCATCGGTCGTGCCGTGGGGTGAAAAGGCGTTTACGGCCTATCTTGGCGGTCACCGCGAAACATGGCGCGCGCACGATGCAGTCGCGCTGATTGAAGACGGCGCGCGCGTGCCCGAATTGCTCGTCGATGTCGGTACCGATGACAATTTTCTCGACGATCAGCTCAAGCCCGAGGCGCTGGCCGAAGCCTGCGCGAATGCCGGGATCGACCTTACGCTCCGGCTTCAGCCCGGCTATGATCACAGCTATTATTTCATCTCCAGCTTCATGGCTGACCATGTCCGCTGGCATAGTGAACGACTGAAAGGAATCGCGTGAAATCCGTCCTTGTCCCCGTCGACAATCATGATGACCTAGGCTCCGTGCTGGAAAACGCGCTGGCGATTGCCCGCGCTACCGATGCTCACCTCGAGGTGCTGCAAGTCGTGTCGGACGACACTTTGGCAGCGCTCGAAAGCTTTGGCGGCATCGATAGCGACCGCTCGGCAAAGCGCGAATTTCTTGCCGGCGTCGAGGCCTTGGAAGCGGCGGTCCGCAAGGAGATGTCGAACGAGGATGTCGAGTGGGAGTTTCGCCGCGTCGAAGGCGATGTCGCCGATACGATCATCGCGCTCGCGGCGTTGTCCGACCTGATCGTCGTGGGACGCGACGGGCCGCAGCGTGTGCGCATGCTCGGCGATCTGCTGCACCGCGCCGAATCGCCGATTTTCGTGCCCGGCGCCAATGGCCATAGGGTCGATCCATTGGGACCGGTCATCATCGCCTGGGACGGCAGCTTCGAAGTTGCCAAGGCGGTGCGCGATTCGCTGGGCCTGCTGAAATTGGCGAGCGAGGTCCACGTCGTGCGCGTCACCGAACATGGCGAAGAAGTACCGCCCGGCCTATATCCGCTGACCCGCGTGCTGGAATATCTTTCGCGCGAAGATGTGCACGCCGAATATTCGCGCATCGCGGAGGTCGACGGACAGGTGAGCAAGGCGCTACTCAAATTCGCCGAGGAGAAGGGCGCGGGGCTGATGGTAATGGGCGGCTACTCGCATTCGCGGCTGCGCGAACGCCTGTTCGGCGGCACCACCCGGCGGCTTCTTGAAGAGAGCGCGATCGCGCTGGTCCTCTCTCACTAAAGGATTCTGTGATGAGTTTAATGTTGGCGTTCGCACTGGTTGCGGCGTTGCCCGACCCGTTGGCAGCAGGGTGGAAAGGCGAACCGGTGTGCGAAAAGCTGCACGAGGACGCATCGCAGCGGATCCTGCGCTGCACATTCGCGCCCGGCGTGGGGCATGAAATGCATTTTCATGCGCCGCACTTCGGCTATGCGCTGGCGGGTGGGACGGCGCGGATCACCGAAGGCGGCGAGACGCGCACCGTGACATTCCCGACCGGCTTTTCGACTTGGGACGATGGCACCGAAGGCCACGAAATCGTCAATATCGGCGAGACGACGATCGTCTACCTGTTGGTGGAACCGAAGGCCACACAGTCGCGATAGAAGTGTTATTGCAAATCATTCGCAACTAGCATACGGTCGCGCCCGACTTGGTTTTCAAGGAGTGAAACGGTGCGCAATTTTGGTTGGGCCGCGGCAGCTGTCGCGCTGACCCTGGGAGCTTGCGGAACGCAGGCGGATAACGAAACCGAAAATGACGGCGAGACGCTGACCATCTATTCGGCGCGTCATTATGACAGCGATTATGCGCTCTACGAAGCGTTCGAACGCGACACCGGAATCAAGGTGAACGTGGTCGAGGCCGAGGGCGATTTGCTGATCGAGCGCGTGAAGGCCGATGGTGAACGTAGCGCCGCCGACGTCATCATCACGGTTGATGCCGGGCGGCTGTGGCGCGCCGATGAAGAGGGCTTGTTTGCGCCGCTTGACAGCGCGCTGCTCAACGAACGGGTGCCTGCTAATTTTCGCCATCCCGATGGCCACTGGTACGGCATCGCGACGCGTGCGCGCGTCATCGTTTACGCCGAAGATCGCGTCGATGCGGCGCAACTGACCGGCTATGCATCGCTTGCCGATCCGCAATTCGAGGGGCGCGTATGTGCGCGCAGCTCGGGCAACATCTACAACATCTCGCTGCTGGCGGCGCTGGTCGAACGCTGGGGCGAAACGGAAGCCGAAGAATGGGCGCGCGGTGTCGCTGCAAACTTCGCCCGCGATCCGGTTGGCGGTGACAGCGACCAGATCAAGGCGGTCAAGGCCGGCGAATGCGATGTCGCGCTGGTCAACCATTATTACCTCGCCCGCATGATGGTCGATGAGAACGAGGACGTCTCGGGAGTCAAGGTCGCATGGCCGCAGGCGGATGGCGGCGTGCACGTCAATATCTCGGGTGGCGGCGTCGCCAAGGATGCGCCCAATCCCGAACTGGCGCGCCAATTCCTCGAATATGCGATGAGCGATGCGTCGCAGCGCCTGTTCGCCGATCTTACGGGTGAATATCCGGTCGTATCGTCGGTCACCTACACCAACCCCGCGCTAGCCGAGATGGGCGAGTTCGACACCGATCCGCTCAGCGTGAACGTCTATGGGGTGAACCAGGGCGTGGCGCAGCAGATCTTCGACCGCGTTGGATGGCAGTAGGCACGCTCGATAACTTCATGACAGGACGTCGCTCCGGCGGATGGATTCCATCGCCGGGCGGCGTCCTTCTTGCACTTATTTTCCTCGCGCCGCTCGGCGCGTTGCTTGGCTTTTCGTTGAGCGGGGACAGCGCGCATCTTCGTCACCTCGCCGAGACTCTCCTCCCCACCTATGTCGGCAATTCCGCCATGCTGGGCGGACTGACTGCAGTGGGTACGATTACGCTGGGGGTGCCAACGGCCTTCCTCATTTCGCGCTATCACTTTGTCGGTCGCGGCATGCTCGGCTGGGCGATGGCATTGCCGCTCGCCATGCCGGCCTATGTCGCGGCCTATGCATGGTTCTCCATGACTGCGGCGGGTGGGCCGCTCGAAGCGCTGCCGATGGTGCGCGGCGTGGGGGGTGCGGCATTCGTCTTTTCCATCACCTTCTATCCCTATGTCTTCCTGCTGGCGCGCCAGGCGTTCGAAAGCCAGGGGGCGAGCCCGATGGAGGCAGCGCGCAGCCTCGGTGCATCCCCCATTCCTGCCTTCTTTCGTACCGCATTGCCGCTGGCGCGCCCTGCCATTGTTGTCGGCGTGGCGCTGGCGGTGATGGAGGTACTGGCGGATTACGGCGTTGCCGACTTTCTGGGCGCGCCGACGCTGACAGTGGGCATCGTGCGGGCGTGGAGCTCGTTCGGCGACCCGGCGGCGGCAGCACGGCTCGCCATCATTCTTTTATTCGCAGCGGCCTTGGCCCTGGGTGTCGAGCGGCTGGCGCGGCGCGGACGGCGCTTTGGCGCGGTCGGACGACGCGAAGGCGCGGTGCATCGCACGCGGCTGACCGGTGCGCCGGGGTTTGGCGCGTTGCTGCTGTGCCTCCTGCCGCTGACGCTCGGCCTGTTGCTGCCCACATCCTACCTCGCGTTTATGGCTTTCGACGTCCAACCGGCAAGATCGGTCTGGCCGGCGCTGCAAGGCACGCTGATGCTGGCCGGTGCGTCTGCTGTCCTCGCCGCGATCCTCGGGATTGGCGCGGCGACAATCCTGCGCACGGGCCGGGCGCCCAGCCGCGCCGCGGTGCGTATCGCACAGGCCGGATATGCAGTGCCCGGCGCGGTCGGAGCGATTGGTATTCTCGCACTGTTTGCAACGCTGCAGCGACTTTCCGACGATCTCCTTGGCGGCGCAGCGCCAGTCTTCGCGGGTGGGGGGATAATCGCGCTGCTTTACGCCTACCAGGCGCGTTTTGCGGCAGCAGCGATCGGTCCGTGCGATAGCGCCCTGTCGCGCGTGTCGCCTTCGATCGACCAGGCCGCACGCTCGCTGGGTGCCCGCAAAGTGCGGGTGATCACGCAGGTGTACGCACCGCTTGCGCTCGGGGGTATCGCCACGGCAGCGCTGCTCGTATTCGTCGAAGTGATGAAGGAATTGCCCGCGACGATGATCCTGCGCCCGTTCGACCTCGATACGCTGGCGGTGACAGCTCATAATTATGCCTCTGACGAGCGGCTGGCCGCGGCAGCCCTGCCGTCGTTGCTCCTGGTGTTACTTGGCGTGCCGGCGATGATGCTGGTGGCGTGGCTGGCCGGGCGTGTACGGCGAGAGATGGCGGCATGAGCAAGGCCGCGATCGAGACGAAGGGGCTGGTCCGACGCTTCGGCGATCGGGCGGTCGTGGATGGTGTCGACCTGAAGCTGGAGAGCGGCAAGGTTACCGCCATTCTCGGGCCGTCGGGTGCAGGCAAGTCGACTTTGCTGCGGATGCTGGCGGGGTTCGAACCGGTCGATGCCGGGACGATCAGGCGCGGCGACGAACTGCTATCGGGCGACGGGCGCATGGTGCCGCCGGAAAAGCGAGACATCGGCATCGTCTTCCAGGACTTCGCGCTATTTCCGCATTTGACCGCGCTGGGGAACGTGATGTTCGGGCTGCGCGGTCCCGGCAGGCGAGACGCGGCGGTGGCACGGCTCGAGGCGCTCGATCTCGTGGCGCGCGCAAATGCCTATCCGCATGAACTGTCCGGCGGCGAGCAGCAGCGAGTAGCATTGGCGCGGGCCATGGCGCGCGAACCGGCAGCCATCCTGCTCGACGAAGCCTTTTCGAGCCTAGACACGCGGCTGCGGCAGTCGTTGCGCGAAACCACGCTCGAGGCGCTACGCGCGGTGGAGGCGGCGGTGCTGCTGGTCACGCACGATGCCGAAGAGGCAATGTTCATGGCGGACGAGTTGGTCCTGATGATCGACGGCAAGGTCGTGCAGCGCGGCGCTCCGCGCGATGTATACGCCGCACCCGCGTCCGAAGGCGCGGCGCGTCTGCTCGGCGACGTCAACCTGTTCGACGGCACGGTTCAGGGCGGTCTGCTGGCAACCCCGTTCGGCGATGTCAGCGCGGCGGGACTTGCAGATGGTGCAAGGGCACAGGCGCTCGTGCGACCCGAAGCGTTGACGGTCCTGCCCGAGGGCGGCGGCGCGCATGTCGTACGCAGCGCCCAGTTCCTTGGTACGGCGGTAAAGCTTGTTCTGGAATCGCCCGATGGCAGCCGATGCCATGCGCGGGTCGGGCTGGCGGCTGCGCCGGCCCTGGGCACGCATGTGGCGGCGGCGATCGACCCAACGCTGGCGACGGTAGTCGCGCTGTAGGTAGCCGGCCGCCAATCCAACAAAAAAGCCGCCCGGAGGCGGCTTAGTTGATATGGTGACCCCTACGGGACTCGAACCCGTGTTTTCGCCGTGAAAGGGCGACGTCCTAGACCGCTAGACGAAGGGGCCACACGTTGGTGTGCGGGCGCAATTAGTAAGGCGCGCGCGCGCCGTCAACCCGATTCACGCGTATGCGGCGTCTTCGACGTGCATTTCTGCGGCATCGCCGCCGGTCCAGTCGTCACGCTTGATCACACCGGCGAGCCAGAAGTGCGAATCGCCGCGCGCCGCGAGTAGCGCCTGCCCCAGCGGCGTGTCCTCCGCGCGAAAGGCGATCGCCTTGAAGCGACGCTGATCGTCGCCCAGCGCGATCATGCGGACATGGCCGTTTCCGACCACGCTGACATTGTGAAGCCGGACGGGGCCGACTGCAACGCGCGGGGCGGGCCAGCCAGCGCCAAAAGGCCCCGCCTGTTCGATCTTGTCGCATAGCGCCCCCGCAACACCGCCGGGCGCCAGCATGGCGTCGAGAAGAAGCGCGCGATTGCCAAGCGCGGCCTCGACGTCATCGGCGATGCGGGTGGCAAGATAGTCGCGCAGGCCCGCGATACCGCCCGGCGCAACCGTCACGCCCGCGGCCATGGCGTGGCCGCCGCCCGCGACAAGCAGGCCGTCATCCTTGGCGGCAAGGATCGCCGCGCCCAGATCGACACCGTTGATCGATCGGCCCGAGCCTTTGCCCGTGCCATCTTCTTCCTCGGCGATGACAAGCGCAGGGCGGTGGAAACGCTCCTTGATGCGGCTGGCGACGATGCCGACCACGCCCGGGTGCCACCCGGGGCCCGACGTGACGATGACGGGGGCATCGCGCTGCGCCTCGGCCTGTTCCATCGCGGCCTCGGTGACCGCCGTTTCGATGGCGCGGCGCTCTTCGTTCAGCCGGTCGAGCTCGGCGGCAATGGCCTCGGCTTCGCTCGGATCGCTGGTGGTGAGCAGCCGTACGCCCAGATCCGACTTGCCGACGCGGCCGCCAGCGTTGATGCGCGGACCGAGCGCGAAACCCAGATCGCGGCATTTCGGCGCGCCGTTCAGACTGGCCGCGCGCGCCAAGGCCGCCATGCCGATGTTGCGCTCGTTCGCCATGACCTTGAGGCCCTGGGTGACGAATGCGCGATTGAGCGTGCGCAATTTGGCGACATCGGCGACGGTGCCGAGCGCGACGAGATCGAGCAGGTCGATGATCTTGGGTTCGGGCGTGCCGTTGACGAAGCGGCCGCGCTTGCGCAGCTCGCGCAGCAGCGCCACACCGAGCAGGAAGGCCATACCAACAGCGGCGAGATGGCCGTGCGCAGCGCCTTCTTCGCTCTCGTCCAGCCGGTTGGGATTGATGACGCTGTGCGCGGTGGGCAGCTTGCTGGCGCATTGGTGATGATCGCAGATAATCACTTCGAGGCCAGCCGCGGCGGCCTCATCGAGCGCATCGAAGGCCTGCGCGCCGCAATCGACCGTGATGGCGAGATCGGCGCCTTCTTCCTTGAGCTTGACGAGCGCCGCCCCCGAGGGGCCATAGCCCTCCATCAGCCGATCCGGGATGTAGATCATCGGTTCGGTGCCAAGGCGGCGGAACAGGTGGGTAAGCAATGCGGCGGAGGTGGCGCCATCGACATCGTAGTCGCCGAACACGGCAATCTTTTCGCCCGCAGCGATCGCATCGGCGATGCGCGCGGCGGCCTTGTCCATGTCGGCGAAGACCGACGGGTCGGGCAGGAAATCGCGGATGCGCGGGTCGCGCTCACGCGGGAGGTCGGCTTCCTCGACGCCGCGCGAGAGGAGGAGCTGGTCGGTGAGGTCGCGTTCGAGGCTGTCGCCGCCGGGATAGCGCCAGCGCCACGGCTGGCCATTGATGCTTTCGCTGACTTCAAACATCAGGCGGCGGCCCTGAGCAGGTCCTGGCGCAAGGCATAGGCATCCTCGAGCGTGACCGAATGGACGCCATGCGCGGAAAAGCCGCTCCCGCCGGCTACGCCCAGTTTCACGTCGGCGACACCGAAGGCGCGGCTGACGAAATTATAGGCAAGGTCGGCGCTCTGGATGTTCTTGAGCGGCAGGATGACGAGGCGCTGGCGCCACCATCCCGAGCGAATGAGGAAACGGTCGTCATCGATGCGGTGGCGGCGGCGGCGATAGTCGATGTAGCGACCAACCACGACGAGCGCGACGAAAGCGAGGCCGATCCAGAACAGCCAGCTCGGCACCTCGGTTTGCGCCGCTGCGATGGTAAGGCCCACCGAAGCGCCGATGATGGCGGGAATGAGCCATAGCAGGCCGATCCAGAAATAGGCCTTGGCGGGGCGTTGCCAGTCGCTCGTTCCCTCGAGCGGGCGCCACTCCATGCTGTGGAGAATGGCATCGGTTTCGGGGCGGGTGGCGAGCGGGGCGACGAGATGGTCGCCGACCTTGGCACTTTCGCGCGCGAGGCTCTGCAGCTTCATTTCGCCATAGCCGAAGAAGCGGCGCACTGGCCCAGTCGCGAGGATGGCCGCCTGCACGCGCTTCAGGGGCATCACGACGTCGGTCAGCGTGAACAAGCCGCGGCGGCGGCGAAAGCCGGTTTCGGTGCGATTGAGCCGGAAGCCCCAGTCGCGCGGCACGGTGCGGATAACGCCGGTGAGAAGCCCCACGAACACGAAGCTCAGAAGCCCGAAGATGACGGTGATGAACTGGTTGGCGAGCACGAAGCCCTGCAAAATTTCGCTTTGCGACAGCGTGTCGCGCCAAAAGCCTTGAGAAAATGGATCGATGCCGAGCACGTCGCCATAGGTCTGCGCCAGGCCGAACAGAACGCCGACGATGGCAAGCGAGAAGTTGAAGACACTGAGCTGGGCGAGGCGCTTCATATTCATCGCGAAGATGGGTTCGCTTTCGTCTGCTTCTGCCGCGATCGGCGGCGCGCCGTCATCCGCCGGTGCCGCCACCGTCACGCCGGCGCGGTGGCGGCGGATAAGGTCGCGCAAGGCGTTGGCGCGATCGAGCGTGATGCTGTCGATGACGCCGTCTTCCTCACTGCCCGACGCCGATGCGCCGGTTTCCAGCTTGACCCGCGCAAGCCCCACGACCCGCGCGATCGGGTTCTGCTCGATATTGACGTCCTGCACCCGGTCAAACGGGATCGAGCGATGGTTACGGTTCAGGATACCGCTGCGCATTTCCAACTCGTCCTCGCCGACGCGATAAGAGAAAGAGAAATAGCGAAGGACCGGTTCGAACAGATTGAAGAAGATAACCGCGCCGACCAGTGCGGCGGCAATCCATTCCTGCCCCGAATAGATAAAGTAGGCCCCGGCGGCGAACGCGCCCCACGCCGACTTGATGATGCCGCCAAGGCTGGTGACGATCGTCAGCGGATGGAGGCGCATGACGTCGTCGTTATCCGCGACCATCTCGATGGCATGTGTGTCGGCTGTGATTTGGGTGTCGTTCACTGCCAATCCGTCTTGATCTGGGCGCGGATGGTTTCGCGGATCTCTTTGGCGCGTTCGGGTTCGAGGCCGGGCAGGACCACGACGCTGTTATGCGTGCCCGCCGTGTGCACGATCAGGCTGGCGGTGCCGAAGATCTTCTCGAGCGGACCGCGTGCGACGTCGATATGCTGGACACGCACGAAAGGCACGATGGTGTCCGTGTGGAACAGCCAGCCCTTGACGACTCGCAGCGATTTGGGACCGAGGTGATAGCCAATGCGGCGGTAGATGCGCTGCGGCGCAACGATGATCGCCGACAAGGCGACAAACCAGATGACCGCGCTCACAGCCCCGCGCCAGGCAAATTCTTCGAACACGAAATTGTCGAGCACCAGCGCGCCGATCATGAAGGGTGCCCAGCTGATCGCAAAACGGCAGCGAATTACCCAGGCATGCGCGCGCTCGACCGGTGTCAGGCCTTCGGGCAGCGCTGGCTGATCCGGGGTCATGAAGTCGGGCGCGGGGCGGTTTTCAGGCGTGGTGGCAGCGTCGACGCTATTGGTAGTCATAACGCCACCTTAGCGACGACGCGCGGCTTTCAAAGCATATTTCGACCGGCGGGGCGTTAGCTCTTGCGGTGCTCGGTCCTGACCGTGCGGATGGTGCCCGAGGAGGCGCGCATGACGATGGTTTCGGTTGACTTGCCACCACCAGCGAGACGACGCACGCCTTCGAGAAGCGAGCCGTCGGTAACGCCCGTCGCGGCGAAGATGCAGTCGCCCTTGGCCATGTCCTTCAAGCGGTAGATGCGGTCGAGATCCTCGATCCCCCAGCGGCGCGCGCGCGCCTTTTCATCGTCGTTGCGAAAGACGAGGCGTCCTTCCATCTGGCCGCCGACGCAGCGCAGCGCCGCGGCAGCAAGCACACCTTCAGGTGCGCCGCCCGTACCGAGGTAGATATCGATACCGGTGTCAGGATCGGCCGTCGCGATGACGCCGGCAACATCGCCATCGGGAATGAGCTTGATGCCGCAGCCGAGGCGGCGCAGTTCGGCAATGATCTCGCCGTGGCGCGGGCGATCGAGCACGCAGGCGACGATGTCAGCGGGTTCGCAGCCCTTTGCCTTGGCGAGCGCGTTGATATTCTCTTCGACGCTGTTCTTGAGCCGCACGACTTTCTTGGGAAGCCCCGGGCCGACCGCGATCTTTTCCATGTAGGTGTCGGGGGCGTTCAGCAGGCAGCCTTTTTCCGCAATGGCAAGCACCGCAAGCGCGTTGGGTCCGGCCTTGGCAGTGATGGTCGTACCCTCCAGCGGATCGAGCGCGATATCGATGGCGGGGGCACCTTCTGCACCCTCGCCGACCTTTTCACCAATGAAGAGCATCGGGGCTTCATCGCGTTCGCCTTCGCCGATCACGACGGTACCGTCCATCGGCAGCTTGTTGAGCGCCGTGCGCATGGCCTCGACGGCGGCGGCATCGGCCGCTTTTTCGTCGCCGCGACCGATCAGCTTGGATGCGGCGATAGCCGCTGCCTCGGTGACGCGCACCATTTCAAGAACGAGAACACGATCGAGGACCTGACTGGCGCGGGGCATTGGAGACATCCTTGCTGTGAAGTTGAGGCTGCGGCTTTGCCCGATAGGCACAGACTGGCGACTTGTCGAGGAGCAACAACAGGATTATAGTCTAGGTTAAATTTCCGGGGGAAATCCATGCTCAAATTCCTGACCATCATCTTTGGGCTGGTCTATCTGGTCTGCGTTGGTCTGTGGACCATTGCGCGCTTTCGCGTGTTCGGTTTCGACAAGGTCGAAGTCGCCACCGGTGTGCTCGAACCGCTGGGCTTGCCGTGGAGCGCCTGGTTCCAGGAACAGCTGACGGTATTCACGGCGCCGCTGGTGACCTTCGCGATCCTTTGGTTTGCGGCCTACCTCGCCAAGCGCAACCAACGGGGGCATGCGCGGTAAGCGCTTGTCTTTGCCCTCGAAAAACCGCATCTGCGACGGCGAGCTTCAAAAATGTCGGGGATACGCATGATTTCGGATTATTTCGGCGACTGGACCAAAGGCACGTTGGGCCGTGGGCGCTTTGCGTTGCTTTATGCGGGTATCGTAGTGGTAGGTCTTGCGATCGTACTTGTTGCTTTTGGCGGCATGGAGGTCGGCAGCCGTGAGGCAGCGGCGAAAATAAATGCGATGGGCCCGGCCAAGAGCGGGCTGTTGATGCTGCTGGTTGTCGCCATGCAGATTGCCGCGCTGAACATCATTGCCAAGCGGGGTCGCGACATCGGGATGCCCGGCCTGGTAACGTTGTTGATCTTCATTGCGCTTAGTTTTGGCGCGGTGGCGTTCCTGGGTGCCGTCGGCGCGTTGCTGGCGCTGGCTTTCGTGGTGGCACTATTATTGCTACCCACGGGCATGCTCGCCAAGAAGGCCGACGCCTAGACTTCTTCTTCGTGGGTCAGGATGCGCCGTGGCACCCGCACCATGCGGATGGCGAGGCGCGTCTCTAGCAGAAAGAGTGCAAAGCTGCTGCCCAACGCGGCTACGCCCGCCATGAACATCAGCGCGATAAGGTTGCCAAGGTCGAGCCCCGCGAGCCCCGCGCCAAACAGGACGAAAACCAGGCCAACCGTCAGGATCGCGGCAATCACTGCCATCAGGATGGCGCGGTTAATCGTGCCGATGCGCTTGTCCAGCAACCGGGCTTCTTCGACGAGCAGGTCATGCTCGGCGCCGCGCGCTGTCAGCACCAGCGGTTCCAGCTTGCGGGCGCGATCGACGACACGGGCGAGGCGGCCTGCGCAGACGTTGAGAAAACTGCCGATGGCGACAAGAAGAAAGACAGGCGCCAGCGCCAGCTCGATAACCGGGCCAAGGCCCAGGACGACATAGGTATCGTGAAGGCTGCCATCGATCATGCGTGCGCAGATGGCCTGCGTTCAATGTGTTGGCAAGGGGCTTAGCCCTCGATCGTGACTTCCGTGCCCCTGGCGGTCAGCGCGAACAGCTTCGCGGCGAAAGCTTCGGGTACGCGCACACAGCCGCGGCTGGCCGGATAACCCGGGTTGTGGCCGCCATGAACCCCGATGCCGAATTCGTCCCAGCGCTGGAAATAGGGCATTGGCGCATTGTCATATTTGCGGCTGAAATAACGCCTATGCTTGGATTCGATCGTCCAGAAGCCGAGCGGCGTTTCCTTGCCCTCCTTGCCTGACGAAATCGATGAAGCGCCGACCAGCGTGTCGCCCTTCCAGGCGTAGATCAGCTGCTCCTTGAGATCGACGACAATGCGCACTTCGCCTTCTTCGGGGACAGTATCGGCCCAGCGATATTTGTTCGGACTGATGGTTGCCACGCCGAATTGCGCCTGCATCGCGCTAAGCGATGCAGGCGCATCGCCCCGGCTCCAGCGATATCCTTCTGGCATGACGAACCCGGTAGCGGCGGGGGGCTTCACCTCCGCAACGGGCACGTCGGGTGCCGTCGTACATGCACCGAGCGCGAAAATGATCGCGGCAACAGGGGGAACCATACGGCGCTGCATCACTGACTCCGATACTGGGGGCGAACCCCTACCATAGGCGCAGCAGTCCGCACGTGAACAAGGTGGTGGGCGATTCGTCGCCCAAGTTGACGTGTTGGGCGTTAATGCCGTCATGCTGCTGAAGGTAAAGGGAAAATTAGCCTTTTGCCAACATTGCCTTCACGCCCTTCGCCGCCTGGCGGATGCGCTGTTCGTTTTCGACCATGGCGAGACGGACATAGCCTTCGCCTTCTTCGCCAAATCCGATCCCCGGTGCGACCGCGACGTGCGCTTCTGTCAGCAGGCGCTTGGAAAATTCCATACAGCCTAGCTCTGCAAATTGTTCGGGTATCTTGGCCCATGCGAACATCGAGGCGGGCGGAGGCGGGATGTCCCAGCCGGCGCGGCCGAAGGCTTCGACCATCACGTCGCGTCGTTTTTTGTAGAGTCGGCGGTTGGCCTCAACGCAATCCTGCGGTCCGTTCAGGGCGGCGACCGCGGCAGCCTGGATCGGCGTGAAGGCGCCATAGTCGAGATAGGACTTCACCCGCTTCAATGCCGCGATCATCTTTTCGTTGCCGACCGCGAAGCCCATGCGCCAACCGGCCATCGAATATGTCTTAGACATCGAGGTGAATTCGACCGCGATGTCCTTGGCGCCTTCAACTTGCAGGAGTGAGGGCGTTGGTTCGTCGCCGAAGTAGATCTCAGCGTATGCAAGATCGGAAATGATGACGAGGCCGGCTTCCTTGGCGAAGGCAACGAGGTCTTCGTAGAATTGGAGGTCGGCAGTGTAGGCGGTCGGGTTAGACGGATAGCCGACCACCAAAACCTTTGGCCGCGGCACGGTATAGCGCATCGCAAGCTCAAGCTTTTCGAAAAATAATGGCCCCGGCGCGGCGGGGATCGAGCGGACCGCGGCGCCCGCGATGATGAAGCCGAAATGGTGGATCGGGTAGCTCGGGTTGGGCGTCAGGACGACATCGCCCGGTGCGGTGATGGCCTGCGCGAGGTTGGCGAATCCTTCCTTCGATCCAAGCGTGACGCACACTTCGTTTTCCGGATCGAGATCGACGTTCCAGCGGCGCTTGTAGTAGTCGGCCTGCGCCTTGCGCAGCCCTTTTATCCCCATGCTGGCGCTATAGCGATGCGCAGTCGGCGACCGCGCGACTTCGGCGAGCTTGTCGATGACGTGCTGGGGCGGCATGCCGTCGGGATTGCCCATGCCAAGGTCGATGATATCCTCGCCGCGCTGGCGGGCGGCGGCCTTCATCGCGTTGACTTCGGCGAAAACGTAAGGCGGCAGGCGGCGGATGCGATAATATTCTTCGGACATGATCAGCCTTTGTAAGCTGGAAGTGAAATACCCTTGGCAATGGCAACAGCGCGCAGCCCAAACCCTGCGAGCCCCCCAACCAATGCCGCGATGACGACCGGCGTTCCCAGAATGACGAGCCCGACATAGAGACCGGCCGCGAGCGCAGCCGCGGTGACGTAAAGCTCGGGGCGCATGACGATCGAGGGCTGTCCCGCGATGACATCGCGGATGATGCCGCCGACGCAGGCGGTGATGACCCCCATGGCCAATGCAGGAAGCGGCGCAATGTCGTATCGCAGCGCCTTGGATGCGCCGTAGACGGCATAGGCAGCGAGCCCCAGCGCATCGAACCAGTCGATCCATTTCTGCGTGCGCTTGGCACCGTGAAAAAACCAGATGATGAGGCCGGCAGCGACGCATACGAGCAGCGTTTCGTTATTCCGCATCCAGAAGACCGGTGCGCCGATCAGCAGGTCTCGCACCGTGCCGCCGCCCACGCCCGTCAGGACGGCGAAGAAGATGAACGTCACCAGTGTCTGCTTGTTGTCCGCCGCAACCAGCGCGCCCGACAGCGCGAACACCGCAATGCCCAGATAATCGAGCGCGACCAGCGGGCCGGGAGGGATCAATACCGTTTCCATGTCCGTTTCATGCGCGGCATGTAAAGCGACTGCAATGGGTGTTATGGGGCGATCATGACGGAAAAGAATGATTGGCAGGACTGGGCGGCCGTGATGGGCAAGACCCAGCAGATGTGGATGAAGGCCTGGGCCGAAGGGCTGGAGAAAGGCGCCAAGGCGCCGGGCTTCGGCATGGCGCCTCCCGATACGCAACAACCCATGGGCCCCGATGCCATGCAGTGGATGGAGGCGGGCGCCGAAGCCTGGTCCAAAGGGCTGGAAAGCTGGGGCGAGATGATGCGCCAGTTCGAAGCTGCCGGGCAGCAGAAGGATCGTCGCTTTTCCGCCGAGGAATGGTCGAAAAACCCGATGTTCGATCAGATGCGCCAAACCTACCTGGCGTGGTCGGAACAGATGATGGGCACGGTCGATGCGGTCGACGGGCTCGACGAAAATGTTCACGAGCGCCTCAAGTTCGCGACCAAGGAGTTCGTCGATGCGATGAGCCCGGCCAATTTCATGCTCACCAATCCCGAGGTGATGGCGCACGCCGCCGAAACCGGTGGCGAGAGTATCGCCAAGGGCATGCAGAACTTCTTCGCCGATATGGCGGCGGGCCAGCTGACGCAGAGTCCCGAGGATGCCTTCGAGTTGGGAAAGGATCTCGCCACCACGCCAGGCAAGGTGATCTACGAGACACCGCTCTTCCAACTGATCCACTATGCACCGACGACCGACAAGGTGCTGGAGACGCCGGTTGTGATCTTCCCGCCGTGGATCAACCGCTTCTACATTCTCGATCTAACACCCGAAAAAAGCTTCGTTAAATGGGCGGTGGACCAGGGCATCTCGCTGTTCATGGTGAGCTGGAAATCGGCCGATGAAAGCATCGCCGATATTGCCATGGACGATTATTGCGCCGCGCAGGTCGATGCCATCAACCAGGTGCGCGAACTGCTGGATGTCGAGAGCGTCCACACGATCGGCTATTGCGTAGCGGGCACGGTGCTGGCGATGACGCTGGCGGCGATGCATGCCGCGAACGAGGCGCACCGCGTCAAAAGCGCGACATTCTTCACCGCGCAGGTCGATTTCAGCGAAGCGGGCGATCTCAAGACCTTCCTTGGCGATGAGACGATGGCGACGCTGGAGCAACTGACGTCGGAAACGGGCGTGCTCGACGGGCGGGTGCTGGCGGCGACGTTCAATCTGCTGCGCGGGCGCGATCTGATCTGGAATTATGTCGTCAACAACTACCTGATGGGCAAAGAGCCGCGCGCCTTCGATCTTTTGCACTGGAACAGCGATGTCACCAACCTCCCGGGCAATTGGCACCGCGATTATCTTCAGCGGCTATACCGCGAGAACAAGATGATCGAACCGGGCGCGATCGAGGTACTGGGCCAGTCCGTCGATCTCGCCAGCATCAAGACGCCCGTCTATATTCAGGCGGGCGAGCAGGATCATATCGCCCCGCCATCGAGCGTGTGGAAGATGATGGATCATGTGTCAGGTCCCAAGCGCTTCGTGCTGGCGGGTTCGGGCCATATTGCGGGCGTCGTCAACCCGCCCGCTGCCAAGAAATATCACTATTCGATCAACGAAACCGGGCCGACCAGTCTGGAAGCATACAAGAAGGGCGCGACCCGCCACGAAGGAAGCTGGTGGCCTGATTGGAAGGAATGGCTCGCAGGGCTCGACGACACGAAGGTCGAAGCGAAGGGCGCGCGCATCCCGGGCAACGGCAAGCTGAAGCCGATAGAGGATGCGCCCGGGCGCTATGTGAAGATGCGTTAAATCCCGCCGAGCAGGACTAGGCGCAGCACCATGAACGCGCCGATGATCAGGTTGAAATTACGCCCGCCATTGCTGGTCGACAGCTGACCAACTATCGCACCGATGACCGGAATGATGATCCAGATAATGTTCGACCAGCCCAAAAAGGGAATCTGGCCGATGATCAGGAACGGAATGGCGATAAGGCCAATGATATAAGAGACGATGTTCAGCATGGCTTGCAATATGGCGTCAGGCTCGCTGTTTTACAAGACTAACACGGTCTTTTCTGGCGCGGCGTACCAGTGCGTAGATATAAATCGCCATCGCACTCCAGATGCACGCAAAGGCAAAGGCCCGCACGGGCGTGAAGATCTCGCCGAACAGGAAAACGCCCATCAGGAACTGGATCGTAGGCGCGATGAACTGGAGGATACCGATCGTGCTATAGGGCAGGCGGCGCGCGCCTTCGGTGAACAGTAGGAGCGGCACAGCGGTGACCGCGCCCGACACGAGGACCAGCCAGAAATGATAAGGCTCCGGGCCAAATAGTGGGTCCCCGGGATCACGCAGGGTGGCAAGCCACAGCAGGAAAAGCGGGGCCAGCAGCAGCGTTTCGATGAACAGGCCGGGCGCGGCACCGACGTCCACTTTCTTTCGCAGCAGACCATAGAGCGCAAAGCTGATGGCAAGGCTGAGCGTGATCCACAGATCGCCCAGGGCGCCGAAAAGCAGCGCGGCAACGCCTGCTCCCGCAATCGCAAGCGCGCTCCACTGCAGCTTGTCGAGCCGCTCCTTGAGCAGAAAGAAACCCAGCAGGATGTTGAACAGCGGATTGAGATAATAGCCAAGGCTGGTGGCCAGCACGCGGTCGGAATTGACCCCGATGACGTAGATCACCCAGTTGATGGCGATCAGCACGGCGCTGGCGAACAGGGTGAGCATTACCTTGCGGTTCGCAAACGCGACCCTGACTTGGCGCCACCTGCTTGCCGCTAGCAGGAAAATAGCGATGGTCGGTACGCCCAGCACGACCCGCCAGGCAACGATGTCCATCGAGTCCATTGGCCGCATCGCCTTGAAGAAAAGCGGGATGATCCCCCACAGCAAAAATGCCGAGAGGCCATAGGCATAACCTACTTTTGATCCAGTTTGGGGCATGGGAACGTTCATCACCCCGCGCGCTGCTGTCCCAAGTAGGGAATGTCAATTGAAAGCTTGAACTGCAGGTGCTTACCTGCGTTACGTGTACGCATGACTCGGAGACAATTTTGGCTTTGGCTGCCAGCGACGGCGGCTTTGGTCGGCTGTGAAACGGTCGACGGAGACAGCCCCGTACTCAAACCGCCGCCCCCGCAAGTTGTCGTCGAAGACGATCCTGACGAGAATTGGCGCGGCTATGCCAGCAGCGCCGACATAGAGAGACTGGAACGCCTTGATGAAGCGTGGGCCGAGGGCCTCGCGGCCGCACGCGCCGCCGGTTTCGTCACGGCCGTCGACAATGCAGGCGCATTGCTCGATCCCGGCGCTGGGTTGGACCGGCCCGCGCCGACCCCCGGTAGCTATGAATGCCGGCTGGTGAAATTGGGAGCAACCAAGGCTGCGGACCCCGAGTTTATCGCCTACAATCCCTTCTTCTGTTTCGTGCAGGTCGATGAGACCGCGACCGATGGCCGCTTCACCATCGTCAAGCAGACCGGATCGCAGCGACCTACCGGACGGTTATGGGATGCAGGGGATCGCTACGTCTTTCTCGGCAGCCTCGCGCTCGGGAACGAGCTAGAACCGTTAGCTTACAGGGAAGACCCCTCCAGGGATATGGCCGGCGTGTGGGAGCGCATCGGCAATTTTCGCTGGCGCCTCGTCATTCCCTATCCGCGTGCTGGCGGGATCGTCGACGTCTTCGAATTGACTCCGGTGGCCGACCAGCCCGAATAAGCGCTGCATGAGTGATCTTTGGGATGCCGATGAAGTGCGCGCGCACCTCGTCGCGTGCGCGAGCGCGGGGCAGGCGATTACCTATTCCGAATTGCTGGGTCATCTCGGCTACGCTTTTTCGCGGCCCAAGATGCGCGCCCTATGCAAGACGCTGGAGAGCGTCGATGCCGAGGCACGCGGGCGCGGCGAGCCCGAACTTGCGGTGTTGGTGGTCCGCCAGTCGGACGGGTTGCCGGGGCAGGGCTGGTGGCTCGCCGAGAAAGACTATCGCGGCGAATTTGAAGGCCCCAAGGCGCAGCGGCATATTGCCAAGGTGCAGCAACGAGCCTTCGACTATTGGATGAAAGATCGCTAAGGGGCGCGCCATGAGTTCCAAGAACCAAGACGTGCAGCAATTCGTGGTCGACGAGGAGGATGACGGCATCCGCCTCGACCGCTGGTTCAAGCGGCATCAGCCCAAGGTGAGTTTCAACATGGTGTCGCGCTGGGCGCGCACCGGGCAGCTGCGTGTCGATGGCGGGCGGGCGAGCCCGGGCGACCGGATCGAAGCGGGGCAGGTCATTCGCGTGCCGCCGCCCGACAGCGTGCAGGCAAGGGGTCCCAAGCCCAAGAAGAAGGTCGAGCTGACCGACGACGAGATCGACTATGTGCAGTCGATGGTCATCGCCAAGTTCCCCGATGCCTTTCTGATCAACAAGCCGCCGGGGCTGGCCACGCAGGGCGGGACCAAGATGAAGCAGCATCTCGACCGGCTGTTGAACGGGCTCGACGAGGACAAGCCCAAGCTGGTGCACCGCTTGGACAAGGATACGTCGGGCGTGTTGCTGGTAGCGCGTTCGGCGCGTGCCGCTGGCCATTTCTCAAAGGCCTTTGCGGGCCGCACCGCGCGCAAGGTCTACTGGGCATTGGTCATCGGCGTACCCGAAGTTTCCGAAGGCATGATCGACTTGCCGCTCGCCAAGCAGCCGGGCACGGGCGGCGAAAAAATGCACGTCGACATGGAAGAAGGCGCACCGGCCAAGACCAAGATTCGCGTGATCGATCGCGCCGGTACAAAAGCGGCCTGGGTCGAACTGCAGCCGCTGACGGGACGTACGCACCAATTGCGTGCGCATATGGCTGCGGTAGGCCACCCGATTGTCGGCGATGCCAAATATGGGGGTGCGGAGGCATTCCTGACTGGTGGCATCAGCCGAAAGCTGCATCTCCATGCGCGAAGGCTCAAGGTGAAGGCCCCGATGGGCAAGGTGATCGATCGGCAAGCCGACCTTCCCGATCACTTCGCCGAAACGTTGGCGACGCTGGGGTTCGAGCAGATGGACGGCGATTCGCTGCCCCTCAATTCCCCCGATCCCGCCGCGACACCCGAAGCCAAGGCCAAACGCAAGGCCGCCTTCGTCAAGACGCAGCGCAAGGCGCGCAAGGGCGAGCGACGCGCGCGTGGACGTGGCGGCCCGGCTACAGGCAAACCCGGGAAGAAGTCCTTCCGAGGCAAACCCAAGGGAAAGCCGGTTGGTCGGCACGGGCCATCCAAGGGCAAGAAGAGGTGATCAAGCTCGCTATCTTCGATGTCGACGGGACACTGGTGGATAGCGGCATGACCATCCACCGCGCTCTCGAGGCGACCCTTGTCGAGCATGGTCATGAGTGCCCGCCGCGGCATGAAAGCCAGAAGGTGATCGGACTTTCGCTGCTGGAGGCAATGCAAAAGCTCGTACCGCATGGCGATCATCCGACGCTGGCAGAAAGCTACAAGGATGCCTTTTTCGAATTGCGGCAGACAGGGCAGGCTGAAGAGCAGCTGTACGAGGGCATTGGCGCAATGCTCGATACGTTCGAGGAAGACGGTTGGCTACTCGGCATGGCGACAGGCAAGAGCGACCGGGGTCTGCAACACCTGATCGAGGTGCATGGCTGGGAAGGCCGCTTTGTCACACGCCATACGGCAGACCGGCATCCCTCCAAACCGCACCCGTCCATGATCCTCGCCAATTTGAGTGATACGGGAGCGGAGGCTGGCAACGCGGTGATGATCGGCGATACGGGCTACGACATGGCGATGGCAGTCAATGCCGGCGTCGCTGGCATCGGGGTCGGCTGGGGTTATCATGACGATAGCGAGCTGGAGACGGCGGGGGCATCGACGATCGCACGCCTGCCAGGCGAGCTGCTCGAAATTTCGCAGACGAGGATCATGCAGCAGTGAACGAGGACAGGGCAAAGGGACGTTTCGCCGTCCTGATGATGATGCGCCTGGGCGGGCTCGTACTTGCGTTGCTCGGCCTCCTGCTCACGGTCGATGGCGCTATCCTCGATGAAGGCATGCCAATACTTGGGAGCATCATGGTGCTCGGCGGGATTCTCGAGAGTTACCTGGTGCCGCGGTGGCTGCATGCGGTGTGGAAGCACCAGGATTAATGAAGCGTTTTTGGAAGGCGGTCACGGCTGAGCCGATCGAGGACGGATTTGCGATCCGGCTTGACGATCGCGCGGTAAAAACACCTTCGCGCAACGATCTCATTGTACCCACACAAAGTTTGTCAAATGCAATCGTTGCGGAATGGGAATCAGTCGAAGAGTCGCTTAATCCGGCCGAAATGCCGATGACGGGGTTGGCAAATGCGGCGATCGACCGCGTCGCTCCGGCGCGCGAAGCTTTTGCCTATGGGCTGGCTGCATATGGTGAGGACGAGATGTGCTGCTATCGCGCCGACGGCCCTGCGGAACTCGCCACCAAGCAGGCCGTGACATGGGACGCGTTGATCGATTGGGCAGCGCGGCGCTACGACATTTCCTTCGAGACGACGGTTGGCATCATGCATGTCGAGCAGCCCAAGGCGACGCTTGAGCAACTGCGTGCAGCGGTAGTAGCAGAAGACGCCTTTACGCTTGCCGGCCTGTCACCGCTGGTGTCGGCGGGGCAATCGCTTCTGGTGGCACTGGCCGTGCGACATGGCGCGCTGACACCCGAGCAGGGCTGGGCAGCGACGCGCATCGAGGAAGAGTGGCAGATCGCCCAGTGGGGCGAAGACGAAGAAGCGCGAAAGTCGAGCGCGGCACGCAAGGCCGATTTCCTGGCCGGCGCACGCTTCCTGGACCTTCTCGATTAATCGTTGGGGCGTTCCACGAGCTTGCGAACGAGATCCGAGACATATGGCTGGCGATGCTTGCGCAGGCGCTCGGAGACGATGATCGCCTTCACCTCCTCGAGGCAGGCTTCGACATTGTCATTGATCAGCACGTAGTCATACTCGTTCCAGTGGACGATCTCGCCCGTGGCGCGGCGCATTCGGCCCTGGATGACTTCTTCGCTATCGGTCGCGCGGGCGCGCAGGCGGCGTTCCAGTTCAGCCATGTCGGGCGGCAGGATGAAAATCGAAACAAGGTCGTTACCGAACGCCGTTTCGAGCTGCTGGGTGCCTTGCCAGTCGATATCGAACAGGATGTCGCGGCCGGCCTTGAGCGCGTCCTTGATCGGTTCCTTGGGACTGCCGTAGCGATGATCGAAGACATAAGCCCATTCCGCAAGTTCGCCTTCGTCGACCAGGTGCTCGAAAGCCTGCTCGGTGACAAAGTGATAGTCGACCCCGTCTTCTTCGCCGGGACGCGGGGGGCGGGTGGTGGCGCTGATCGACATGCCGATAGTCGGATCGGCTTCCATGAGCTTGCGACTGATCGTCGTCTTGCCCGCGCCCGATGGCGATGAAAGCACGATGAGAAGGCCGCGGCGTTGCTGGTTTCGCTCCATCCTCAGCCTTTGGCGAACACCCCCCTATGTCGTCAAGTGCGACGAGCCGAGGCACTTGCGAGACGGACTTTTGTGCAGTGCAACAAAACTATTGAATCGACGTGCTGCAACTGCTATGTTGCATCGCACAAGAAGAGGAGAAGCTTTCTATGACGACCAACACTGACGCCAACAAGCCCGCAACGACCGCGGCAACAGCCCCGGTAGCTGATCAGGTGAGCGACAAGAAGGTCGAAAAGGTTGAGGCAGTCGCCGAGAAGGTTGCTGAACAGACCAAGACGGAAGCGAAGACCACGGCCAAGTCGGCCAAGCCGGTTGTCAAGAAGACCCAGGTGAAAAAGGCGCCGACTGCCAAAAAGGCGGCTCGGAAGGCCGCAAAGCCGGTCAAGAAGTCGACCAAGAAAATTACGCCCAAGGCAAAGGCTGCCACGAAAAAGGTAGCGCCGACGGCGACGAAGAAAGGATTTAATATGTTCAATTTTGACAATGCAAAGTGGACCGAAGGCCTCGAAATGGGCACGGAAAAGTTCGAAGCTATGATTGGTGAAGCCCAGGCGCGCCAGGAAGAGCTCGTCAAGAAGTCGCAGAAAGCGGCTGAAGAACTGGCCGAACTGACCCGCGCCAACATCGAAGCGATCGTCGAATCGGGCCGTATCGCCGCGCAGGGCACCAAGGACCTGTCGGGCACCCTGATCGAAGACGGTCGCACCGGAATGGAAAAGCAGGCCGACGTTGCCAAGAAGCTCGCCGAAGCCAAGAGCCCGACCGAGTTCTTCCAGCTTCAGGCCGATTTCATGCAGACCGCGTTCGACAACATGATTCAGGAAAGCTCGAAGCTGACCGAAAAGATGATCAAGCTCCAGAGCGACGCCATGCAGCCGGTTTCGAACCAGGCCAGCGTTGCTGCTGACAAGGTCAAGGGCCTGATGGCCTAACGCATCTTTGCGTGACACCGGGTTTGTGTGGAGCAAGCCCGGTATTGAGAGCGGCGGTCCTACGAGCGGGTAGGACCGCCGCTTTTCTTTTTTGGGACAGGCTGGTGCGCGACGGGTTGAAGCGCGTTCGCTCCATGCCATATCTGTGTGCAACAATGATTCTCGAACCGATCACCACGATGGCGGGTAGCCGCGACGACGAGGATGACACCGATCTGGGTGTCGCCACCAAGACGCGCGCCAAGACCAAGAAGCCCAGCAACTACAAGGTGCTGATGCTCAACGACGATTACACGCCGATGGAATTCGTCGTGCTCGTGCTGCAACGTTTCTTCAACATGGGTGTCGAAGATGCGACGCGGGTAATGCTGCAGGTCCACCAGAATGGCGTCGCGGTATGCGGCGTGTTCACCTACGAAGTCGCCGAGACCAAGGTCAGCCAGGTGATGGATTTCGCGCGGGAAAACCAGCACCCGCTGCAATGCACGCTGGAAAAGGCGTAAAAATCCGCGCAACCTTGCGGTTCTGGGGGTAGGCGCTAAAGCCTCCACATGGACTCAATCTGGATACAAGGCGGCCAGCGGCTCGAGGGAAGGATTCCCATCTCGGGCGCGAAGAATGCCGCGCTTACGCTCATTCCCTGCGCGCTGCTGACCGAGGAGCCGCTGACGCTGGGCAACCTGCCGCGGCTCGCCGATGTCGACAGTTTCGGGCATCTCATGAACGAACTGGGGGTGGGCACGCAGGTCGCGGGCAAGAAGGCCGGCGATATCAAGCGGCGCATTACCTATACTGCCGACGACATTAGCTCGACCGTCGCGCCCTATGAGTTGGTGCGCAAGATGCGCGCCTCGATCCTCGTGCTCGGCCCGATGCTGGCGCGCATGGGCGAAGCGACCGTGTCGCTGCCCGGCGGCTGCGCCATCGGCGATCGGCCGATCGACCTGCACCTGAAAGCGCTCGAAGCAATGGGCGCGGAAATCGAACTGGCGCAAGGCTATGTCAAAGCGAGTGCGCCCAAGGGCAAGCTGCCCGGTGGCGACTATGAGTTTCCCGTAGTGTCGGTCGGGGCGACCGAAAATGCGGTCATGGCGGCGGTGCTGACCAGCGGCGTCTCCAACCTGTTCAACGCCGCGCGCGAACCCGAGATTGTCGACTTGTGCAACTGCCTTGTGGCGATGGGGGCGCAGATGGAAGGCATCGGCACCTCGCACCTGCAGATCACCGGCGTCGAGGCATTGCACGGCGCCGACTATGACGTGATGCCCGACCGGATCGAAGCGGGCAGCTACGCCTGCGCCGCCGGTATCACCCACGGTTCGATCGAGCTGGTGGGCGCACGCGCCGCCGACATGTTGGCGACTACCAATGCGTTGGCAGCGGCCGGCATGCTGACCGAATTCACCGACGACGGCATCAAGGTGACCGCCGATGAGCCGCTGCGCCCGCTCGCCATTTCGACCGCGCCCTATCCGGGCTTTGCCACCGATATGCAGGCGCAATTCATGGCAATGATGACGCTTGCCAATGGCGACAGCTATCTTGAAGAAACCATTTTCGAAAACCGCTACATGCACGTGCCCGAACTGCGCCGGATGGGCGCGGAAATCGACACGCGCGGGCGCAGCGCCATCGTGCGCGGGGTCGAGAAGCTGACCGGTGCCGAAGTGATGGCGACCGACCTGCGCGCCTCTATGAGCCTGGTGCTTGCAGGGCTGGCGGCCGAAGGGGAGACCGAAGTGCTGCGCGTCTACCATCTCGACCGCGGCTATGAACGGCTGGAAGAGAAGCTCGCAGGCGTCGGCGCGACGATCGAACGGCGGTCGAAATAGACTTTACGTCGCTGGGGCCGCCGCATTGGCCGGAAGCTAGATACCCAGCGCGTGGAGCGCGTGCAGCGTGACGCCGACCAGCCCGCCCACCAGGGTTCCGTTGATACGGATGTACTGGAGGTCGCGGCCTACAGCGTTTTCGAGACGCTCGGTGATGGTGGTGGCGTCCCAGCCCTTGATCGTGTCGCTGACCAGCTTGACCATGTTGTCGCCATAGCTTGCGGCCATGCCGACCACGGTGCGGCGGGCATATTTGTTGATCGCGGCCTTCAGCCGCTCGTCCTGCTGGAGGTTGTGGCCGGCATTGACGAGGACGTCGCCAAGCTGGCCCGCCATGACTGCGTCGGGGTTGCGCGCAGCGCGGATCACCGCATTGCGGGCCTGCTGCCACAAGCCGTCGAGCCACAGGCCGACGCTTTCATTCTCGATCAGCTGCAGCTTCCAGCCTTCGACCTTGGCCATCAACTCGGGATCTTCCTGCAAGTCGTTAGCGAAATCGGCGAGGGCGACTTCGACCTTGATGCGCATCGGGTGGGCGGGGTCTTCGCGCATCTCGACGGCGAGCTTGCGCAGGCCATCGAGTATTGCGTCCGACAATTTGTCGTCGAGGCTGGCGACACGCAGTACCCAGCTCACCCGCTGGCGCACCATGTCGCGGATGACGCTCTCATTGGCATCAAGCCCGCGCGCGAGCCACTGGATGGCGGCGTCGAGCAGGGGGAGGTGCCGGTCTTCGTTGATCGTCACGGCGAGCGTGCGGCCGATCAGCGGGGCGACTTCCATTTCCTTGAGGCGCTTGGAAACGGCGCTCTTGAACAGGCCGCCGAGGCGTTCGTCGCCGAGGCTTTCCGCTAGGTCGGCGATGAGGCGGCTGGCGCCGGCGCGCATTTTGCCTTCCCCGATCGACGGGCTGGCAAGGAAGCGGCCCGCGGCGCTGGCAAGATCGAGCTTGGCCATGCGGCGGCTGATCACCACGGGGGTGAGGAAATTCTGCTTGATGAAATTGGCGAGCGCGGCGCCGATGCGATCCTTGTTCTTGGGAATGATCGCGGTGTGCGGGATGGGCAGGCCCATCGGGTGGCGGAATAGTGCGGTGACCGCGAACCAGTCGGCCAGCCCGCCGACCATTGCCGCTTCGGCAAAGGCTTCAACCCAGGCCAGCATCGGATAATCCGGCTGCACCTCGCGCGCGCCGAAATAGGCGAACGCCATCAACACTAGCAGGCCGGTCGCGAACAGCTTCATCTGCGCGACGCCGTTTTGGGCGACAACGGGGGCAGCCAGGGGCTTGGCAGGCGCGTTCATAGCGCCTGCCTAACCGTCATTACTGCCGATGTCACTCGGCAGCGGGAAGCGGCTTGGGGCCCGTGCTGCCGTCTTCGACACTGCGCTGGCCGGCAGGTAGCAGCGGCCTGTCGTCGCCGGGGTTCACCAGCCCGCCAAGCTTGCGGACGACCCATTTCTCCGCATCGATGGCGAGGCTGAAGAAGGCTGGGACAAGCAGCAGCGTGAGCACCGTCGAGAAGATCAGTCCGCCAATGACGGTGTAACCCATCGGCGAACGCCAAGAGCCGTCGCCATGCAGCGACAGCGCGATCGGGATCATCCCCGCGACCATGGCCACGGTGGTCATGACGATCGGCTGAGCACGCTTGTGGCCAGCTTCGTAGATGGCTTTGTTTTTCTCCATGCCGTGGTTCATCATCTCGACCGCGAAATCGACCAGGAGGATCGAGTTCTTGGCGACGATGCCGAGCAGCATCAATAGCCCGATATAGACCGGCAACGATACGGCAAGACCGAACAGGTGCAGCATGATGAAGGCGCCGAGCGGGGCGAGCAGCAGCGACCCCATGTTGACGAATGGCGACAGGAAGCGGCGATAGAGCAGCACCAGAACCGCGAACACCAGCAGCACGCCCGAGAACACCGCGATCACGAAGTTCTGAATGAGCTCCTGCTGCCACTTCTCGGCACCGAGGTTGAGGCGCGTCACGTTGGACGGCATCGCCTGGTAGGCGGGCAGTTCTTCGATGATCTCGTAGGCATCGCCGGTAACGAGGCCGGGCTGCAGATCGGCGCCGATGGCGATGCGGCGCATCTGGTCGGTGCGCTGGATCGTGGTGGGCCCCGCGCCAAAGCCGATATCGGCGACCGCCTTCAGCGGGACCGAACCGCCATTGGCGGTCGGCACTGGAAGATTGGTCAGCGTGTCGAGGTCTTGGCGATCCTGTTCCGACAGGCTCACCGAGATCGGGATCTGGCGGTCCGACAGCGAAAATTTGGCGCTGTTCTGATCGATCTCGCCGAGCGTCGCGATGCGGATCGTTTGCGACAACGCGGCCGTCGTCACGCCAAGGTCGGCGGCAAGGTCGAAACGCGGCGTGACCGTGATTTCGGGGCGGATATCATCGCCGATGACGCGCGGCGAAATGAATTCGTCGCGTTCGGCCATGTCGGCCATGATCGCATTGGCGGCTTGCTCCAGCGCGGCCGGATCGGACGATCCCAGGTACATGGTCAGTGCCTGTCCCGAACCGCCCGGGCCGCCGCCGCCCTGGCTCTGAAAGTTAACGCGCGCATCCGAAATCTGCGCCAGTCGCGGCGCCAGTTCGCGCTCGATCTGCGTCGAGGTTTTGTCGCGATCCTCGGTTAGCGTGACATTGACGTAGCCGCTATTGGTAAAGGTCCGTTCAAACACCGTTTCCACGTCCGGGTGGGCGAGCACGACCTGGGCAGCTTCGGCCACCTTGGCCTGCGTCTGCTGCAGCGTCGCGCCCGGCGGCATCGAAATGCGCAC
Organism: Sphingomonas sp.; assembly: GCA_013001055.1. Lineage (GTDB taxonomy): Bacteria > Pseudomonadota > Alphaproteobacteria > Sphingomonadales > Sphingomonadaceae > Sphingomicrobium. The sequence continues at coordinate 86,656 of JABDNH010000004.1, read as the reverse complement.
GCTGTTATTGTCGAGATCGAGATCGGGCTGGAACTGCTGAGGCAGCGTCGCAAAGAGCACCACAGTCGCGACCAACGTCAGGAAACCGCCTAGCACTGCCGTCATGCGGTGATCGCGGAACCAGCTGCCAATCCAGCCGGTGAAGCCCGGGTTGCGCTGTTTGTAGGCGCGCGCCTTGCTGTCATCGAGCGTCCAGTTGAGCACCTTGAGATAGCGCTTCATCATCGGGCCTTCGCCGTGCGCTTCCTCGCCATGCGAGCGCAGGAAATAGGCGGCGACGAGCGGCGTGATCATGCGCGCGACAAGGAGCGACATAATGACCGCCAGCACCACGGTGTAGCCGAAGTTCTTGAAGAATTGGCCCGAAATGCCGGGCATCAATGCTACCGGCAGGAACACCGCGACGATGGCGGCCGTAGTGGCGACAACGGCGAGGCCGATTTCGTCTGCGGCGTCGATCGACGCCTGGAAGGCGGACTTGCCCATGCGCATGTGGCGCACGATATTCTCGATTTCCACGATCGCATCATCGACCAGCACCCCGGCCACCAGCGCTAGCGCCAGCAGAGACAGGAAGTTGAGGTTGATGTTCATGAGATCCATGAAGAAGAAGGCCGGGATCGCCGATAGCGGGATGGCGATCGCCGAAATCGCGGTCGCGCGGAAATCGCGCAGGAACAGGAACACCACAAGGACGGCCAGGATGGCACCCTCGATCAGCGCCTGCATCGAGCTTGCATATTGGCCCTTGGTATATTCCACGCTGTTGTTGATTTCGGTGAAGCTGACGCGCGGGTCTTCTTCGGCAATGGCGTTCAATTCTTCCCAGGCAGCATCGTAGACCGTGATGTCCGATGCCCCCTTGGCGCGATTGAAGCTGAAGACGACCACTTCCTGACCGTTCATCCGGGCCAGGCTGGTCTGTTCGGACGCCCCGTCGCTCACTTCGGCGATATCGCGCAGGCGCACCGTGTTGCCGCCCGGAATAGAGATCAGGGTCTGCGAGAGTTCATAAGCGGTTTCGGCATTGCCGAGAACACGCACCGATTGTCGGGTTCCGGCAATTTCGGTCAGCCCGCCAGCAGCGTTGAGGTTGGTCTGGCGTAGCTGGTTATTGACCTGCGCGGCGGTGATGCCCTGCGCCTGCATGGCGTCGGGGTCGAGGATGACACGGATTTCGCGGTCGACACCGCCATAGCGGCTGACTTCTGCCAGCCCCTCGATACCGAGCAAGCGGCGGCTCACCGTATCATCGACGAACCAGCTCAATTGTTCGAGCGTCATGTCGGTCGTGTTGATCGCGATGAAGCTCAAGCTGTCGCCGGTAATGTTGACGCGGTTGATACGCGGTTCCAGAATGCCGGCGGGAAGATCGCCGCGGATCTGAGCGACAGCATCGCGCACGTCGTTGACGGCACGGTCGGTGTTGGTGCCGATGGCGAATTGCACGAAGGTATTGGACGAGCCTTCGTTGACCGAGGAATTTATCTCGTCGACGCCATCGACGCTGCGCAAGGCGGCTTCGACGCGCTGGGTGATCTGGTTTTCCATTTCCTCGGGCGCGGCGCCCGGCTGGACGATGGAGACGTTGGCAGCGGGGAAATCGATGTCCGGGTTGTCGGTCACCTCCATGCCGATGAACGAGATGATCCCGGCGAGCGTGAGCCCGATGAACAGGACGATGGGCGGGACCGGATTACGTATCGACCACTCTGATATGCGGCGCAAATTCATGACTTATTCTTCCTCGCCTTCGCCTTCGCCCACAGAGCCTTGCTCCTGTTGCCGCACCGATGCCGCGGCCTCTCGCTGGGGCACGACCTTCTGGCCGACCGTCAGGAATGAGCCGGCGCGAGCCACGACCTGTTCGTTGCCGCTAATGCCTTCGCGAATGGTCACCCCGCGATCATCGACCGCGCCGACGACAATATCGCGGCGGACCACTTCATTGTCGGCATTGACGACATAGACATAGTTGCCATTGGCATCGGACAGCACTGCCGACTGCGGCAGCATTGGCGCGGTCGTCACACCGCTAGCAATTTTTACCTCAGCAAAACCACCGGGACGAATGACCGGGTCGTAGGGAACCGAGATGCGGACCTCACCCTGGCGCGATTGCGGATTGATGACCGGCGAAACCTGCCAAACCTGCCCGGCGAACTGCTGGTCGGAGCCGACGGGCGTAATGGTCGCCGGCATCCCGACCGACACTACGGACAAGTCCTGCTGCGACAATTGCGCGCGCACTTCCATTTCGCCGCCGCGGGCCATACGGAAAAGCGAAGGCGTACCGGCGCTGACGACCTGGCCGACTTCGACGTTGCGGTCGAGGATCAGGCCCGATGTCGGCGCGCGAACGTCGAGCTGGCCGATTTGCGCTAGCGTGGTGTTGAGCTGGGCACGCGAGACGCTGACGCGGGCCTGCGCGGCTTCATAGGTTGACCGCAGCCGGTCGATTTCGGCTTTCGATACGAACCCGCGCTCGACCAGTTGCTGGGCGCGATCGAGATTTGATTTGGCGAGATCTGCATCGGCTTGCGCCGCGGCGAGCGAGGCGCGCTGCTGCGCCGCCTGCTGCGTCTGGACCGAACGATCGACAGTCGCCAGCACCTGACCCTGACGAACCCAATCGCCCGCATCGACCAAGACGCGCGTTACCTTCCCGCCCTGACCAGCAATGCCCACATTCTGGTCGCGGCGCGCGCCAAGCGTGCCCGACGTCGTGATGGTACTTGCGACCTCGGAATTGCCAGGCACGATCACGGTCACGGCTTGGGCGGCACGGTCGCTGCCTTCACCGGCTGGGCCACCGGCGGCAGCAACGTCATCGCCGCCGCGCATGAACATGGCGGCCGCCACCAACGCGGCGACGATCAGCAGGATTGCGACGATAAGGATAATTCGGCGCTTGGAGCGGCCATCACTCTGGTCTTCGATCGCCATATCGCCGCCGCTGCGACCCATCTTCGAAAAGCGGTTCATTGCCATTCCCGTATTGCCCCCGTGCGCTGCTCCGAAACGGGAGCGGGTGAGTTTCGTTTGCGCACTGTATTAAGTTAATAAGTCACTTGGTGCAACAACAACGCACCCCGGGCCGCTTGTCTCTACCGTTTTTCGACGAACGGGGTCGCTTGCGTCGGCGAGGGGGATGCGCAAGATGGTTTGCCGTACGAATCAGACAAAACAGGGAGACGTTTGATGCTGGAAGACCACGGATGGCTTTGGTGGATTTTGATCGGGCTCGTGGCGGGCGCACTGGCGAAATTGATCATGCCGGGAAAGGACCCCGGTGGGTGCGTCGTGACGATCCTGCTCGGCATTGCAGGCGCCCTGTTGATGGGCTTCATCGGCCATACCATCGGCTGGTATGAGCCCGGGGAAGGTGCAGATTTTATCGCTGCCGTTATCGGTGCCTTGATCATCCTCGTGATCTACCGATTGGTCCTGAAGCGAAAGGCGTAGGCACGCCGGAAAAAAGAAAAGGGCCGCGCGGAGGTTGCACCGCGCGGCCCTTTTTATTGCTTTCGTAGTCGCTTAGCGAACGCGGCCGCGGCGGATTAGGTTGACGATGCCGAGAAGCACGATCGCGCCTACCAACGAGACCAGTACGCTGCGAAGGGTAATACCGTCGCCAATCGAGCCGCCCGAGACGATGAGGCCGGCGAGAAACGCACCGACGATACCGACAACAACGTTAAGCAGGATACCCTGCTGGGCGTCGGTGCGCATGACGATGCTGGCGAGCCAGCCCAAGATGCCACCAACAACGATATAGATAATAAATCCCATTATTTCTCTCCCTTTTGCGCAATTTTCACCGGGTTCGACGAAACTGGCGAGCGAAAGTTCCATCTAAAGGGCGATGTTGCAAGCCCGAAACGATTACGGCCCGCCGTAATGGCGGGCCGCAAAAAGGGTCAGGGAGCGGGCGTCCTAGTAGCGCTGCTGACGCTCATACTGATCGCGATAATGCTTGAGGCGCGTGACGCGCAGGCCAGGCATTCCCGAGCGATCGACCGCGCGCTGCCACGAGGTGAACTCCTCGAGGCTGAGCGAGTAGCGCTCGCACGCTTCGTCGACGGTTAGCAGGCCGCCGGCCACAGCAGCGACGACTTCCGCCTTGCGACGCACGACCCAGCGGGTGGTGTTGGCAGGAGGCAGCGAGTCGATGGTCAGCGGTTCCCCGAGGGGGCCGACGACCTGCGCGGGCCGAATGTCCTGATTTTCAAGCATCTGTATCCTCAATCACATATTCATCATTTCCGATGACCCCGTTTACGTCGCGGCCATTGAAGATTTTCTCACAGGCAAGGGTTAATTTGAGAGTTAAATTCATTTCCGCTCCTTTAACCCTTTGCTGGCGAAGGTGCCGCGGAGCGAATCGCCGACATCTTCCCCCGACAGAAATCGCGCCAATTTCTCGCAACGTTCTGGCGAAAAAGGGTTTTCCACGGGGGTGTCCATGAGCGAAAGCAGCTCTTCCAATTCGAGTCGCGCTTCGGCAGCAGACGTAATTTTCCCTTCGTAACGTGCCAAAATCGGCCCCTTTTCCCTGACTTCTTGCGAATGGGTCTAGAAGAACAGGGTGAATTTCAGGTAAAGACGCGGCCGAAATGTCCCCAAGCTTCGATCTTCCAGGCGGCGCCAGCGGCGCACGCATCGTAGTCGCCATGTCCGGCGGCGTGGACTCGAGCGTCGTCGCGGCGCTCGCGGCGAAGACCGATGCTGAAGTCATCGGCGTCACCTTGCAGCTTTATGATCATGGCGAGGCCGTGAAGCGCTCAGGGTCGTGCTGTGCCGGGCAGGACATTTACGACGCCAAGATGGTGTGCGACCGGCTCGGCATCGCCCACTACGTGCTCGATTACGAAAGCCGCTTTCGCGAGGGCGTGATCGACCAGTTCGTCGATGAATATGCCAGGGGACGCACGCCGGTGCCCTGTTCCAAGTGCAACCAGGGCGTCAAGTTCGTCGACCTGATCGGTTTTGCGCGCGACCTGGGCGCAGACTGCCTTGCGACAGGCCATTATGTACGCCGCGTGATGGGCGCGGACGGCAAGGCCCAGCTATGGAAGGGCTTGGACCCGCGCCGGGACCAGAGCTATTTCCTTTACGGTACGACACTCGACCAGCTCGATTACCTGCGCTTCCCGCTGGGCGGCCTGCCCAAGGACAAGGTACGCCAGCTGGCGGAAGAGGCGGGGCTCGAAGTCGCAAACAAGCCCGACAGCCAGGACATCTGCTTCGTGCCCGATGGCGATTATGCGGGCCTCGTCAAGCGGCTAAAGCCCGAGACGGCAACGCCGGGTGACATCGTCGATCTTGATGGGCGCAAGCTGGGCAGTCACGAAGGCGTGGTGCATTTCACCATCGGACAGCGCCGCGGGCTCGAAATCGGCGGTCAGCCCGAGCCGCTTTATGTCGTGAAGATCGACCCGCAAACCAATCGCGTGGTGGTGGGCCCCAAGGCTGCGCTGGCGGTGGGTTCGGCCTCGGTCGAACAAGTCAACTGGCTCGCCGAAGACCAGCGCACGGTATATGCCAAGGTGCGTAGTCTGGCGCCGCCAAAGCCCGGAACCTGGGATGGCAATCACTTCGCTTTCGATCGTCCCGAATATGGCGTCGCGCCGGGCCAGTCGGCAGTTTTTTACGAGGGCGAACGACTGCTTGGTGGCGGCACGATCGGCGCGACGCAAGCCGCCGAGCTTGAAGTCGCCTAGAGGCGAAACTCGCCTTCGATGACGCATACGCAGCGCCCGCCGAGCCGGACCCGGTCGTCGTCATGCGTGCATTGGAGATGGCCGCCGCGAGCACTTGCCTGGATCGCAGTGACTCGCTCCTTGCCGAGCCGCTGCGCCCACCACGGTACGATGGCGGCGTGGGCGGCACCGGTGACTGGGTCTTCATCGATGCCGTAGCCGACTGCAAACACCCGGCTGGCAATGTCGGTCCTGTCGCCGGGCGCAGTGACGATGACAAGATCCTTCCATAGGCGCATGGCGTGGAAATCGGGTGCCACGGCGCGCACCGCGGCTTCGTCTTCAAGCAGCGCGACAAGGCAATCTTCGGCGGCGCTGGCCTTGATCATCTCGACGGGCTCGATGCCGAGCGCGTTGGCAAGCGCAGCGTCTTCCAGCGATTGGAAGCGATCGCCGGCGGGCAGATCGATAATGATGGTGTCGCCGCTACGCGACGCCGCGAGCACGCCGGAGCGGGTCTGGAAGGAGACTTCGTCGCGATCGCCGATCACGACGTGCGCCGAAGCGATCGTCGCATGGCCGCACAAGTCGACCTCGGTAGCCGGCGTGAACCAGCGCAAATCCCAATCCGCTGCGCTGTCCGAGCGTTTCAGGAAGGCCGTTTCCGACAAATTATTTTCAACCGCGATCGCCTGCAGCGTCGCATCGGGCAGCCAGTCGTCGAGCAGCATGATCGCAGCAGGGTTGCCGGTCAGCGGCTGTCCGTCGACCACGAAGGCATCGACCTGATGGAATGGGATCCGCATTCAAATGCCTCCTTATAGCGGCGTGGTGTCGTGTCCGCGCTCCTCAAGTCCCTTCGGATCGGGATGGATCAGCAGGTCGATGCCGGGAAATTCCTTGTGAATGGTCGCTTCGATCTCGTCCATCACACGGTGTGCTTCGGAAATCGTCATTTCGGGATCGAGCCACAAATGGAATTGCGCGAAATCGACACCGCCTGAAGATCGCGTGCGCAGCGCGTGAACGCCCTGCATTTCGGGATGGGTCTTCACCATGGCGAGAAAGCGGTCGCGCTTTTCCTCGTCCCATTCGCGATCCATCAACTGGTCGAGCGCATGGCTTGCACCGCTCCACGCGCCGTAGAGCAGCCACGCCGCGATCGCGATGCCCATCAGCGGATCGGCAAAGGGCACGTCGGCGACCTGGTCGAGGAAGAGCGCGGCGATGACCGCGCCGTTGAGGAGCAGATCGGTCTGGTAATGGACATGGTCCATCTGGATGGCGACCGAGCCGGTCTTACGGATGACGAAACGCTGATAGGCTAGCAGTGCCAATGTGACGGCGATGGCGATCCCCGACACGGTCACGCCGAGTTCGAGCTCCTGTGTGCGTTCGCCGCTGAAGAAGCGTTCGATGCCGCGCCAAGCAATGCCGATCGCGCTGACCGAGATGATGATGACCTGGAACAGCGCGACGATGCCTTCGGCCTTGCCATGCCCGAAACGATGGTCGTCATCAGCGGGCTTGGCGGCATATCGTACGCCGAAGAAAGTGACGAGGCTGGCGATCAGATCGAGCGAGGTGTCGGCAAGACTGCCGAGCATGGCGACGCTATCGGTATCCCAGCTCGCCCAGACCTTGAGGCCGACAAGGAAAAGCGCGACCGAGACGCTTGCCAACGCGGCGCGCCCGGTCAGGCTGGCGCGTTCGTGCGCATGATCGCTCTTATGGTCGTGGCCGTGATGATGAAAACCGCTCACGGGTATAGCAGCCCTTCTCTCCAACCGTCGCCGTCACGTACAAAAAGGCGCCGGTGGTGGGTGCGTTCCCGGGTGCCTTCCCAGAACTCGATCTGGTCGGGGATGACGCGAACGCCGCTCCAGCGGTCAGGCCGTGGCAGATCACGACCCGCATATTCGGCATCCAGCGCCGCGATCTCCTGTTCGAACTTCTCGAAAGCAGGGAGGGGGCGACTTTGGCGCGACGCGATGGCAGCCAACTGCTTGGCACGGCCGCGGCTGGCGAAATAGGCGTCGGCTTCGGCGTCGCTGACCTGCTTGACGCGGCCTTCGATGCGGACCTGCTTGTAGGTCGACTTCCAATGGAAACAGAGCGATGCTCGCGGGTTGGCGGTCAGCTCTTCGCCCTTGCGGCTTTCCATGTTGGTATAGAAGACGAAACCTTCAGGCCCGTGATCCTTTAGCAGCACCATTCTTACCGAGGGGATCGCATCCGGGGTAGCGGTCGCCAACGCCATGGCATTGGGATCGGACGGTTCGGACGCCCGGGCCTGCGCATACCACTCGTCGAAAAGCTGGAACGGGTTCATATGCTCCCGCGTAAGGGTGAGTGAAGAATGGCGCAAGCCACTGGCCTTTTGCGGCCAATTCCGTTTAGAGGCGTGTTATGGATCTATATCAGCAACTGGGCCTCAAGCGCGGGGCCAGCGAAGACGAGATAAAAACGGCGTATCGCAGCCTGGCCAAGCAGCTGCATCCCGACCGGAACAAGGACAATCCAAAGGCCGCCGAGCGCTTCGGCAAAGTGACATCGGCCTATGACATTCTCGCGGACAAGGACAAGCGTGCGCGCTATGACCGCGGCGAGATCGACGAGGAAGGCAATCCCAAGTCGCCCTTTGGCGGCGGCTACGGAGGCGGCCATCCCTTTGGCGGCGGCGGAACTGCCGGCGGTGCGCGCCGCGGACCACAGGGCTTCGATCCGGGCGACATCGACCCCGACCTGTCCGATTTGTTCGAAGGCATCTTCGGCGGCGGCGGAGCGCAGACACGCTCGCGCAACAGTGGTGGCTTCGGTGGCTTCAAGCGATCGAGCGCACCCAAAGGCGCGGACATCTCCTATCGTCTGAGCGTTCCCTTCGTCGATGCTGCCTTGCAGGAACCCCAGCGGGTCAAGCTTGGAGGCGGCAAGACGATCGACATGAAGCTGCCGGCGGGCGTGGAGACCGGCACCAAAATCCGCCTGAAAGGCCAGGGGCAGGAAGGTCCCGGCGGCACCGGCGATGCGATCGTCACAATCACGGTCAAGGATCACAAATTCTTCGAGCGCGATGGCGACAATATCCGTCTCGACCTGCCGATCACGCTGAAAGAAGCGGTGCTGGGCGCCAAGGTAAAGGTGCCGACCGTGGGCGGCGCGGTGACCATGACGATTCCCAAGGGCTCGTCGAGCGGCACGACCTTACGCCTGACCGGCAAGGGTTTCACCAAGAAGGGCGGCGGGCGCGGCAACCAGCTGGTGCGGCTGATGATCGAGATACCCAAGGGCGACAAGAAACTGCAGGATTTCGTGTCCGGCTGGGATTCGTCCGATAACGTGCGGTCCGGCCTCGGGGTCTAGGCGGCAAGCGTGCAGCAGTCGCCACACTCTCCTGAAGCGCGCCGCAAGCGGCTGGCCGGTCTGCATGCCCAGTTCGGTCGCGAAAAAATCAGGAAGCTCCGGAAGAGCGAGCGCCCGTGGGAAGTTCTCAAGCGGACGGTGTACGGCGTCTATTCGGACGGTTTCATCCACGCCGGGAACCTCGCCTATATCTCGTTGCTGGCGCTCTTCCCGTTTCTCATCCTCGCGACGGCGGTCGCCAAGCTGATCGGCCGCGACGGGGCCAGCGATGAAGCCATCTTCGCCATCCTGTCGCAGTTACCACCCGATGTCGCCGAAACACTGGCCGAGCCCTTGTTCGAAGTGACAACCGGCAAGACGGGTGCCCTCTTGTGGGTCGGCGCGCTGGTCGGCTTGTGGACGGCTGGCAGCTTCATCGAAACCATCCGCGATATCTTGCGCCGTGCGTACGGCATTCGAATGAGCGCGCCATTCTGGGAATATCGGCTGGCGTCGATCGGCTTGATCATCGGCGCCGTATTTCTGCTGTTCATCGCCTTTTCCGCTACCGTGCTGCTGACCAGCCTTCAGGCACTCATCACCAACTACTTGCCGGTGTCAGGCGATTTCGCGGGTTCGATAGGGCTGTTTCGAATCGTGCCGTCGGTCGTGCTCTTCCTGACCGTCTATGCGATCTTCTACGCGCTCACGCCGCTTCGCTATCGCCGGGGCAAAGGACGCGTATGGCCGGGCGCGATCTTCATCACGTTGTGGTGGCTGTTGACCGCCACGGTCCTGCCCGAAGCCATCGGCCTGGTCGGGGGCTATGGACGCACCTACGGTTCGATGGCGGGGGTAATGGTGGTGCTCATTTTCTTTTACGTCGTCGGGCTTGGCGTCGTCTTCGGGGCGGAGTTCAACGCAGCCCTAGCGGACAGCGGCGATACCGCGCTAAAGGGCGAGACTTATGAAGGTCCTTACGCAGGCGAACTGATCGTCGAGGAACCGGGCGAAGATGAAGAACAGGGAGATACGCGATGAGTGGCATCATGGCGGGCAAACGCGGCCTCATCATGGGGCTGGCCAATAACAAGTCACTGGCATGGGGCATCAGCAAGAAGCTGGCAGAGCAGGGAGCGGAACTCGCTTTCAGCTATTTGGGCGAAGCGCTCAAGAAGCGCGTCGGGCCGCTGGCGGAAGAGCTGGGTAGCAACCTGCTGATCGAATGCGACGTGGCCGATATGGACCAGATCGACGCCGCGTTCGACGAGCTCAAAAAGCATTGGGACAGCATCGATTTCGTCGTTCACGCGATCGGCTTTTCGGACAAGAACGAGCTGCGCGGCAAATATGTCGACACCAGCCTCGACAACTTCCTGATGACGATGAATATCTCAGCCTATTCGCTAGTCGCGGTAGCCAAGCGAGCGCGCGAAATGATGAAGGAAGGCGGTTCGATCGTGACGCTGACCTATTACGGCGCCGAGAAGGTCATCCCGCATTACAATGTCATGGGCGTGGCCAAGGCAGCGCTGGAGACGAGCGTGCAGTATCTCGCCGCGGACCTTGGCCCCGAAGGCATCCGCGTCAATGCGATCAGCGCGGGCCCGATCAAGACGCTTGCAGCATCGGGTATCGGTGACTTCCGCTACATCATGAAGTGGAACGAGTATAATGCGCCGCTGCGCCGCAACGTGACGATCGACGATGTCGGCGGGGCGGGGGTCTATTTCTGTTCGGACCTGTCCTCGGGCGTGACCGGCGAAGTCCATCATGTCGATGCCGGCTATCATGTCGTCGGGATGAAGGCCGAGGATGCGCCCGACATCACGGTGGAGTAGATGACAATCTATCGTCCGGCGCGAATTGATGATGCGTTGGAAATCGCCAAGGTGCACCGCGCCGCATTTGGCGGCGAGGACGAGGTGAAGCTGGTCGGCATGCTCGAGGCGTGCGGGGACGTTGCTGCGTCGATCGTTGCCGAAGAAGATAACCGTGTCGTCGGCCATGTGATGCTATCAAGGATGGAGGCCGAGGCCGATGGAACGACCATCGAAGCGCTGGCGCTGGCGCCAGTGGCGGTGCTCCCCGAAAGACAGGGCGTGGGCATCGGCGGCGCGCTGGTCCGCACTGCGGAGGCGACGGCGCGGCAGCTCGGGTGCCAGGCCATCTTCCTGCTCGGCGAACCCGGCTATTACGGGCGCTTCGATTACGATGTCGGCGCGGCAAGGCCCTTTGAAAGCCCCTATGCCGGCGACTATTGGCAGGTGCTACTGATCGATGGTGGATTGCGGGAAACCAGAGCCGGAAAGGCAAAGCACGCCCGGGCGTTTGCAGCGCTGGGCTAACAGCCTCAAGCGCGATGCGTTGATCCTATGGCTGGCGGCGCGTGACCCCTTCGTCCCGCTCTTCGCTAAGATCGTCGCCGGCTTGACGGCGGCTTATGCCTTCAGCCCGATCGATCTCATTCCGGACTTCATTCCGGTGCTGGGGCTGGTCGATGACGTATTGATCGTTCCGGCGGGGCTTTGGCTGGCGCTCAAGATGGTGCCGAAAGCTGTCGTCGCGCGGCTACGCATGGAAGCGGCGGGGCTGTCGGAACGACCGGTCAGCAGGGCGGGACTGGCAATGGTCCTGATCGTCTGGGCGCTCGCGGCGGTGACGGCCTGGCGCTGGCTCAGTCCTTCCTGACTCCAATCAGGGTACCCTTTTCGCCGCCGCTCCAGTAGCGCCAGTCGATGTCCGGATACCGCTTCTTCCAACGGCTCGCGATGATGCGTTCGCCGGGGCGCGCCGCATCGTCAAGCAGGACCATGCCGCCCGGCGCCAGTCGGTCGAAAAGTTGATCGGCGGCGCCGCGGGTCATCGGGTGGATGGTCCAGGGCGGGCCATCGACGATGATGAGATCAATGCCGGGTTCGAGCGGCGGGATATCGTAGAACAGGCCGGGCCAGCCACCGGGGCTGGGCGCGAGCGGCGCATAGGTGATGTTCGCGTCGAGATCGTACCCGCCGAGCCATTCACGCGTTTTGGCCACGAAATCTTCATGCTGGTCAAAGCTGGTAAGCTGGCCGCCGCCAGCCTTCTGGAGCGCCTTGGCGATAACCAGGGAGGACGCGCCGCAGCCGAACTCGACGACCTGGGCCGGCTTCCTCTCAAGGATGGTGTCGACGATGAGATGGAGAAAGCCGGTATCGGCTTTCCAGCTTCCGAGATTGGGAAGCGCGTCGTCGGGAAGGCCGAGGCGCTTGAGCAGGCGTTCCTTTTCGGCCTTCGATCCACCGCGTAGCGACTTGAGAAGGAAAGGAGCCGTGATCGGCGCGAACAGTGCCCAGGTCAGCCGGTCAAGCCACGTCACATGCGCATTGGACGCATGATCCTTTGGCATGAAGCCGGTCTGTTCGCGGCTCGTCATTCGGCGAAGGGATCCTGGACGAGGATCGTGTCCTCGCGTTCCGGACTCGTCGACAATAGCGTGACGGGACAGCGGATGAGCTCTTCGATCCGGCGAACATATTTGATCGCGCGCGCGGGGAGCTCGGCCCAGCTGCGGGCACCCGCGCTGCTGCCGTCCCACCCGGACATCTCTTCGTAAACCGGCTCTACGCGCGCCTGATCGAAAGCGTGCGCGGGCAAGTAATCATATTCCTTCCCGTCAATCTTGTATCCAGTGCAGATCTTCACCGTGTCGAACCCGTCCATGACGTCGATCTTGGTCAGCGCGATTCCCTTTACGCCCGACACGGCGACCGATTGGCGCACCAGCACGGCGTCGAACCAGCCGCAGCGGCGCTGGCGGCCGGTCACCGTGCCGAATTCGTGCCCGCGCTCGCCGAGGCGCTGGCCGACGTCATTGTCCTGCTCGGTTGGGAAAGGACCCGATCCGACGCGGGTAGTGTAGGCCTTGGCGATGCCGAGCACGAAGCCGGCGCTATTCGGTCCCATGCCACTGCCCGGCCCGATTGCGCCTGCGACCGTGTTGGACGAGGTCACAAAGGGATAGGTCCCGTGATCGACATCGAGCAGGACGCCCTGCGCGCCCTCGAACAGGATGCGTTTCCCTTCGCGGCGGCTTTCGTCGAGCAGCTTCCAAACCGGACGTGCGAACGGCGTGACGAAGTCGGCGATTTCCTTGAGATCGTTGAGCAGTCGCTCGCGATCGACTTCAGGCTCGCCAAAGCCGCGGCGAAGATGATCGTGATGCGCGCAAAGCCGGTCGATCAGCGGACCGAGACCGTCGAGATGGGCGAGGTCGCAGACGCGAATGGCGCGGCGGCCGACCTTGTCTTCATAGGCAGGGCCGATGCCGCGGCGCGTGGTGCCGATCTTGCCCTTGCCGCTGGCGTCTTCGCGCAGCGCATCGAGATCGCGGTGGATGGGCAGGATGAGGGCCGCATTTTCGGCAATCCAGAGGACGTCCGGCGTAATCTTGACGCCTTGTCCCTCGAGCTTCTCAACTTCCGATTTGAGCGCCCATGGATCGAGCACGACGCCGTTACCGATGACGCTGGGGGTGCCGCGCACGACCCCGCTCGGCAGCAGCGATAATTTATAGACGTTGCCATCGATCACCAAGGTGTGACCCGCATTATGGCCGCCCTGGAAGCGCGCGACGATATCCGCGCGGCTCGCCAGCCAGTCGACGATTTTGCCCTTGCCTTCATCGCCCCATTGTGCGCCGATGACGGTGACGTTGCCCATGATACTTCCTGCTGTCTCGACGTCTCAATTGCGCCTCGCTGCCTAGGGGGAACCGGCGCGCCCGTCCAGCACTTAAGGCTGCAAAGGAGTGTCAAAATGTTCACATCGAGGACCCTAACGCTCAACGACGGGCGCGACATGCCGAAGCTGGGTTTCGGGACTTACAAGATCGACGACGCCAAGGCCGCCGACACGGTCAAGCTTGCGCTGGAGGAGGGCTATGCGCTGGTCGATACCGCGTCGATCTACGGCAATGAACGCGGCGTCGGTGCGGCCCTCGATGGACGTGAAGACATCTTCCTGACAACCAAGGTGTGGAACAGCGACCAGGGTTTCGAACAGGCCAAGGTGGCGACTGCCGCAAGTCTGGGTCGGCTGGGCCGTGCCAGCGTCGATCTGCTGCTGATCCACTGGCCATGCCCAGGCAGGGGCCGGATGGTCGATACCTGGAAGGCGCTGATCGAATTGCGCGATGCGGGCCACGCCAAATCTATCGGCGTCAGCAATTTCAGGCCGCAGGATCTGGAAAAGATCGTGGCCGCCACCGACGTGGTGCCCGTAGTCAACCAGGTCGAATGTCATCCAGCCTTCCAGCAGCGCGAATTGCGACAGCTGCACGACGACATGCAGATCGTCACGCAAAGCTGGTCGCCACTGGGGAGAGGCGACCTCCTCGACCATGAAGTTATCAGCGACGTCGCCGCCGCGCTCAATGCGCCCCGTTCGGCCGTCATCCTTGCCTGGCACCTGCAGTCGGGCCTGTCAGCCATCCCCAAGGCGTCGAGCCGCGACCATATTGCCGCCAATATGCGCGCCGAGCAGCTGACCCTCAGCGACGAGCAAATCGAGCGGATCGACGCCATGGACGATCCCGCCGGCCGCATGGGACCGGACCCCGCCAGCTTCTGCTGAGGGGTACCGCGAAATTGGCTGGCAGGCCGCTTTGGCTAGTCTAGCTGATCGCTTCCCAGAACAGCCCGAGCGTCGCGACAAGCGCCACGAGGAACGCCAGCGTGCGGACGTAGGGAATCGCTAACCAGTAGACGATGGCATGGGCGACGCGTGCCCAGAAGAAGACCATCGCCCATAATGCGGTCATGCTGTTGTTCTGGTCGGTGACGTGGAGAACAAGCACGAAGACCGCGAACGGCGCGAGAGTCTCGACCGAATTGATGTGCGTTCGATTGGCGCGCTTTACCCAGGCGGGCAGGTTCGATGGAGGCGTCGGATCGACATATCCTGACGCCATATTTTCGGAATTACGCAACAGGCCCCAAATATAGGGCACCCAGAGCAGCGCCGTCAGCAGCGCCGCCCAGGTAAGATAGGTAAGTTCGACAGTCATCAAGCTACCCCCTCTTGGTTGATGCATCCAAAGACTGCGACACGCGGTGCCGCAGTCATCTGGCTACGCCTAATCAGGGATGATGACAAATATGGGCCGACCGCGTCAGAAGCGTAGCGGCACGACCTTTCGCACGCCGTCCAACGCGGACAGCTTCTTGACCGTCTCGGCATCCGGCTCGCTGTCGATCGCAATCAACGCGACCGCCGCGCCGCCAATCTTGCGGCGACCAAGGTTGAAGGTGGCGATATTGATCTGCGCCTGTCCCAGCGCGGTGCCGAGCGCGCCGATGAACCCCGGCGCGTCGGTGTTGACGATATAGAGCATCGGCCCGTTCAGCTCGGCCTCGATACCGACATCGAACAGGTGGACAAGGCGCGGATTGGCGTTGCCGAACAAGGTGCCCGCAACGCTGCGCTTGCCCTTGGGCGTATCGCAGGTGACCCGCACGAGAGTATGGTAATCGCCTTCATGGCTGTGCCGAATTTCGCGTACGTCGAGCCCGCGATCCTTGGCGAGCACAGGGGCGTTGACCATGTTCACGCTGTCCGAATAGCTTCCCATCAGCCCGGCCAGCACGGCGCCGGTAATAGGCTTGATGTTGAGTTCGGCGGCGTCGCCTTCGACCTCGACCGCGATGCGCTCGATATCCTCGCCGAGCACCTGGCCGGCAAGTTTACCTAGATTTTCTGCTAATCCCATGTACGGCTTGACGCGCGGAGCCTCCTCGGCCGTCAGGCTGGGCGAATTGATCGCGTTGGTGATCGCGCCAGTCAAGAGATAGTCCGAAATCTGTTCGGCAACCTGGATGGCAACGTTGACCTGCGCCTCGGTGGTCGATGCACCAAGATGCGGCGTCGATACGAAGCCGGGCGTGCCGAAAAGCGGGCTATCGGTCGCCGGCTCGGTTTCGAACACGTCCAGCGCGGCGCCTGCCACCTGCCCGCTGTCGAGCGCTTCCTTAAGCGCCGCTTCGTCGATCAGGCCGCCGCGTGCGCAATTGATGATGCGTACGCCCTTCTTTGTCTTGGCCAATGCCTCGGCATCGAGGATGCCGCGAGTCTGGTCGGTCAGCGGCGTGTGGAGCGTGATGAAGTCGGCGCGTCCCAGCAGTGCGTCGAGATCGACTTTCTCGATACCCAGTTCGAGCGCGCGTTCAGCGGTCAGGAACGGGTCGTAGGCGATCACCTTCATCTTGAGGCCCAGCGCGCGCGCGGCCACGATAGATCCGATATTGCCGGCGCCGATCAAACCCAAAGTCTTGCCGGTCAGCTCGACGCCCATGAACTTGGACTTCTCCCACTTGCCGGCCTGCGTCGAGGCATCGGCGGCAGGCAGTTGCCGGGCCAGCGCGAACATCATCGCGATGGCATGTTCGGCAGTCGTGATCGAATTGCCGAACGGCGTGTTCATCACGACGATGCCGCGTGCGGTGGCAGCAGCGATGTCGATATTGTCGACCCCGATCCCGGCGCGCCCGATGACTTTCAGGTTTGTCGCGGCATCGAACAATTCCGCGCCCGGTTTCGTTGCGGAGCGGACCGCAAGCCCGTCATACTGGCCGATGATCGCCTTGAGTTCGTCAGGCGTCAGCCCCGTTGTTTCATCGACTTCGATACTGCGCTCGCGAAAAATCTGCGCGGCGCGCGGGTCCATCTTGTCCGCAATCAGGACTTTCATTGCGTTTCACTCCATGCCCAGTCGAGCCAGGGCCCAAGGGCCAGGATATCGTCACGATCGACAGTCGCGCCGCACCAGATGCGTAGCCCCGGCGGGGCGTCGCGATAGGCGCCGAAGTCGTAGCCGGCGCCTTCGCCGTCGATCAGCTTGACCATCGCGGTGATGCGCTCGCGATCGGCGCCGTCGCAGGTCAGGCAAATGCCGGTCTTCGATCGCAGCTCGGGCTCCTCGACGAGATGGTGAAGCCAGTCGCGCTCCGCCACCAGCCGGTCGACTGCGGCGACATTGGCCTCCGCGCGCTCGATCAGGCCGTCGAGGCCACCGATCGATTGCGCCCATTCAAGGCTGTGGATCGCATCTTCGACGCACAGCATTGACGGTGTGTTGATGGTCGCACCGGTGAAAATGCCCTCGTTGATCTTGCCGCCCTTCTTTAGCCGGAACAGCTTGGGGAGCGGCCAAGGGGGATCATAACTTTCCAGTCGTTCGACCGCGCGGGGGCCGAGAATGAGCACGCCATGGGCAGCTTCGCCGCCCAGCACTTTCTGCCACGAGAAGGTGGCGACATCGATCTTTTCCCATGGCACGCGCTCGGCAAAAAGCGCGCTGGTGCTATCGGCCATCGATAAGCCTTCGCGCCGGTTGGGTATCCAGTCGCCGCCCGGTACGCGCACGCCGCTGGTAGTGCCGTTCCACGTAAAGACGACATCGTTATGCCAGCCGATCTTCTTGAGATTGGGAAGCTTGCCATATTCTGCTTCCATCGCGTGGGCATCGATCTTCAATTCGTTGAGGATGTCGTTGACCCAGTCCTTGCCGAAGCTTTCCCAGCCCGCGACGACCACACCGCGCTTGCCCAGCAGGTTCCACATGGCCATCTCGAATGCGCCGGTGTCCGAGCCCGGAACGATGCCAATGCGATGCGTTTCGGGGAGCTCGAGCACATCGCGCATCAGCGCGATACAATGCGCTAGCCGCGCCTTGTTGTGCGCACTGCGATGCGACCGGCCAAGGCCCGAAAGATCGAGTTTCGATGGATCCCAGCCCGGCGGTTTGGCGCACGGCCCGGATGAAAAATAGGGTCGCGCAGGGCGCGATTGTGGTTTGCTCGTCAATTCATACTCCCCTTGCAGAGAGGCGCACCGCGTTGGGACGGCGTGGCCCGCAAGTGTGATAGGTCAGGCGCACAACGGATGACAGCCAGAAAAGATCGGGCTCCCCGTTAATTATTCGCATTGTTAAGGAGAACTCTTCGCGGGTTCCATTAAAGTGTTAATCTGGTTTAAGAAATTTCTCATTTCATCGCTTTGTCGCCGCAACTCGTCTCGTACCCGTTATATCCGGTTTGCTTTTCTTAACCTTATCGGCAGACCTTCAATCCCGCAGCGGCCGTTAGGGCATTTACGGTGCTGTCAGTGCGTTGGGGTGGGGATCGCCAACGAATTTGAAATTCTAAAGCGGGTCGGTGACGCATCGACCGGACAGGAGCGGGTCTGAACATGGCGGGAACGGGTTTTTTCAACGGTATCATTCGCGATCGCGAGATCTACATTCGCGATGGTGAGAAGGTGCGTCGGATTTATTGCCCGGCACTCGTTCAGCTTATGGCCTTGTTCGTGGTCGTGTTTCTGACGGCTTGGTCCGGCTACAGCGCTGCCCGTCTTGCCACCGCCGAAACGGCGGTGCTTTCGTACCAGCTGCATGACAGCGAAACGCACGCCCAGATCGCGGAAAAACAGCGCGTGTTGGCCGTGCTCGCCAAAAACCTGCTCGACGAGAAGATCGAGCGTCGTATGGCCGAACTGGAAGAGATGGGCGTTGCCTACGAGCTTCCCGAAGCCATCGGTGGCCCGTTTGAAGCGTCGGAAGAAGGCGATGAAACGTTTCGCCAGCTGTTCACGAGCTGGAAGAAGCTCGACCACCTCCAGGAGGGCACTATTGCAGTGCCGTCGGACATGCCGGTCAAGGGCTCGGCCCTTACCTCGAGCTTCGGTACACGTACCGATCCCTTCAAGAAGCGCCGCGCCATGCATGCCGGTATCGATCTTGCCGGCCCGGTCGGCACGCCGATCCTGACGACTGCTGACGGCAAGGTGCTCCGCGCCGGCTATAATCGCGGCGGTTACGGCAACCTCATCGAGGTCGATCATGGCAACGGCATCGTGACGCGCTATGCTCACCTTTCGAAAATCCAGGTCGCTGCCGGCGATACCGTTCGCCGCGGCCAGCAGATCGGCAAGATGGGTTCGACCGGCCGTTCGACCGGTAGCCACCTTCACTATGAAGTCCGCATCGACGGCAAGCCGGTCAATCCGCTGCCCTTCATGAAATCGACCGATTATCTCCTGGCGATGGAAGACAATATGTCGATGCACGAAATCGCCCAGGGCGGCGCCGCCGGTCAGTAAGGCTTGCGGCGAGGCGGGGGCGACCTTATCTCGCTCCACGTGACCGACATCATTCTCACCCAAAACGCAGCCAAGCGCGTCGCTGCCATCGCCGAAAAGCAGGGCGCGCCCGCCGTGCTGCGTCTGTCGGTCGAGGGCGGAGGGTGTTCGGGCTTTACCTATAAGTTCGAGCTCGGCGCGGCCGAGGCGGACGATATTACCACCGAGGAATGCGGCGTCACGCTAGTGGTCGATCCCGTTAGTATCGATCTGGTGCGCGGTTCTGCGGTCGATTTCGTCGAAAATCTGGGCGGCGCCAGCTTCCAGGTGACGAACCCCAATGCGGCAGCTGGCTGCGGGTGCGGGTCGAGCTTTTCGATCTGATCGATGCAAATCGTCAGTTTCAACATCAATGGTCTTCGCGCGCGTTTGCCGCGGCTCGTGGAATATCTCGACAAGGAGAAACCCGATGTCGTGTGCCTTCAGGAGCTCAAGGGTGAAGTGGACGGGTTGCCGACCGGGGATGTCGAAAAGGCCGGCTATCATGCCCTGTGGCATGGGCAAAAGGGCTTCAACGGCGTAGCCATCCTGTCGAAGGACGAGGCCAAGCTGCGCCGCACCGGTGTTCCCGGCGATCCCTTGCCCGAACAGAGCCGCTACATCGAGGCGGAAATCGGCGACCTCATCGTCGCCTCGATATATCTGCCGAATGGAAACCCCATCGGGACCGAGAAATTCGACAAGAAGATCGAATGGATGGAGCGTCTGGCGGACCATGCAGAGTCGCTGCTCAAGGAAGAGCGCCCGGTTGTCCTGGCAGGTGACTACAACGTCATCCCGGAAGATCGCGACACCTATAGCGTCAAAGCGATGGCCGCCGATGCGCTGATGCAGCCCGAAAGCCGCGCTGCGCTGCGCCGGATTGTTCATCAAGGCTGGACCGATGCATTGCGCGCGGCATTGCCCGATGAAGAAAAGCTATGGACGTTCTGGGATTACCAGCGTGGTGCGTGGCCGCAGAACCATGGCTTTCGCATCGATCATTTCCTGTGTTCGCCGCAGGCCGCAGACCGGCTGCAAGGCGCGGGCGTGCACAAATGGGCGCGCGGCGAGGAAAAGGCGTCGGATCATGCGCCCGTATGGATGCGCATGGAGGGCTAACCGCCGACGACCGTCCCGCCATTGGGATGGATGACCTGTCCGCTGATATAGCTCGAATCCTCACAGGCAAGAAACAGGTAGGCAGGGGCGACTTCGTTTGGCTGGCCCGGCCGCCCCATCGGCGTATCCTTACCGAAGTCGTCCATCTTTTCGGGCAGCATGCCTCCAGCTGGATTGAGCGGTGTCCAGATCGGCCCGGGAGCAACGGCATTGACACGAATGCCGTCTCCGGAAAGCTTGGTAGCGAGCGACCGCGTGAAAGCCGTGATGGCTCCCTTCGTGGCGCTGTAGTCGAGCAGGACAGGCTGCCCCTTGTAGCTGGTAATCGAGGTCGTATTGACCACCGCAGCCCCTTCTTTGAGGTGTTCCCGCGCAGCCTGCGTTAGGAAGAACATCGAGTAGATGTTCGACTGGAATGTCCGGCGTAGCTGGTCTTCGCTGATGTCGCGAATGTCGCGGTCGGGATGCTGTTCGCCTGCATTGTTGACGAGCACGTCGATACCGCCAAACCGCTCGACAACTGCTTCCACGACTTCTTCACAAGCTTTCTTGCTTCCAAGATCGGTGGCGATGGCGAAAGCATCGGCACCTTCGTCTTTGCACAACTCGAGAGTTTTGCGCGCGTCCTCGTCCTCACAAAGATAGACGATCGCGACATTCGCCCCTTCACGGGCGAACAGGATAGCAATTGCCCGGCCGATGCCGCTGTCGGCGCCAGTTATGATCGCTGTCTTACCATCAAGCCGGCCCGAACCGGGATAGCGCGGCATAAAATCGGGAGTGGGTGAAAGTTCAGCCTCCGAACCCGGAAGGTCGGCTAGGTGCAGCCGTTCTTCTTTAGGATCGGCTTCGATCGTGATCATGTCATTATCACTCATTGCGCCCTCCTTTTACCGGTCAACGGAGAAACGTACGAGTGGTGCCTTCGGATTCGCCGGAGCGTGGGTTTAGAGCGACTTTTGGTAAATTCGGTAGGTATGGTTGATACCCGATCCGGGCAGCTCGGCGATCGACATCATTCCCTTATTGTCCTCGAGAACCCAGCCGAATTCGCCGAAATTGATGCCATATTTGTCGACGCAGACGCGGCGCGTATATTCTATCAGCATGAAGGCAAGCTGGCTTGCGAGGCGGCCCTTTTGATGCTCCTTGCGCACGCCCATCAAGGGGACACGCACGCGCCGCGTGTACGGCTTGCGCAGCCGCCACAGCAGTTTGGCCCAGCCGAAGGGAAACAGCTTGCCGTCCAGATCCTCGATCAGCTCGTTGATGTCGGGAATGGTGATCATGAAGGCCGCCGGCCTGCCGTCCACCTCCGCAATCTTGACCAGATCCTCGACGATGATCGGTTTGAGCATCTTGCCGGCATAGGCGATCTCGGCATCGGTCAAGGGGACATATCCCCAATTGTCGCTCCATGCGTCATTGAGAATATCGAGGATGATCGCGGCCTCTTCATCGAACTTCGACTTGTCGACGTCGCGGATGCGGATGCGCTCGTTGCGTTCGCCCAGTTGGATGAGCTTGTCGATCACCGGGATCATGTCGATACGGATATCGAGCCCGAATGTGTGGAGGTTCTTTACTCCTTCATAGCCCGCAGCCGTCACCCAGTCCTGATATTCGGGGCGATGATGACCCATCATGATCATCGGCTTTTCCTCGAACCCTTCGACCAGCAGGCCCGGCTCGTCCCAGATCGACAGGCTGATCGGCCCCATCGCGCGCGCCATTCCCTGCTCGCGCAGCCATTGCTCGGCAGTCTCGATCAGCGCCGCTGCGGCCTCGGCATCCTTGGCTTCGAATAGCCCCCACATGCCGCAGCCCGGGAATCGTTCCAGCCAGAGATCATCGACATGGGCGCTGATCCGTCCCACGACCTCGTCGCCGCGTTCGGCCAGAAATAGCTGGAGGCGGCCATGTTCGAACCACGGGTTCTTCTTCTCGTTGAGCAGCCCGTGCACCTCGGACTTAAGAGGCGGCACCCAGTAGGGATCGTCGACATAGATCGACCAGACGACGTCGACGAACTTTTTCTTGTCTGCGCTGTTTTCGACCGGCCGTATCTTGAGCGTGGTGGACATGAAAAAGGGCTAGCCGAGCCGGTGGCCGATGTCATCTGCGATTAAGGTGCGCAATGTCATGATTTTACGAAAGAATCGGGCAGCTTTGCCTTGATGGTGCCATGATCTGTCGCCAGATGGCGCACCCAGGACAAGATACATGAATGATACGACCTATCCAGCCGGGGTCGCACGCGACGCCCGCACCGAAGATACGAACGTTCGCCGCGCCATGCGCAGCGGCGATGACAAGGCGTTGCTCAAGGCCGCCGCGCAGCTGACGCGCGGCCTCAATACGCCGAGCCCGACAATTTTCTGGCTCGACATGCTGGGAAGCGCGCTGCTCGGCTATGCCGCGCTCGCTTTCGCGATGTTTGGCGAAGGGACCGGGCTGCGTATCGGCGCGGGGCTCCTGGCGGTGCTCGCGCTCTATCGCGCGGGCAGCTTCATTCACGAGATCAGTCATATCAAGAAAGGCGACCTGCCTTTCTTTCGTCTGGTGTGGAATGTGCTGGTAGGCGTGCCCTTGTTTGCGCCGAGCTTTATGTACGAGGGCGTGCACAACCAGCATCATGCCAAGACCAAATATGGCACCAGGGACGATCCGGAATATCTCCCGCTTGCATCGATGAAGCCGTGGTCGTTGCCGATTTTCATGATCGGCGGCACGCTGGCACCATTCCTGCTTTTCTTCCGCTTCGCGATTTTGGCGCCTGTCAGCTTCGTGTCGAAGCGCGTGCGCGATGAAGTGGTCGGGCGCTATTCGGGGCTGCAGATCAATCCCGACTTTCGCCGTGAACGCCCGGTGGGCGATGCCGCGCGCCAGTTCACCTATCAGGAAGTGGCGGCATTCGCGTGGTCATGGATCC
The DNA here is from genome assembly GCA_013001055.1 of Sphingomonas sp. Classification (GTDB taxonomy): domain Bacteria; phylum Pseudomonadota; class Alphaproteobacteria; order Sphingomonadales; family Sphingomonadaceae; genus Sphingomicrobium. The sequence continues at coordinate 63,406 of JABDNH010000004.1, read as the reverse complement.
TGATCGCGGCACTGGTGGGCGGCGTGCTGCCGCTCGGCGCCTTCGCGATCTTCATGGGCGTTGCCTGCGGGCTCATGGGGCTCAACCAATTGCGCACCATGGTCGCGCATTTCTGGGAAAATGACACGCAGGAGCCGATGAGCGTCACGGCCCAGTATCTCGATAGTGTCAACGTGCCGCCGCCGGGCCTGCTGCCTGCGCTTTGGGCGCCGGTTGGGCTGCGCTATCATGCGCTGCACCACTTGCTGCCGGGCGTGCCCTATCACAATCTGGGCCAAGCGCATCGCCGCCTGGTCGCAGAGCTCGAGGATAGCAGCCTGTATCACCGCTCGTCGCGGCGCGGGCTGTGGGCATTGGTGTCCCATCTCGTGTCGGCAACGACGGGCAAGCGGGCTTAGCTACTCTTCGGTCCTCACAAGGACGCTTTCACCGATCAGGAAGAACAGCAGCACCGGCCCCCATGCGGCAAGCCAAGGCGGATAGACGCCGGCCGTGCCCATTGCGAGGCTGAAATTGTCGGCGACGAAATAGGCAAAGCCCAGCGCCATGCCGATAGTAGCGCGCAGCAGGACCTGCCCGGAACGCGCCAGCCCGAAAGCCGCCACAGACGCCAGAAGTGGCATCAGCAGCGTCGACAAAGGCGCGGTGACTTTATGCCACCACCCGGCCCGTGCAGCTTCCGTGGGGCGGCCTGCGGCTTCGAGCGCTTCGATATCTTCGGTAAGGGTGATGATGTCGGTGCTGTCTGGATTGACGGTAGCGAGCTTGAACTGGCTCGGCGTAACGCCGGCAAGCCCCGTGCCCGTGGCCCCTTCGCGGACCATGTTCATCTCGGCGTCGTAGGTCTCTATCCCTTCAAACGACCATCGGTCCTCGCCGGTGATGGGACGTACCGTATCGACGCGTGCCACCGATTTCAAAACGCGGTCTTCGAGACGATAGATAGACACGTCCTGCAACCGGAAATCATCGCCGGTGCCGGCGGCGAAGCGGGCATGAACCTGACCTCCTTGTGAGCGGATCCAGACATTGCTCATGATACCGCTTTCGGGGGGGACAGGCTTGTAGTCATTGTCCTGCCAGGCGGTCACCACGCGCGCGCTGTTCACCTTTACGGTTTCATTGAAGACGAACAATCCGACCGCGACGATGGCGGCCGTCAGGATCAGCGGCGCCAATATCTGGTGCGCCGACAGGCCCGCCGCCTTCATCGAAATGACCTCGCTATTCTGGTTGAGCGCAGTGAAAGCGATCAAGGTGCCGAGCAAGGCCGCGAAAGGCAGAAATTGCGAGATGAGAAGCGGCAGGCGCAACCGCACGTAGCGCCACAGGTCCGCATCGCTATTGCCCTCCACCGCGAGGATCTTGCCGCTTTCGCCCAGCAGGTCGAGCATCATCAGCACCATCACCAGCGCGATCAGCACGGCAAAGGTGCGTGTGATGAACAGCTTCGCCAAGTAAAGGGTGATCTGGCGCGAGGGCAGGAAATCGAGGTTGATCATTCAGCCGGGGCTTCTTCTGCTTCGCGTCGTTTTGCAAGAGCGCGGGCGCGCGAATCGGGGATGACCTTCTTGATCAGCTTGCCGAACTTGGCGAAAACCGCCTCTAACGCACCAATCGGCTGGCCGCCGGGGCGATGTGCGATGACATGATACATCCACCCGATCAGCGCTAGCATGCTAATCAGCGGCGTATAGAGCGCGACCTCGGGATTGAGGCGGCCCTGTGCGCCGGCCGCTTCGGCGTACTGGTTGATCTTGTGATACGTCACCACGATCACAATGGCGACGAAGATGCCCAGCGCCGAGGAGGAGCGCTTGGGCGGCACGGCCAATGCGACGGCGAGCAGCGGTAGCATCAGCATCATGAAAACCTCTACCAGTCGGAAATGGAGGTTGGCGCGCGCGGCAAGATTGTCTTCGCGGCTGGCAGCCTCGCCGCCATAGGCGATGGCGGCGACCTCGGGCAGCGTGAGCTCCTTGATGATGTCCCCGCGCCCGCGTTCACGGAAAGATGATGTTTCCGGCAGCGCGATCGGCAAGTCGTACGTATCGAACGCGAGCGTGCGCGGCGTCGCGAAATCGGGCTCGTCCTGGATTAGCCGACCGTCCTGCAGGCGGAACAGGATGGTCGAGGGATCGTCGGTGGCGAGGAACTGGCCCTGCGTCGCACTGGCAGCGATGCGCCGGCCATTATCCTCTTCCATGGATACGAAGATGCCCTTCAGTAGCGTACCGTCATCTTCGCTTTCCTCGATGCGCAGCGTGATGCCATCGCCAAGCTTGTTATATTCGCCGACATCGATCGCAGCACCGAGCGCGCCCGATCGCAGGTCAAAGCGCAAGCCTTCATAATTGTAACGCGAATAGGGTTCGAGGAAGCTGACGATGCCAAGGTTCACCACCAGCAGGCCGACGGCGAACATGTAGGGCACCTTGAGCATCCGACCGTATCCGACACCGATACCACGCAATGCATCAAGTTCGGACGACAATGCGAGTTTGCGGAAGGCCAGCAGGATGCCGAGCATCAGACCTAGCGGTATCGCCAGCGCGGCATATTCGGGGAGCAGGTTGGCGAGCATCCTCCAGACCACGCTGACGGGTCCGCCGGTCGCCACCACAAAGTCGAACAGGCGCAACATCTTGTCGAGCGTCAGCAACATCGCAGCGACCACCAGCGTGCCGATGAGCGGCACGGTGATGGATCGGACCATGTATCGATCGATAAGGCTTAGGTTCATTTGTCCGGCTTTAATGGGCGTTTCACCATGATTTGGCCCTATTGAGCGGCAATGTGAAGCCCATGCACGCCTTGAAACAGGGCAAGTCGGGCTTATTCGGTAGCAAAACGAGATGTATAAAGTGCATAATTTCCTGAACCCCCTGTCGCTGGCTGTATCGAGTGCGCTCGTCATGGGCGCGCTGGCGCTCGTCACACCCGCTGCACCGGCAGTTGCCAGCTCGGCCGCCGTCGTGACGCAAATCGGCGATGTCGGCCACTGCGATGGCGGGAAAGCGGCAATTCTGGTGCGCGTATCGGGTTTCAAGACGCGCAAAGGCGAGCTTCGTCTCGATCTCTATGACGGCAATCCGGACAACTGGCTCGTCGGCGGCAGGAAAATCCACAAGGTGCACATGTTCCCCATCCCGCAATCAGGACCGGTCGATGTGTGCGTCAAGGTGCCGGGGCCCGGTACTTACGCTTTTGGACTACAGCACGACGTCAATCGCGATTACAGGCTCACGCGCATCGATGGCGGCGCCTTTTCGAACAATGCGCGGGTTACATTGCTCGAGCGCAAGCCGCGCCACAGCAGTGCAGCCTTTACCGTGGGCAACCGTACAAAGCGTGTCGGAATCAGACTGCTTTACCTGCGCGGCCTGTCAATCGAACCAGCCAAAAATCCGGTCTAGCGGGCAGCCGCGCTGGAGCCGCCAACAGCTACATTGCCAAGTGCGCATGCAACGGCGCTGGCCAGCGTACTGACCGTGAAGGGTTTGCGCAGCACTTCGTAACCCGCAAGCTCGTCGGTCTCGCCTTCGCCGACATAGCCGGTGACGAAAAGTACGGCGATATCGCTTTGCCGTGCGCGCAATTCGCGGATGAGTTCGGGGCCGGTCATCTCGGGCATGACGACATCGGAAATGATCAGATCGAACGCTCCCGGCTTGAAGACCTTGAGCGCAGCGGCGCCTGAATCGACGCTTTGCGGCGCGTATCCAAGGTCTTCGAGGGCACCCAGAGTGGCGGCGCGAACGCGCGCATCGTCCTCGACGATAAGGAGGCGTGCATCGGCCGGTGCCATCGTCTCGTGCGGCGCAATGGGTTTGGCAGCAGGATGAAGCGTCACCTTTCCGGCCTCGATCGTCGTTCGCGGCAGGTAAAGCGCCACGCTAGTTCCCTTGCCGACCTCGCTTTCGATGCCAACCTCGCCGCCCGACTGGTGCGCGAAGCCAAAGATCTGGGACAGGCCAAGACCGGTACCTTTTCCGACTTCCTTGGTGGTGAAGAAGGGCTCGAAGGCGCGCGTGCGCACCTCTTCGGTCATCCCACATCCGTCGTCGATAACCGACAGTTTGAGATAATCGCCCGACGGGATGTCGCCAATCTCATTGTCCGACAGCGTGACGTTATCGGTGCGGATGGTGAGTTCGCCTTGGCCGTCCATCGCATCGCGCGCATTGACCGCGAGATTGAGGATCGCGTTCTCCAGCTGATGGGCGTCGACGAAGACGGGCCAAGCCTCGGTGTCGAGGTCAAGGTTGATCGAGATACGCTCACCCAGTGTACGGTCGAGCATTTCGCGCATCGCTCGGACAAGCTCTTCGCTTTCAACCCGTTCGGGGTGGAGGGGTTCGTGACGCGAGAAGGATAGCAGCCTGCGGGTCAACGTGGCGGCGCGGTTGGCGCCTTCCATACTATTGTTGAGATGGGTCAACAATTCGCGCCGCGGTCCATCGATGCGGCGCCGTGCCAGGTCGAGTCCACCGACGATGACGGCAAGCATGTTGTTGAAGTCGTGCGCGATACCGCCGGTAAGCTGGCCCACCGCTTCCATCTTCTGGACTTGGCGAAGCTGGGCTTCGGCGGCGGCGCGTTCCTCGGCTTCGGCCTTCAGCGCCTCGTTGGCGGTCTGTAGTTCCGCCGTGCGCTCGGCAACGGCGGCCTCGAGCGCATCGGCGCGTTCGGTCTCGACCGCAGTCTCGCGGCGGCTGGCCAGATACTGATTGAAGGTCCGAAGCGCAAAGACGCCCATAGCGAGCGCGATCGCTGCCACTAGCGCGCCAAGATAGCCGAGATAGTCGGTGAGCTTGCCAGCCCGTGCGGAAAAGAAGCTGGTTTCCTCGATCGATGCGGTCAGCGCATTGCGTTCGGCACGTGCAATCTCGCGCAGGATCGTGGCGATGGCCGTAATCGATGCGCTTTCACCAGCCTGGTAGAAAAGACTGATGCCGCCACTGCCCTGGCCAGCGGTCGCAGCGCGTGCAGCCGCGGACAGTTCTGCATGGCGCTCATCGAAATTGGTACGCAGCCGCTCGACGCGTTCACGCTGTGCAGGATCCTTGGCAACCAGGCGTTCGAGTTCGTTGAGCTGCTGTTCGGCAAGGCGCCATTCGGAATAGTAGATGCTGCCCGTGAAGCGATCCTCATCGAGAACGTAGCGACCCAAGGCGGCTTCGGCATTGGAGATACTGGCATCGAGCGTGCGCGTCAGCAGCGTCACGTCATAGGCATGGCGTTCGCGCGCCTGCGCGGCTTCGCGCGCCTCGTTCGAGGCCGAGACCATCCAGATCATGAACAAAAGCATGAGCGTCGCGAAAAGCGCAACGAAAGCCGCAGCGCCGCGGCGCCAATCGAAGGCGGTCTGATCCCCGTCCGTCATGCTCCGACCCTTCTAGTGGCCTTGACGACTCAGGAAAAGAGTCAATCGATACAGCCTGTTGTGCGGCCAGCGCGTTCGAACATACCGAGTATCTCGGTGACCTGCTCGGTTGAATGTTCGGCGCACAATGAACAGCGAAGGAGCGTCATGCCCGCAGGCGTCGCTGGCGGACGCGCCAGGTTCACGTAAAGGCCCTCCTTCAAAAGGGCGTCCCACATCGCCGCGCCGCGCTCGAGATCGGGCATGATGACCGATATGATCGCGCTCTCGGGTTCCTTTGTGCCAAGCTCGAAGCCCAGCTTCGTGAGGCCGTTGTGAAGACGTGTCGAATTTTCCCACAGGTGATCGCGTTTGTCCTTCGCGCCCATGATCTTGCGGATCGAGGTGGCCGCGGTCGCCATGACGCTGGGCGGCAGCGACGCGGTGAAGATGTAGCTGCGGCTGGCGAGACGCAGGATTTCGAACTTGGGGTGGTTGGAGACGCAATAGCCGCCGACCGTGCCCACCGATTTCGAGAAGGTGCCGATGATAAAATCGACATCGTCGATCACGCCTTGCGCTTCTGCCACCCCGCGCCCGTTTTCGCCGATGAAGCCCATCGAGTGCGCTTCATCGACCAGCACCATGGCGCCATGTTTCTTGGCAAGCGGGACCATCTTGTCGAGCGGTGCGGTATCGCCGAGCATCGAATAGACGCCTTCGAGGATCACCAGCTTGCCGGCATCTTCGGGCAGGCGTTTCAGCCGCTTTTCCAAGGCTTCGATATCGTTATGGCGGAAGGGGACGACATTGGCGTTGCCCATCGCGCAGCCATCATAGATCGACGCGTGGCTATCCATATCGAGAATGATGTAATCGTCCTTGCCCGCGATCGTCGAAATCACGCCTGTGTTGGCAAGATAACCGGTCGAAAAGACCATCGCGCCCGACATGTCGAAAAATTCCCTGAGCGCGGCTTCGCAATCCTTGTGGAGCGAATAGGTGCCGTTCAAGACGCGGCTACCCGTGGTACCCGAACCAAATTCGTCCAGCGCCTTCTTGCCCGCCGCAATCACGTCGGGATCGAAGGTCATGCCCATATAATTATAGGTACCGAGCAAAATGGTTTCGCGCCCATTACACATGGCCACGGTTGGCGACAAAACCTCTTCCATCACCAGTCCGAACGGATCAGTCAGGCCGCTGTCGATCAGCCCCTTATGCTGGGCGATGATCGGATCGAACTTGGAGAAAAGGTCGCTCACTTGTTCGCCATCTTGTGGACCGCGTCGACGAGCTCGCCGACCTTTTCGATCTCGGCCTGTTGGTTCATCGTGATGAGGATGTCGAACTCGTCTTCGACCTCCGCCACGAAGTCGAGCACGGTGAGGCTGTCCCACTCCAGATCTTGCGCAAAGCGCGTCTCCTCGGTGACGTCGACGCCCTTCTTGTTGAATTGTTCGATCAGCTTGAAAACGCTCGATTTTACGGTGTCACGGTCGCTCATAGGTTCCCCGATAGGTTGGTTGGCGTGCGCTTTGGCAATCGAATACGGCGCAATAAGGGCCAATTGCGCTCTAAAGCCAAGCTTTTTCCCGATACCAGGCCGCGGTATCCGCCAGCCCTTTGTCGGCGCTGATGCGCGGCTGCCAGAAGCTGGACGAAGGGCGGCGGTCATCGCGCACGACCCAGTCGGGATGGCAGAAATAGGCCGCGCGGTCGGCGGTGAGCTTGGCCTTGCTGCCTCGCAATAGGCTGTCGATCCTGGCGCCCAGTCGAACGAAGCCAGGACTCATCGAGAAGCTGCGCGGATTGTTGCCGACGGCACGGCCCAGCGCATCGGCGAACTGCTTGTGCGAAAACCCGTTATGCGTGCCGTCATCGGGCTCCAGGATCGTGCCGGAAGGACCACCTTCGGCAAGTTTGAGGAGCAATGTCGCAAGATCGTCGGCATGGATGAGCGACAGGCGACCGGGCGGGGGCAGCACGACAAGCCCGCGCTTTGCCATCTTGAACAGTTCGAGCGTTTCGCGGTCGCCGGGACCGTAGACCGCAGGCGGGCGGACGACCACGGCGTCGAGACCGCTATCGAGCACCAGCTTCTCGGACCTGCGCTTGCTCGCGCCGTAAAGCGAGACATCGGGCTCTCGCGCGGCGAGGCTGGAGACGTGGACGAAGCGTTCGACGCCCTGTTTCGCTGCGGCTTCGAGAAGCCGCGCGGTGCCCAGCACATTGCCTTCCTCGAAAGCTGCGGCGTCGCCATTAATGACGCCCGCGATATGAATGATCGCGTCGGCATCCGCGCAAAGTTGGTCGAGCGCTTCCGCATCCGCAAGATCGCCGCGTACCCAGGTTACCCCCTCTCGCGGGGCTTGCGCGCGGCGAGTAAGGCAGGTGAGTGGACGACCTTCGGCGACTTCCAGTAGGCGTCCGCCGACGAAGCCTGTGGCTCCCGTGACCGCAATCCTCAAAGCGGCGACCACGGCTTGTCCTCGTGTTCGCCGGGCTCGCCCTCCAGCTGCTGTGTTTCGGGCAGTATTTCAATCAGCTTGTCGAGCACCGCTTCAAGCCCATCCTTCGACGCCGCAGACGCAATCATCGGCCGTCGCCCGGTTTCCGCTTCGATCTTGTCGGCGCTGTCTTCAAGAATTTCATCGGGGACGATATCGGCACGGCTGAGCACGACCAGCTCGCGCTTGTCCTTCAGTCCGTGACCATATTCTTCCAACTCGCCGCGGACGGTACGATATGCCTCGACCGCGTCGTCGAGATCGCCGTCGATGAGGTGCAGCAATACCTTGCAGCGTTCGACATGGCCGAGGAAACGATCGCCAATGCCCGCGCCGTCGGCAGCGCCTTCGATCAAGCCAGGAATATCGGCCATGACAAAACTGCGGCGTTTATGTTCGACCATCCCAAGCTTGGGATGGATGGTGGTGAAGGCGTAAGCGCCGACCTTGGCCTTCGCATTGGTCACCGCATTGAGGAACGTCGATTTGCCAGCATTGGGCAGACCCACCAGCCCGACATCGGCAAGCAGCTTGAGGCGCAGCCACACCGCCATTTCCTCACCCGGCCAGCCCGGCTGGTGCTGACGCGGGGCACGATTGGTGCTGCTCTTGTAGCTGGCGTTGCCGCGCCCACCGTCACCGCCGCGCAGCAACGTTATGCGCTGGCCTACCTTGGTGAGGTCGGCGATCAGCGAGCGATCGTCGTCGTCGGTGAATATCTGCGTGCCAACCGGTACCTTGATGACGAGGTCCTTGCCGCCAGCACCCGTCTGGTTGCGACCCGCGCCGCCCTTGCCGCGCGGCGCCTTGAAATGCTGGGTGTAGCGAAAGTCGATCAGCGTATTGAGCGAGGGCACGGCTTCGAAGATGACATCGCCGCCCTTGCCGCCATCGCCGCCATCGGGGCCGCCGAATTCGATATATTTCTCGCGTCGGAAGGAGACGGCACCGCCGCCGCCGGCCCCCGATGCAATGTGGATCTTTGCCTGATCTAAAAAGTGCGCCATGTCACTTTAACTCCCCAAGCACGGCAAGGATCTGCTTGACCGCAATTTCATGCGCGGCCGAATGCTCATTACCGGTGGCGCGGGCAATCTCTTCGCCCACCAGCGAGTCGCCAATGGCTAAAAGGACCAGGCCCAGCGTCGCCTTGTCGAGCGGTCGATCGTCGCCGGGTTCGGTAATTGCGGTGACGACATCGGACACCGCGCATTCGACCGCAGCAAGCGCTTCCCGCCGCCGCGAGAGAACTACCCAGGCGATCAGCTCGCCCAGTCCCTGCTCGCGGAATGCCGTAAACATTTCCTCGACGACACGGCGCAGCTTGGTCTTTCCGGCGCGATAGTTTCCGATCGAGCCGGTGATCGAATTGGCGACTTCGTGCGCAATCTCATCGGCCAGCGCGGCATGGAGCCCGTCCACGCTGCCAAAGTGGTGGAGGAGATTGGCGTGGGTGCGGTCAATCTTCGACGCCACCGCTTTCAAGGTCACGCTGCTCATGCCTTGATCTCGCAGCAGCTCGCGCGCTGCAGCGACGGCAGCGGCACGGCTTTGTTCGGGCGACATCCGTTTACGTGTCGGTAAGTTTATTGACATAAGTGTCAGTTATAACCATCTATGACTAAACCGCCTCTTTGGAGTGAAGTGATGACGACCGCAACCGTTACCCCCAATGATCTTTCGATCACGCCGCGCGATCGGCGTTTCGGGCGGGAGGAGAAAACGCCGCGCTGGTGGCATGGTGACGATCCTTATGCGACGGCATTTTACAACGCGCTCTCGATCACCTTTCCCAAGGGCGAGGCCTTTTTTGTCGATAGCGTGCGGGCCTTCCGCCACGGTGCCGATGCGCGGTTGGCCGACGACATCAAGAATTTCGTGACGCAGGAAGCGATGCATAGTCGCGAACATGTCGCGTTTAACAATCGCGCGGCAGACGCGGGCTACGACATCGCGCCGCTGGAGGAAAAGGTGCAGGAGCGGCTCGATTTTATCGCGACAAAGCCCAAGATCGCCAGCCTTGCCGCAACCATGGCGCTCGAACATTTCACTGCGATCCTGGCCCATGAACTTCTTGCCAATCCCAAGCATTTGGAAGGCGCCGACGAAGCGACCGCCGAATTGTGGCGCTGGCACGCCTCCGAAGAGATCGAACATAAGGGCGTGGCCTTCGATACCTGGATGCATGCGACCAAGGACTGGTCGCGCGCCAAGCGCTGGAAGGTGAAGAGCCTGGTGATGGTGAACGTCACCTACAACTTCCTGAAGCATCGCTGGGAAGGGATGCTCGATCTGCTCGAGCAGGACGGGCTGACCGGCGCCAAGGTGAAGTGGCGCATGTTCAAATATGCGGTGCTGTCCCCTGGCATGGTGCGCAAGTGGTTCACGCCATGGATCGCCTATTTCCTGCCGGGCTTCCACCCGTGGAACGAAGACGATCGTCAGCTCATCCGCGATTATGACGCGGAGGTCGGTACCAAGTTCGACACGTCGGGCAGGAAGGTTCGCCGCGCCGCCTAGGCAGCGACGCGGTCGGCAATCTCGCCTAGATCCAGCGCATACATCATCACTTCGGCTTCCTCGCCGCGGCCGCAGCTGTGGCGCATGGCCTTCTCGCCGGTCGGCGCGAAGCCCAGCTTGCGCAGTACGCGTCCGCTTGCCGGATTGTCGGTGAAATGGCCCGCAACCACCTGCGCGAAGCCCAGCGTCTTGATGATGTCGAGCGCGGCGAGGCCTGCCTCGGTCGCATAGCCCCGGTTCCAGTGCTTGCGCGCGATCCAGTAACCCAACTCGACCTCGCCCGTCTCTATCCGGTCGAACCCGAGAATGCCGACAATCTCGGCATTGTCACGCTTGGTGATCAGCAGGACGGGGAGGTCGGCAGTCGCCATCGTGTCGAGATGCTTCTGCGCGTCTTCAAGGCCATAGGGCCACGGCGCGCGCGCAAGGTTGCGTACGATCTGCTCGTCCGCAATGGCGCGCGCGAGCGCAGGCGCATCGTTGGACCAGCCGGGGCGTAACAGCAAACGCTTGGTAACCGCGAACATCCCACTTCTCCTCGCCATCCCGCTAGCGGGACTTCGTGACAGTTCAGGGAGAAGTTTGAGACAAACGAAAAAAGGGAGAAGAGGGCGGCCCCTTCTCCCTTTTTGTCTTTTGATCGACTTGTCGGACCGTCCCTCCGGTGGGACCGCCCTTTATCGACAAGTCCCGGTTATTCAGCCGCCTCCGGCATAATTTCGACGTGCACAAATTTGCGGCCGAGTTTGCCGTCCCTGAACGACACGCGGCCGTCCGTAAGGGCAAAGAGGGTGTGATCGCGGCCGAGGCCGACGTTCGTACCGGGATAGAATTTCGTACCGCGCTGGCGCACGAGAATGTTGCCGGCAAGGACCTGTTGCCCGCCAAACTTCTTGACGCCGAGATACTTTGGATTTGAGTCGCGACCGTTCTTGGACGAGCCGCCAGCCTTTTTATGTGCCATCGTTACTTCTTCTCGGTCTTCTTGGCCGGTGCCTTCTTGGCAGGCGACTTGCTCGCCTTCTTGGCCGTGGTTTCCTTCGCTGCGGCCTTCTTAGCAGGTGCAGCATCCTTTGTCGATTTCTTCGCCGCGGCCTTCTTGGCAGGGGCCTTCTTCGCTGCCGGCTTCTTGTCGTCCGACTTGGTTTCGGCCTTCTTAGCAGCCGGTTTCTTACCAGACGATTTACCGCCGATCGACACGATCTCGAGGATGGTGTGCTGCTGGCGATGACCGCGCTTACGACGGTAATTGTGACGGCGCTTCTTCTTGAAGACGGTCACTTTCTCGCCCTTGGCCTGGGCCACGATCTTGGCGCCGACGACCAGCTTGTCGGTCGATTGCAGCTTCGAGCCTTCGCCCGCGAGCAGCACATCATCCAGATCGACGCTGTCACCAGCTTCACCGTCGAGTTTCTCGACTACGATCTTATCTCCTTCGGCGACGCGATATTGCTTACCGCCGGTGCGCACGACTGCGAACATGGGCTCTTCTCTCGATTCATTAATATTGGCCGCGCCGGACACCGTCCGCGCGGGGGATGGGGCCAACTATGGAAAGGCTGGCGATGAGTCAACCATTTGTGACCGGATTTTTGCTAGGAAATTGCTCCTAGTGGCGACGTTCGGGGCGCAACTGGTAGCGACCGTCCGAAAAGCCGGTGAACAGAGTCGGTATCGCCGGGTGGTCGACCTCGCCTTCCTCGTCGTCGAGCACGAGGTTCTGCTGGCTGACATAGGCGATGTACGTCTGCTCCTCATTCTCCGCCATCAGGTGGTAGAATGGCTGCTCCTTGTGCGGGCGGATATCGGGGGGAATGGCGTCATACCATTCATCGGTATTGTCGAATTCGGGATCGACATCGAAAATCACGCCGCGAAACTCGAGGATGCGGTGGCGCACGACGTCGCCGATGGCGAAATTGGCGGAGGGAATTTTACTCAGCATGGTGCAGTGCAATGTAGGACGTTTGGCGCTCAGGACAAGCGCGGAAGTATAATGCGCGCTTCGAGGCCGCTGCCTTCCGCCGGGTCGGCGAGCTCGAGCCGGCCGCCTTGCGCGCGAGCGACGGCGGAAACGATGGCGAGGCCCAGGCCGTGGCCGCCGGTTCCGCGATTGCGTGAGGCCTCGAGTCGTTCGAACGGACGCATTGCGGCTTTCCGCTGGTCGGCAGAAATGCCGGGGCCATGATCGCGGACGCAGATCACGGCGCTGTCACCGTCGGCGCGCACCGATAGTTCGGCGCGTTCTCCGTAGCGCAGGGCATTGCCGACAAGGTTGTCGATCGCACGACGCAGCGGGCCGGGCTGGGCAGAGACGCGAACAGGCTCGCTGGCTTCAAGCGTCAGTGGGGGCGTGGCACGCTCGGCAACGATTGTCCTGGCGAGATCATCGAGCGCGACAATTTCGGTCGAGCCGGCCGCGCGGCCCAGGCGCGCGAAATCCAGCAATTGTTCGAATTGCGCATGCAGCGCTTCGATCTGGTCGATCAGCGCAGCGCGTTGCGAATCGTTCTCCACCGTCTCGGCTTCGATCCGCAGCGCGGTCAGCGGGGTACGAAGGTCGTGGCCGATAGCGCCCAGCATGACATCCTTTTCGCCCATCATGTCGGCAATGCGCGTTTCCATGCCGTTGACGGCGGTGATGAGCGCGCGAACATCGCGCGGGCCTTTGACCGGGACGGGCATGGGCACATTGGTCCCATCGAACTCTTCGGCTGTCTTGGTGAGGCGGCGCATCGAACGGCTGGTCCGCCGAAGCAGCAAGAGCGTGGGGATCAGCACGATCAGGCCGATGATGAAATATTGCAGGATAAGCGCCCCCAGTAGCGGGCGCAGCGGGCGCGGACCACGGCCGCGGACCGAGACCCAGCGACCGTCTTCAAGTTGTGCGGCGGCCAGCAACGTCGGCCGATCGCGGCTTCCTGGATCGAGCGTCACAACCTGGATCTGCCGCGTAATGAGACCCTCGGCGGTGAGCGCTTCGGCAATCACTCTCTCCGCGCTTGGCAGTCGCTCGGCGCCTTCGGGGATTGGCGAGATATCGCTGATCGCTACGCGGCGCTGCCGCGCCATGCGCCGGATCACGGGGCGGCTGTCGAGCATGTCGGCATTATTCGCTGCGGTTAGCAGGCGCTCGGCGGCAGGCAAAGCGGCGCTGTTGACCAGCTGGTTTTGGCGGTTCTGTGCGGCAAACACGAAGTTGATTGACTGCGCCACGAACAGGGCGAGCGCGACGACCAGCGCAATCTGGGTGGCGAGCGTAAGCCGCTTCATGCGCGCTCTACTTCGGCGGCAAAACTGTACCCTGCGCCATGGACGGTGCGGATGAGGCGCGGACCATCCTCACCAAGTTTTTTCCGTAACCGCAATATGGCATTGTCGATTGCACGATCGAAGGGACCGGCTTCGCGGCCCTTGGTCAGGTCCAGCAACTGGTCGCGGGTCAGGACGCGCGCAGGGCGCTGCACGAGCGCGAGCAACAGGCGAAAATCGCCGCTGGTCAGCTCGACTTCCTTGCCTTTGTGCAGCAGCGATTGGCGCGTGGCGTCGAGCGCAAAGTCTTCGAATCGATAGACCTCGGTCTCGGCCGTTTGCTCTTCGCGGTCGGCGCCGGTACGGCGCAGGATGGCCTTCAACCTGGCGAGCAGTTCACGCGGATTGAAGGGTTTTGTGAGATAGTCGTCGGCGCCCATCTCGAGCCCGACGATGCGGTCGATATCCTCTGCCTTGGCGGAGAGGAAGAGGATGGGCAGCGCACCATCGGCGCGGATCGAGCGGGCGAGCGAGAGCCCGTCCTCGCCCGGCATCATGATATCGAGCACAGCGACATCGAAGGCGCCGCCGGCGAGCGCTTCGCGGGCTTTGGCTGCATCGGCCACGGCGGTGACGCGCATACCTTCTCTTTCCAGATACCGCTGGAGCGGGGTGCGGATCGCGGGCTCGTCTTCGACGATAAGAAGGTGTGGGCGCATATCGGTGTCCTTGATGAAACATGGGGACTGGCGAAGCCAGCCCCCACGTTCCGTTCGGGCCAGAGCGAGGGCTACGCTACTGGCCGCGGGTGCCGCGCGCGGCTTTGCGGGCTTCGCGCGCTGCGGCACGTTCGTCGGCGCTGATCGCACCGTCGCCATCGGTGTCGTGTTTGGCGAACCGTTCCAGCATCGGGGCGTTATACTCGACGAAAGTCACCTGGCCGTCGCCATCGGTATCGGCGCGCTCGAACATCGCGCCCTCACCGCCGCGCATCCCGCGCATACCGCGCCTACCGCGATGCTTTCCTTCATCGCTAGCGCGCCGCTCGGCCATCATGGCCTTCATCTTTTCGCGCGCCTCGGCGGCTTCGGCTTGGGTGATGGCACCGTTTCCATCGGCATCGAGGCGGGCAAAGCGCTGCTGCGCCTGCGCTTCGACTTCGCTCATCTGGATAAGACCGTCGCCATTGGTATCGGCGCGCATGCCGCGCTCGCCAGGCTGCGCGGCAGCCATGGCAGGGAGGGAGAGGGCGGCAGCGACGCCGATCACGAGAAACTTCTTCATAAACGCTTTCCTTTCACAAACGGGCGGCGGGGGAGCCGCCGATGCTTCCGCTTATGCAAACGAAAGGTCGTGATAATTTGTCAGAAGGCTGCGACATTGTCGCAAGATGTAACGGTCAGGGATGCACCTCTTCGCCCGCCCAATCGATATGCTTGCCGCTATCGGCGGATGTGGCCTCTCTCATCACCGCAATCAGTTTTTCGGCGCTATAGTCGGGGGTGAAGAGTTTGCCGTCGGGCACATTGCCCTGGAACGGTTCGGACAGGTCGGTGTCGACCGTACCGGGATGCAGCGCGAGCGCGACAAGGTCTTCGTGGGTGCGGCCAAGCTCGATCGAAAGCGTACGGATGAACTGGTTCAGTGCGGCTTTGGAGGCGCGGTAGCCGTACCAGCCGCCCAGCCGATTATCCGTGATCGACCCGACGCGCGCCGAGAGCGCAGCGAAAACGCTGCGGCCCTTGCGCGGCATCAGCGGCAGGAAATGACGCGCAGCGAGCATGGGGCCGATCGTGTTGACAAGAAACACTTGCTCGAGCGCGGACTTTTCCAGCATCTTCCAGCTTTTTTCGGGCCCGAAGTCGTCACTGTGCAGAATACCGCTGGCAAGCAGGACGAGATCGTAAGGGGCCTTCGTCCGCAGCGCTTCGGCGGCCGCTGCAAGGCCGGTCTCGTCGGCAAAATCGATTGGCGGCTTGCTGGAGCGCGACAGGCGTGTGACCTTCATGCCCTGGCTTTCCAGCCTGTCCGCGATGGCGCCGCCGATGCCGCCCGGGGCACCGATGATGAGGGCATTGGAAAAATTGGTCATGCCACAAAAATGGGTGGCGAGGCGGGCCGTTCCAGACGGGCTTACGTCTAGGGCCTTTTCAAGCTGTCCAAGCGCTGCTAGAGGCCCGCTCCGACCAAGGGCTAACCCGCCCTGAACTCGCTGACATGTGTTGGAGAGGTGCCGGAGTGGTCGAACGGGGCGGTCTCGAAAACCGTTGTGCCCGCAAGGGTACCGTGGGTTCGAATCCCACCCTCTCCGCCATGACAAATAGGCCGTCTCACCGGGACGGCCTTTTTCTTTCCTGGACCTAGCCCGTTGTCGGGCGGCACGCGACCGCGCTAACGCAGAAACTCCACTTGCAGGAGCCAGCCATGCCACACGCCTATATCGTCGCCGCCAAACGGACC
Organism: Sphingomonas sp.; assembly: GCA_013001055.1. Classification (GTDB taxonomy): domain Bacteria; phylum Pseudomonadota; class Alphaproteobacteria; order Sphingomonadales; family Sphingomonadaceae; genus Sphingomicrobium. The sequence goes on along the minus strand of JABDNH010000004.1, from coordinate 47,299 downwards.
GCGGGTGGCAAGCGTGGCGGCGCACTGCGCAATTGGCATCCCGTCGATCTGGGTGCTGCAATACTCGACGCGCTGGTCGCTGACAGTGGCATCGATCCCGCCGTCATCGAAGACGTCATAGTCGGCTGTGTCAGCCAGGTCGGCGAGCAGAGTTTCCATGTCGGCCGCAGCTGCGTGCTGGCTTCCAACCTTCCCCAAAGCGTACCTGCCGTGACGATCGATCGGCAATGCGGCAGCTCGCAGCAGTCGCTCCATTTCGCGGCACAAGCGGTGATGAGCGGGACGCAAGATGTCGTCATCGCAGCAGGCGTGGAAAGCATGACGCGAGTGCCCATGGGATCGCCGTTCATCCTGCCCGCCAAGGCGGGCCTCGGGGAGGGCCCGTGGAGCAAGGCAGTCCTCGACAGGTTCGGTGTAACCGAATTCTCGCAATTCACCGGCGCGCAGATGATCGCCGATCAGTACGATTTTTCGCGTGAGCAGCTGGATGCCTTCGCGTTGACCAGTCATCGGAAGGCCGCTGCCGCGAGCGAAGCGGGTGCGTTCGACGACGAGATCCTCGTGCTCGATGGCTTGGACAAGGATGGCGGTGCGATCCGCCATGACAAGGACGAAGGTATCCGCCCCAATGCATCGATGGAAGGCCTCGCCGGGCTTGCCCCCCTCACCGAGGGCGGGGTGATAACGGCGGGTAATGCCAGTCAGATATGCGATGGCGCTTCGGGCGTCATGGTGGTCTCGGAGCACGCACTCAAAGAGCATAGCCTGAGCCCGCTGGCGCGCGTCGATGCGTTGGCCGTAACCGCGGGCGACCCGGTCATCATGCTGATGGAGCCGGTGCCTGCGACCGCGAAGATTCTTGAACGGTCGGGGCGCAGCCATGACGATGTCGATCTCTACGAGGTCAACGAGGCCTTCGCGTCGGTGCCGTTGGCCTGGCTGACGGAAACCAAAGCTGACCCGGACGAACTGAATGTCAACGGCGGCGCAATCGCGCTCGGCCATCCGCTTGGCGCGACAGGGACAAAGCTGATGACGACGCTGATCCATGCGCTTCGAGCGCGCGGCAAGACGTTCGGCTTGCAGACTATGTGTGAAGGCGGCGGCATCGCCAACGCCACCTTAGTGGAGGCGCTGTGACAGGTTGTGCCCGAAGACTGAACCCGTCGCGGCAGTGCCGCGTTGGACCCCCATGGCCTACGGCGAACAAACACCCCCTGCGCAGCGTGTCGGTACGCTGCTGATCGTCTTGCTGCTGCACGGCGCGGTGGCGGCAGTGGCATTGCTTTTCGGTTCGGTTGGCGGGAACGAGGTCGCCAGGGATCCGCCGCTCGACACGTTCGATATTGCGCTTCCCGAACCGCCACCGCCCGAGGTCGACATTGACGAACCGGACCAGGCGACCCCGCGCGAGGAAGGCGCGGCCAGCGAGGAGAATATCGAAAGCGAGGCGACGCCTGTCGAAGCGACGGTCGTGCGCACGCCGACGCGCAACCCGACGCCTGCGTCGCAAACGCCCAACCAAGGCCGCGATACGACCCAAGGAGCCAGCGACCGCCCGGGCGAGGGCACGGGTGCCGGCGGTCGCGGCGATGGCACCGGCGCGGGCAACAGCGGTACGGGAATGGGCGGCGGTGGCGGAACGCGGCCAAGCGTGGTGCAAGGCACGACACTGACCGCGCGCGACTACCCGCGCGACATGCGCCGACGCTGGCCGTCGGGCGGACGCGTACTGGTTGCGGTGCGGGTGCAGGTCAACGGCCGCGCGACCGATTGCCGCGTCAATGTCTCGATCGGCGATCCGGAGATCGATGCGGAAACCTGCCGACTGGTGGAACAGAAGGTGCGATTCAATCCGGCGCGCAATGCGCGCGGCCAACCCTATGTCGCCTGGTACGGCTACATGCAGTATAACCCGGGCTGATCAGCCGACGCGGATTACTTGTATGGTGACGTTGTCGGGTGCGCCGCGCTGCAACGTCATCTCAAGCAATGCATCCACCGACTGCATGGGATTGCGGCTGGTCACGATGTCGAGGATTTCGAACTTCTCCACCACTTTGGTGAGCCCGTCGGAGGCGATCACGAAAATGTCGCCGGATCGCGTATCGCCGGTGCGCGTGGCGACCTTGAGCATCTCCTTGGCGCCCACCGCGCGGGTCACGACATTGGCGTCGGGGTGGTGCTCTGCATCCTCGAACGCGAGCATGCCGGCTTCGACCAGATCCTGCACCAGGCTGTGATCGCGGGTCAATTGGGCAATGGCGCCATCGCGCACGCGGTAAGCGCGGCTGTCGCCTGCCCAGAATATCCCGAATTGCGCCTCGTCGATGACAAGCCCGACGACCGTGGTGCCGATTGTGCCACTCTTTGCGCCCCCCTGCGCCATGGTGACAAGGTCGCCATTTACCTCCTCGAGGATGGCCGAGGCCTTTTCCAGACGGTCCTCGACCGAGCCTTCAGACAATTCCTGCGCGAGGCGATCGACAACCATCTTGGCGGCAACGTCGCCCGCTTCATGGCCGCCCATACCGTCGGCGACCACCCATAAGGCACGCTCGCGCGCGTCGAGCAGCGCGTCCTCATTATGCTGGCGTTTCAGTCCGACATGGGTCGTCCCGGCACTCAGGAAGCGCATGACCATACCCCCTCTTCAGGATCGCAGACTAGAAACTAACCCATGTTTATGCAATTCTGCCAATCGGGGGACATAGGATGAGCAAAGCCTATAGCAACAAGGCGCTGCCGGTCGGCACGGTGCTGCGGGAATGGCGGCTCGAGGACGTGATCGGCGTCGGCGGGTTCGGCATCGTCTATCGTGGCCGCGGCATCTATTTCGACGAGCTTGTCGCCATCAAGGAATACTTCCCCAGCGCCATTTCGGAGCGCGAGGAAGACGATACGGTGGTGCCGGTCGACAGCGATGCCGAGGAAGTCCACGCGCTCGGCCTCAAGAAATTCGTCGAAGAAGCAAAACTGTTGTGGAACCTCTCCACGCCGTCGCGCCACCCCAACATCGTATCGGTACGAAGCCTCTTCGAAATCCACGGCACCGCCTACATGGTAATGGACTTCGAGGACGGGCAATCCTTGTCCAAGCAGTTGAAAGACGGCAAGAAATTCGACGAAGGCACCCTCTCGAATGTGATTCTGCCAATCGCCGAGGGACTCGAACGCGCGCACCGCGTCGGGGTGCTCCACCGGGACATCAAACCTGCCAACATCATCGTGCGCGAGGATGGCAGCGCCGTCCTGATCGACTTCGGTTCGGCGCGCTTCGAAAGCGGCGATGCGACCTCCACGAAGGTCACCTTTCACACACCGCCATATGCGGCGATCGAACAATATGTGAAGACCTACGACCAGGGCCCGTGGACCGATATCTATGCGCTTGGCGTCGTGCTTTACGAATGCGTAACGGGTGAAAAACCACTCGAGGTGCTCGAGCGCATGCACGGCGAGGACGACACGCCATTGGCACAGCGCGATTTGCCCGGATACTCGCAGGATTTCCTCAAGGCGATCGATGCCGCGATGGTCATCCGCCCGGGCGATCGACCGCAATCGGTGGCGCGGTGGCTGCGCTTGTTCTCCGGCGCTATTGAGCCGAACGACGATGGCGAAGCGACGCGGGTCGCGCCCATGATGGACGATCCGCACGAGATCCAGCCCGTGCTTCCCGCGCCCGATCCCGACCCCGTACCCGATGCTCCTGAGGACGCCACCTTCAAGATGGATGCCGGGGAAACGCGCGCGGGGCTCTATGCGCAGAGTGATGGTGCGACCGAAGAAAGCGACGGGCCATCGGACGCTGCGGCAGATGTCCCGCCGGCGGACGAAAGCGATCCCACCCAGGCCGATCTGGCGAACGCGCCGAATATCGACGACATGGCTGGTGAAGCGCTCGGATCAGGCCCCGACCGTAGCGATTGGAAAAAGAAGCCTGCCTTGCCCTGGCCCGACGAAGGAGAGAAAGCGGCTGCGGCTGCGATCGCTGCAGCGCGTGGCAAGGCGATCGCGAACGAAGCGCCGACCAATGACGATCCGCCCGGAAAGGGGAACAAGACACCGGTGGCCGCCGCCAAGGGCAAGGATATACCCGCCAAGCGTCCCAAATGGTTGGTGCCGGCGGGGGTCGCAGCGCTGCTCGCGATTGTCGTCTTCTTATGGCTGCGCCCGAGCGAAGACCCGTTCGCCGAGGCCGAACCCGCACCGACCGCAATCGACGACGAGGGCATGGAGGAGGTCACGCTGGAGGACGGCAACAGCATCGTGCCCGAAGACGACGTCGATAGCGAAGAAGTTGCCGAGGATGTCACGCCCACCGAGACCCCCGAACGCAGGGTCGAACGGCAGCCGGCCGAAGAACCTGCGCGCACACAGACCGCCGCGCAGCAGCCGAGTTCGACTGCTCCCGCATCGACCTTCTCGCAGCCTTCTGCAGCGCCTGTGGCAAGCGCCTCTGCCGGAGTGACCGCTGCGCAGCGCAATCGCCTCGCCGCGATTGTCCGCGAGGGAGAGGGGCTTGCCAACGAAGTGCAACGCATGGCGCGCGGACGGCGTCCGGGGCGCAGCGCTTCGGATGCACAAAGGGCCGGATACGATACACGCCGCGCCAACGCGCAGCGTGCCGAAGGGTATGAGGATTATCTGGGAACGCTGAGCAATTCGATGCGCGGTGTGTCCACGCGTGCGGAGGCCGATCGGCTGATCCGGCAGGCAGAGCAGACGCGGCAATATCTCGTATTCCTGCGCAACAACAGCGCTTCGACCGAACGTTAAGAAGTAGCCTACGCCTGAAGGTCGGCGCGCGAGCGTAGTTCGTGAATGAGGCGGCTCTTGCCGACACGCAATTCCGACCCAACGGGGATCCGCATGGTCTTTTCCACACGCTCATTGTCCACATAGGTCCCGTTGGTCGAATTGAGGTCGGATACCTCAAGCTCGTCATTCTTGATTTCGACCAGGCAATGTGTCCGGGAAACGCGCGGGTCGGACAGGATCAGGTCGGAAGGCGCCGCGCGCCCGATCTTCAGCCCCAGCGGCCCGACGACATGTTTTCGCACCCGCTGGTCCCCATCGGCCAGTTCCAGCACGTGCACTTCGCTTTCTTCAATCGGTGCGCCAACCTCGGTGAAGAACTGGGTCTGGTCATCGGGGCGCGCTTCGTGCGCGGCCATGTCGGGTGCAGGGCGATGACCCGATAATGGCGTATGGGTCGCCCCCGCGTCTTCGCCGACCTTGAAGCCGATCAACCGGCGGATATCAGTGACAAGCCCGAGCCAGTCCGGGTTGGATAGATTGCCATCCCATTTCGACAGGTCCGACGTGTGGTGGAGTTCGAATGCGATCGGCAATTCGCAGCTTTCGATCACGGCGGGCAGGAGCTTCTTGCGGCGATCGCCTTGTGTGGCTTCGGCGCGGACCCAGCGCGATCCGACCGAGCGCGGCGACCAGAGCACGATGACGGCCTTGGACCGGCGCAAATTATGCTCGATCATCTCGTCAAATGTTTCGCCCGAATGCAATTCGGCATCCCACCATACCGAGAAGCCTTCGCGTTCAAGCCCTTGGCTGACGCGCTGCGCCACCGCGCGATCTTCGCGGCTGTAAGACAAAAAGATATCGGGTGCGCTCAACGCACGTCCCCCAGCAAAAGGCCAACGCTTCGAAAAACTAACCTCGGTTAACCATATTGCAACGCCGCAGAAGGCGCAAGCACGCTTATGCGGGTTGTTCTTCCCCCACGCGAAGCATGGCCAGCGCGGCGAGCATCATCACCGCGCGCGCATCTACCGCGATGCCGACACTTCGCATTATCTCGGGCCGACGCGCTTCGGTATCGTGATCGAACAGCGCGACGTGACGGCGCGCGATGTTTTGTCCCTCAACATGGCTCCCGGCGGCGGCTATGCCATTCGCCTGAAGGCGCAGTGACACCGAGCAGTATTACGATCTTGGGCGGCGGGACGGCAGGCTGGATGGCAGCCTGCCTGCTCCAGCATCATTGGCCGGGAACCATGATCCGGCTGATCGAAGGCAGCGAGATCGGCATTGTCGGGGTAGGTGAGGGCTCGACCCCGCAACTCAAGGTCTTTTTCGATACGATCGGGGTGAGCGAGGCCGAGTGGATGCCCGCCGCAAATGCAACCTACAAGGTCGGCATCCAGTTCGAGCACTGGTCGCAGAAGCCCGGCTACGAGCGTTACTTTCATCCCTTCCCGACCGCCCTCGACGGGCACAGCGCGGGGCAGCTTTTCCGGGCCGCGCGGCTGCGGCGATCGGGCCTCGATGTGCAGGCGCATCCCGATGACTTCCTGTTCCCCGGGCTGCTGGCGGAGCGCAAGCTTGCGCCGCTAAACCCCGAGAATTTCCCCCTTGAAGTCAGCTACGGCTACCATTTCGATGCGCACAAGGTTGGCGAAGTCCTGAAGGGCATCGCGACGAAGCGAGGGGTCGAATGGGTCGATACCAGGATCGCCTCGGTCGAAATGACGGATGACGGCGAGGTCGCGGCGCTGATTGGCGAAGACGGCGGTCGCCACGAAGCCGATTTCTTCATCGATGCCTCGGGCTTTCGTGCCTTGATCGCCGAACAGGCATTGGGCGGAGCGCATGTCTCCTTTGCTGACAATCTGTTCGCGGACAGCGCGGTGGTCCTGCCCACCGATGTCGCCCAAGGCGGGCCCGAATGCGCAACCCGGGCCATCGCCATGGACGCGGGCTGGCGCTGGTCAATCCCGCTCACCAACCGCACCGGCAATGGCTACGTCTACAGCTCGAAATATATCGAAGCCGACGCCGCCGAGACCGAGTTGCGCGCTGCGCTGGGCGTCGGCAAAGATGTCGAGGCACGCCATCTCAAGATGCGCTGCGGGCGGCTTGACAAGAGCTGGAATGCCAATTGCCTTGCTATCGGCCTGGCGCAAGGTTTTCTCGAACCGCTGGAGGCCACCGCACTGCACATCGTGCTTGTCACGGTCGAGCAATTCATCAAAGCGGTGGACACGGACGGGCTGGGGCCCGAGGCGCGCGGACCTTTTAATGACAGTATCGCGGCGCGTTATGAAGGCATCCGCGACTATATCGTCGCGCATTATCGCTGCCAGCTACGCCGCGACACCGACTATTGGCGCGACAATGCGGCGCATGAAAATCTTTCGCCCAGCCTCAAGGGAATAATGACAGCCTGGTTCACGCGCCAAGATTTGACCCTCGAGGTACAGCGGCAGGATATCGCCAGATATTACAACGCCGTAAGTTGGCACTGCCTGCTCGGCGGCTACGGGAATTTCCCGCAAAAGCTGGAAAAGCCGGGCGAAGACGTGCATCTCCCCGATATGTACAGAATCGATGATTTCCTGGAGCGCTGCGCGATGAACTTTCCGAGCCATAACGAGGCGCTGAAGGCGCGGGAGGCCCGATGATCGGACAGTCCAAGACGCTGCTCCTGTTCGGGGCGACGGGTGACCTGTCGCGTCGCATGCTGATTCCGTCCTTGTACGGGCTTCACGCCGATGGCCTGCTTCCCGACGAGCTTAAGATTATCGGAACGGCGCGCTCGCAGCTGAGCGACGACGAGTTTCGCGAGACTGCCGTGGAGGCGCTGCGCGAACATCTGCCCGACGACTTCTTTTCCGAAGTGACGGCTCGGCGCTTTGCCCAACGTATCACCTACTCGCCGGTCGATGTGACGACGCCCCATGGCTATCAGGAACTCGCCGATCACATCGACGTCAATGAGGGTGTATCGATTTTCCTGTCTACCGCGCCGAGCCTGTTCAGGGCGGCAATCGACAATCTGGCGGCAGTGGGGCTGGCCGGCCAAACGGTAAAGCTGGCGCTGGAAAAGCCGATCGGGACCGATCTTCAAAGCAGTTGCGAGATTAATGACGCGGTCGCCGCGCATTTCCCCGAAAGCCGTATCTTCCGCATCGACCATTATCTCGGCAAGGAAACGGTGCAGAACCTTCTGGCGCTGCGCTTTGCCAATTCGCTGCTCGAGCCGGTGTGGAATGCGTCGCACATCGATCACGTCCAGATTACGGTTGCCGAAACGGTCGGTCTGGAAGGGCGCGCGGGCTATTACGATACGGCCGGTGCTTCGCGCGACATGCTCCAAAACCATATGCTGCAGCTGTTGGCCCTCGTCGCAATGGAGCCACCTGCGGCCTACGATCCTGACGCGGTGCGCGCGGAAAAGGTGAAGGTGCTGCAGTCGCTTCGGCAAATAGACGCCGAGAAAGCCAAGTCCGATGTCGTGCTGGGACAATATGAAGGCTATCTGGAGGAATTGGGCGAGACGTCCAAAACCGAAACCTTCATCGCGCTCAAGGCCCATGTCGACAATTGGCGCTGGGCGGGCGTGCCGTTCTACCTGCGTCACGGCAAGGCGATGGCGCGGCGCAAGACCGAGATCTACATCCAGTTCAAATGCGTCCCGCATTCGATCTTCGGCAATATGTCGGGGCAGATGCAGCCCAATGAGCTGATCATCTCGATCCAGCCCGAAGAAAATATCCGCATCAAGATGATGACCAAGACGCCGGGGCTCGACCGCGGCGGGATGAGCCTTCGCGAAGTGCCGCTGGACGTCACCATGGAAGGCGCGTTCAGCGATTATCGCCGCCGCATCGCCTACGAACGGCTGCTGCTCGACCTGATCGAGGGCGATCCAACCTTGTTCGTGCGCCGCGACGAGGTTGAGGCGCAATGGAATTACATCGATGGCCTCAGGGCGTCGTGGCTGCGCGCCGATATGACGCCCGAGGCCTACACATCGGGCGGCTGGGGCCCTACAGGCTCGACCGAACTCACACAGCGCGACGGAAGGGCATGGAATGATTGAAGCCGAATTTTGGGACTATGACAGCCGCGAGGACATGGCGGCCGAGGTCGCCGGGGATATCGGGTTCATCATCGAGAGCGCGATCGATGCGCGTGGCGAAAGCCTTGTCGCCTTCCCGGGCGGGTCGACGCCAGCGCCGATCTTCGCGCACCTTGCGCAAAAGCAGCTGCCGTGGAAACGCGTTACGATCATCCCGGGCGATGACCGGCTCGTGCCAGTGGATAATGAACTGTCGAACATCCGCGCTATCGCGCAGGCGATGATTTCGACCGGCGCACGCATCTATCCGATCGCGGTTGAGGCGGAAGATTACACGATGGCCGGGCATGCCGCCGATGCGCGGCTGCGCGACTTGAAGTGGCCGCCCGATCTCGTCTGGCTCGGCATGGGTGCCGATGGGCACACCGCCTCGCTGTTCGCGGGCCCTGATCTGGAAGACGCGATGGATGCGCCCAAGGCGCGCCTCGCGATGGGCATCCGTCCCGATCCGATGCCGCCCGAAGCGCCGGTCGACCGCGTGTCGCTAACGCGCGCGGCGATTCTCCAGGCGCGCACGATCCTGATTACCATCACCGGCCAGGAAAAGCGGGATCTATTGGAGCAGGCGATCGAAGATGGACAGTCCTCGAAACTGCCGATTGGCCGCGTGCTTGCCGAAAGCCAGATCCCCATCGATATTCACTGGGCGCCGTAGAGCATGACAACGCTCGACCCGCGCATCGCCAAGGTCACCGACCGCATCATCGAGAAGTCGAAGCCAACGCGCTCGGCCTACCTCCAGCTGATGAGAGACGAGGGCGAGCGCGGGATCGACCGGAAACGGTTGAGCTGCGGCAACTTCGCCCACGGCTTTGCCGCGGCAGGGGACGACAAAAAAGCGATCCGCACCTTCACTGGACCCAATATCGGGATCGTCACCGCCTTCAACGACATGCTGAGCGCGCATGCGCCTTATTATCGCTACCCCGAACAGATGAAGATCTGGGCGCGCGAAGCGGGGGCCACCGCGCAGGTCGCGGGCGGTGTTCCGGCGATGTGCGATGGTGTGACCCAGGGGCAGGCGGGCATGGACCTGTCGCTGTTCAGCCGCGACACGATTGCGCTCGGCACCGCGGTGGCACTTTCTCACGGCATGTTCGAAGGCGTGGCGTTGCTTGGTATCTGCGACAAGATCGTGCCTGGGCTGCTGATCGGCGCGCTGCGCTTTGGCCACCTCCCGGCGCTGCTTGTGCCGGCAGGGCCGATGCCCTCGGGGCTTGCCAACAAGGAAAAGCAGCGCGTGCGCCAGCTCTATGCCGAGGGCAAGGCGACCAAGGACGAACTGCTGGCGGCCGAAAGCGCGAGCTATCACGGTCAGGGTACCTGCACCTTTTACGGCACCGCCAACTCCAACCAGATGATGATGGAGATGATGGGGCTGCATATTCCGGGCGCGGCGTTTGCCAACCCCGGCACCAAGCTGCGGCAGAAACTGACGCGGGCGGCAACGCATCGCATCGCAAAGCTGGCGGCAGAAAAGGAGCGCCCCTTGAGCGCAGTGATCGACGAACGCGCGATCGTCAACGCTGCCGTCGGACTGATGGCGACGGGGGGCTCCACGAACCATGCGATCCACATTCCGGCAATCGCGCGCGCCGCGGGGATCGTGTTCGACTGGGACGATCTTGCCGAAATCAGCCACGCCGTACCGCTGATCGCTCGCGTGTACCCGAACGGTTCAGGCGATGTGAACGATTTTCACCATGCAGGCGGCATGGCATTTACTGCGCACACCCTGCTGGAGGCGGGCCTGCTCCATGGGGATATTCGTGCTGCGGGGCATGATGACTTTTGCGCCTTCGCCACCAATCCGGTCGAAACCGAGGACGCTATCGAATGGCAGGCGGTCACGAAAAGCAGCAACGAAACGATGCTCAAACCCGCGTCCGATCCTTTCCAGCCCGACGGCGGGATGCGGCTCGTCGAGGGCAACCTGGGACGCGCCTGCTTCAAGACGAGCGCAGTCGACAAGGAGCGCTGGACGATCGAGGCACCGTGCCGGATCTTCCACGACCAGAAGGATGTCATCGCTGCCTTCGAAGCGGGCGAGCTCAACCAGAATGTCGTGGTTGTCGTACGCTTCCAGGGTCCCCGTGCCAACGGCATGCCCGAATTGCACAAGCTGACCCCGCCGCTAGGCGTCTTGCAGGATCGCGGCTACAAGGTTGCGCTCATCACCGACGGCCGCATGAGCGGGGCATCGGGCAAGGTGCCCGCCGCGATCCATCTGTCGCCCGAAGCTAGAGGCGGCGGACCAATCGCCCATTTGCGCGATGGCGATATCGTCCGCTTGTGCGCTGTCGACGGATCGCTCGAAGCGGTCGGTGTCGATCTCGCCAGTCGCGATCCCGCCCAAGCGCCGCCCCCACCGATCGGCACAGGGCGCGAACTGTTCGCGCTGTTCCGCGACCAGGCTGACGAAGCAGAAAAAGGCGGGAGCGCCATGCTTGCCGCCATGGAGGCAGTCCTTTGAGCCAGACCATCGCCGTCGCCGATGTCGGCGGAACGCACGCCCGCTTCGCCATTGCCGAAATAGAAAAGGGTTCCGTCGTCAGCCTTGGCGAACCGGTAACGCTTGGCACCAACGACCACGCCAGCTTTCAGACGGCTTGGCGCCATTTCTGCGAGGTCAATCCGGGGGAGGAGCCCAAGTCGCTGAGCGTGGCATTTGCGGGGCCCGTAGATGGCGAGGTCCTCAAACTCACCAACAATCCGTGGGTGATCCGCCCTGCGCTGGCGCAAGAAAAATTGGATGTCGAACATTTCTGCATCGTCAATGATTTCGCGGCGGTTGCCCATGCGGTGGGCGCACTGGACGATAAATATTTCGACCATGTCACCGGCCCTGAAGGAGCGTTTCCCGATGACGGCGTGACCACCGTGGTGGGCCCCGGCACGGGGCTGGGCGTCGCGCAGCTGCTGAAAACCGCCGATGGTCACATGCACGTCATCGCGACCGAAGGCGGCCATATCGATTTTGCGCCGCTGGACAGCCTTGAAGACAAGATCCTCCAGCGGATGCGGCGCGATTTGCGCCGTGTCTCGGTCGAGCGTATCGCGTGCGGCTCCGGCCTCGCCAATATTTACGAAGCGCTCGGTGCGATGGAAGGCAAGGCGGTCCCCGATCTCGAGGACAAGGAATTGTGGACGCGGGCGATCGAGGGGAAGGATCCGCTCGCGGCCGCAGCGCTCGACCGATTCTTCCTTACGCTCGGCGCGGTATGCGGGGACCTTGCGCTGGCGCATGGATCTAACGCCGTCGTTCTCGCCGGCGGGCTCGGCTATCGCATTCGCCACTTGTTCAAGAATTCGGGCTTCGCCGATCGCTTTGTCGCCAAAGGCCGCTTTGAGCGCCGCATGGAGCAGATCCCCGTCAAACTCGTCACCCATCCGCAGGCGGGCCTGTATGGCGCCGCAGTGGCATTCGCCAAGGAGCATGCATGAAGCCGCCGCGCGATGTTTCCGGTATGACCGGTAACGAGCGACTCTATGCTGCCGGAATGTTAGATCGCTTCTTTAAGGCTGCCGAAGAATTTGATGATTCGACCATGATTGATTGCTTGAAAAAGGCTTGGTTTTCTATCGATCAAGCTCACTCTATGGTTGAACAGATCAAGATTAGAGACGGCTGGCCAAGCGGGGACAAGTCATGAGCATTCGCGATATCATGGAAGCCGCGCCGGTCATTCCGGTGCTGGTGCTGGACGGCAGCGTCGATCCGATCGAGCTGGCACAGGTGCTGGTCGAAAACGGACTGCCAGTCATCGAAGTGACGCTGCGCACCGAGGAAGCCCTGCCCGCGATCGAGGAAATGTCGAAGGTCGAGGGCGCGATCGTGGGTGCGGGCACCGTGCTCAACGCAGTCGATCTTTACGAAGCCGTCGACTATGGCGCGCGCTTCATCGTCTCACCGGGGCTGACCGATGGCGTGGTGCGCGCCGCCAGTGACAAGCGCGTCCCGATCCTGCCAGGCGTCGCCAATGCCGGCGACATCATGCGCGGGCTCGATCTCGGGCTCGATCACTTCAAATTCTTTCCGGCAGAGGCTGCAGGCGGCCTTGAGGCGCTCAAGGCGCTCGCCGGACCTTTCGGCGGCGTCAGCTTTTGCCCCACCGGGGGTATCAAGGAAGATACGGCCGAAGACTGGCTTGCCCACCCCAACGTCAAATGCGTTGGCGGCAGCTGGATCCTGCCATCAGGAGAGACCGACCTCGATCACGTCGGCGCTCTCGCGCGCAGGGCTGCGCGCCTCGGGAAAGCGTAAAGCGCCTTGAAACCCGTTCGCCCCTCTAGTGGAGGGGACGGCCATGAAGGCATGGCTTCGTTGCCCCTCTAGTGGAGGGGACGGCCATGCCTTTCCTTCCAGAACAATAGCGAACACACGATGCTCAGCGCGATGAAGAAGATCGGGTACCACAGACCCGCGTAGATATCGCCGGTCGCCGCGACGATCGCGAAGGCGGTAACGGGCAGGAAGCCGCCGACCCAGCCGGTACCGATGTGATAAGGCAGGCTCATCGCGGTGTAGCGCGTGCGCGTCGGGAACATCTCGACCAGCGCGGCGGCCTGCGGGCCGTAGAGCGCGGTTGCAGCAATGGTGAACACGATCAACCAGAAATAGAGCGTACCCTTCTGGATCTCGTCGGGGTCGGCGCTCGTGGGATAGCCGGCATCGACCAATGCTGCCGGGATCGCGCTGGCATCGTCGCTGACGGGCACTGCGGCATCGCCGACCCGAACGACCGTGCTGCCGTCACTGCTGGCGACGCGCGTATAGCTGACGCCTTCGGCGGACAAGGTCTTGGAAGCGATATCGCACGGCGTGGTGAATTCGGCTTTGCCGATCAGGTCGAACTGCACCGAACAGCTTTCGAGATCGGTTTCGACCACTACAGGCGCGGCCTCCTGCGCTGCGGCAAGGCGCGGGTTCACTGCGTCGGCAATGGCATGGAAACCCGGCCAGAAAGCAACCAGGCCCAGGATCATGCCGCCCACCATCACCGGTTTTCGACCGACCCGGTCGCTCAGCCAGCCGAAGAAAACGTAGAGCGGCGCCGAGATCACGGTCACGAGCAGGATGATCCAGTTCACCTCTGCCCCCGGCACACCGAGATTTCGTTCGAGGAAGACTTGCACGTAGAAGAATGCGCAATACCAGAGCGCCCCCTGCGCCGCCATGAAGGCGAAAAAGGCGGTCAGTACCTGCTTCAGGCTTTCCTTTTCGGCAAAGGCTTCGCGCAGCGGCGTCTTGGTGACTTCACCCTCGGCCTGCAACTTCTGGAAAGCCGGGCTCTCCGAAAGTTTCAGTCGCATCCATACCGAGATGAAGAGAAGCAGAATCGACACGAGGAAGGGAATGCGCCAACCCCATTCGAGAAACGCCTCTTCGCCGACCGTGGTGCGCGTGAAATAGATGACCAGAAGGGCTGCGATCAAGCCGAAGGCGGCGCTTGACTGGATCCAGCCGGTAGCCGCGCCGCGCTTGTCGTCATCGGCATGTTCGGCGACATAGATCGCCGCCCCGCCATATTCCCCGCCCAGGGCAGTTCCCTGACAGATGCGCAGGATGATCAGCAGGATGGGCGCGATGATGCCCGCTTGCGCATAAGTCGGCAGTAGGCCGATGGCAAAGGTCGCGCCGCCCATCAGGCTGACGGTGGTAAGGAAGGTCGCCTTGCGTCCGATCCGGTCACCCATCGCGCCAAAGATGATCGCGCCCAGCGGGCGAAAGGCGAACCCGGCAGCAAAAAGTCCCAGCGCGGCGATGACACCCGCCGTTTCGCCAAGGCCCGTGAAGAAAACCGTCCCGATAGTGCTGGCCAGCGCGCCGAAGATGAAGAAGTCGTACCATTCGAAGGCCGTGCCCGCGGACGAGGCAATCACCACGCGTTTCATCGACCAGGGCTTGGGCGCGCCTGCCGCAGCGGCGCCGAACTGTTCGCTCATGAAATTCTCCCCCGCGCCGTCAAGGATCGGGCGCCTATCTTTGGGTTATTGTTTCGTCCAGCCGCGCGACATTCAACCCCCATTTATAGGCATCGAGACGATTGGAAACCGTGCGGCGATCCCGGTTGAGGACGAGCACTTGGTGGATGCGTTCACTGCCCGTTTCATATTCGATTGTCATGCGATTGCCTTCGACATGCGCCGCGACCGTGCCGCGGGCATCGCTGAGTTCAGCGACATAGTCTCCTTTCGAAGTTTCGCGCAGGGTCCAGCTTCGCGTTCGCGGCGCATTGTCGCCCTCGCGTATATGCTGGGTGAGGCGCAGGCTGCCGTCTGCCAATTTCTCACCTGTGCTTTCGACGCGTATCGGGATGACGCTGCCATCGACGATGTACAGCCTTCCTTCGCCCTTCGTCGCGCCTTCAAAATAACGGATCGGGTCGAAGCCGGGACGGCCGGCCTGCATTGGCAACTCCACCTCTGGAAGGCGGCTTTGCATGACTGCTGGAAGCGTCAACGCGAAGAAGGCCAAGAGACCGGCAGTGACGGCAAGCCATCCGAAAATGCGCTTCATCTCAGGTAGGTCACTCCTTGGTGCTGCCTTCGACGTCGATCACGAAGCGATGCGGGATGTCACCCTTGCCCAGCGTCTTCCAAGCGGCGCCGATCTCGTCGCCCTTGATCAGTTCGATCTCGGGGACGATGCCGTGCTCGGCGCAAAAATCGAGCATCTCCTGCGTTTCGGGAAGTCCGCCGATCGCCGAACCTGCGATGGCGCGGTTTCCGAAGATGAGGTTGAAGCCGGAAAAGCTCGGCAGCTGCTCCAAGGCCCCGACGATGACCATCGTGCCGTTGGGTCGCAGCAGCGTGGCGTAAGGATCGACTTCATGCGCCACGGGGATCGTGTCGATGATTAGATCGAACCGTCCAGCCGCCGCTTGCATCGCTTCTTCGTCGGTAGAGACGAGCACATCGCTGGCACCGATCTTGAGCGCCGCATCCGCTTTTTCCGGGGACGTTGTCAGCACGGTCACGCGCGCGCCCATCGCGGCCGCAATCTTCACCGCCATGTGGCCGAGACCGCCGAGACCGGCGACGGCAACCTTGTCGCCTTCCGTCACACCCCAACGCTTTAGCGGTGAGTAGGTGGTGATGCCCGCGCACATCAGCGGGGCGGCCTGCGCCATATCGAGGCTGTCGGGTACCTTGCAGACAAATTCTTCGCGAACGATGATATGATCGGAATAGCCGCCCTGCGTGAGTTCGCCATATCGATCAGGCACGCCATACGTGAAGGTCGAGCCTTCGACGCAGAACATTTCTTGTCCACCCTCGCAAAACTCACATTGCTGGCAACTGTCGACGAGGCAACCCACGGCGACGCGGTCACCCTTAGCATAGCCGCTGACCTCGGCCCCGACATCGGTGACCTGGCCGACAATTTCGTGACCAGGGATCATCGGATAGTGGCTCATGCCCCAATCGTTGTGGGCGAAGTGGAGGTCGCTATGGCAAATGCCGCAATGGCTGATCTTGATGGCGACGTCGTTGGGCCGAAGGTCGCGCCGTTCGAAGCGAATGGGATGGACAGTGTCACTGGCGCTTTCAACGCCCCAGCCAAAGGCTTTGCTCGGCATAGATTATCTCCTGCGATCAGGCCAAAGGCTTAAACCGGACTAGCAGTTACCACCAGCCGAGAAATTTCCACCAGGGCAGGCCGATGCCAAGCCAGATGACCAGATTGAACAGCGATACAAGGAAACCGACACGGAACCAGTCGGGCACGGTGTGATAGCCGAGCCCGAAATAGATGACGACGGGTCCGGTCGAATAATGTGTCAGGCAACCGCACAGTGTCGAGAAATAGGCGAGCAAGGCGACCATCAGTAGCGGCGGCGCATCGGCAGCGACCGCAATCAGCAAAAAGGCGCCCACCATTGCGCTGATGTGGCCCGTCAGCATCGAGAAGCCGTACATCGAATAGAAGTATATGAGGGCCAGGCCGATCGCCACCGACAAACCGGCATACCCCTCGAACATCGTGGCCGCGGCGCCCGCGAACCAGCCAATCACACCGGTGTCGCGCAGCAGGTTGGCCATGGTCAGAAGGCCGCCAAGCCATATCAGCGCATCCCATGCGCCCCACGTACCCGCAAGATCGCGCCACTTCTCCGCGCGGGTGACTAGCAGTACGGCAATGCCAAGCAAGGCGACGACGGTGACGTGGAGGCCGTGCAGCGGGCCGCTTGCCCAGAGCGCCACCAGTCCGACCAGCACGCTGACAAGAATGGTTTCCCGGCGCGTGCGCGGTCCCATCGCGGCGAGTTGTTCCCGCGCCGTGAGGCGGGCAGCGGCACCGTCGATCCGCGGCGGTTTGACGACAAGCTGCAGGAAAACCGGCAGCAAGGCGATGGCCACGAGGCCGGGCACAATCGCGCCCAGCGCCCATGTGCCCCAGCCAAACTGGACGCCCGCGATCTCGCCGGCAGCTTCCGCGACCAGCGGATTGGCTGCCATGGCGGTAAGAAACATGGCCGCCGTGATCAGGTTGAAATGCGCGCCGGCAAAAACGAGGTAGCGACCGACCGAACGCGCTTCGGCAGGGTCGCGGCCTTCGCCGACCGATTTACTGACAGCATCCACGACAGGCGCCAGAATACCGCCGCCGCGCGCCGTGTTCGATGGAATGACAGGAGCCAGCAGAAGTTCGGCAATGCCGATGCCATAGGCGAGCCCGCGCTCATTCTGGCCCAGCCGGTTGACGAGCGTCAACGCAATGCGCCGGCCGAGCCCCGTGCGAATGACCGAACCGGCGATGAGAAAGGCGGCGACGACCAGCCAGACAGTGGTGTTGGAGAAACCGACCAAAGCGGCCTCGAGCGATGACCGCGAATCTTCCCCGATCGTCTGCGTCACGACCAGTACGAGCAGCCCGAACAGCACCACGGTCGACATTGCGAAGGGCCGGAGCAACAGGCCGAGAATCGTGGCTGCAAACACGGCGAGCACGTGCCATCCATCCTGGTCGACACCAGCGGGGACCGGCCAGAACCACAGGATGAGCCCCAGCGCGGCGCAGATGCCCAGTCGCACCGATCGTTCGGTAAATGTCATTTCCCCCATCGGCGGATGTGAGCCGGCTTTGGATGCCGGGTCAACCCGCTACCGCAGTCGTTCGAGCAGGCTCATCGCCTGTATGAGGTGGGGCCTGTCGACCATCTTGCCTGCGACATCGAGAACGCCGGCGTTCGGGTCAGCCTTGAAGGCATCGACCACGGCCTTGGCATGGGCGATTTGACTTTCGCTCGGCGTGAAGGCGTCATTGATCACCGCGACTTGCGCCGGATGAATGGCAAGCTTGCCGGTGAAGCCTTCGGCGGCCGCCGCCTTGGCTTCGGCAGCGAGGCCATCAAGGTCGCGAATTTCGGTATAAACGCCGTCCACCGGCTGCGCCCCCGCGGCGACGGCACCTGCCAGGCACAGCGAGCGCGCCAACTTGTAGGTGAACGCCAACTCGCCATCGGGGCCGCGCTTGGAAGTCGCTCCCAGCGCGGCCGACAGATCTTCCGCACCCCAACTCATCGCGGTGAGCGGGCTGGCGGCATCGCGATAGGATAGCAGTCCGAACAGGCTGGCGGGCGTCTCGGTCACGATGGCGTGGATCGGAATATCGCCGATCGAATGCTGGATGTGCGTAATGTCCTGGCCGCTTTCGGCCTTGGGCAGGACGATGCCGGTCAGGTCGTGGCGCGCGAGCAATTTGAGATCGCGGCGATGATGGTCGCTGTCGATCGGGTTGATACGGAGCCACCATTGCGGGCCGCCGTCACGCTGCGAGATGTTGCCGAGTATCTCGCGAGCAACCTGTTTGCGGCCAGGTGCTACGCTGTCTTCGAGGTCGAAGATGATAGCGTCCGCGTCACCCGCGACGGCCTTGTCGATCTTCTTCTCGCTGTCCGCGGGAACGAACAGCCAACTTCGGGCGGGCTTCACGCTCATGACGGCTTCTTCAGCAATAGTGCGGATCGCGAGAAGCTGCACACCAGTTCATCGCGCTGGTTGAAGCCGCGATGTTCCCACGTGACGATCCCGGCATTTGGCCGCGACTTGCTCTCGCGAAGCGCAGTGACTTCGCTCTCGCTGCGGATCGTGTCGCCGATAAAGACGGGTTTGGGGAATTTCATTTTGTCGTAGCCAAGGTTGGCGACCAGCGTGCCAAGCGTGGTGTCACCCACCGACACGCCAACGATCAGGCTGAAGGTGAAGCAGCTGTTGACCAGCACTTGCCCGAATTCGGTGTCCTTGGCCGCTTCATGATCGAGATGCAGCGGTTGCGGGTTGTGCGTCATCGTCGAGAAAAGGAGGTTGTCCGTCTCGGTCACGGTGCGCGTGATGGCGTGGGCGATGATTTCGCCTGTCCGCCATTCGTCAAAATATTTGCCGGCCATGAAGGATGCCTAAGCGTCAGGCGGCCTTGTCGCAAGCATCCTTCAAGGTCGGAAGGAGCTTCATCTTCAAGTCATGCATACCGATATCCTCGACCGCTTCGCAGCGTTCTGCAGCGCGCACTACCGCCGCGATGTGGCCCATGATCTGGCCGACGATATCAACCGATTGCAGCGCGACACCATGCGCCATCACCACTTGGATATCAGTGGCGAGCTCATCACCCATCGTTTCGAGCAGCTTGCGGGCTTCGTCGAGTTCGTGGGCCAGTTGGAGTTCGAGCGGTGTGCGCGACATGGCCATCGCATAGCCCGCGAAGGGTTAAGATGGCGTCAAGAGAATCTCCGCCATGGCCTCGGTAATGGCGTCGCCGTCGAGCCGGTAAGTGGCGTAAAGGTCGGCGAGATTTCCGGTCTGCCCGAACTTCTCGACGCCAAGCGGGGCAACACGCTGGCCAAGGACGCCGCCAAGCCAAGACAGCGAAGCGGGTGCGGCATCGCATAGCGTAACTAGACCTGCCCCGGGCGCGAGGCGGCCAAGCAGCTGCTCGACATGGCTGGGCATGCGTTCGCCGCCCCAGCGCGCGGCTTGCGCGGCAGTCCAGCCGCGATGCAGCAGGTCTGGAGATGTCACGTTGAGAAGCCCGAGGCCGGGAATGTCGGCGCTCAACTCTTCGTGCGCGGCAAGTGCTTCCGGCATCAGCGCGCCCATCGCGACGATGGCGGCTTCGGCGCCTTCGGCGGGCTCCTTGAGCCAATAGCCGCCTTGCAGCGCGCCCGTTTTCCAATCGTCATTGTCGCGGGCTACCTGTTCGACCGGGCGGGTTGACAGGCGCAGATAGGTGCATTCGCCGTCCGGGTCGTCGATCAGGCGGAAGGCTTCGTGCATCATCGCCGCCAGCTCGTCGGCGTAAGCTGGCTCGTAATGACGAAGGCCCGGCTGGCCCAATGCGATGAGCGGCGGATTGATCGACTGGTGCGCGCCGCCCTCTGGCCCCAGCGTCAGCCCCGAAGGAGTGGCCACGAGCAGGAACCGGGCGTCCTGGTAACAGCCATAATTGAGGCTATCGAGACCGCGCGCGATGAACGGATCGTAGAGTGTGCCGATCGGGAAGAGGCGCTCGTCGAACAGGTCGCCCGTCAGTCCGGCGGCCGCCAGCATCAAGAACAGGTTGGATTCGGCAATGCCAAGCTCGATATGCTGACCCTGGTTGCTCGCACCCCACTTTTGCGCGCTGGGAATTTTTGCCTTGGCGAACACGTCTTCGGCATCGCGCCGCCTGAACAGGCCGCGCTGGTTCACCCACGCGCCGAGATTGGTCGAGACGGTAACATCGGGCGAGGTTGTGACGATGCGGTCGGCCAAGTCCCCGCCGGCCTTGCTGAGATCCATCAGGATGCGTCCGAAGGCGGCCTGCGTAGACTGTTCCTCACCGTCAGGTGCAGGGAGGTTCGGGATCGACACCGTACCGAATGAGCGGGCGCGCTTTTCCTGCTTGATGCGCGTAGCTTCCAATACCGCTTCGGCCTTGGGGCGCATATTGTCGCCGAGCCCCGCCAACGGTTTCCACTCGTCGCCTTCTGCGATCCCCATGTCCTCGCGCATCTGCGCGATCTGCGTGGGATTCATCAGGCCGGCGTGATTGTCCTTGTGCCCCGCGAACGGCATGCCGAAGCCCTTGACCGTCCAGGCAATGAAGAAGGTTGGCGTGTCATCCTTCTTGGCCTCGTCAAAGGCCTCGACCAGCGTTTCCATGCAGTGCCCGCCAAGGTCGAGCATGAGATTGCCTAGCGCCTCGTCATCCTTGTGCGCCGACAGGAAAGCGTCGCCCTTCTTGCCCAGATCGGCGTTTATCCGCTCGCGCCATGCTGCGCCGCCCTGATAATGCAGCGCGGAAAAATCGGCATTGGGCAGGGATTCGAGCCAGTCCTTGACCGGCTTGCCGCCCTTGGCGTGCAGCGCCTTCTTGAGCTTCCTGCCGTACCTGATTTCCACCGTGCACCAGCCGCAGCTTGCGAAGATTTCGTCGAAGCGTTCGAACATGCGATCGGTCGACGTGGCATCGAGGCTTTGACGGTTATAGTCGACGATCCACCACAGGTTTCGCACGTCGTGCTTGTAGCCCTCGATGATGGCTTCGTAGATGTTGCCCTCGTCGAGCTCCGCATCGCCGATCAGCGCAACGAAGCGGCCGCGCTCTTCCTGCGTCATCTTGCCGTGCGCGGTAAGATAATCCTGCATGAGGCTGGCAAAGAGCGTGATGGCCACGCCAAGACCCACCGAGCCAGTGGAGAAGTCGACGGCGATCGTATCCTTGGTGCGACTGGGATAGCTTTGCGCCCCGCCAAGCCCTCGAAAGGCCTCCAGTTTGTCCCGCGTCTGGTTGCCGAGCAGATAATGTATCGCGTGCAACACCGGCCCGGCGTGCGGCTTCACCGCGACGCGGTCGTTGGGTCCCAGCGCGTGGAAATAGAGTGCCGCCATGATCGCACTCATCGAGGCGCTGGAGGCCTGATGCCCGCCGACCTTGACGCCATCCGACTTGGGTCGAATGTGGTTGGCGTTGTGGATGGTCCAGCTGGCGAGCCAGCGCAGGCGGGATTCCAACGCACTGAGTGCGGCGATGTCAGTACTCATGGCAAGCTGCCTAACGGGTCAGAGCGCACCTGCCAATTGGAAGCCGACATAGGCCGCATAGGCGCCGGTAAAGATGACGCCTTCCCAGCGATGGATGGTCCAGCCGGTGCGCAGGAATAGCATCAGCAAGCCGGTTACCCCTATCAGCACCCAGATATCTAGCCGCGCGATTTCGGGCGGCGCGCCGAGCGGAACGATCGCGGCGGTGATGCCCAGGATGCCGAAAATATTGTAGATGCTGCTGCCGACGATATTGCCGAGCGCCACATCGGGCTCTTTCTTGATAGCAGCAGCAGTGCAGGCAACCAGTTCGGGAAGCGAGGTGCCGACGGCGACGACTGTCAGGCCGATTACCGCTTCGGAAATGCCCATGCCTCGCGCCAGCGTCACGGCGCCCTCGATCAGATACTGCGCACCGAAGATGACTGCGGCGATGCCGCCCGCGGTCATCAGGAGAAGCAGGGCAAGACTGCGCTTGGTTTTGGGCTTCTGCGCTTCTGCGTGCAGGTGGCGTTCGGCTTCGTCGTCGTTTTTGTCGCGGTCGGTCAAGTAAGCGACGATGATGTAGGACAGCAACATCATTCCCAGGAGGATGCCCGACAACCTGTCAAAGCCGCCGAGAAGTACGCCCGCCAGCGCCGCGAGCGCGCCCATGCTCATCGCAAAGCCGTCGCGGTAGAAGGCCGGCGGCTTGATGGGCAGCGGGATGATGATGGCACTGATGCCTAGGATCAGCAGCACGTTGGCGATGTTCGAACCGACGACGTTGCCGACCGATATATCGGGCGACCCCGACAGCGCGGCTTGCAAACTGGTCACCAGTTCCGGCGCCGACGTTCCGAAGCCGACGATGACAAGGCCAGCCAACAGCGGCGAGACGCCAAAGCGCCGCGCCAGGCCCACGGTGCCTCGAACGAGAAATTCGCCGCCAAGGCCGAGAAGAACGAGGCCGCCAAGGACCAACAGGAGCGTCATGCCCAAGCGTTAGCCGCCGCTATACTGCAGCGCACCCCTGAAATTCGCGACGATCAGCCGAACGGCAGCACCACATCCCAGTTGAAGGCGGTAATCGCCTCGTCCAGCGCCGGCGCCCTTTTCGCCACCAGCATGGAATCATCGGCAATGTCTTCGTTGGCGTTTTCCTTCTCGCCCGGGAAGTACATTTGCGTGGTCAGCCGCGATTGTTTGCCATCGATCGTGAAATGGATGTGGCGCGGGCGTACGAGGTCGCCGACGCCATAGATGCCCGGGATGATGGTGCGAATGCGGTATCGGCCGTCGGCATCGGTGGTGACCTTGGCCGAACCTTGGAAGTGAGGGTCGAGCGGAAGGTCTTCGCGATCATCGCCGCCATGCAGATAGCGCCCATGCACGTTGGCCTGCCACAAATCGAGCGTCGCCCCAGGCACCGGCGTACCGTCAAAATCGCGAACGATCCCGAACAGGTCCATGCGCGGGCCTTCGGCGCTTTCGGTATGCCCGTCGAGGCGGGTCAGGTCGGCATCTTGGTCGAGCGGTCTTGCGACCGGATAGAACGGGCCGAGCTGCTGCGGCGGTGTCGCCTTCATCATCCGGTCGATGACATTGTCCTGCGCGATCAG
This sequence comes from Sphingomonas sp., assembly GCA_013001055.1. Classification (GTDB taxonomy): domain Bacteria; phylum Pseudomonadota; class Alphaproteobacteria; order Sphingomonadales; family Sphingomonadaceae; genus Sphingomicrobium. The sequence goes on along the minus strand of JABDNH010000004.1, from coordinate 23,782 downwards.
CGGTGCGCCAACCGTGATGCCGATGCCACCGGCGATCAGCCGCCGGCGCGAAATTACCGTCTTCATATGCGTCCCCCTGCGAGTCGTTTGTACGCTCACGCAACTAACGAAGGTTAAGAATGAACCTTCGGCAAGGGGTTGGCAAGATCAGGCGGAGAGAAGCCGCATCGGGTTTTCGATGTAGGTCTTGAGTTCTTGGAGGAAGCTTGCCGCATCCCACCCGTCGACCACGCGGTGATCGCAACTCAGCGACAGGTTCATCTTCTTTGCCGCAACCAGCTCGCCGTCCTCGATCACGGGCACTTCCTGCATCTTGTTGACTGCGATGATCGCCACCTGCGGCGGCGCGATGACCGGGGTCGAGGTGATGCCACCCATGGGGCCGAGGCTCGAAAGCGTGATGGTCGGATCCTGCAGTTCACTGCGGTCGATCTTGCCCGATCGCGCGGCTTCGGCGAGGCGGTTTATCTCGCTCGCCAGCTGCCACACCGACATCGAATGGGCGTTGCGGATCACCGGCACCATCAGCCCGTTGTCGGTCTGCGCGGCCATGCCCATGTGCAGCTTGCCGTGGCGCGTGATGACGTTGGCGTCGTCGTCATAGGTCGCGTTGAGCATCGGCCAAGCCGGTAGCGCTTTTGCCATCGCGGTGATGAGGAAGGGCAGCACGGTCAGCTTGGGCTTGTCGCCGCGATCCCTGTTCATCATCGCGCGCGTATCTTCGAGCGCGGTGACGTCGAATTCCTCGACCAGCGTGAAGTGCGGGATCTTGCGCTTGGCGGCCTGCATATTTTCGCTGATCTTGCGGCGCAATCCGACAACCTTGATCGTCTCGTCGGCGCGCGGCGCGCTCCCGCCCGACACGCTGCCGCCATTATACAGCAGGTAAGCGTCGAGATCGCTGTGGCGGACGCGGTCGGCGGTCGTCTTCACCTGGGCCAGGTCGATGCCAAGGTCTTCGGCGCGCTTGCGTACGGTAGGTGAGGCGAGAACCTTTTCGCCCGAAGGCTCGTGGGACGGTTGGGGTGCGGGCTCAAGCGCAGGCGCGGGTGCCTCTTCGGCCTGGTCGACCGTCGGAAGTTCCTTCTCCTGCGCCGGCGTCGGGTCTTCGGCGCCATCGCCCAGCGGCATTTCTTCTTCGGCTTCGGTGGCTGCGGGTTCTTCGACCTCGGCGGGATCGCCCTCGATCTCGATCTCGACCAGCACCGACCCGATTGCGATCTGGTCGCCGACCTCACCGGCCAGCTTGATGACCTTTCCGGAAACGGGGCTTTCCATTTCGACCGTCGCCTTGTCGGTCATCATGTCGGCGAGATGCGCGTCCTCTTCGATGACGTCGCCAACCTTGACGTGCCATTCGACGATCTCGGCCTCGGCAATACCCTCACCAATGTCGGGAAGCTTGAAATTGTAGGTCGCCATCAGTCAGCCATCACTTTCTCAAGAGCAGATTTGATGCGGGCAGGGCCCGGGAAATAGGTCCATTCGTAGCTGTGCGGGTAGGGGGTGTCCCAGCCGGTCACACGCTCGACGGGCGCTTCGAGATGGTAGAAGCATCTCTCGGTTACTAGCGCCGAAAGCTCGGCGCCAAAGCCCGACGTGCGCGGCGCTTCGTGCACGATCAGGCAGCGGCCGGTCTTCTTCACCGACGCTTCGATCGCTTTGATGTCGAGCGGCACGAGCGTGCGCAGGTCGATGATTTCGGCGTCGATATCGGCTTCTTCCATCGCGGACCGTGCGACATGCACCATTGTACCATAAGCGAGCACCGTCAGCGCTTCGCCTTCGCGCACGACGTTCGCCTTGCCCAGCGGCACGGTATAGTGGCCTTCAGGCACGTCGGAGCCTTCCGATTTCGACCACGGCACGACCGGCTGGTCATGGTGTCCGCTGAACGGGCCGTTATAGATGCGCTTGGGCTCGAAAAAGATGACCGGATCGGGGTCTTCTACCGAAGCCAATAGCAGGCCCTTGGCGTCGTAAGGCGTGCTTGGCACGACGACTTTGAGACCGGCGATATGCGTAAACAGGCTCTCGGGCGATTGAGAGTGGGTCTGCCCGCCATAGATGCCGCCGCCATAGGGCGTCCGAATGACCATCGGCATCGTCCATTCGCCCGCGGTACGATAGCGCATCTTGGCGACTTCGCTGACGATCTGATCATAGCCCGGGTAGATATAGTCCGCGAACTGGATTTCGATCAGCGGCTTGAGACCGTAGGCGGCCATGCCGACAGCGGTAGCAACGATGCCATTCTCGCTGATCGGCGCGTCGAACGCGCGTTCCTTGCCGAATTCCTTCTGTAAGCCTTCGGTGACGCGGAAGACGCCGCCGAAATAGCCCGCATCCTCGCCGAAGACGACGATATCCTCATCGGCGCGCATCGCGATCTTGTGGGCATCGTTAAGCGCCTGGATCATGTTCATCGTGGGCATCTAGCTGCCCTCCTTGAGCGCGGCATCGCGCTGTTCGGCGATATGCCAGGGCATCTCGGCATAGACATCTTCGAACATGGTCTCCTTGCCCTCGTCGCCCTGATCGGAAAGTACGCCGAGCTTTTCGGCTTCCTTCTGTGCGGCGCGGACTTCGGCGGTCTTTTCTTCGTGCAGCGCGGCGTCGCGATCCTCGTCCCATTCGCCAATCGTGATGAGGTGCTGCTTGAGCCGCTCGATCGGATCGCCCAGCGGCCAGGCTTCGCTTTCTTCCTTGGGACGATAGCCGGTTGGATCGTCGGACGTACTATGCCCTTCGGCGCGGTAGGTGAAGAACTCGATCATGGTCGGGCCGTTATTGGTGCGCGCACGCTCCGAAGCCCAGTGCACAGCAGCATAAACCGCCAGCGCGTCGTTTCCGTCCACCCGCAGCCCGGCCATGCCATAGCCGATCGCGCGTGCGGCAAAGGTCGCCTGTTCAGCACCGGCAATGCCATTGAAGGAACTGATCGCCCACTGGTTGTTGACCGTCGCGAGGATGACGGGCGCCTGGTAGACGGTGGCGAACGTCATGGCGGAGTGGAAATCGCCTTCCGCCGTCGCGCCGTCACCGATCCAGCCCATCGCGATGCGGCTGTCGCCCTTGATCGCGCTGGCCATCGCCCAGCCTACCGCCTGCGGGAATTGCGTACCGAGGTTGCCCGAAATGGAGAAGAAGCCCTTCTCCTTGTCCGAATACATGATCGGCAGCTGTCGGCCTTTCATGTGGTCGCCAGCGTTCGAGTAGATCTGGCACATCATCTTCACCAGCGGGTAGCCGCGGTAAACGAGCAGGCCCTGCTGGCGATAGGTCGGGAAGTGGATGTCTTCGGCGTCCATCGCCGCGGCCGCGCTGATCGCGATCGCCTCTTCGCCGGTGCACTTCATGTAGAAGCTCGTCTTGCCCTGGCGCTGGGCGCGATACATGCGGTCATCGAAGATGCGGACCGTCACCATGTCGCTGTACATCTTTCGCAGGATCTCGGGATCCAGTTTGGGATCCCACGGGCCGACAGCCTTGCCTTCATCGTCCAGCACGCGGACAAGATGGTTGACCAGCGGATGCGTTTCCTTGTCATCGCAGGCGATGTCCGGGCGCGGGGCTTCGCCGGCAGCCGGAATCTCCAGGTTGGAATAGTCAGGCGTGTCGCCGGGCCGGAAAGGCGGCTCGGGAACATGCAAGGCCAGCGCCGGCCGGTTGGGGCGCTTTTCAGAACGTGCCATCAATAACCTCTCTTGCGCTGCCGATGCTTGAAGGCATGGCAACGTTGCGTTGGCGCCCCCCTAAACCGTAACGGCCCCGGCCTCAAGATGAGACCGGGGCTGTTTGCTTAGGTATGATGGTTAGTCGTCGATGCGGCCAAGCAAGTCGCCCGGCTGGCAGTCCAGTTCGCGGCAGATGGCATCAAGTGTGGAAAAACGCACTGCCTTGGCCTTGCCGGTCTTGAGGATGGAAAGGTTGGCGAGCGTAATGCCGACGCGCTCAGCAAGCTCGGTCATCGTCATGCGGCGTTCGTGGAGCATGTCTTCCAGCTTCACTTCGATCGGCATCAGACAGTCCCTTCAAGATCTGCGCGCATCTGGGTGCCGAGGCGGAAGATGCGGGCAAGGATGAAGAGGATCAGTGGTAGCAGGAAACCCGTTCCCTGGACGCCTATTTCAAGCGGGGCGTCAACACCCTCAACAAAAGTGCCCATCCAACGTCCAATCAGCGTTGCGCCCGTCACCAACAACTGGATGACCAAGGTAAGCCAGCCCATGCTGCGGAGCCGATCCGCATTGTCTTCATGGAACGGATCGCCGATTTCGACGGATGCGATCAGCTGCCATGCCAGGCGCAAGAACCAGGCGACCAGCGCGAGAGCGACCAGCAGCATGGCGATAAATCCGATGATGACGATATAGCCGCTTGCAGGCGCGTTCGCGGCGGCTAGCTTGGCCATGAGCTCGGCACGCTCGACCGTCAGGAGGGCGCCAAGGCCGATCAGGTGCATGACCGTCGCAAAGACGATCAATATGCCCATCACGATGATGACGAATTTGGCCGTGCCGAGCAAAAGATCGCCTTTAGACCGCTGCGTCTTGGTTTCAGAATGCATGATCAATCCCCCTTTAAGCGAGTGTGACGCCGCCAAGCGGACCAGCACTGGTCGCAGCGCTTTGCGAAAGGGTGGCAAGCCAGATGAATGCGGTGATGCCAATGGAGGCGACCACAGAGGCAAAACGGGTCGTTGGATCTATCATTTCTTGTTCTCCGATATGTCAGTTATCGAAAAACAATAAATAGTACTCCAAACTTATTGTCAAACGATATTATCGAAAAACGATAAATCGTGAGCAATTCGCAGTTTTTAGGGAGGTCGCGTTCGTCATCTGAGCGCGACCTTCCTTTGACCCGATACCGCGAATCGCGGCCCTAATGTTTGCCGTGACTGTGCGTGTCCGCTTCGCCGCCGACCGTGTAGGCATTGCCGGCGCCATCCTGGAACCAGAACGGCTCGATCCCGCCTTCGCCGCCCGCGACCACCTGCAAGTCGCCGTCATACAGCGTCCCGTTCAGCATCACGTGGGTGATGCTGGTCGAGTTGCGGATATTGTCGAGCGGATTTGCGTCCATGATGACGAAATCGGCGAGCTTGCCCGGCGTGATCGAGCCGAGATGCCGGTCGAGACCGAGCGCCACAGCAGGATTGATCGTCCCGGTCTTAAGCGCTTCATGATTGCTCATGCCGCCCATCTGGAAGGCCCACAGTTCCCAGTGTGCACCGAGCCCTTCGCGCTGCCCGTGCGGGCCGATCGAGACCGGCACGCCGAGATCGGAAAGCTCCTTGGCGGTTTCGACTACTTCCTGGAGGTTGTTCTCCTCCTCGGGGAAGGTAGTAGCGCGCCGGCTGGCGGCATCGAGCAGCGGCTGGGGCACCCATTTGGACAAGATCGGTTCTTCCCAGACATTGGTCTCCTTGTACCAGTACATCTCGCCCCACGGGCCGCCATAGGCAACGTTGAGCGTGGGCGTATAGCCCGTCTTTTCGCGTTGGCCGCCCCACATCTGCTTCACGTCGTCATAGACGTCGGCAACCGGCAGGGCGTGCTCGATCGTGGTGTGGCCGTCCATCACCATGGTCATGTTGTGGAGGAAGAGCGACCCGCCCTCCGGTACCACTTCCATGCCCAGTTCGCGCGCGGCCTGGATGACCATCTGGCGCTGATCACGGCGGGGCTGGTTATAGCTCTTCACCGAAAAAGCACCGACCGACTGCAAACGCCGTAAATGACTGCGCGCGTCTTCGAGTGTATCGATTTCCGCCGTGATTGAAGCGGTGGCGCCATAAAGGATCGTGCCGGTCGAATAGAGACGTGGGCCGATAAGCTCGCCAGCCTTTTGCATTTCGCTGGCGGCGAAGAAGGTGCGGGTATCGTTGGACGGATCGTGCACCGTGGTGACTCCGTAAGCGATGCCCGCGGCGAGCGTCCAGTTCTGCTGCGGCACGATGCCGTTGGTGCCAAGTCCGCCATGCCAGTGCGCATCGATCAGACCGGGCATCACCGTCTTGCCGGTCAGGTCGACCGTGGGTGTGCCCGCGGGATATGTCATCGCCGCCGTCTGCCCGACTGCGCTGATGCGATTGCCATCGAGCAGGATAGTCCCGTTCTCGATTACTTCATCGCCGTTCATCGTGATAATACGCGCACCCACCAGCGCCAGCGTGCCGTTGGGCTTGGCATATCGCGTAGTGACCCCGAGATTCGCGAGCGTGCGGGTGTCCTGGTCGAGCGTATCGAGGCTGGATACATCGCGCATCTGCAGTTCGGGTCCGTAGCTCCAGTAGAGCCGCTTCCCATCCGCCGACCAATGGACGAAATCGCCGACATCCTTCGTCACCTGCACCATCGGCAGCGCCTTGGTCTTGGGGCCGATGGTCAGCGTTCGACCGAAGTCGGTGAAGGGCACGACATAGGTCTGGAAGCGCTCGGTCCAAGCCAGCCAGTCGCCCGTCGGTGCGATCGAGAAACTGCCCGCATGTTCGGTCACGAGATGCGTCATCTCGCTGCGGTCCTGCAAATCGATCGAGCTTAGCTGCACCTTGTTATTGCCGCCCTCGCCATCGGCGAAATCGATATAGAGAAGGCGCGATCCATCGGGGCTGAAGGCCGGTTGGAGGCCGCCGTCACGTACCTTGACCGGCGTGCCGCCCGATGCGCTCACAGTATAGAGGCCGGTATCGCGGCTGTAGAGCGGGCTGGTCAGATATCCGCCGCCGACCTTGCGATAGGCAATGCGGCCGCCGTCGGGCGAGAACGTCGGCTCGACATAATGTCCCGGCTCACTGGTGACGGCGCGCACGCCGCTGCCATTACCGTTGGCGGTCACGATCCGGCCCAGATCCTTGTCATCCCATTCGACCCAGGCAAGGCGGCCCTGGCGGCTCCAGGTCGGGAAGGCGCGGCGGATGCCGTCATCGGGCGTGATAGCGCGCGGCGCACCGCCGCCAACGTCTTTGAGCCACAGGCGCCCTAGCGATTCGAACACGACCTGACGTCCACTGGGGCTCACTTGCGCCCAGCGCACCTGTTTTGTCGTGAAGCTGTCGCCGCCCACATCCTTCTGGTGGCGGACGGCATCGGCGACCCAGCGTTCGCCCTGCACACGAAAGGGAATCTGGCGCACCTCGCCGGTGACGACATCGGCGCGGTGGATCCCGCCCTTTGCCCAGAAGACGATCTCGCGGCTATCGGGCGTCCATTCCATGCGCGGATAGACGCCATGGATCGCCCAGGTCTCCTGCATGTCGCGTTCGAGAATGTCGGTGACCGGGGTGATGCGACCGCTGGCGATATCCATCACCATCAGCACCGATTTGCCGCGCACGCGCCGGATGAAGGCGAGACTCTTTCCGTCGGGTGACGGCGTGGGGCGGAGTGCACCGCCCGGACCATCGACATAGGTTTCGATCTCGCCCGTCTGCCGGTCGAGCCGCAGGATCGTGTAGATCTGCGTGTTGACGTCCTTGGAATATTGGAAGACGCCGCCCGGCGTGCTGTCGTCGCTATAATACATATAGCGACCGTCCGGAGAGAAAGAGGGTTCGCCCGTGTCCTTCTGGTCGGTGCGCTTCTTGGTCATCTGCACGCCCGAAGATGTGCCCGATGCATGGTAGAGCCACATTTCGCCCGCGCCCAGCGAGCGCGCGGAGGTGAAGTGCTTGCGCCCCACGATATACTGCCCGTCCGGCGTCCATTCGGGCTGGTTGAGCAGACGGAATTCTTCGTTGCTGATCTGCTTGGGCTCCGAGCCGTCGCGGTTCATAATCCACAGATTGTCGCCGCCTTCGCGATCGGAGGTGAAGGCGATCTTCGTGCCGTCGGGCGAGAAAGCGGGTTGCATGTCCCATGCGTGGCCGCTCGAAATCGGCACCGCATCGCCGCCGGCGATCGGCATCAGATAAATGTCTCCCAGCATGTCGAAAACGACTTCGGTGCCATCAGGGCTGACATCGAGGTTCATCCAGGTGCCGCTGGTGGTGTCGATCAGAACCGAGCGCCCGGGGCCGCGCCGTGCGTCGACCACCCAGTGCTTGCCTTCAAGATCCTTCTTGGAATCGTCTTCGATGGTGCCGCCGGGTTCTTCTTCCGTCAGCGGCGAAGTCGGCGGGGCTTCTTCCTGATCCTGGGCAAAAGCAGGCGCGAGCGGCACAGCGGCCGCGGCGAGAAGAGCGAAGCGAAGTTTCATCTAATGGTCCCCTGACATGGATATGCGCGGGGTTATGGGACGGTGCACCGCCACTTGGCAATCACCCCATCGACGAATGATTGACGCCGGGGAGTTGGCGCGCCAAATGCAGGCGCATGAGCGAAAATGAAAAAGCAGAATTCCCCGACCGCCTCTCGATGGACCCGCGTAGCGAGCACTTCAATGAAGAGCTGCTGCAAAAAGGCGTGGGTATCCGCCTCAACGGCGTCGAGAAGGTCAATGTCGAGGAATATTGTATTTCCGAAGGCTGGATCAAAATCGCAATGGGCAAATCGCGCGATCGTAGCGGCAATCCGCTTTTGATCACCGCCAAAGGCAAGGTCGAGCCGTTCTGGGATGAAAGCGCCGGCGCGTAGGCCGGCACTCGTTCAGGCGATCGGCGGCGCTGCCGGTGTCGCGGTTTCCGGATAAGTGGGCGCGCGGCGCCGGTCGATCTGCTCTTTCACCTTTTTGGCGACCCATAAGCCGGTAATGGCCAGTCCGAGCGGGCCGAGTCCTCGGGCGGCAATAAAGGGAAGTGCAGCACCCACGGCGGCGCCCGCTGCGCCACCGCCGACGGCCCGTGCAGCCTTCTTCCCGACGATACCGCCAATCAATCCTCTAAGCATATTAGACTCCTGTTCTGTTTTCCGACCAACGCGCGAGACGGCGATCGGCTCCTTTGTTCATCGCTTGGCAAGCTTTCCCAACTGGTGGTGGGAAATCCCGCCACCTTGTGTCGTACTTGCTCCCAAAAAGTAAGAAAATGGCGCAAAACTGCAATTGGCACGCCTGTTGCATCGTATCTTGCGACCCCGCCATTCACGCAAACCGGCGGGGAAAAAGGGAGAAGAGAAATGTCCGGTTCGACTTTACAGCGAAACGTTCTGAGTGCTCTGGCCGCGCTGCTCGTCAGCGCCGTGATGCTCGGTGCAACCATCGCCCCCGATGCAGCCATCGCGGCCAGCCCGATCAGCCAGCAGGTGGTCTATGCCTAAACTGGAACCCATCAAGGCGGTTCCCAAAGTTCGCGAACCCAAGGTCTTGGAGGCGACCCGCCTCGACCCGGTTCGCACCGAGGGGCCGCGTGCCAGGATCGGCGCGATGCTTAACGGCCCCATCTTCACGCGCGCCCGCGACATCATCGCGGCGAACGTGACCGAATTGCTCGACAAGGCCGAAGACCCTGCCCGCATGATCCGCATGATCATCGCGGAAATGGAAGAGGTGCTTGTCGAAGTGCGCGCCACGGCGGCCCGCTCGATCGCGGATTTGAAGGAAATGCGGCGCAAGCATGCACAGCTCGAAACACTGGTCGAACAGTGGACCGAGCGCGCCCAGCTTGCCCTGTCCAAGGATCGCGAGGATCTCGCCAAACAAGCCCTGATCGAACGCTCCAAGGTCAGCGACGTGATCGACAATCTGCACGACGAGATGCGACAGATCGAAGAGACGCTGCGCGGCTACGAGGCCGAAATTGCAAAGCTGCAGAAGAAGCTGAGCGAAGCGCGCGCCCGCCAAGCCAGCATCTCCAGCCGGATCGAAAGCGCGATGACCCGCGCCCGTGCCCGCGAGATGGTGTATGGTTCGCGTACGCAAGACGCGTTCTCGCGCTTTGAAATGCTAGAGCGTCGCGCCGATCTGGCGGAAGGCCATGCCGAAGCGATGGGCCTTGCCGGGCCGCGCGACCTGGAAGAAGAGATTGCCGACCTGAAGGCCGAGGAGAAGGCCGAAGAAGATTTGCAGGCGATGAAAGCGGCCCGCGCCGCCAGCAAAGACCCTGCCAACGAAGACAAGAAAGAAGGGGAATAATGTCCAAGAAGACCTATCGCTACAGCCTTGCCAACAAGGACAAGAAGGTCGCCGGTGTCTTCGCCTATATGGGCAACCGGTTTGGTATTGACCCGACTTTCCTTCGCATCGCTTTTGTCGCCAGCTTTTTCTTCGTGGAAAGCTTCTGGTTCCTCATTGGCATGTATGTCGTTCTCGGCATTGTCTTCTCGCTCCAGCAGCGCAAGGACATGGAAAACGGGCATCGCGATAGCCAGAACTGGCGGGGTAGCGAAAAGCCGGTACGCGGATCGGTCCACGACATGCGCACCAAGCTCGACGATGCCGACCGTCGCATGATGGCGATCGACCATCACCTCAACAGCGCCGACAGCGACGAGCTGGCGCGTGAAATCGAAAAGCTGCGGGAGAAAAAATAATGGCTGATCCCATCACCATTTCCCTGATTGCCGGCGCCTGCCTAATCGGTCTTGGTTTGGCCACGGTGGCAGCCCTCAAGGCCTTCCGCGCCTGGATCGACCTCAAGCGTCTCGAACTCGCCAGCATCGGCGGCGAGCCTGGTCTTCCGGCCGCAGGCGGGCGGATCGAACTGGCGGACTTGAAGGAACGGGTACGCAAGCTTGAAGCCATTGCAGCGGGTATCGACCCCTAGGAATTTTTTGCACACTCACCAAGGAGAGGCGTCGAAGCCCCGCCTCTTCCTGATGCGGTCCGGGACAAGTTTTCCGGGCCGCTTTTTTCGGCCTGTCGACGCCAGCCCTCGCTTCGTCGTCCTGTTCATTGTGACGTTACATTATATCCCGTAATTCACGCGCAACTCATTTTCAGCCATCGAGACTTTTATCATGCTAAGCCTTCTCCTGGCATCGACCGCAGTCGCTGCCATCCAACCCGAACAGTCGAACGCCGAACGCGATGAGGAGCCGATCATCATCACCGGGCACCTCATCGAGGGCCTCGACCTCCTCGCCGGCGCTTCGGTGCTGGAAAGCGACGATCTCGTGCGCGATCTCGACACGCAGATTGGTGATACCTTGGCATCGCTTCCGGGCGTCTCGTCGACCAGTTTCGCGCCGGGTGCCTCGCGCCCCGTGCTGCGCGGCTTCCAGGGCGAACGCATCCGCGTCCTCAATGACGGCCTGGGCTCAATCGACGTCGCCAACACCTCGGCCGACCACGCCGTCACCATCGATCCGCTGACCGCCGAGCGTATCGAAGTGCTGCGCGGTCCTGCCGTGCTGATTTACGGCAGCCAGGCAATCGGCGGCGCGGTCAACGTGATCGATCGCCGCATCCCGCGCACCGTTCCCGATGATGCCGTCCATGTCGATGTCATCGGCGGCAATTCGAGCGCGGATGACGGCATTCGCCTTGGTGCTTCCGGCGACGTTCTGCTGGGCGACAACTTCGTCGTTCATACCGACTTTTCGTGGGCCGAGACCGATGACGTAAACGTCGGCGGTTTCGTCTATGCCGATCCGCTACGCGCCGAGCTGCTCGAAGAAGCGGCGGAAGAATTTGAGGAAGGCGAAATCGAGGAAGCCGCAGAGCTGGAGGAGCTTGCCGGCCTGCGCGGATCCATCCCCAATAGCGGGACCGAACAATGGACCGGTTCGATCGGCGCCAGCTATATTGGCGACGTCGTCGAAGTCGGTGCATCCTACGCCATCTACGACACCTTCTACGGCGTGCCGCTACGCCCCGGCGCGGGCCACCACGGCGAGGAAGGCGAAGAGGAAGAAGGCGCAGAAGAGGAAGAAGAAACCGTCTCGATCGACATGCGCCAGGAGCGCTTCGATGGTCGCGTCAAGCTCAACCTCGACGGCTTTTTCGAGAGCGCGACGCTGCGCTTTGCCACTGCAGACTATGACCATGTCGAGCTCGAAGGCGATGAGGTCGGTACCACCTTCCTGTCGAGCGGGGCTGAAGGCCGGATCGAACTCAAACAGCGCGATACCGACGGCTGGCACGGGGCCAGCGGCCTGCAATTTTATCAGCGCGACCTTGAAGCGATCGGCGCCGAAGCCTTTGTTCCGCCCAATGAAACCAGCCAGTGGGGCTTGTTCACGGTGCAGGAATACCAGCCCGATGCATTGGGCGTCGAAGGCGCGCTGCGAGTTGAATTTACTGATGTCGAAGCGCCGACACTGGCACTGCAGCGCGACTTCACGGCGTTCAGCGCCGCGCTCGGGTTAAACTACGCGCTCGACCTCGATACGAGCATCGGTATCAACGCCTCGCGCGCCGAACGTGCGCCGTCCGCAGAAGAGCTTTACTCCAACGGACCGCATATCGCCACGCAGGCCTTCGAGGTCGGCGATGCCGATCTGACGACCGAAAAGGCGTGGGGCGGCGAACTGTTCGTACGCCATAAAGGCGAAAGCGTTGCGGCCTCCGCGACGGTATGGGCGCAGTGGTTCGACGACTTCATCTACTTGCAGGGCACCGGCCTTGAGGAAGACGAACTCCCGATGTTCGTCTATCAGCAACAGGGTGCCGATTATTGGGGGATCGAGGTCGAAGCCGGCGCCACGCTGGTCGACGATGGCGCTTTCCAGCTGCGCGGCGATGTGGTTGCCGATTACGTCCGCGCGACGCTCGAAGATGGCAATCCCGTGCCGCGCATTCCGGCCTTTCGCATCGGCGGCGGCCTTGAAGCCGACATTGACGATTTCGTCGTGCGCGGTGAGGTGGAATTTGTGGCCGAACAGGATCGCGTTGCCGCTTTCGAAACGCCGACCGATGGCTATGCGCTTGTCGGTGCATCGGTTGGATGGCGACCATTCGGCGAAGACAATGAATCGCTTATTCTTCTCCAGGCCAACAACATCTTCGACGTCGATGCGCGGCGCCACGCCAGCTACACCAAGGACTTCGCGCCGCTTGCGGGCCGCGATATCCGGCTCAGCGCGCGGTTCAGCTTCTGATTTCGGGATGGCGGCGTCGGGCGGTGCCGGATGCAGGAGTCGAACCCGCGACCTTCGGTTTACAAAACCGCTGCTCTACCAGCTGAGCTAATCCGGCGACCGCGCCGCGCTCTCTGGCTCAAACGACGCCAAAGGTCCAGCCTTCAGTTCGCGCTATGTCGTCAGTAAGGGCGGGTGGGGAGAAGGCATCCGGATGCGCGGCGTGGGCGCGCATCCCTGCCGCGGTGACCAGCGCGTCGGTTTCATGATCGCTCAACCTGAGATCGTCCCGCACCGGCGGGCTGCCGAGGGCGGCTAGCGCTGCATTGAGATCATCGACATGCCGCAGCTTCCGCCCGCTGCCGCCAGCCATGCGGATATAGAGGCGGCCGTAGATCTCCACGACGGCGCTTTTGCCGGCTTCCACAGTATCGAACGGCCAGACCGGAACCCTGCCGTCCAATCGATGGAGCAAGCGCATCCCGGCGAAACTGGCCTTGGCGACCTGCGCCGCGCCGATCGCGTCATAGACGGTTGCCGCCTTGCCGCCGCCTTGGTCGTTCAGCCGCTGTTCGACGGCGCGAAAGTGCATGTAATTCGCCTTCGTCCCGTCCGCTTTGCCGAAGTAAAAATGCTTGCGGTGCCGTTGTTCGAGAAAGCTGGCAGCGCCCAGGTCTTCATCGTCGCTTTGTGCCTCTACATAGGCCCAGAACGGCTTGGCGCTGTCTGGCACATCCTCGCCGGGCAAATAGCTGCCGCGTGCGACAAAGGGTGGGGCGAAGCTGAAGTCGAAGCCAAAAAGTGTGGGAGCCTGGTCAGCCGTTTCGACCAACCAGTCGAGCACTTGGCGCCGCGACCAGACTTTGTCAGGGCGCACCAGTGAGGGGGCGGCATCGCCGGCCGCAATAGCGACGGCGATGCCCTTATGCTTCTTCCCCTTGGCGCCCGACCAGTCGATCGCGGCAAAACGTTCGAACCTCACACCAGGGGCGGTTGGCTGTCGTCATCGTCCTCGGTGGCCTTACGGATGCGCTTGGGGGCCGGCGTGCGAGCAACGGGTGCGTCCATCGCTTCGGCCTGCCACCGGTCGAGCATGCGCGCAGCGGCGTCTCTTCCGCCCAGCCCGAACGCGATGGCGGCAGCGATCGCGGCCGAACCGAGGATCAATCCGAAGGCAAGGATCACGATCTCGTTGGCGAGCCCCATGAAAGTGAGGCCAATTGCAGTGAACAGCGCGATCACCGCCCACTTGACGACGGTCTGTGCGTAGCCGCCTTCACCCGCACCTTCGCCGACGAAGCGGGCAAGCAGGCGCGACAGGAAGAAACCGGCGACGATGATGACAGTCCCGAAGATTACCTTGCCGCCAAGCTCGGTAATCTGGATCAGCAGAGCCGACACGCTGGAGCCGCCGATGGCGCGCGTTGCCTCGATGGCAGCAGCCAGCATCACGGCAATAAAGGCGATCGAGCCGACAATCCGCGATGGCTGTGCGCTTTCGTCCATTACGCCCATCGATCGCACGGCGTTGTCGAAGCCGAGTGATGGCAGTACGGCCTCAATCAAGGATTTCACCCAGCGGCCGAGCACATAGGCGACGGCCAGCCACAGAAGGCCCATCAGCAAATAGGGGATGGCCGAGGCGACTTGCTCGAGCATGCCGGTCAGCGGTCGCGAAACCGCTTCGATCTGGAGGACATCGAGCGCCGCGATACTGATCGGGATGATGATCAACGCGTAGACGATCAGGCCCACGGCCTGGGCGATACTGTGGCGGGCGGGAGAAGGTGCGTCGACGACAGTCTCGCCCTCGCTGTCGACCGCGACTGCTCGTTCGCCGACAGGAAGTCCGGCCTTTTGCGCCCAGCCTTCGACGTTGAGCGCGCGGAAAGCGGCCTCGACGAGATGGCGCGCTACCTTGGCGACGATCAGGCCGACGAGGAAGATGACCAGCGCACCGATCAGGTTGGGAATGAAGGCAAACACTTCGTTGGTGAGGCGGCGGACCGGTTCAAGCACATCGGACAGGCCGAGCGGTTCGAGCGCGGCAACCAGACCGACGAGCCAGACGAGCCAGTAACCAAGGCGACCCATATCCTTGCCGATGGACTGTCCATCGAGGTCGGGATCGCGTTGCAATACGGGGATCTTCTTGACCGCCTTGCCGATCGTCCATTCCACCGCTTTGGCGACAAAGTGGGTGACGACGAGGATAAGGAGCGCAAAAAGGATGCGCGGGCCCCACTCGATGAATTCGGATCGCCATGCCGCGAGGGCATCTTCATTGTACATGAACAGTCTCCCGATGTTGTGACCTTGTGACCATGGGCCATCCGTGCGGCTTTGTCATTGCGAAAGGGTTAGTCGATACGTGAGCGATACGAAGCCCACATCGATCCAGAATCGGAACGAATTGCGAAGAATCGCGTTGGGTAAGAGTGTAAAGTGGTGGAAATCGCACCTTTCCTGCCACTCTCGAACATTCGGAGGGGAAATCATGCAAACGACCATCGGAACAATAGGGCGTGCCTTTCAACTGGCTCCCGAAGCCGAGAGCATCGATGCTATCCGCAAGCAGCTCAAGGATGAGGGGCATTTCCAGGTGGACGCCCACCTGAGCGGCGCGCAGATCAAGAAGGACCTGCGCAAGGCCATGCAGGCAAACTAGACGCCGTCTGCGCCTCCTGCTTTGCCGCGCAGGCGGGCGCGTTGCTTTTCCCAAAACTCGAGGCGTTCGGCGATTTTTGCCTCCAGGCCACGTCCGACAGGCTCGTAAAAGGTCTGGGGGCTCAATTCTTCAGGCCAGTAATTGTCGCCCGAGAAGCCGTTCTCGGCGTCGTGATCATAGGTGTAGTCCTTACCGTAGCCGATATCTTTCATCAGCTTGGTGGGGGCATTCAGGATATTCTGCGGCGGCATCAGGCTGCCCGAATCCCTTGCCGATCTGAAAGCCGCTTTCTGCGCCTTGTAGGCAGCATTCGATTTGGGCGCGGTGGCGAGGTAGAGCGTGGCTTGCACGATGGCGAGTTCGCCTTCGGGACTGCCGAGGAAATCGTAGGCGTCCTTCGCGGCAAGGCACTGCACCAGCGCATTGGGGTCGGCAAGGCCAATGTCTTCGCTGGCCATACGTACGAGGCGGCGTAGCAGATACAGCGGCTCTTCACCTGCCACCAGCATCCTTGCCAGATAGTAGAGCGCAGCCTGCGGATCGCTGCCACGGACCGCTTTGTGCAGGGCGCTAATAAGGTTGTAATGGCCCTCGCGATCCTTGTCGTAGACCGCAACGCGGCGCTGCAGGAGCTTGGCGAGGGCAGGGGGATCGAGTTGATCGTCCAGGCCCAGGTCGAACAGCGTTTCGGCCTGGTTCAACAGGAAGCGGCCATCGCCGTCGGCGCTTGCAATCAGCGCGGCGCGCGCGTCGTCGGTGAGGGGTAGCTTGGTGCCAGTGAGCCCTTCGGCGCGATCGAGCAGTTTTGTAAGCGCTGCCTCGTCGAGCCGGCGCAGAATGAGAACCTGCGCGCGGCTGAGCAGCGCGGCGTTAAGCTCGAAGCTGGGATTTTCAGTGGTGGCCCCGACCAATGTGATCGTGCCGTCTTCTACATAAGGTAGGAAGCCATCCTGCTGGGCACGATTGAAGCGGTGAATTTCGTCCACGAACAGCAGCGTGCGCTGGCCAGCCCCAGCCATCTTGCGCGCTTCGGCGAATGCCTTCTTGAGGTCCGCCACGCCAGAAAAGACAGCGGACAAGGCAACAAACCGCAAACCAACGGCGTCGGCAAGAAGGCGCGCGATGCTCGTCTTGCCGGTGCCAGGCGGCCCCCACAATATCATGCTCGACAGTTTTCCCGCCTTGACCATGCGCCCGATCGCGCCGTCTTCGCCCGTCAGGTGATCCTGGCCGATAACCTCTTCCAGCGACGATGGGCGCAGGCGCTCGGCCAGCGGGGAACCGTCGCCAGACGTGGTGTCGGCTGCCGGTGCTTCAGATCCAAAAAGGTCGGCCATCGGTGACCATATGAGCGTCGCTTGTCGAAAAAGGAACCACCGTGCTTGACGCCTCAAAAGATATATCTATGTAAAGATACATCTTATAAAAGATATATCGGAGGACGAACATGGGTGGAAGGAGCTGGCAATATCGGTTCGGGCGCGGCGATTGGGCGCCTTTTGTGGCGATGAGCATGGGCAAGGGCTGGGACAAGGATTTTGACTTCAACTTCGGCCCGGGCGGACGTGATGGTGGTCGTAGCGGACGTGGGCGCAAGCGGATGTTCGATGCCGGTGAATTGCGGCTCGTGATTCTTCACCTGCTGAGTAACAAGCCGCGCCATGGCTATGACCTCATCCGCGAGATCGAGGAGATGACGGGCGGCGGCTATTCGCCCAGCCCCGGCACGGTCTATCCCACGCTACAGCTGCTCGAAGAAATGGACCTGATCGAGGAAGTTGGCGACGAAACATCGAAACGGCTCTTCGCGATCACCAAGGAAGGCAAGGCCTACCTTGCCAAGCGGGCCGACGAGATCGACTCGCTGATGGAGCGGCTCGAACGGCACGGGGCCAAGCATGAGCGGGTGGGACGCCCCGAGCTCAAGAAGGCCATCGCCAACGTGATGACCGCGATGTGGCACAAGGTTGCGACCGAGGAAGCGGACGAGGAAACGCTGGCCGAAATCGCGGCGATCCTCGACAAGGCCGCGAAGAAGATCGCAAAGCTCTAGGCTTGCCCGCGACGTTTGAGCACGCGCTTGTACACGTCGACGACAGCCGAATTGATCGTATCCCAGTCGCGGGTCTTTGCGCGTTCGAGGCCTTCAGCGCCGTGAGCGGCGCGCAATTCGGCATCCTCGGCATATTTCTGTAGGGCATCGGCAAGGCAGGCGTTGTTGCCGGGCGCGCACAGAAAGCCGTTTACGCTGTCGGTGACGAGGTTGTTTGTCCCGGTGGCGGCCACGGCGACAACGGGCAAGCCGACTGCCATCGCTTCCAATGTCACATTGCCGAATGCCTCGGTGACCGACGGATTCAGCAGGACATCGGACGAGGCGACCGCGCGCGCCAGGTCATTGCCCGTCTGCTGGCCAATGAAGATGGCGTCATCGGCGAGGCGTTCGGCAAACCAATCGTGCGCGGGGCCCTTGCCGATAACCAGGACGCGATGCCTGACGCCCCGCTTGCGCAGCTCGGCGACGGTATCCGAAAATACGTCGAGCCCCTTTTCCATCACGATGCGACCCAAGAAAGCGATGACGAATTCGTTGTCCGCAATGCCGTGGCTGCGGCGCCATTCCATATCGCGGCGTGCCGGGCTCCATTGCTCGCGATCGACGCCGCGGCTCCAGATCGAGATGTCGTCGTTCATGCGCTGCGCTTCGAGCACCGCGACAGTACTTTCGGCGGGTGCGACAAGCGCGTCGCAGCGCTGGTACAGGCGGCGCAGGCCGGCGCGCATGTACGGCTCGAAAATCGAAAGATGATAATATTCGAGATAGGTCTCGAAGCGGGTGTGGACGCTGGCAATCGCGGGGATGCCGCGCTTGCGCGCCCAGGTCACCATACGATGCGACACAACATCCGGGCTGGCGATGTGGACGATGTCGGGATCGAATTTGTCCAGATCCTCCTTGACCTTGCCGGTCAGCCACAGCGGGAAGCGATATTCCTTGCGACCCGGGATGGCGAAGCTTGGTACCGACACGAGATCGCCCGTGGGCTCGAACGCCGGTTCCTCGACGGTCGGCGAATAAATGCGGACCTGCGCGCCTTCCTTGAGCAAGTAGCCGACCAGACGATTGAGCGCCTGGTTCGCCCCGTCGCGAACATAGTTATAGTTACCCGATGACAGGGCAATCTTGAGGTCTGCCGCCTTCATGCGCCCTGCATTAGCCGCGTTTGCGCGCGCTCGCTACCGTTCGTGGCGGCAAAGCAAAGACCCAATATCCGGTGCAGCGTGAACACGATGGTCATCCCGATCAATCCATCGAGCGCATAATGCCAGCCCGATGCGATCGAAAGCAGGAAGATCAGCACGAGAAAGGCCAATGCCAGCCAACGCCATTTGCCATGCCAGGCCACCAGCAGCAGCCATGCCGCGACCATGACGTGGACCGATGGCATCGCCGAAATGCCGGTTCCGACACCCGGTCTGTCAACCGAAATGAGGTAGTCGGCATAGTGTTCGGCAAGCGCGGGAAATGGCCCGTAGCGTTCGGGATCATAGAGGATGGGGCCGGCCGACTGGTACAAGGCCTGCAGTAGCAGCGAGGCGGGACCCCAGATCAGGAAGAATGTTAGGACCAAATGACTTCGTTTGCGCGCGACGATGCCGAGCGCCACGAGCATCAGCGGTATCCATCCTTGCGCGTAGACGACCATCAGCGGTTCGACCGCCAACCAGCGTAGCCACCTGATCGGAT
The DNA here is from genome assembly GCA_013001055.1 of Sphingomonas sp. Lineage (GTDB taxonomy): Bacteria > Pseudomonadota > Alphaproteobacteria > Sphingomonadales > Sphingomonadaceae > Sphingomicrobium. Next base: position 4,467 of record JABDNH010000004.1, on the reverse strand, counting down.
CGGTGCCGAACATGATGGTCTCCAGTGCGGCGAGCGCGGGATCGGCCCAGAAACCGAACTGGTTGAGCCAGGACTTGATGGGCGAATAGGCCGCCAGCGCGAACCCGGCGAGCACGAATACGGTATAGATAGGTCGCCAATCGTCACGATCGAACGCCTTCAGGTAGGGTGATCCGCGCCACCACAGATAATGCATGCCGGCAACGCAAACCGAGCCGCCGACAGCGACAAGGAGGACGGTCGACCACACGAGCACGCCTGCTGTCAGGAGCGCCATTGCCACCATTGCGATCACGAGTAGGGCGCTGACCATAAGCGGATCGCGCCGCAGCCTCACGAGGTTTGCTCCGGGATCAGGCAATCGGTGTACAGACCTAAGGAACCCATCGGCCTGTTGAAGGTGTGCAAATACACCTGGTGGTCGACCCGCGGCGCGACGTGCACCCAGCGCAGCGGCATGGTGACTGCAAACAGGTCGAGCTTGTTCACTTTGGCGATCCAGTCATTTGACCACGCGCCGTATGCGGTGAAGATTATATCGTCAAAGCCGAGGCCGCGGACTGTCCCATATTCGTGCGGATAGTAGATTTGTGGAATGAACCGGTCGGCATGGGGCGCAAGGAAGCGCAGCCCGTTGTTGCCGGTCTTGATATCGGTGACGATCCGCACGTCGGGATTTTCTTCCAGCCAGGCGAACAGCTCCTCGAGGGTCAACTCGCTGATGCGATCTTCATCATGCCCGATCAGCAGCGCGCCATCGCGCTCCATGAAATCAAGCTCGATGAGCGTAAATCCGTTCTGGACGGCCAGGTCCATCGCGGCCCGGCTGTTGGTATAGAGACCATCGGGCAAGCCTCCGCCAGCATGCGCGATGAGCGGGCGATCATGTTCGCGATAAGTGGCGCAGCCTTCCTGCTGGCTACAAGCCGAGAGGGCGGCGCAAGCGCCCAAACAAAGATATAGCCCCCTCATGTGCGGAAAAATGTAGCAAAGCCCCCCAAGCAAGACAATTATCCCTCCATTGCGGCGGTTGCCAAACGGCGTTGCTACAGGGAAAAAGAAGCATGAGCGATGATGATTCTTCAGACCAGCAGGTCAGCCGCGACAAACAGCTTTCAATGGTGGACGAAGCGCTGGTGGCGGGCTCGATTGCGAATACCAACGGCTTGCTGGTGATCTTGGCGCGGCTTGTGGCGCGCGGGGTTTTCGATAGCGAAGACTTGCAGGCCTTTAGCGAGAGCTATTCCAAGCCGCTCGATCACGAAGGCATGCGCGAGAATGAGCTGATCAGCCAGATGCAAGACCAGATGGAGGAAACGCTGGCGCAGCTGATGACGTTCATCGCGGATAGTCAGGAAGATTGAGCGCGGGTCCACAGGCCGCGGCGGCCTTTGTCTTGGGGGGCAGCCGCATTGCTGTCGAGAAAGGCCTTGAGCACTAGCTTTCCTTTCTCCGCGTTGGAAAGCGCGATGCGCTTATCCCAGGCTCGGGGCCCCAGATCGCGGGCGCGCTCGGCGATTGCGCCATAGATGCGGCTGGCAGAATTGATTGCCCATCGACTGCGAAAGGGCAGTCGGGCGGCGCCGACTCTGGCGCTGGCGCGGTAGTCGCCGGCCATGTCGGCCAGGCGCGCGGCAAACCTTGCTAGCGTGGGACGGTTAGCAGGAAGCGCCAGGTCGGCGGCATCGATGCGCTCGGCCTCCAACCAATCCTGCGGCAGGTAGGTGCGCCCAATTGCGGCATCGGCAACGATGTCGCGTGCGATATTGGCGAGCTGAAAGGCAATGCCCAAATCGGCGGCGCGGTTGAGCGTGTCGTCATCGTCCGGCCTCACCCCCATGACAATCGCCATCATAACGCCGACCGCGCCGGCGACCTGATAGCAATAGGAAAGCAAATCGCTTTCGGTTTGCGGCGCCCATCCGGCGGCGTCGCGCTCGAAGCCCGCAAGGTGATCCTCGGCCGCCCAGCGCGGGATATGCGCCTCTTCGGCGACGACGGCCATTGCATCGAACGGGACCAGCCCGGTCGCGAGGCCTTCGAATGCCTGCGCCGTCTTGTCCCTGATAAAGACGAGCCGCTCCGCAGGATCGGTCACTTCGATCGCATTATGACCCAGCGTCTGTCCGTCGGTAATATCATCGCAGGCGCGGCACCAGCTGTAGAGCAGCCAGCTCTTTTCCCGTGTCGGCTGGTCAAACAGCTGGCTGGCGAAGCGAAAGCTCTTAGAGCCTTCCGCAATGATGCCGCCGGCTTCCTGGACGAGGCGGTCGCGCTTGTTCACCCGATCATCAGCTCCGCAGTCGCCTGCGCCGATCCGACGACCCCCGGAATGCCGGCGCCCGGATGCGTGCCTGCGCCGACGAAGTAGAGGTTGTTCAACTTGTCATCGCGATTGTGCGTACGGAAATAGGCCGACTGGGTCAGCACGGGTTCGAGGCTGAAGGCGCTGCCCAGGTGCGCAAACAGGTCGGTCTGGAAATTGGCCGGGGTATAGTGGAATTGGGTGCGGATGCGGCTGCGTACGTCGGGGATCAGGCGCTCCTCGATCACGTCGAGCACGACCTCGGCATATCTGGGGCCTTCGGCCTCCCAATCGACCGGCGCCTTGCCCAAATGCGGGACGGGGGCGAGCGCATAGAATGTCGAGTAGCCTTCGGGCGCCATCGAGGGGTCGGTTTTGGTCGGGTGGTGCAAATAGAGCGCGGGGTCGGTCGCAAGATTGCCCTTGTTATAGATGTCGCCAAGCAGCTCTTTGTAACGCGGTCCGAACATGATCATGTGATGCGGTACGTCGGGGCAGGTGCCTTCGAGCCCGAAGTGCAACACGAACAGCGACGGGCTGAACCGTTTGCGCTTGACCGCCTTTTGGTGGGCGGCGCGCGGGTGGTCGAGCAGGCCATACGTAGCCACGACATCGCCATTGGAAGCGACGGCATCGGCGCTGGCGCTCCAACCGCTCGCGGTCTCGACGCCTGTCACCTTGTCGCCGTTGGCCGTGATCTTCGTAACCGAATCGCCAAGGCGGATCGTCCCGCCGAGCCGTTCGAAAAGCGCCACCATGCCCGCGATCAGCCGGTTGGTACCGCCCTTGGCGAACCAAACACCGCCATCGCGTTCCAGCTTGTGGATCAGCGCATAGACCGAGGAGCAAGTCATCGGATTGCCGCCGACCAGCAGCGTGTGAAACGATAATGCCTGACGCAATTTTTCATTTTCAACAAAGCTTGCAACGATCGAATAGACCGAGCGCCAAGCCTGGTAGCGGGCAAGGCTGGGCGCGGCTTTGAGCATGTCGGAAACTTTGAGGAACGCCTTGGTGCCGAGTTTCTCGTACCCTTCGTGGAAAACGCCCTCGGAAAATTTCAAGAAGCGGCGATATCCCTCGACATCTGCGGGATTGAGCTCGTTGATCTGCGCGAACAGCTGCTGGTCGTCATTGGTGTAATCGAAGCGTGTGCCGTCGGGCCAGTCGAGCGCGTAGAACGGATCGACCGGGACAAGATCGACATCGGTCGCGATATCCTGCCCCGAAAGTGCCCAGAGCGACTTGAGGCTATCGGGATCGGTGATAACGGTCGGGCCGGCATCGAAGACGTGTCCGTCCTTTTCCCAAAAATAAGCGCGGCCGCCGGGCTTGTCGCGCGCTTCCACGATGGTGGTGGCGATGCCTGCTGATTGAAGGCGAATAGCGAGCGCAAGCCCGCCAAATCCCGAGCCGATGACGATAGCAGATTTCACGCGATTCCTCTCAAAGCACGGATCGCGCGCGGAATGGAAGCAGGGGGCTTGCCGATGAGGATCCGGGCGCGGTCGATCAGCGTCGACTTGCCCGCGTAGAAGCGTTCGATCAACCCCGCCGGAAGACGGTAGAAATGCTCCATTATCTTGTAGCGGTCCGGTGGATCGGCAGCATCGAAGAGCATGCGTGCGAGCCCGCGGTCAAACGCGGTGCGCTTCCAGATTCTTGCTGCGCGCGCACGCGTTAGCTTGCCCAATTTCTCGCCCGGGATCGGCATGGTCTCTGCCAGCCAGGCAGCAAGGCGGACCGCTTCGGGCACCGAATAGCTAGTCAGCGGATGGAAAAAGCCACCTCGCGTCCCGGCGCGTGCCAGTGTGTCGCGCGGCGGCCAGAAGGTGTCGAAGTCTCCCGACATGACGACAGGCAGCACGCCCTTCTCATCATGGGTCACGCGATGATGTTCCCAGCCCTGTTGGGTGGCGTAGTCAGCGATGCGGCGAGCCAACTTTCGTTCATCGAGGGCGAAATTCTTCTCGTAATAAGTGTCTTCGACGAAAATGCGCTTTTCGTCGAAGGGAAGGCAATAGACGAAGCGATAGCCGTCCGACTGGTCGACCGCCGCGTCCATGATGATCGGAACCGTGAGACCATGGCCGCCTTCGACCTCGAGCATTTGTCCGACGAATTTCTGCCAACCGCACTTGAGACCCTTGGGCGGTTCGGTG
>JABDNH010000005.1 GCA_013001055.1 Sphingomonas sp. | reverse complement strand
GTCAGGCCTTCGGTGCTCACTTCAGCGAAGCCGCCGCTTACCGTGACCGTTTCCGGCTCGCCGTTCGCATCCTTGTGGATCGACAGGGCGCCGTCTTTGAGCACCGTCATGAAGGGCGCGTGGCCTTCCATCACGCCGAAATCGCCTTCCACGCCGGGAACGACGACCATGTGCGCTTCGCCGGAGCGATAGAGCTTCTCAGGGGTTACGAGTTCGAATTTCAGGGCCATGCTACTCTCTTAATTCGCTTCCTCGACCCGGGCGCGTTCGGCTTCAAGCGCTTCATCGAAGCTTTCCTGCATTTTGTCCAAACCCCGGTCGAGTTCGGCGGCGCGGGTCATCAATTCTTCCTTTTGCTCGTCGCTGAGCGCGTCAGGATCGGTGCAGGGCTCGCTGCCCTTGAATATTTCGTTGGTGTCGCAAAATTCGGCGAAACGCGCATCGATGTCCGAACCGCCCGAACAGGCGGCCAGCGTGAGCGTCGCTCCGGCAATGATCATGCGCACCATGCTCATTCTCCCGAGATCGCCGCGTCAAATTCGTCCGCGGCTTTCTCAAACTTGTCCCGGCAACCCGGGGTTGCAGAAGCCGACGACCTTGCCCCTGTAGCGGGTGAGGCTGTCGGCCTGTACCGGATCCCCCGACCAGGGGCAGACCCGGTTCACGCACTCTTCGAGGCGAAGCGCCTCGCTCAATCAGGCGTCCTCGGCCAGTTTCTCGGCCTTGGCGACCGCATCCTCGATACCGCCAACCATGTAGAAGGCCGATTCGGGAAGGTGATCGTATTTGCCTTCGACAACCGCCTTGAACGACGCGATCGTGTCTTCCAGCTGCACGAACTGGCCCGGGATGCCGGTGAAGACTTCGGCGACGTGGAAAGGCTGCGAGAGGAAGCGCTGGATCTTGCGCGCACGCGCAACGGTCAGCTTATCTTCTTCCGACAGCTCGTCCATGCCGAGAATGGCGATGATGTCCTGGAGCGACTTGTACTTCTGCAGGATTTCCTGGACCGCACGCGCGGTCTCGTAATGCTCCTGGCCGACGACGCGCGGCTCAAGCACGCGGCTGGTCGAATCCAGCGGATCGACGGCCGGATAGATGCCGAGTTCCGAGATCGCGCGCGACAGCGTGGTCGTGGCGTCGAGGTGGGCAAACGAGGTGGCAGGGGCGGGGTCGGTAAGGTCATCCGCGGGCACGTAGATGGCCTGGACCGAAGTGATCGAGCCCTTGTTGGTCGAGGTGATGCGCTCCTGCAGCGCGCCCATGTCGGTCGACAGGGTCGGCTGGTAGCCCACGGCCGAAGGAATACGGCCGAGCAGCGCCGACACTTCCGAACCCGCCTGGGTAAAGCGGAAGATGTTGTCGACGAAGAAGAGCACGTCCTGGCCTTCCTGGTCGCGGAAATACTCGGCCTGGGTGAGACCCGAGAGCGCCACGCGGGCGCGCGCGCCCGGCGGTTCGTTCATCTGGCCGAACACCAGCGCCACCTTGGAGCCTTCGCTGGTGGCGTTACCGTCCTTGTCCTTGGCGATGACGCCTGCGTCGAGGAACTCGTGATAAAGATCGTTACCTTCACGGGTACGTTCGCCGACACCGGCGAATACCGACACGCCGCCATGGCCCTTGGCGATGTTGTTGATCAGTTCCTGAATGAGCACGGTCTTGCCGACACCGGCGCCGCCGAACAGGCCGATTTTGCCGCCCTTGGCGTAGGGGGCGAGAAGATCGATGACCTTGATACCCGTGACGAGAATGTCGGATTCGGTCGACTGGTCGACGAACAGCGGTGCATCGGCGTGAATCGGTGCGGTCTGCTTCGCGCCAATCGGGCCGCGCTCGTCGATCGGCTCGCCGATGACGTTCATGATACGGCCAAGCACTTCGGGGCCGACGGGCATCTCGATCATCGAGCCGGTCGCGCTGACGTCCTGGCCGCGGGTCAGGCCCTCGGTGGCGTCCATCGCGATGGTGCGTACGATATTCTCGCCGAGGTGCTGGGCAACCTCGAGGACGAGGCGCTTGCCGTTATTATCGGTCTCGAGCGCGCCGAGGATCGGCGGCAGCTCGCCTTCGAATTCGACGTCGACGACGGCGCCGATGACCTGCGCAATGCGGCCCTTGCTGATGTTCGATACGGTCTTGGCAGCGGTAGCCATGGCTAATCTTCCTTGCCTTAGTTAGAGCGCTTCGGCGCCCGAGATGATTTCAACGAGTTCGGTGGTAATCGCGGCCTGACGCTCGCGGTTATACTTGATTTCCAAGCGAGTGATCATGTCGCCCGCGTTGCGGGTGGCATTGTCCATCGCGGTCATCTGGCTGCCGTAGAAGCCGGCCTGGTTTTCCAGCATCGCGCGGAAAATCTGGATGGCCACGTTTTTGGGCAGCAGGTCGGCGAGGATCGCTTCCTCGTCCGGCTCATATTCGACCGCAGCGCTGGCGCCCTTGCCGGTCTCGACTTCCGCGGGCTTTACCGGGATCAGCTGGTCGACCTGCGGCTTTTGCGAGAGGGTGTTCTCGAATTCGGCATAAGCGAGGTGCGCGACATCGAAACGGCCGCTGCCATAGCGGTCGATAATGTCGTCGGCGACGGCCTGCGCATGCTCATAGCCCGGGTTCTTCACTTCCATCGTGACATATTCGCCGATGATTTTCCCGGGGAAGAAGCGGTTGAGGATCGCCTTCGACTTGCGGCCAACGACGTAGAAATAGACGTCCTTGCCCTGCGCCTGCAATCCTTCGGCCTTGGCCTTGGCCCCCTTGACGATGTTCGTGTTGAATGCGCCAGCAAGACCCTTGTCGGCGGTGCACACGATGATGAGGTGTGTCTTGTCGCTGCCCGTGCCCGCGATCAGCTTGGGGCTTTGCGGTCCCACGGTGATGCGCGCGGCGAGCGAGCTCACCACGTCGGCCAGCCGCGTCGCATAGGGACGGCCGGCTTCGGCGCGCTCGGTAGCGCGCTTCAGTTTGGCCGCTGCGACCATCTTCATGGCCTTGGTGATCTTCTGGGTCGACTTGACCGAGTTGATCCGACCTTTGAGTTCCTTGAGGCTAGCCATAGCTTACCGTGTTGCCTTCCAGAGAAAGAGGGTGGAGCGCCCTGTTGCAAAGCTCTGCCCATCCATGCCGCCCTCGGTAAGGCAGCCGGCGTGCAAGTAGGCGCCGCTATTGTCGCTGGTTACGAAGGAGATGCAGGTGCGCCCGCTATTCTCGGCCCAGCGACCGCGTTCGATCGAGGTGCCGTAGAAGGTGCCGCCCAAGGTCCCGTCCTCATTCGCCTCGAGCGTCATCGGCTGCGTATAGCTGCCGTCGCCCGCCGGGCTGAGGTCGACCGTCCACGTCCCGCCGATGGTCTCGGCAGGGGCGGCGGTCGCCAGGAGGAGGGAAGCGAAAAGCACCGACGCTACCTTTAAGCGAACTGCTTGGCGAACGCGTCGAGCGCGGCGACCAGCTTGGCCTTGGTATCGTCCTCGAGCTTTTTGGTCTCGCGGATTTCCTTCAGCACGTCGGCATGCTCGCTCTTCATGAAGCTGAGCATCTGCTCTTCGTAGCGGGTGACGTCTTCGACAGCGATGTCATCGATATAGCCGTTGGTGCCGGCGAAGATCGAGGCGACCTGGTCTTCCAGCGGCATCGGCTGGAACTGGCGCTGCTTCAAAAGCTCGGTCAGGCGCGCACCACGGTTCAAAAGCTTTTGCGTGGCGGCATCGAGGTCCGAGCCGAACTGCGCGAAGGCGGCCATTTCGCGATACTGGGCGAGCTCCAGCTTGATCGAGCCTGCAACCTTTTTCATCGCCTTGGTCTGCGCGGCCGAGCCGACGCGGCTGACCGAGAGACCGACTGAAATCGCGGGGCGGATGCCCTGGTAGAACAGGTCGGTTTCAAGGAAGATCTGGCCGTCGGTGATCGAAATCACGTTGGTTGGAATGTAGGCCGAGACGTCACCAGCCTGCGTTTCGATGACGGGAAGTGCGGTCAGCGAACCGGAGCCATTCTCTTCGTTCATCTTGGCCGCACGCTCGAGCAGGCGGGAGTGCAGGTAGAAAACGTCGCCCGGATAGGCTTCGCGGCCCGGCGGGCGGCGCAGCAGCAGCGACATCTGGCGATAGGCAACGGCCTGCTTCGACAGATCGTCATAAACGATGCAGGCGTGCATGCCGTTATCGCGGAAATATTCGCCCATCGCGCAGCCCGTATAGGGTGCGAGGAACTGCATCGGCGCAGGCTCTGAGGCGGTCGCGGCGACGACGATCGAATATTCCATCGCGCCATTTTCTTCGAGCGCGCGAACGATCTGCGCAACGGTCGAGCGCTTCTGGCCGACGGCAACATAGATGCAGTAGAGCTTTTCGCTCTCGTCGCCGGTCTCGTTGATCGTTTTCTGGTTGATAAAGGTGTCGAGCGCGACGGCGGTCTTACCGGTCTGGCGGTCCCCAATGATCAGCTCGCGCTGGCCACGGCCGATCGGCACGAGGGCGTCCAGCGCCTTGAGGCCGGTCTGTACCGGCTCATGGACCGATTTACGCGGGATGATGCCCGGCGCCTTGACTTCGACACGGCTACGCTCGGTGGCTTCGATCGGGCCCTTGCCGTCGATCGGGTTGCCGAGACCATCGACAACGCGGCCGAGCAGGCCCTTGCCCACCGGTACGTCGACAATGTCGCCGGTACGCTTGACGGTCGAGCCTTCGGCAACTTCGCGGTCCGAACCGAAGATGACGACGCCGACATTGTCATGCTCGAGGTTGAGGGCCATGCCCTTAACGCCGCTGTCGAATTCAACCATCTCACCGGCCTGAACCTTGTCGAGACCATGGACGCGGGCGATGCCGTCACCAACCGACAGCACGGTTCCGATTTCGGTAACCTTGGCGTCAGCGTCGAAGTTCGCGATCTCGTCGCGGATGACGCGGGAAATTTCTGCGGCGCGGATATCCATTACATCTAGCCTTTCATCGCCTGGGCGAGGGAGTTGAGTTTGGTTCTGACGGAAGCATCGATAAGCTCTGAGCCCATCTGGATTTTGATGCCGCCAAGAAGTTCGGGGTCGACCCGGGTGTCCAGGTTGACGGTGCGGCCAGCGCGCGCCGACAGCTTGTCTTTAAGCGTCGCGACCTGCGCGTCGCTCAAGGGGCGGGCGCTGGTGACCTTTGCGTGCGCGACATTCTTGTGATCGGCATATAGCTGCGCGAAGGCTGCAAGCGTTGCCTCCAGCTGGTCGAGGCGACCATTTTCAGCGAGCACGCCGAGGAAATTCTTAGTCAGCCGATCGAACTTGGAATGATCCGCGATGGCGCGCACGGCGCGGGCTGCATCGCCGCGACCGATCGACGGATCGTCGACTAGCGTCCTGAGGTCCGCCGATTCGACAAAAGCGGCTCCAAGCGACTCCATGTCGCCGGCGACCGTGTCGACCTTTTTTTCGTCTTTTGCGAGGCCGAACAAGGCTGAGGCATAACGCCCCGCCAGGCTGGCCCGGATACCGCTGCTTTCGCTCACGTTCACCTAGCTCCGGTGCAAAGTCATTGTCCCATTTTCGTAAAGCGGGGCGCCACGAGAAAAACCGTGCGCCCCCATGGGTTGGCGCGCCTCTAGCAAGGGGTGACAGAGGATGCAAGGCGCTGTCTTCGCGATGTCAGGCCATGGCTGGAAATGCGTCATTCCTTGAAGACCAATTGCGTCCGGGACAAGCTTGCGGGTCGATACGAATCGGCTAGGAGTGGTCAGGACCATGCCCCGACTTCCCGCCCTGGCGCGCAGCGCCATCTTCGTCATCCTTCTAGGCTATGCAGGTGCCCTCATCATGATCTTCGCTCTCCAGCGCCAGATGATCTATCCCGGCACCGGCCCCGATGACGGAAGCTGGAACACACCGCCGCCCGGCTACGAAACGGTGCAGCTGCAGACCGCCGACAATCTGTCGCTGCGCGCGCTTTACCGAGCGCCCAAGCCCGGCGGCAAGACGCTCATCTTCTTCCACGGCAATGGCGATAGCGCGCTCAATAGCGCCTTTAGCCTGGCGCCGGTCCTTGGCGAGACGGACGGCGCGCTGATGATGTCCTATCGTGGCTATGCCGGCAATCCCGGACAGCCCAGCGAAGACGGGCTCTACGCCGACGCCGATGCAGGCCTCGCGTACCTACGATCCCGGGGAACCGTGGACCGCAGCGTCGTCGTAGGGGGATTTTCGTTGGGGACGGGTGTCGCCAGCCAGCTTGCGACAAAGGGCGAATTTGCCGGTGTGTTGCTCATCGCGCCATTCACTGCACTCTCCGACGTCGCAGCCGACCACTTTCCGTGGTTGCCCACGAGCCTGTTGATGCGGGACCGCTACCTGACCCGTGATCGGCTCGTTGCGGGGGTTCCGATGTTGATCGTCCACGGCAAACGCGACGGTATCATTCCCGTCAGCCACGCACGGCGGTTGGCCAAGATGCGCGAAGATGCGCGGCTCGAACTGTTCGACAGCGCCACGCACAACGATATCGGTAGGATCGCGAGCCACACCATGCGCGACTGGTTGGCCGGGCTCTAGGCCGCACCGCGCAGAACCGGGCAGTCGGCGCTTCTGCTTTGACCGCAAGTTTCGGGATGCGCGGTGGATTGCCGCGACGGTATCAAGCGACCATGATGATGGCCCAGATGAACAGCGACGAACGATATTGGCAGGCAGTGAAGAAGCGCGACCGGCGGTTTGACGGCCGCTTCGTCACTGGCGTGCTAACCACCGGCATCTATTGCCGCCCCTCCTGCGCCGCGCGCCATCCCAAGCGCGAGAATGTGCGTTTTTTCGAAAACGGGTCGGCCGCACGCGAGGCGGGACTGCGCCCCTGCAAGCGATGTCTGCCCGATCATGTCGCGCCCGATGAAGCTGCCGTCGCCGCTGCAGTAAAGCGGCTTGATGCCGGCGCCGCGACGCTTGACGAACTCGCGCAGCT
>JABDNH010000008.1 GCA_013001055.1 Sphingomonas sp. | reverse complement strand
GGTCAGCGTCGATGCCCAAGCGGCGCGCGCGCTCGACCTGTCGCCAGGTGATACGATCACCGTTTCGATCCTCGGCCGTCCGGTCACGGCGGAAGTCGCTTCGTTGCGAGAAATCGACTGGCGCAATTTCGGCGTCAATTTCGCGCTCGTCTTCTCCCCGGGCACGTTCGAGGGCGCGCCTTATACATTGCTCGGCACGTCGGGCAGCGCGGACGATACCGACACCGAGGCGTTCGAACAGGCGCTTGTGGCCGCAATGCCGCAGGTCAGCACGATCAGCGTCGCCGATGCCCTCGATCAGGGGCGCGAGATACTCGAAGGTCTTGATGCGGCCATCCGCATCGCGCTTGGTCTTGCCATTACGATCGGCGTTGCCGTGCTCGCAGGTTCGGTTGTCGCGACTCGGGCGGCGCGGACCCGCGATCTGGTTCTGTTACGGCTGGTCGGCGGCCAGCAGCGACAGCTCGTGTCGACCCAGCTGGTGGAATTTTTCACCCTGTCGGGGCTCATCGCCGCCGGCGCAACATTGGTTGGTATAGTCGCCGCGAAATGGATGATCGATGGTCGGTTCGAATTTGAATTCGTCCCCGATTGGCCCGTAATTCTCGCGATTCCACCGATCGCGATACTGCTTGCCGTGGGCGCCGCCCTGATCGCGGCGCGGCCCGCATTGACCGCCCGTCCGGCACAAGCATTGCGCGGTCGCTAGGCATCAATTTCCCAACCCGTCTCCTTTTCGGACGCAACATATGTTAAGGCAACTTAATCCTTATTTAAGTGTTAATGGGAGGTGGAAAGGACGGATTGTTGCGATGACCCATGTACCAACTCTGGCCGAACTCAAGATGGCGCATGACCCAATGGGTCGCGGCTATCACGCGGTGTACCGCGAAGATGCGGTGAACCATTGCCCGGGCTGTGGCCGGACGCATTGGCTGGTGGGTCGCCTGTCCGCTGAATGCGCCTTTTGCTCGACCGCGCTACCGCTCGCCGAAGCCGTTGTCACCATGGCGAAGCTTCCGCCAGTAGTTACGCACCGCAACAGCAACAGCAACGACGCCTGGGCGGCCTAGCCTTTCACGCGGCGGACCGGCACCGGCGCATGGCATAGAGCCATGCCGCCAGCCGATACCTCGTAGAATTGATCGTAGCGATTGGCCCAGCGGTCGACATACGCCGCAAAGGCTTCGCTCTTTTCCGACAGATATTCAAAACGCGGACGAATCTCTTCGGGCATCGTCGATGCCATCGTATAGGACACGATCGGGGTTGCGACCTGATCTTGCGCGTACATGCCGAGCGGGCCGTTCGTGCCGCGCGGCAGGCTGGAAAGATGCTCGATGCCCTCGATAGCGCGCCCGACGATCGCGATATTGCGGTCGAGATGGCGTGGTGCCTGGCCGATGATTACATAAAGCTCGGTGCCGTCTCCGGTGCTCGGCGATAGCTCGCGCCCGACGCCCAGCGTGCCGTAACAATGCGTCAGGCTCGCCGTCCCGTCTTCGTAAAGCGCAACAGGCCACCCACCGGAAAAGCCGGCCATTAGCGAATACGGGTCGGGATAGCCCAGCCGCCGCATGTCGAGCCCTTCACCCGAAAACACATATTCGGCTTCAGGCTGGGCGATGACGCCCTCGGGCAAGTCTCGCTTGATGTCACGCAGGCCGAACTGCGCGACGAAATTGTCCTGTACGCGGTAGACGCTGGCACCCTCCCAATATTCGCTGTCGGCGAGCGCGCGGATGTTCTGCACATGCTGCGGCGCGGCGTGCGGCGCGAGCTGGAAGTAGACCGTGCGATCGTCTTCCAGTCCAAGGATGAGGATGTCATTGGCGGGGATTTCCACCCAAGCCTCGGTCGGCGCGGCGGCGACGATCTGGCTCGGCGACATCTTCTGCCGCTCCTGCGCTGGCGCGGCGGCGGCAATTGCCAACAAGGGCAGGGCGGCAAAGGTGAGAATACGCATGGACGGGCTCCCGAAGAATTGGCCCGAACTTTTGCCCCATGCGCGCCAAAGCGCAACCTTTGCGTAGGCGCGCGCATTGGTTCGTGGTAATAGGTGACATTGTATCAAAGGAGAGAGCCGATGTTCCGCGCCGCCTTATTGTCCATGCCTCTCATGCTCGCCGCCTGCGGTGATACCGCGCCCCCCACCGAGAATGAAACTATCCAGACGCGCGGTGAGAATCAGGACGCGCTGTTCGAGCTGTCGGACATGAACCGCGATATCGCGATGCGACGTGCCATTACCGGCGCGGGCTATCCGTGCGATCGGGTGACAGGGTCGGGCTATGCGGCGCCGTACGAGAATATGGAAATGTGGGTCGCCACATGTGACGATGATCGCGAGTGGGCGGTGTTTATCGGCGCCGATGATACAGCGCAGGTCCGCTACTGCCAGGATGTCGAAGCGATCGACCTGCCCAACTGCGACATCACGCGTTTAGGGACAGGGATCTATGCGTCCGATAGTGCCAGCGTCGGTGAAGAGGGCTAACCCTCGTCGTCACATTTGCGGGTGATCTTGAGTTCGCCAGCGGCGCTCATTTCCTTGATCTCGATGCATTTGCCGTCGCGTTTTTCCTCGCGCCAGCTGCCGTCGGGATTGACCGTGCGCTTGGCCTTGGGAACGCGCTTGCCATCGACGATCTCATAATCCCAGTTTTGCGGTGTGCGCGGGCGATCCTGCGACGCCGCAAAAGCGGGCCAGACGAGCGCGATGCCAGCGATGATCGCAACGGGAATCAACTTCTTCATGCCAAGCTTATAGCAATTTTCCGCATGAACCGCGGCTGAAAAACGCTCACGTCTTTGGTTCAGGACTGCGCGCCAGTTCGACGTGTCGAGCGGCTTCTTTCGCGCCCACGACAATCCGCTCCCCGCTGGTCAGCCAGACATGCGCGGTAAGGTCGCCGTCCCTCTTGCCCGTGCCGAAATGCAGCCGCGATGAAAGGCCGCGCCGCGCCAGCATCGTGCGCGCCGCGAGCGCCTGCTCGTAACACAGCGTGCGAAACGGCAGGCGTCGGCCGGCAGCGGTGAGCGTGCGATGTATCAGGGCGACTTGTTCTTCGCTGGCAGGCGCGCCGCCAAAGGCTGGAAGGGGTCGCCGCGGCCCGCGCGCTGCTGGTCAATCTCTACCGCTTTGGCGTCGGGCAGGAAGTGCGCGGCGAGACGGGAGACCAGTTCACCGAAGCGCTGGCGCTTGCCGACAACCTCGAAATCTGGCGCTTCTCGCGGCCGGACATTCGCGAGGGGCTGGCCGATCAGTTTGCGGCGCTGGCCGCGCATCTCGAAGGCTGAAAAGAAAAACGCCCACCGGTGAGGGCGGGCGTCTTCTTCAAGCCGAATCGGCTGCCGGTTAGCCCTGGCGGGCCTTGAAGCGGCGATTGGTCTTGTTGATTACGTAGGTGCGACCACGACGACGGATAACCCGGCAATCGCGGTGGCGCGACTTCAGCGATTTCAGAGAGTTACGTACTTTCATGGCCGGATACCCTTGCCTCTAATTCAATAAGTTTTCGGGGGCTTTGCCTCCAAAGCTGGCGGCGAGATAAGTGCGCGCAGCAGATTCGTCAAGGCCAAAGCCCCGTTTCCCCAAGGAAATTTGCTTATTCTGCCGGTGCCTTGGGAGCATCGGGTGCAAACAGATCGCCAAAGAAGTTGCCTTCGTACCAAAGCGGTCGCTGCGGATTGTTCGCGAGCCGCTTGGCGATGCGGTAGTTGAGTTCGGCATACCTGGCGAGCGCGGGATAGTTGATGTCGAGCGACAGGTCGTCGCCGGCCTGGTGGTAATAGTCCGCGAAGAACTTGTTCCATTTGGCCTCGCCGCCATTGCCGTAGCCGGTGAACAGCAGGATCGCTGGGATGCCCTTCTTGGCGAACTCGTAGTGATCCGAGCGGGTGAAGATGGCCTGGTTGGGCATTGGGTCGGGCGCGACGCTGATCCCGATTTCCGCGCCTGCTTCGGCAACCGCGATCGCGACCGTATTATGGGGTGCGCCAAAGGCAGTGACGTCGGTGAAGTCGTAAAGCGGCACCGGCATGTCGAGATTCACGACGCCAATGAGGTCGCTAACCGTGGGGTTGGTGGCGTAATAGCTGGCGCCGAGAAGGCCTAGTTCCTCGGCCGAAAATGCGATGAAAACGATCGACCGATCGGGCTTGTCTGCGGCCGTTGCAAACAGCCGCGCCGCTTCCAGCATGGTAGCGATGCCCGATGCGTTATCGAGAGCGCCGTTGTAGATGTTGTCACCCTTTTTGTCCTCGCGAATACCCAGATGGTCGAGGTGTCCGGTCATGGCGACATGTTCGTTCGCCATCGCCGGATTGGCACCCGGCAACTTGGCGACGACGTTGGGGGCATTGAATTCGGACCATTCAAAGCTGGCCTCGACCGACATTTCGCTGCGCAGGTCGAAGCTGGGAAGCGCATCGCCCTTGCGTGCGGCATCGACCAGCGCGTCAAAATCGCGGCCCGAACGCTCAAAGAGCTTCTTGGCATCGCCGGTCGAGACAAAAGCACGCATCTTGAGGTCGCCCGGCAGGTTGCTGGCGCGGCCCTTGTCGTCGATCCATGCGGTGGTCGGGCGATTGGCGAAGAAATTGACGAAGCGACCCGCCCCGATGGTGATGACGCCCGCCGCGCCGCGCCGTGCAGCGCTATCGACCTTGCTGTTGCCAAGGTGCGCGGGAATGTCGCTATTGAGGTTATCGGGCAGGTCGGGCGTGCCGTTGAAGACCACCACGATCTTACCCGTCACATCGACGCCGGCATAGCTGTCGTGGCCATAAGCGCCCGCTTCCAACCCGTACCCGACGAAGACCAGTTCGGCATCGATGCTGAGACGTTCGTCATCGACGTTCGGGGTCACCTTGATGTCGCCATTCCTGTTGCCATTGAGCAGCACTTCGCTGCCGGTCAGGCTGGATCGTCGATAGAGGATATCCTGCAGGTAGGTGCCATTGTCGCCCGCCGGCTCGAGCCCGAGGGCACGGTAACGACTGGCGACATATAGCGCGGCCAGATCATAGCCGCGCTGGCCAGAGCCGCGCCCTTCGAGCAGGTCGTCGGCAAGAAATTCTACATGTGCCTGTACTTCGCTGGCCTCGGCGCGCATCTCCTGCGCGGCAGCGGGCGTGACAGCAAGAAACAGGGTGGCAGCAGCTAGCGCGTGACGCATGGTATTCGGTCCTGAAGTGAAATTCGATCGCCCTGCTAGCGGGTTTCCCGCGCGCGCGCGAACAGATTCTACGAACGGCAGGCTAGTGCCGATCAAGGGCTTTCCATAGGCACGGACGCTGACTATCAGGAGCGCGATCCAACGAGTTCGAATATTCAAGCAGGGGTTTTCATGGGCGTTTCGATTTCCAGTGCATTCGACAGCGGCAATATCCGCGTCATCAGCATTCAGGACAATGAGATCGAGCTGGAGATCGTAAAGGATCACCAAAGCGACTTTTACCAGTGGTTCCATTTCCGCCTGACGGGCGCTCGCGGCCGCGACATGGTGCTGAAGATCGGCAATGCGGGCGGTGCGGCCTATCCCGATGGCTGGAACAACTACAAGGCGGTGATGTCGACCGATCGAGAAGAATGGGAGCGCGTCGATGCCACCAGCTACGAGGAAGGCGTTCTCACTATCAAGCTGGTGCCAGACACGGACAGCGTCTTTCTCGCTTATTTCGCGCCCTATTCGATCGAGCGGTGCCTCGATCTCGTCTCGACGGTCGCGGCGCTCCCGGGCGTAGATTATGAGAGCCTTGGCCACACGATCGACGGGCAGGACCTCGACTATCTCAAGATGGGCGAAGGCGATCTAGTCGTTTGGCTCTACGCCCGCCAGCATCCGGGCGAAACGCAGGCCAGCTGGTGGATGGAAGGAGCGCTCGAAAAGCTTACCGACTTCGACGACCCGGTGGCGCGCACGCTGCTTAAGGAATGCACGCTGCACGTCGTACCGAACATGAACCCGGACGGCTCGAAGCGCGGCCATTTGCGCACCAACGCGGTCGGCACCAACCTCAACCGCGAATGGGACAATCCGACGCAGGAGAAGAGCCCCGAAGTTCTCTATGTCCGCAATCGCATGGACGAGACGGGTGTCGATTTCGCGATGGATGTGCATGGCGATGAGGCCATCCCCGCAAACTTTCTGGCCGGGTTCGAGGGCATTCCCTCGCTAAAGGATGAGCAGCAGGCGCTGTTCGACATGTTCAGCGATACGCTCAAGAAGCGCACGCCCGATTTCCAGGACGAAAAGGGTTATGAGAAGTCAAAGCCCGGCAAGGCCAATCTCTCCATGTCGACGACCCAGCTGGCCGAACGCTTCGGCGCGGTGTCGATGACACTGGAAATGCCCTTCAAGGACAATGACGACCTGCCCGACGCGATCTACGGCTGGAGCCCCGAGCGCTGCCGACAGCTCGGGGGTGCCTGCCTCGACAGCCTTGCCGCGATCCTGCCCGATCTCAAGGCTTGGAAAGCCGGCAAATGAGCCAGCTCGTCCTCGTTCGCCACGGTCAGTCTCAATGGAACCTCGAAGGCCGCTTTACCGGGTGGTGGGACGTCGACCTGACCGAGAAGGGCGTCGAAGAGGCGCGTGCAGCGGGGCGAACGTTGAAAGGCGCGGGGCTCGATTTCGATTGCTGCTTTACCTCGATGCAAAGCCGCGCCATCCGCACGCTGCACCTGGCCTTGCATGAGATGGACCGCCTGTGGCTGCCGGTAACCAAGCACTGGCGGCTCAACGAACGGCACTATGGCGGGCTCACGGGACTCAACAAGCAGGAAATGCGCGACAAGGTGGGCGATGAGCAGGTGCGTATCTGGCGCCGTAGCTTCGATGTCCCGCCGCCCGAAATGGAGCAGGACAGCCCATATGAAATGTCCGGCGACCGCCGCTACGAAGGCGTAACGGTCCCACGCACCGAAAGCCTCAAGCTGACGATCGATCGTGTCCTCCCTTATTATGAAAACGTCATCATGCCCGAGCTCAAGTCGGGCAAGCGCGTCTTGATCAGTGCACACGGCAACAGCTTGCGCGCGCTGGTGAAGCATCTTTCAGGCATTTCGGACGACGACATTACGGGCCTTGAAATCCCGACAGGCAAGCCGATCGTCTACGATCTGGACGCCAGCTTCCATTCCGGCGAGCGGGCGTACGTCGACGAAGCCTAGTCCTTGCGCGCGTACATATCCTTATCGGCGCGATCGAGAAGGGCATTGGGATCATCGTCCTCCCGAACCATCGTGATGCCGATCGTCACCGCTAGCGGGACAGGCCGTCCTTCGTAGGTGAAGTCGCTGGCCGCGACGGCCGCTTCCAGCCGCCTTGCCGTCTCCTGCGCTTTCTCCTCCTCGACATGTGCGAGCAATACGCAAAACTCGTCCCCGCCATAACGGCCGATCACGTCGCTTGCGCGCAACGCATCGCCGAGCAGCCGGGTCACATGGGTGAGCGCCGCGTCGCCAGCGCAGTGCCCGTGGCTGTCATTGATCGCCTTGAGCCCATCGAAATCGAGGAACAGCAAGGCGGCACTTTCGCCATAGCGGGTGGCACGCGAGACGAAGCGCGCGACTTCGCGCATCAATCCGCGGCGATTGGGCACCTGCAGCAGTGAATCTTCGTGCGCCATCGCATCGAGATCGCCGATGCGTTGACGTAGCGCTCGGTTTTCCTCCCGCAGCCGCTCAAGCTCGGTCGCCTCGGAGGCATTCGTCAGGTCGCTACGCTCGGCCATCGGAAGCGAATATAGCCGATGTGAGCGCACATATCATCGGCTTATCGCACCCGTTGCGCCTCATGCCTGACTTGGCCTACACGCATGCGCTCTCACCGTTATAACGGGAAAGCATATGACCGTCGGTATCATCATGGGCAGCCAGTCGGACTGGGAGACGATGCGGCATGCCGCCGAGACGCTCGAGGCGCTTGGCGTTGCTTACGAAAAGAAGATCGTGTCGGCGCACCGTACGCCCGATCGACTGGTCGATTATGCCAAGGGCGCAAAAGGACGTGGGCTCAAGGCGATCATCGCCGGCGCCGGCGGCGCGGCGCACTTGCCGGGCATGACCGCCTCGATGACGCCGCTTCCGGTACTTGGCGTGCCGGTGCAGTCGAACGCGATGCGCGGTGTCGATAGTCTGTATTCCATCGTGCAGATGCCGGCCGGCATCCCTGTCGGAACGCTGGCAATTGGTCGCGCGGGCGCCGTCAATGCGGCCTTGCTCGCCGCAGCGATGCTGGCAACTACCGACGATGCGTTGGCCGAGCGTCTCGATGATTGGCGTGCCGACCAAACCGCAAGCATTGCGGAGGAACCGAGCGAATGATCCCGCCCGGGTCGACAATCGGCATCATCGGTGGCGGCCAATTGGGCCGCATGCTTGCTCAGGCTGCTTCGCAGCTCGGCTACAAGGTCAATGTCTACGCGCCTGACCCCGATCCGCCTGCGGCGTCCGTCGCGAGCCTCTACGTCTGCGCTGAATACGACAATACCGATGCGCTCGCGGCGTTTGCGGCCGATTGCGACATCGTGACCTACGAATTTGAAAACCTGCCGGTCGATGCGCTCGACACGCTCGGCAACCAGCTGCAGCCAACGACGGCCAGTCTTGCCATTGCGCAGGACCGCGCTCACGAAAAACGCTTCATCGAGGAGCAGGGCGGCAGGGTCGCCGGTTGGCACAATATCGATGCAGCGGACGACCTCGACGAAGCGGCCGATCGATTGGGCTACCCGCTGGTCATCAAGTCGCGCCGTCTGGGCTATGACGGCAAAGGGCAGGCTTGGGTGCGCGAGCATGCGCAGCTGATGGATGCATGGGAAGCCATTGATCGCGAACCCGCGATCGCGGAAGCCGCGGTGGATTTTCTTGCCGAGTTTTCAATCCTTGTCGCCCGCAAGGCCAATGACGAAATCAAAGTGTGGAACGCGCCGCGCAACATCCATGACGGTGGCATTTTGCGCCGCTCCGAAGTGCCCGCAGGCAATCCGGTCGACCAGCAGGTCGACGAAGCCGTCGCCATTGCCTGCAAGCTGGCGAGCGAACTTGGGCATGTCGGCGTCATGGCGGTCGAATTCTTCGCTACCGAGGACGGGCCGCTGATCAACGAGATCGCACCGCGCGTCCACAATAGCGGCCATTGGACGATCGAAGGCGCCATCGCGAGCCAGTTCGAACAGCATGTCCGCTGCATTTGCGATCTACCGCTCGGTGACACCGGGCTGGTCGCACCGCACGTGACGATGGACAACCTGATCGGCAGCGAAGTGGAAAGCTGGGAACGTCTGCTCGGCGAGGACGATGCGCATCTGCATCTCTACGGCAAGCGCGAAGCGCGCCCCGGACGCAAAATGGGGCACGTTACCCGGCTTGGATAACGCGCCCCATCTGGCTTCGGGCTAGCGCGAAACCCGGCCCTTACAGACCGAGATCTTCTGCCATCTCATAGTCGATACCCGCTTCGTCGAGCTGCGGGCGGACGACATCGGCATCGCCGACAATTACCCACACCCAGCCATCGGGATCGATGACTTCGCGGATCGTCGCATCGAGGCCCTCGCGGGTCTGCGCCGCATATTTCTCCGAGAGTGTTTCGTAATAGTCCATCGGGCGACCGAGTTCGACATTGTTGCGAATGCCGCCAAGGACCGAGTTCGACGTTTCGAACTGTCCCGGAAGCGCTGCAATATTGCTTGCCTTGATGCGCGCAAGTTCGGCGTCAGTGACACCGTTTTCCGACAGGAAGTCGCGATACTGGAAATCGAGTGCCTTGTAGCTGTCGGCGGTGCGGTCAGCTTGCACCGGGGCAGTGATCATGTAGCCGACATCGGCATCGCGGCGCTGCACCGAACCACGCACGCCATAGGACCAGCCCTTGGTTTCGCGAAGGTCCATGTTGATGCGCGACAGGAAGTTGCCCCCCAACGCTTCGTTGGCAGCATTGAGGTCCACCAGGTCAGCGGTTGGATCGACCGGCAGGATCTGCGCAGCGGCAATCACCGACTGCGGCGAATCCGGGCGATCGACCAGCACGAGGCGAGTCGAGGTCGGACGTGTCGGACGATCGGGGAAGACCTTCTCGCCCTTGGCGACTGCCGGAGCGGACCAGTCACCGAATTCGGCCTCCAGCGCTGCCTGGACTTCCGCCAGCGGCAAGTCGGAAACGACATAGAGTTCCATATTGTCCGGACGGATAAAGGCATCCTTAAACGCCACCAGGTCGCCGCGACCGAACGATTTGATCGCCTCTTCATCGCCGAACGGGCTTGCACCATAAGGGTCATTGTCGCCGTAAATGATCTTGGGCAGCGTCATGGCGAGCAGGCCGTTGGGGCTCGACCTGGCGCGGGCAATTCCGGCCAACGCCTGGCTGCGCACGCGGTTGATTTCACCTTCGGCGAACGTCGGTTCGCGCAGCATCGTGCCGAGCAGATCAAGCGAGGCGGCCAGATTTGTCGACAACGCCGACATGCTGGCAATGCTTTCGTCCTGGCTGTTTCCAAAGCCGATATTCGCGCCGAGCGCTTCTTCGGCTTCGGCGATGGCCTGCGCGTCCATCCCGCCGGCACCTTCATCGAGAAGGCCCATCGTCATGTTGGCGAGACCGGCGCGGCCGATGCCGTCGGCAGACGAACCGGCGTCGAATTCGATGACCAGCTGGGTCACCGGCACTGTATCGCGCTGCGCGTAATAGAGCATGGCACCGTTCGACAGTTGGACGCTCTCCACATCGGGGAAATCAAGCGCCGGCGTCGTGCCGATGGGCGGTAGCTCACGCTTGGTGATTTCATACTCGCGCACTTCCGTGCTCGACGGCGGCGGACCTTCTGGCTCTTCATATTCGCCGCGTTCGCCCGGCATGAGGTTGACCGTCACCGAAGGGCGGGCAAGCCACTTGGCAGCGGCCGCGCGCACGTCTTCGGGTGTCAGCGAGGCATATTCCTCCAGCGCTTCGGCATAATAGTTGCTGTCGTCCGAATAGAGCTTGCCTTCGGCCAGCGCATTGGCCTTGCCGCCGAACCCGCCAACTTGCTCAAGCCCGCGAATGCGGTCGGCCAGCAGGTCGGTGACCGCGCGGTCGACTTCATCCTGCGTCGGGCCCTCGATCACGAACTTGGTCAGGATCTCGTTGAGCCGCTGTTCGAGAGCGTTGACCTCCACGCCCTCCTTGGCTTCGGCGCCCATCGAGAAGCGGCCAACACGGTGAAACGCCTGGTTGTTGGCATAGGCGTTGTTCGCAATCTCCTCGCCGCGAACGATTTGCGCGTCGAGCCGCGAGGAAGCGAGGCCGCCGAGAATGCGGCCGGCAATTTCCAGCGCCTCGACATCGGGATCGTTGAGACCGCCGACAACCCAGTGCTTCTGGACGCGCGGCGTCGGGACGCGATCGTACATGACAAGGCGCTTGGCTTCGGGCAGCGTCGGCACATCGGCAACGGCCGGGTTGTTGACCTTGCCACGCGGGATGGCGCCGAAATATTTCTCGACGTGCGGACGCGCTTCGTCGGCGTTGATGTCACCGGCGATGACGATAACCGCGTTGTTGGGGCCGTATTTATCGATGAACCAGTTCTGGACATCGCCCAGCGTTGCGCTGTTGAGGTCGGCCATCGAACCGATGGTCGAATGACGGTAGGGATGTCCTTCGGGCAGCAGCGCTTCGGACACTTCGTAGTTTACGAGGCCGCCGGGCTGGTTGTCGCCAAGCCGCTTTTCGTTTTGCACGACGCCTATCTGGTTGGTCAGTTTCTCCTGCGTGACCGCGCCCAGCAGGTAACCCATGCGGTCGCTTTCCATGAACAGGACGCGCTCGAATGCGCCGGTAGGCACGTTCTGGAAATAGTTGGTCCGGTCGTACCAGGTCGTGCCGTTGAGGTTGGTGGCGCCGATCTGCTCGGTCCATTCGAAATAGTCGCCGGGCAGGTTTTCCGAACCGTTGAACATGAGATGTTCGAACAAGTGGGCAAAGCCGGTCTTGCCCTTGGGCTCGTCCTTCGAACCGACATTATACCAGACCGACACGGCGATGATCGGAGCCTTGCGATCCTCGTGGACGATAACGGTGAGGCCGTTGTCGAGGGTGAAGGTTTCGTGCTCGATCTTGACCTGTTCGACGAGGCTTTGCAGCGCCTCGTTCGGTGCCGACATGTGGTCATCGGCTGCTATGGCCAGCGAAGGTACGGCGGTAAGGGCGGTCGCGCTGGCGAGCGCAACGGCAAATGTCTTGAACTTGTTCATACTGTCTCCGCGATGCGTAAGAGGTCCCGCGCGCGACGTTGGCTGCGCGCGGGGCAAAGGGCAAGGGTGGCCGAAAGGTGGTCTACCAACGGCCTATCGCGGTCGACGAATGGCAGAAGGCCTAGTGGTGCGGGCGCAAATCCTTGTTCGGGATGACGCGATATTTGGCTTCGACGAGGCTGAAGAGGCCAAAGAGGATCAGCCCGATGCACAGGATCGTGAACAGCGTGCCGGTGTCCCTGAGGCTGCCCAACGCTCCGGCCAGCCCCCTGGCCTCATCACTATCACCGCCTGCGGCCTGGATAACGAACCAGCCCGACACGATGAAGACGACGCCGCGCGCCAGGTGCCCGGCCAATCCGAACCATTCTACAAAGGGCGGGGTGTCGCCTGTCAGCCCTTGCAGAAATTCGCGCGTGATGCCCTTCTTGATCTGGAATGCACCGGCGATGAGGATGCCCGCACCGACGGCCAGGACCAGCCAAGCCGGTGCCATCTGCGCTGCTTGTTCCGTCCCGTCGCCAGACCCGCCTGAACCCAGAAGCGTCTTGGCCGCAAGATAAGCGAGGATGAAATAGCCCAGCCCACCGATGACATAGAAGAAACGCTTGGCCTTGCCTTTGGCATCGTCGTCGATGCCCTCGTAATTTTGCACGGCATTCATGATCTTCCAGATGCCGTAGCCGATCGCACCCAGCGCGATGACGCCGAGCATCACCATGCCGGCGGGCAGGTCCTCGACGCTCTTGAAGAGATCGGACGTGCTATCGGGCGCCGCCGCGCTCAACGCGACATAGCCGAGCAAGATGTAGATGAGACCGCGCGCGAAAAAGCCGATGCGCGTCCATGTTTCGAGATTCGAAGCGGTTGATTCCAATCCGGAGGTACTGACCATCAATGTGGCTCCCTGTTCTGTTTCCCCCATTTCAAGGCAAGACGATTGGGCAGGTGCCTTGGTTCCTGATTTTGCTGACATATGAGCGGCATCCTGCTAGCCGCGCGACAAAAGCTGGCACTATTGCGCCGAAGGCGCGTTGAAAGATTCGATGACCGATCTCAAAAAGATAAGAAATTTCAGTATCATAGCCCACATCGATCATGGAAAGTCGACGCTTGCCGATCGGCTCATCCAGGTGACGGGCGGGCTGACCGCGCGCGAGATGCGTGAGCAGGTCCTCGATAATATGGACATCGAAAAAGAGCGCGGGATCACGATCAAGAGCCAGACGGTGCGCCTCAACTGGCAAGCGGCCGATGGCGAGACTTACGAATTGAACCTGATGGACACGCCCGGTCACGTCGATTTTGCCTATGAAGTGTCGCGCAGCCTCGCCGCATGCGAAGGTGCGCTGCTGGTGGTCGACGCGGCGCAGGGCGTCGAAGCGCAGACGCTGGCCAATGTCTACCAGTCGATCGAGCACGACCACGAGATCGTGCCCGTCATCAACAAGATCGACCTGCCCGCCGCCGACCCGGACCGCGTGAAGCTGGAGATCGAGGAAGTCATCGGTCTACCCGCGGAAGACGCGGTTGAGGCCAGCGCCAAATCTGGCATCGGCATCGAGGCGATCCTGCAGGCCATCGTCGACCGCATTCCGCCTCCGCAAGGCGACCGCGAAACGCCGTTGAAAGCGATGCTCGTCGATAGCTGGTACGATCCGTATCTCGGCGTCGTCATCCTCGTGCGCGTCAAGGACGGCGTGCTCAAGAAAGGCCAGCGCATCAAGTTCATGAACGCGGGTACCGAGCACTTGGTCGACCGCGTCGGCTGTTTCACGCCAAAGCGCGTCGAGCTCGACGAGCTCGGCCCGGGCGAAATCGGCTTCATCACCGCGCAGATCAAGGAAGTCAGCCAGACCGCGGTCGGCGACACCATCACCACGGTCAAGAACCCGACCGAAAAGCCGCTGCCGGGCTTCAAGCAAGTCCAGCCGGTGGTCTTCTGCGGGCTCTTTCCCGTCGATGCCGCCGATTTCGAGAAGTTGCGCGACAGCCTCTACAAGCTGCGCCTCAACGATGCTTCCTTCAGCTTCGAGATGGAAACGTCCGCGGCATTGGGCTTCGGCTTCCGCTGCGGCTTCCTCGGCCTCCTCCACCTCGAGATCATCCAGGAGCGCCTCACGCGTGAATATGATCTCGACCTGATCACCACCGCACCCAGCGTCGTCTACAAGATGGACCTTGCCCATACGAAGACCGAAGAGGCGATGGTGCTGGAGCTGCACAACCCCGCCGACATGCCCGATGTGAACCGCATCAACTTCATCGAGGAACCGTGGATCAAGGCGACGATCTACACCCCCGATGAATATCTGGGCGGCATCCTCAAGCTGTGCCAGGACCGCCGCGGCATCCAGAAGGAGCTGACTTACGTGGGCGGGCGCGCGCAGGTGATTTACGAGCTGCCGCTCAATGAAGTCGTGTTCGATTTCTACGACCGTCTCAAATCGATCAGCAAAGGCTATGCGAGCTTCGATTACGAGCAGATCGGCTACCGCGAGGGCGACCTGGTGAAGATGAGTATCCTCGTCAACGAGGAGCCGGTCGACGCCCTATCGATGATCGTCCACCGCGGCACCGCGGAAGAACGCGGCCGCGGCATGTGCGAGCGCTTGAAAGACCTCATCCCCCGCCACCTCTTCAAGATCCCCATCCAGGCCGCCATCGGCGGCAAGATCATCGCCCGCGAAACGATCAGCGCGATGCGCAAGGACGTGACGGCGAAGTGCTACGGCGGCGATGCGACGCGTAAGCGCAAGCTTCTGGAGAAGCAGAAGAAGGGTAAGGCGAAGATGCGGGAGTATGGGAGCGTAAGCATCCCGCAGGAGGCGTTTATTGCGGCGCTCAAGATGGGGGATGATGGCTAAGCTGCTGGAAAGAGATCAATTGCTCAATTGCTCTTTGCCAACCTATCTCGGTTTTATCTTGAGCGCAGTCAAAGATATGTCGACGACAGAATGCTTGGCTTCAGTATCTTTACACGTCATTGGAATGCAGCGGCAACACTAGCCATCCTAAGTCGGCGTGGACAAACTGCCATATGACTGTCTACGAAATGTCTCTCGCTTCGCCAAGAAGTTCTGAGCGAATAGCCACTGGGAGATATGTTGAATGTCGTTCGGCGTCTTTATGCACAAAGATGGTTCGATCTACGACGACATCCCAGAAGTACATTATCAGTTCCCAAAGATTTACCTCAGCCGAGCTAAGCAATTGGTGGGCGATTGGATTGTCTATCGCGAACCAGTCAAACTACCTAACTCAAAGGGGTTTTTTGCTGTTGCCAAAGTCGAGCGAATCATTCCTGATCCGGAAAAAGCTGGACGTTATCGCGCCCTTATCGAACAGGGCAGCTATCTGCCGTTCGAGCCCACTGTACCACATATTGTGAACGGTGAGCCAGTCGAACGCGACTTGGCAAACGCACAGGCTGCACTACGCCCGCTATCAGCATCGGACTTTGCGCGCATTATCGCGCTAGGTCTGCCCGAAGATGAGTTTCTGCCTCGAAGCGATGACGAAGTTTTTGATAGAGGCTGGGTCGGAGAAGAGCGGGCGACGTTCGAGATCGAACGACCTATAGTTCAATCGCTAGTTTCGAAGCCGTTTCGTAAGCGGGCTTTTCGCAGAGCTGTAATGCAGGCTTATGATGGTCGATGCGCGGTGACTGGGTGGAAACTAGTGAATGGAGGCGGGCGGCTAGAAGCGCAAGCGGCACATATCCGCCCAGTAGAGCATGGTGGGCCAGATAGTATAAGAAATGGATTAGCTCTGTCAGGAACAGCGCACTGGATGTTCGATCGAGGCTTAATCGGTTTCAGAGACGACCTAACAATCCTTGTCCATAGAAAAGTGAATGACCGAGAGGGTGTCGAAGCGATACTGAACCCGAGCGGAAAACTCATCGCTCCAAACCGACGGTCAGACAGACCGCACTCGCAATTTCTCGCTTGGCATCGCGAACATCACGCTTTTGTCGAGTAAAGCCCCTCTCTTCCCCCAGGTGGTGCTGTCTCGCGGCATAGTGCATCACAAGCGTGTGCTTGTTCTATTTAGCCTCACCCTCCTCCTCGCTGCGTGCGCGGACGAGACGGCTATCGACGCGCCCGAGCGCGTGCACGATGCGCCTTCTACAGAAGGGGTGTCTTCGCAGCTTTCGGTGCCGGTGGCGGTGCCGCTGGCGCCGCTCGAGGCGGCGCTGCAGCAGCGGGTGCCCTCGCGGCTGTGGGGGATCGATCGGCGGTTTGACAATTGCGTGCCGCCGCAGCGGGTCGAGGCGCTGGGGGTGCGCGTGCGGCTGACCCCCGATATCGGCTGCCGCGTCGTCGGGCAGGTGACGCGTGGGCGCATGAGCCTGCGCGGTCAGGGCGACCGGCTGATCGTGACGATGCCGGTCAACGCGGCCGTCTCGGCCAAGGATGTCGGCGGGGTGCTCAAGAGCGAGACGGCGGATGCGCGCGCGGATGTGCGCATGGAAGTGCGCCTGTCGCTCGGTGAGGACTGGCGTCCCGATGCCGACGTGCGCATCGCCTATGACTGGCGCGAGGAGCCGGGGATCGAAATTCTCGGCCAGCGGATCGGCTTTGTCAGCCGCGCGGACAAGGAGCTTGCCGGCGTGGTGCGGCGGGTGGAGCGCGAACTGGAAGCGGCGATCGGGCAGCTCGATTTCAAAAGCCAGGCACAAGCCGTGTGGGCGAAGGGTTTTACCGTGCAGGAGGTGGAGAGCGATCCGCCGACCTATTTGCGGGTGACGCCGCGCGCCGTGGGGCTGGAGCGGATCCGCGCGTCGCGGCGCGAAGCGGTGCTCGACCTGTCCTTGGAAGCGCTGTCAGAGATTTTCGTCGGCGAAGCGCCGCCTGCGCCCGAAGTGACGGCGCTACCCGCACCGCGGGCGATGGGCGGGGGCGAAGGGCTCGCCTTCGCGGTGCCGGTGCTGGCCGATTACGAAGAGCTCGAGCCGGTCATATTGCGCGAACTGCGCGAACTCGACGAACAGGGCATCGCGGTGCCCGATGTCGGCGAGGTGCGCGCGGCCTTCCTCGATGTGACGGTATACGGGATCGAGGGCGGGCGCGTGGCCGTGGGAATCGAGGCCGAGCTCAAGAGCGAAGGCTCATGGTGGTCGCGGCTCTTTGGTACGCGCAAGGGCAGGGTGTGGCTGACGGGGCGGCCGATCAACGCGCCGGGCAGTACGCAGATCACGATCGATAAGTTCGACCTTTATGGGCGTAGCGACAGCGCGGTGCTCAACCGCATCGGCGCCTTGCTGCTAAGCCCTGCGGTCAAGGCGAAGATCGAAGGCGCGCTGGAGGAAGATTTTTCCGGCGAATATGCGCGCGTGATCGGATCGGTGCGCGAGGCACTCGCCGAGCTGGAGCAAGGCGACTTTCGCGTTTCGGCAACGATCGACACGGTCAGCCACGGACAGGTACAGGCGACGGGCGCGGGTCTCTATCTGCCGGTCGCAGCGAGCGGGACGGGGACCATTCGATATATGCCGTAATGCCGTTCAGCTTGCGTTTTGGTGCAATGCAGCATACATGGCGTTCAACGTATGAGGCTTTCACCGCTTCATCCGGCACAGCGTGAGGCTTTAGACGGCCCGTGCCGACATCATATTTTCGCAGCCGCCTTTTTCACGCAGGGTCGCCTATTAGACACCTGCTGGTGCGTTCGCATTTGCGGCGCGCTGCGCTCCATATTTGAAAGATTTTCATGAGCTTTTTTGATACGCTCGGCCTCGCCGAGCCCATCGTCCGCGCGCTTCGCGATCGCGGTTATGACAACCCCACCCCGATCCAGCGCGACGCCATTCCGCCGCTGCTGGAAGGCCGCGACCTGATGGGGATCGCGCAGACGGGCACGGGCAAGACGGCGGCCTTCGCGCTGCCCTCGCTCCATCGCCTCGCTGCGCAGGGCTTCGTGCCGCGCCAGCCCGCTTCGTGCCGTATGCTGGTGCTCTCGCCCACGCGTGAGCTTGCCGCGCAGATTGCGCGCAACATCGATGGCTATGCCAAGCACCTCAAGCTGCAGGTGCAGTGTGTCTTTGGCGGCGTTCCCGCCTCCAAGCATGCGCGTCGCCTGGTACCGGGCACCGACATTCTCGTTGCGACGCCGGGCCGCCTTCTGGACCTGATCGACCAGCGTGCGCTGACGCTCAGGAATGTCGAGATCTTCGTGCTCGACGAGGCTGATCAGATGATGGACCTGGGTTTCATCCGCGACCTGAAGCGCATTGCCAAGCTGTTGCCCCAAGAGCGCCAGTCGCTGTTCTTTTCGGCCACCATGCCCAAGGCAATCGCGGACCTCGGCAAGCAGTTCATCGACAATCCGGTGCGCGTCGAAGTGACTCCGCAAGCGACGACTGCCGAACGGATCGAGCAATATGCGACATTCATCAACCAGCGCGAGAAGCAGGCCCTCCTCACGCTGCGGCTCAAAGAATACCTGGGCGACGGATCGCTTGACCGCGCGCTAATCTTCACGCGCACCAAGCATGGTGCCGACCGCGTTGTGCGCTTCTTGCTGGGCGCAGGCATCGATGCCGCTGCGATCCATGGTAACAAGAGCCAGGGGCAGCGCACGCACGCGCTCAATCGCTTCCGCTCGGGCGAAACGCGCATCCTCGTGGCGACCGACATCGCCGCGCGCGGGATCGACGTGCCTGGCGTGAGCCATGTCTTCAATTACGAGCTGCCCAATGTGGCAGAGCAATATGTCCACCGCATCGGGCGCACCGCGCGTGCGGGTGCAGAGGGCATTGCGATGAGCTTTGTCGCGCCCGACGAGAAAAACTACCTGCGCGCCATCGAACGGCTGACCGGCATACACGCCACGCCGCTGCCGCTCCCCGAAGGCTTCAACCAGCTGGCGGCCGAGTTGCCCAAGCCGGTCACGCAGGCCGAAGGCAAGCGTGCCGGCTATGCCAAGCGCGGCGGTAGTGATCGCGGTAACGACCGCGGCCCACGGCAGGACCGAGGTCCGCGCCGCAAGAAACCTGCGCATCGCATCAAGGGGACCGGCAAACGATACGAGAAGCGCGAGGAAGTCGCGGCCGAAGCGGGCAACGATCAGCCGCGCCGTCACAAGAACCATGGCGGCCCGCGCCACCAGCGCCGGGACGACGATCGTGCCACCGGCACCGGCGAACAGCCGCGCCGCCACGGCAAGCCCGATGGCAAGCCGTTCAAGCGCAAACCTTTCAAAGGCAAGAAGTTTGGCGGCAAGCTGGGCGCTCACGGAAAACTAGGTGGCCAGCGCGGCAATCGCGGCCAGGGCGGCAACCGCGGTCCCAACCGCGGGCCACGTGAGGCCTCACGCGGCTAGCTTGACGCGCGACTTTGGGTATGGGGCAGTCTTTCGCGCTGCTCGGGCCACCGTGAGGCGCGTAGCTTTGGGTCGAGCGATTCGCAGCTAGTCGCGATCGAGCGCGACGACCCCGAACAGGACATCGCCATTGACGTGATTGAGCGCGAACTGACCGACCATTGCCTCCCCTTCGGTGGCACCGCGGACGTTGAAGGTGCCTTTGAAGCCGGCCGTCGCGCCATCGAGGAAAAAGCTCGTAATTGGCCCCGATGGGTCGGGCCGGATCGTCCCTAGGGCGACGGGCCTGGTGGTATCGAGGATGCCGCCGTCGAACTCGTGCCCGACAAGCGTGACGGCCGGCTCGACGGCACTGGCTTCGCCACCGACAACGACGTCGCTTCCGTAGAGACGGTAGACTATGCCATTCATGAAGGCGATGCCGTCGGCTACACCGCGGTACGTGCCGGGAAGAATGGGTGCCGACCATCCGATCCCACCGGCGAAAAAGCACAATGCGCCATATTCGAAGCGCATCCCAAACGTGGCGTGGTCGAGGTCTACAGTGCCATCGTAATGGGGGATGTCGAGGCGCGTGGGCTCCCCCCACTCGGTCGAAATATGAGTATCGAAGAGCGGCCCGTCCACTAGGCGTTCCGCCTCTTTATAGCTGGTCCCGCCGAAGCCATTGTCGTCGAACAAGTATAGATATGGCTCCGGCAGCGACAGCCCGCTTCGGCTGTCGGGATAGATCTGGGTCGGTATGCGGTCGATGCTGAATTTCGAAAGGATCGGACTTCCTCCGAACGAACCGACCTCCGGCGCGCAGATCATGGTTGCACCAATGACATCCCCGGTGACTGCGCCAGCCAACATCAGCTGACTTGGAAGTGCCTCGCCTGACGGTGGTGGTGGCGGAGTTGTAATGGGCGGAGGTGCCGGCGGAGGCGACACGACCGGCCCAGGTCCAGTGTCCTCATCGCATGCGCCGAGGAGCAGGCACGCCGCGAGGACGGCAGCGAGGCGATGATGCCGCCGTTGATTTCCGCCCATAACAAGCATCCTTTCCTCATATTTCGTCAGTTGCCGTGCGCCTTGTCTCGCGACGTTATCCAGATGTCGGGAGCAGGTGACGGATTTCCGGCGCGCACCGATGAGAACGCCAGCGTGCGTCCATCGAAAGAAAGCGCAGGACGAGCATCGAAGCCCGGTCCGCTCAAGGCCGACAGATGGACGACGTTATCGAACGGCTGTGAAAGGCTAGTGCGGGTTGCGACGGCCAGATCGACGTTATTGGGTGCGGTGAAACGGGTCGTATCGAAATAGAGCGTCTTGCCATCACGCGTTACCGTCGGGCGGTTATTCGCCCCGGCGACATTCACCGCCCCTGGCAGCAGAACTGCGGGTCCGCCATCGATGCTCATAAGGATGAAGCCGGACGCGACCGTCGTTGGCCGCCGCGAATAGATCATGACAGTTCGACCTTCGTCATCCTCATAGAAGGTGGGCGTTTCATCTATGCCTGGCCCGTTGATGTTCGGGCCGAGATGTTCTGGTTCCGTCCATCCACCCGGGCGACGTTGAGTAACATATATGTCGCCAAGCGGATCAACCTTCGTCGATGAGAAATAAAGCCTGTTCCCGGTAGCGACGGTCGGACAGAATTCGTCGCTGCCGTCGCGGTTGATCGGCGCCGGAAGCCGGGTGACTGCGCCGAACCCGACATCGCGGGAGGGACGGGTGGCGACGTAGATATCGAAATCGCTCGCCCCGTTGGCCCTCGGGCGGTTGGAGGTGAAATAGAGCGACAAGCCATCACGTGCCCAGCTGACGCAGCCGTCGACGGCGGGCGTGCTGATCGCACCGCTGCTCCCCGGCAATGATGCCAGGTTGATGGGCGGCGACCAGTCGACAAATTGTGGCAAGGCCAGCGCACCGGTGCCGAACAGTCCTACGGCCGCGGTCCCCAGCATCATAATCGTTCGATTGTTCATGTCGGTTCCCCTGCACGGCGCGGCTCCATGCGCACGCCCGATTCGCCTTCGGCCTAGCGGGCGGCGAGATATCGGACATCAGCCAAATGGATGAGAGTATGGGGGGTGTTAGATGAGGTAACGAAGCTGGTGCATATGGGCGGCAAGGGCGGACTGGCTATGCAGGCCGCACTTGTCAAAGATATGCTGGAGATGCGCTCGAGCGGTGGCATGTGAAACGCCCAGTTCGGCGGCGAGCGCGGTCAGGCTGCGACCCTCGCCGACCCCGCGGGCAACACGGGCTTCCGCGCCGGTAAGACCGTAGTAGCAGGCGAAGCGGTCGACGTCCCGTGAATCGAGCGCACGCTGTTCGCGAACGATCAGGAGAGCCGTCTTGCGATCATCGTGCCGTGCCAAGTCGGGTGGGATCACAATATCGATGATCATGGTGCGATCATCAGGGCTGATTGTGAGCCAGCCGCCGGGGCGCTGCTCGTCGATGACCGCGCCCGAAATCGCACGAACGCGGTGCGTATCGCCGGAGCGCAAGCAAGTCAGATGCCCGCCGTGGATCGCTAGCCCGTGCGTTTGATAATTGAGTCCGGCAGCGGCTTGATTGGCGTCGACCACGCGCAGTTGCTTGTCCACTGCGATCACGGCGACGGGAATATTTTCAAAGAGGCGGGACCAGAAACCGTTTCGCATCTCGGTCCTCTCGAGCCGACTTTTCATCTCGAAGGCGATTGAGAGGATGCGAGCGCATGGCAGCAAGCTGCCGGCAAGGCGATCCATATCGCTGGCCCGGCGATCGAAAGGGAATGCGAGGCACAGCCACGCCAGTCGATGGTCCGCGTTTTCGAGGCGGTAGTAGAGGGCTTGTCCCATGCCGTTGGGGATGGCCCAGTCCACGATCATCGGATTGTCGAGCGCCGCAGAACGCGGCAGCAGGCAATGCAGCGAACCAACCGAGTCTTGCCGGTTCTCGAGCACCGCTCGGGGGATCGGATCGAAGTGGCAAAAATGGCCCGCATAGGCTTCTTGCGCCGCTCGCGACGTCGGTCGGGCGCAGTGCAGCATTTTGCTGGCAGCGTCTTCTGAAGACACGATGCCGGCGCCCATGGCGCCGAACGAGTCGCACAGATTGTCGAGCATGCCCTGCCAAGCTGCCTCTTGCGTCAAGGCATCGGCGGGAAAGGTGCGATCGCCAAACACCATCGACAGCCTCCACGGTCAGCGGATTAAGGAGCAGAATTAACCTGAATCAACATTCCTGTCTACAGATTTCGATCCTGCTTCAGGGTGCGAGCGCTTCGTCGATGTCGGCGGCGCTATGGCGGTTTTCCAGCTGTACGTCGCCCCAGCTCTTGTTGACGATGCGGCCGCGTTTCACCGCGTTGCGTTCGCCGATCTTGGCGATCCAGCGCTGGACGTGCTTGTATTCGTCTAGGGCAAGGAAGGTCGCGGCGTCGCCGTAAGCTTCGCCGCGCGCCACGGCACCGTACCAGGGCCAGATCGCCATGTCCGCAATGCTATAGTCCTCGCCCGCAATGTACCGGCGATCGGCGAGTAGCTTGTCGAGCACATCGAACTGGCGCTTCACTTCCATCGAATAGCGGTCGATCGCATATTCGATTTTCTCGGGCGCGTAATGATAGAAGTGGCCAAAGCCGCCGCCGAGAAACGGGCCAGCGCCCATCTGCCAGAAAAGCCAATTCAGCGTCTCGGTGCGACCGGGCAGTTCCTGCGGCAGGAAGGCGCCAAACTTCTCGGCCAGATAAAGCAGGATGTTGCCGCTTTCGAAGATGCGTATCGCCTCGCCGCCTGCCTTGGGCGCACGGTCGAGCATCGCGGGGATCTTGCTGTTGGGGTTGAGGTCGACAAACCCTGAGCCGAACTGGTCGCCATCACCGATATCGATGATATGGGCATCATATTCCGCGTCATATCCGGCGGCGAGCAATTCTTCGAGGAGAATGGTTACCTTGACCCCGTTGGGTGTGGCGAGGCTGTAGAGCTGCAGCGGATGATCGCCGACTGGCAGTGCCTTGTCTTCGCGTGCGCCCGCGGTGGGCGCATTGATCGAAGCGAACTTGCCCCCGTTTTCCTTGTTCCAGGTCCAGACCTTGGGGGGCTGATAGTCAGGCATGAAATCGCTTTCCTCAATTGTTCAAGATTTTCGAATTAAAGCTGCCCCTCGTCTTTTCAAGGGCACGGCGAGGATAGCGTTTGATAGTCCCTGTTTGATCCACTGCTGCGATCACGGCCGGATATGCAGTGCCGCTCGATATGTTCACCGAGCCAAAATGATCGGGCTGCAAATGTTCAGGATCGGCAAGCTGACCGATCGAAAACTCTCCGAGTCGTTTTTCAAATGCGATTAAATTCGCTTTAACTCTTATTTGGATTATTTAACTTTGATTTAAAGAATAATCCAATTGTTTGACTCATGTTAACCAAAAGAGCATCGTCCCTGATCGGGACAGGGGTCCTTTAGGGTTTCCGACCCACGAGAAGCAGTACCGATTTTTGTTCGAATGGATGCGTTTGCACCGTGCGTTTCGCGCGGCGATTTGTGGTGGGGTGCGCGCGCCGAGGCATTTTTTGGGGAGAGTGACATGGCTTTTGATGAAGAAGAAGATCTTTTCGCTACGGAAGACATGATGCTGGCGCCCGGTTCTACCAGCTACTCCTCAAGCGGCTTCACCATCACCTCCTTCACCATCAACGCGGCCGTAGAGCCCGACAAGACGGGTGACGGAAAACCCGACCTTGATATTACCGCCGGCGGCGAAAGCGGCACGATCAACGGCGCAGTGTTCACCGATGCCGTCAACGTCGGATCGGGTACCGGTAACTACAACACCTTCCTGGCGATCCAGGACGACAACGATGCCAATGTATGGGAGCGCGGCTTCAACACCATCGACTCCCCGCCGCTCGACGGGTCCAATAGTGAGATCGATCATGCCAAGACCGAAGCGGTCTTGCTCGGTGCAATCCCCATTACCGTGATCGATGATGTGGAATATTACGAATTCCGTGTCGACCTCAACGAGGCCAACTCCGATCCCAACACGCAGATCTCGCTCGATATATTCAAGCTCTACGTATCGTCCGACGGTACGATCCAGACCCGCAGTGATCTCGAAAATGCAGCGATCACCGACCTCATCTATGACATGGACGGTGGGCCGGATGGTGACGTATCGGTCCTGCTTAGCGAAGCCAATAGCTCGGGCAGCGGCACCGACGACTATGCCGTACTCGTGCCTGCTTCGCTGTTTGCGGGCTACGATGCCGCCACGACGTGGTTGTATCTCGATGTCGAAATGGGTTCGGCCGGTGCTGGCTGGGGCGTGAATGGCGGGTTCGAGGAATGGAACTTGCAGAACGCCGTCATCCTCCAGGGGATGAAGTTTGAAGATCTGAACGGTAACGGCATTCAGGATGTGGGTGAAGGAGCGCTGGAAGGCGTCACCATTTTCATCGACGAGAATGAAAACGGTATCCTGGATGACGGTGAGCGGTTCACGGAAACCGACTCCAACGGCAAATACAGCTTTGGCAGCGTCGTTCTCGGTGCGAGCGATTATACGCTGCGCATCGATGAAGTCGTACCCGAAGGATATGTCCAGACGACGGGCGATTTCGAAACGGTCCTGATCGACAGCTCGGCCGATGCGGGCACGATCATCCAGGTCGATCCGATCGGCAACCGTCCGCTCGAACCCAGCGTCAAGATTACCAAGACAGTCACCGATATCGACGATGATGGTGATTACGGCATCAACGGCGTGCTCGATAGTGCAGGTGACGTGGTCACCTATTCGATCACGGTCTTCAATGACGGCGAACTCGACCTGTTCAATGTCGTCGTGACCGATAGCGCTGCAGATAATCTGGAGCCGAACCAGACGGGCGGCTTCAACGATGGCGATCTCGACATGGATGGGTTCCTCGATGTCGGTGAGACGTGGACCTATACTGCGACGCGGGCAGTCACACAGGCCGAACT
Organism: Sphingomonas sp.; assembly: GCA_013001055.1. Taxonomy (GTDB): domain Bacteria; phylum Pseudomonadota; class Alphaproteobacteria; order Sphingomonadales; family Sphingomonadaceae; genus Sphingomicrobium. The sequence continues at coordinate 114,489 of JABDNH010000008.1, read as the reverse complement.
GGACAATAATGGCAACGACAGCTCCGACGGTCCCGACGGTGATTTGGATAACACGGCCACGGTCGAAGCGGATTCCGCGCGCGGCCCCGTAAGCGATAGCGACGATGCCGATGCACCACTGGTGCAATCCCCGGCGCTGGCATTCGACAAGCAAATCTTTTCTGTCGATGCGGCTGGCAATGGCCAACTCGATCATGCTGGTGAGGAAATCCTCTACAAGCTGGTCGTCACCAACATGGGCAATGTCACGCTGACCAATGTCACCGTGGTCGACCCGCGCACGGGTATCGATACCAATGTCGGCACGCTGGCGCCGGGCGAAAGTGCCACGGTCGATGCCAACTATATCTTGACCCAGGAAGATATCGACAATGGCGGCAACGATAGTGCCGATGGCGCCGATGACGATATCGACAACACGGCGACGGCCGATAGCGATCAGACTGGTTCGGTTCAGGATGACGAGACCGTACCGTTCCTGCGCGCGCCGCTGCTGAGGCTCGACAAGGTTGTCGAAGGCGAGGACGTGGCCGGCGACGGCATCTTGAATAATGCCGGGGAGCTGATCGACTACAGCTTCACGGTCACCAATATCGGTAACGTCACGCTGACCAATGTCATCGTACAGGATCCACTGACCGGGCTCGACGTCAATGTCGGCACGCTCGCGCCGGGCGAATTCTCTACGCAATATGACAGCTATGCGATCACGCAGGAGGATCTCGACACTAACGGTGGTGGCGATGGCGACATCGACAATACCGCGACGGCCGATAGCGACCAGACCGATCCGATCAACGATAGCGAAGAAGTCGACATCGTGCAGAACCCCGCGCTGATGTTCGACAAGCAGGTGAAGGACGTCGACGCCGCGGGAGACAACATCCTCAACTATGCTGGAGAAATCATCGATTACGACTTCGTGGTCACTAACGTCGGTAATGTCACGCTGACAAATGTCACTGTCGTCGATCCGCTGACGGGTACCGATGTCAACATTGGTGACCTCGCTGTCGGCGCAAGCACGACGGTAAGCGGCCAGTATGCGATCACGCAGGACGATCTCGACACTAACGGTGGCGGCGATGGCGACATCGACAACACCGCGACGGCCGATAGCGATCAGACCGATCCGACCGACGACAGCGAAGAAGTACCTGTCGTCCAGATGCCAAGCCTGATGTTCGACAAGGAGATCACAGGCACCGATGCGACCGGAGACGGTCAGCTCGACGAGGCCGGCGACGTCATCGACTACAAGTTTACCGTTACCAACAACGGCAACATCACGCTGACCAACGTCACCGTGGTCGACCCGTTGACGGGGAATAATGAACTCGTGGCATCTCTTGCTCCGGGTGAAAGCGCGATGTTCACCGGTAGCTATGCCATCACGCAGAACGATCTCGACACCCGCGGCGGGGGCGATGGTGACATCGACAATACCGCGACCGCTGATAGCGCCGAGACCGGTCCCGAACAGGACAGCGAAGAAGCGCCGCTGGTCTACGATCCTTCGCTCGACTTCGACAAGGTCGTGGTCGGTGTGGACACGGCGGGCGATGGTGTCCTCAACAATGCCGGGGAGATCATCGACTACGAGTTCACGGTCACCAATGACGGCAACATCACGCTGACCAATGTGACGGTAGTCGATCCGCTGACCGGAAATAACGAGCTGATCGCCTCGCTCGCGCCGGGTGACAGCCAGACGTTCCAAGGCAGCTATGCGATCACGCAGAACGATATCGACACCGACGGTGGCGGCGATGGCGACATCGACAACACCGCGACGGCCGATAGCGATCAGACCGATCCGACCGACGACAGCGAAGAAGTACCTGTCGTCCGGATGCCCGAGCTGACGTTCGACAAGATGATCATCGGCGAAGATACGGCGGGCAATAGCCTGCTCGACACAGCCGGTGAGATCATCAACTACAAGTTCACCGTCACCAATAGCGGCAACACAACGCTGACCAATGTCACCGTGGTCGATCCGCTGACGGGGAATAACGAGCTGATCGCTTCGCTCGCACCGGGCGACTCGATGGACTTCTTCGGTGATTACGCAATCACGCAGAACGATCTCGACACCCGCGGCGGGGGCGATGGCGACATCGACAACACCGCGACCGCTGATAGCGCTGAGACCGGTCCCGAACAGGACAGCGAAGAAGCGCCGCTGGTCTATAATCCCGCAATCGATGTCCAAAAAGATGTCGTGTCGGTGGATGGCACGGGCAACGGGCTTGCCGATCAGGCCGGTGATATCATTCAATATGACATCACCATTGCCAATACCGGCAACATCACGCTGACTGGCGTCGTGGTAACCGACGAGGTCGAGAGCTATGGCGCGGTCAACGCGACCCCTGTGCTCAACGGTGCGTTCAATGCTGGCGACACCGACATGGATGGCGAACTCGATGTCGGCGAGACCTGGAACTACACGGCCGAATACACGCTGACACAGGCTGATCTGGACGGCCAGGGCGGCGGTGATGGCGATCTCGACAACGTGGCGATCGGTGACACCGATCAGACCGGACCCGACCAGGATGAAGCCGCGGTGGATCTGCTCTACCGTCCGGTCCTTTCGCTCGAGAAATATGTCTCGGTGGATGCCGGTTTCGGTTACCTGCCTTGGGATCCGGCGGATAATCCGACCGGGCCGGAAACCAGCTTGCAAAGCGACGCGTTGTTCCGCGTCGAGCTGGTCAACGATGGCAATATCACGCTGACCGCGCCAAGCTTCAGCGATGTCATCACCAGTCCGAGTGGGCCCACTGACATCGATTATGGTGCCCTTGGTGCGATGGTCGACGTCAACGGCGATGGCGACGTGACCGATCCGGAAGATGAACTGTTCTCGGTTCTCGATGCAGCTGACGGGACGACCGACGGCATACTTGGCACGGTCTCGATCGCGCCGGGTGCGGCGATCAACGTCTTCTACTCGCTCCCGTTCGTGGCCGGGCAGCACACCAACACTGCCTTTGTCTCGACCGACCAGACCGACGAGCAGATGGATAGCGCCAACTATTACGGTCTCGTCAACGACGGTCCGGGTGTCCGGACGCCAGGCTTCTGGCAGAACGACAAGAATGGCGGCAAGTTCTGGGATACCATCGAAGGCAATGAGAAGGAGGGCGACGAGTTCCCCGATGGCGAACTGGTCTACGACATCTACATCGATGGCGATACCAACAACGACGGCAGCATCGGCCCAGGCGATGACGTCTCGGTTGGTCTCCTGATCGGCGATTATAACATGAACGGGATCGTCGACCCGGGCGAAGATGCGATCTTCATCGAGCTCGGCATGGCCAAGGAACTGGTCAAGGGCGGCGGCGGCAATGACGGCGCCATCTCGCTCGGCCGCGATGTCGTGGCGACATGGCTGAACTATCTCGCCGGTAACAATATCGGCGACGCGGCCGATCCTAATAGTCCGAAGGAGCATATCGACGAAGCGATCGACTGGCTGCAGCAGTTTGCCAGCACGGAAAATGATGCCAGCGTCGATTTTGCCGAGTTCGAGTATAATCAGACGCACAAGAAGAATAGCGACGCGTGGAAGGAAGGCGTGCCAGGCGAAGACCTGTCCGGTGCCGAAATCCACAATGGTCTCGATGCCTACAATAATGACGGGATCATCAATGGTGTCGAATATGCCGGCGATGCCGACAACGCGGCGTTCCTCTCGGCTCTCGGCGGGCTATTCGAAGAGCCGCCCGAGCTTGAACTCGCCGTTGTTGAACAGGAACCGCTGGAAAGCCTGTCAACGATCTCCACATCCGAGGAATACGATCCGTTCCTCAACCTGCTGATGGAGCCGGTGACCGGAATGGACGATATGTCCGCGGCAGCGATCTATTGATGCGCTGACGCTGTCCAGTCGGCGCGATGCTTGTGAGCCTACATCCCACCCAGGTGTAAAAGCGTCGCGCCGGCCCCCTCAGGGGGAAAGGGCACCTTCGGGTGCCCTTTTTCTTGGCTGCTAGCCTGCCGCCTGCTGCTTGAGCATGCCGCGCACCATCTGATCGGCGCGGTCAAAGTCCAGCGGACGGCCGAACAGGTAGCCCTGGATCGTATCGACACCCAGATCGCGCATGCGCTCGAAATCTTCGGCGGTCTCGACGCCTTCGGCGGTCACGTTCATGCGGAAGCTCTTGGCGAGTTGGACGATCGACTGGATGATCGCGACATTTTCCTCGCGGGTGCCCGCTTCGCGCACGAAGCTGCCGTCAATCTTGAGCTTGTGGAAGACGGCCTTGTTCAAATAGCCAATCGAGCTGTAGCCGGTGCCAAAATCATCAAGCGCGATGCCGACGCCAAGCTGGCGCAGGCGCTTCATGTTATCGAGCGTGGACGAATTATTGCCGAGGAACACGCCTTCGGTAACTTCCAGTTCGAGACGATTGCCCGGCACCTTGTAGCGCGCCAACGCCTGGCTGACCGTGTTGGGCAGCGAAGGCAGCACGATCTGCTTGGGGCTGATGTTGATCGCCACGGTGATCGGCTCGGGCCACGCCGCGAGCGTCTTGGCCGCTTCTTCGATCACCCAGTCGCCGATCTGCGCCATGAGGCCGCATTCTTCGGCGATCGGAATGAAGACGCCCGGGGGCACGAGGCCGCGCTGCGGATGCTTCCAACGCAGCAGCGCTTCAAAGCCCACCAGCTTCTGGTCCTTGGCCGATACGAGCGGCTGGTACTGGAGGTGGAATTGCTGGGAAGCGCAGGCCGCGCGCAGGTCGCTTTCGAGACGGATGCGGTCTTCCTGTTCGCTCTGAAGCTCGCTGCTGAAATACTTGGTGACGCCGCGGCCCGCGCCCTTGGCTTCGTAGAGCGCCAAGTCGGCCTTGAGGATGAGATCATCGACCGTGGCACCGTCGATCGGGCCGAATGCGCAGCCAATCGACACGCCGATGCGGATCTCGGTTTCGTCGATGACGTAGGGCTGCTTGATCGCCTTGATGATGTTGTCGGCCAACGACTGCACATTCTTGCGCGACTGGGCGTCGTTGATGACGATGGCGAATTCATCGCCCCCCATGCGACCCACATGGCCGGTATCACCTACCTCGTCGCAAAGCCGCTTGGCCACGGCTTGCAGCACGGCGTCGCCCTTGGGGTGACCGAACGTGTCGTTGACCGGCTTGAAGCCGTCGAGGTCGAGAAACATGATGGCGCAGGGCACGTTGTTTGCGGTCGCACCGCGCAGCGCATCACCCAGGAGCTGGCGTACGCGACCGCGGTTGGGCAGGCCCGACAGCACGTCCATATTGGCAAGATGGGTCAGACGTTCCTGCTGCTGGCGCACTTCGGTGATGTCCGAACCGACACCGCGGAACCCGCCGAAGCGGCCGGCGGTATCGACGATCGGGTCACCCGAGATCGAAATCCAGCGACTGCCACGATCGTTCTTCACTTCCATCTCGAGCCCGGTGAAGGGCTTGCGTTCGTTCAGCACGTTGCCGAATTCGGCCTGAACTCCAAGCAGGTTGGGGAGCGACTGGCCGAGGATCTGTGTCGAGGGCCTGCCCAGCATCGCGACAAGACGGCTGGAAAGGTAGGTCACGCGGCTTTCGTCATCGACCTGCCACAACCAGCCCACGCCGCGCTTTTCATATTCTTCGAGGAGTAGGTTGGCGCTCTCCGACTGCGAACCGAAATCGGCGGTGGTCTTGAGCTGGCCGTAAGCCCAACGTGCAAGATGGACGACACCGATGACTGCAACGCCGAGGATGAAGACGATCGACAAAGTATGCGAGAAGGGAATGGCGTCGCGGCCGATGAACAGGCAGTAGACGACCGCAGCTGTGAACATGGACATCCACACGTTGACGCAAAGCGGCGTCACGGTGAGGCCGAGTGCGGCGACACCCGACCCGGCCATGATGGAAGCAAGGATGATCTGTTCGTTGGCGCCGAGCGTCGGGAAAACGAGCACTGGCAGTGACAGCCAGATCGCAGCGCGCAGCAACACATCGCCGACCATCAACCATTGCGGCAGGCGCTTGCCCGAACGACCGATGTGCGTGATCGCCTGCTTGCGGGCCATCATCAGCGTAACGCCGTTGACCCCGAAGATGACCATCATCCAGCCGATCAGTGCGGCGGTGTCGATGGCATGGTTGAGCGATGCTGCGACGAGCAATGCGCCGACGACATTGGCGGCGGCAAAGAAGGGGGCGAACTTGCTGCGCGCAATCATCTGGACATCGCGCAACGGAGAGGAGGAGCGGTCGTCATTACCGGTGGACACGCCGAGCGTTTCCCCGTCCGGCAAGCGCGCCGAGATCATCCGCTTATATCGGTCCGGTGCCTGATACATTCATCCATCCGCTAATCTGGTGCGAATGGCCTAGCGCAAAGACCGTTACTACGAAGTTAAGTTTCGGCGGATTCTTTATCGTCGTCAATGTCCGCGAGGAGGTTCAATTCGTCCAATCCGCGCGTCGTGATCGGGTGATAAAGCGGGCGCGCTTCGGCGTAGATTTCCGCGGCGATCGGGCGGCCCCATTCAGTGTCTTCGGCCAGCGCGGTGATCAGCGGCGCCACGAACTTGCGGCGTCCCTGCGTGGTCAGGAATCGTTCGAGCCGGGGTAACGCCGGGTCGTAGCGGTTGTTGATCGCCAGCTTGAGCCAGAGGAAAAGTATCTCGTTATTACCTGTCTCGTTGAGCGCCAGTTCGCGGTTCAACGCGTCGAGCCGCACCGTGGGGAGGTCCTGCTCAATCCCTCCCAGGAAGCGCAGGCGCTCGGCGGTGTTCCAGCCGCTCCACGCTTCGCTATTCGGGGTCCCACCGCCATTGAAAGCGGTAATCGCGCTGTCGACCTCGGCAAAGGCATCTGCGGGCGGCTGGGCCAGATTTTCAGGCATGTCTTCGCCATAGACCCATTGTTCGAGCATCAGCGCTTCGGCGCGCTCTTCATCGCCATCCAGCAGATATTGCTTGAGTTCCTCTACGAACATCGAGCTGGTTACCGGCGAAAAGGCATGGCGCTGGAACCAGCCGCGCATGAATTGGTCAAACGCCTCGCGGCCTACTTCAGCCTCGATGGTGCGCAGGAAGGCGGCGCCCTTGTCGTAGGGCACGCCGTTAAACCCGTCGTCAGGATGCTTGCCCTTAAGGTCGATGGCGAGCGGTTTCTGCCAGTCCTCCAGATTGCCAAGTTCCTCGTCGAGATCTTCCATGCTGAGGGCAACCTGCTGGGCGTAGGCTTCCTCACCATAGACGGCTTCGACGATGCGCTGTTCGGCCCACACGGTCATGCCCTCGTTGAGCCAGAAATCGGCCCAGGTCGCATTGGTTGCCAGGTTGCCCGACCAGCTGTGTGCCAGTTCGTGCGCGATCAGTGCGGTGAGCGACTTGTCGCCCGCAATGAAGGTCGGTGTGAGGAAGGTAAGGCGCGGATTTTCCATGCCGCCATAAGGAAAGCTCGGCGGCAGCACGATCATGTCGTAGCGGCCCCAGTCATAGGGTCCGAAAAGGTCTTCGGCAGCGCTGATCATGCTTTCGGTATCGGCCAGTTCGGCGGCTGCGGCCGGAAGCAGTTCAGGCTCGGCCCAGACGCCCGAGCGCAGGCCCAGCGGACGAAACTCTATGTCACCGACGGCGATGGCGATAAGGTAGGGCGGAACGCTCTTGTCCATCTCGAACTTGAAGGTGCGACCGGTTTCGCCTTCGGGCACGGGTTCGCCGACGCTTTCTGCGCTCATGACGGCGGTGAGTGCGGTGGGAACGGTGATCTGCGCTTCCCACGTCTGGCGAATGCCCGGGCTGTCCTGCGTCGGTATCCAGCTGCGGTTCTCGATCGCCTGGCCCTGGCTCAGCAGAAAGGGATGACGGCCGCCCGCAGTCTGCTCGGGCGTGAGCCACTGCAGCGCGCTGGCATCCTCGCCGCTGGCATAATGCACCACCAGCTTGCGCGCATCGCCGAACGTGACGGTAATCGGCGTGCCGAGCGCTTCACTGGTTTCGCCCGCGCTCCAGTCTAGCGGATTTCCCTCGATATCGGTGATCTTCTCAATGGCGAGATTGCGGCTGTCGAGCGTGATGGTTTCGGTATCGTCGGCGACGTCGATATCGAGCGTGGCAGTGCCGGCGACGCGGCGCGCGTCGAAATCGACATCAAGGTCCAATGCGACATGGTAGACGCGTGCTTCCAGCGGCTTGGCAAAACTGTGCACGTCGACAGCATCATCACGGTCGAGAATGGGGGCGACATTGTCGGGAAGATTGTTCTCGGGCGGCTCGGGGTCGCTGCTGCGACAACCGGTTACCACTAGCGCCATTGCAGCGATTGCCGCCATCCACGTCTTCGTCACTCGATCATACTCCTCGTCCGTCCGTGCGCCGCATCGGCCTAGTTGTAGCGCGCCTGTTGCGCTTAGCCTAGGCGAAGCGGCTCATCGCGCCTATGTGTGGCGCTGACAAGGAGCTTTATTTGGCCACCGAACCTGACCCTGCGCTGAAGCCCGTGGCGTCGCTCGAAGATGCGGCGGTTGCTCCCAAGCGTGAAACCTTCAAGCGGAGCGTTTCGCTGCGCAAGGGATCGATGGTCGATGTTGCCGCCGCCGCGGGGCAGGACGCGCTCAAGGGCGATGGCACCAAGCGGCCGCTAATCGAAGGCGTCGGTCTCGATCGACCGTTTTTCTACGACAAAAATCGCGCCTTCTGGCTGCTGCAATCGCTCGGCTGGACCGGCTACCTCCTGATGCGCTTCCTCACCGGCGTGGTGAACGGGTTCGAGCCCGGGATCTTCTTCCTGCACTGCCTCATCCTCACCGCGACCGGCTATTCGCTGACGCTTCTGCTGGCGAGCGCGTATCGGCGGCTCATCACGATGCAGGCAGCGATCACCGCGGTTGTCAGCCTGGCGCTGGTGGTGGCATCGGCCGCGGTTTTCTCATTTGTCGAAACCTGGTCGGTATCGACGCTGGTGAACCCCGATTTCAGCCCGGGGGGCGCGCAGTTCCTCGGTGCCTCGATCCTCGTGTTTGCGTTGCTCGCGGCGTGGTCGGCGCTCTATTACGGGATCAACTACTACCTGCTCCTCGAAGAACAGATCGACCAACGCCGCGCGCTGGAAGGCGCGGCCAGCGCGGCGCAATTGGCGATGCTCCGCTACCAGCTCAACCCGCATTTTCTCTTCAATACGCTCAACAGCATCTCGACTCTCGTACTCCTCAAACAGACGGGGCGGGCCAATGCGATGCTGTCCCGACTTTCCAGTTTCCTGCGCTACACGCTCGTCAACGAGCCGACCGCGCAGGTGCCGCTGGTAAAGGAAATCGAGACGCTCAAGCTCTATCTCGAAATCGAGAAGATGCGCTTCGAAGACCGATTGAAACCGCATTTCCGTATCGATGCCGATACTGTGAATGCGCATCTGCCATCGCTGCTGCTGCAACCGCTCATTGAAAATGCCATCAAATATGCCGTGACGCCGTCCGAAGACGGCGCCCATATCTGGATAACTGCGCAGCGCGAGGGGCAGGCGGTACGTATCGAAGTAGCGGATTCAGGGCCCGGTGAAGGCGTCGCCAGCGCCGTGAAATCGACCGGCGTCGGACTGGCCAACATCCAGGAGCGGCTCGCCAACGCCTATGGCGCTGCACATTCTTTTCGTACGCGGAAGAACGAAAAGGGCGGCTTTAGCGTTATCATAGAAATACCATATCGAACGGAAGACTTATGACCCTACGCACGATCCTCGTCGATGACGAAAAACTCGCAATTCAGGGGCTGCAGCTACGGCTCGAAGCCCATGACGATATCGAGGTGGTCGCGACCGCAGCCAATGGCCGCGAGGCGATCCGCCAGATCAAGACACATAAGCCCGACCTCGTCTTTCTCGACATCCAGATGCCCGGATTTGACGGCTTTTCGGTAATTAGCGGGCTGATGGACGTAGAGCCGCCGCTGATCGTGTTCGTGACCGCATATTCGGAACATGCCGTAAAGGCGTTCGAGGCCAAGGCGGTCGACTATCTCGTCAAGCCGGTCGATGAGAACAGACTTGCGGAAACGCTCGAACGCGTGCGCGAACGGCTGGTCGAAAAGCGGTCGGCCGATACCGCGGAAAAATACAAGGAAGCACTTACCGAAGTGGCACCCGAACAGGCGCAGCAGATCGAGGGCGACGAGAGCATGTCGTCCGAACGCTACGAGAGCGTGATCAACATCCGCGACCAGGGGCAGATCTTCCGCGTCGACGTTGCCGATATCGAGCGCATCGAGGCGGCGGGCGATTACATGGTGATCCAGACCGGCGACAATACGCTGATCCTGCGCGAAACGATGAAGGATTTGGAAAAGCGGCTCGATCCGCGCAATTTCCAGCGAGTGCATCGCTCGACCATCGTGAACCTCGAACAGGTCAAGCAGGTTAAGCCGCACACCAACGGTGAATGCTTCCTGATCCTCGGCTCGGGCGCGGAGGTGAAGGTCAGCCGCAGCTATCGCGACGTGGTGGCGCGGTTTGTCCATTAGGGCGCGGGGCGAAGCCTTGTTGGCGCAAGCGGACATCCCTATTCGAACCCTATGGTAACGAACGACGTCACCCGCGACTGGGCATGGCAATATGGCGCGTGGAAGTGGGAAATTTCGCGCGTTACCGGCGCCAGCGAGGCGCTGCTGCATGTCCATGTCGGGTTGGCATTGTTCGTGCTGAGCGCGCTGCTTTTCCGGCGCAAGCTGGATTCGCCGCTGCCGCTGGTGATCGTTTTTGTCTTTGCGGTGCTCAATGAAGCGATCGACATCTACGATGAAACCGAGCCGCTTGATTTCGAACCGCTTGTGGACATCGCCAACACGGTTTTCTGGCCCCTCGTGCTGTTCGTGATCGCGCGGCGCAACTTGCTGGCGGGGCGGGCAGCCAAGCGCTGACACGACGATCCCACCGGTTAGATTTTTGCCGGAATCTCTTGCCTAGATCGGTTAACAGGCGCAAATGTTTGCCGTTTCGGGGCGCAAGCAACGGAGTAGAAAATGACGAGACGCAGTCCGGTCAAGCGCTGTGCGCGGGTAGGCAGCTAAAATGGGACAATTCGCAGACTTTGCAGCATTGCATGTCCCGGGCGACCCGGTCGTCCTGTTCAACATCTGGGACGCAGGCAGCGCGAAGGCCGTTGCTCGGGCTGGCGCCAAGGCGATTGCCACGGGTAGCCATCCGGTGGCGGATTCACTGGGGCTCGATGACGGCCAGAACGTGCCGCTCGACCTCGTCCTCGAAAATGTCGCGCGTATCGAAGAAGCGGTGGACCTGCCGCTTTCGGTCGATTTCGAAGGCGGCTACTCGACCGACGCTCGCCAGGGCGGCGAAAATGTTCGGCTGCTGCAAGCAGCGGGCGCGATCGGCTGCAATTTCGAGGACCAGCAGATCGGGGGCGAAGGGCTTCACCCGCTGGGCCAGCAAATCGAGCGCATCGCTGCTATTCGCGACGCGGTGGGCGATCGTTTTTTCATCAATGCGCGCACCGATCTCCTGCTCAAGAACAAGGACCATGACGATTCGCTGATCGACCAAGTGGTCGAGCGCGGCAAGGCCTACGCCGATGCCGGGGCGAACGGTTTTTTCGTGCCGCGGCTGGCCGCGCCCAAGCAAGTCGAGCGGGTGGCGCGCGAGGTCCCGTTGCCGCTCAATCTTATCGCCTTTCCGGGCGCCCCGTCCAAGGCCGAATGGGCGGCTGCCGGGTGCGCGCGGATCAGCCACGGCCCGTTCCCGCTGAAGGCGCTGATGGAAACTTTCGAGCAGATGGCGCGCGAAGCGATGGCCTAGCCGATCTGCCGCGATAGCTTTGACAGCATCGCTGCCTGCAGCACCGCGCGCACCGCAAGGAAAAGCGTGAAGCTCAGCCACAAGCCGTGATTACCGAGCGGCCAAGTCAACCATAGCAAAGCGACGTAGATCGCCGCTGCGCCGGCCATGCTGATCAGCAAGGAGCGGGTCCAGCTGGCACCCACGAAGACGCCGTCGAAGATGAAGCTCGCGACGCCTGCGAAAGGGATGATGACGAGCCACCAGGCCGCGTCCTGCGCAGTGGCCGCGACCTGCGGCGTGGCGGCGAAACTTGCGATGACCGGATCGGCAAATAGCGCAAAGGCCAGCGCCACGATGACTGCGGCACCAAGGCCACGGACCATGATCGCTTTCACATAGGCCATGAAGCCTTCGCGATCGCCGGCACCCTTGCGTTCGCCGTTAAGCACCTGCGCGGCGTTTTCGAACCCGTCGAGCAGGAGAGCGGTGAAGATGAAGAGCTGGTAGAGGATGCCGTTGGCCGCGAGCATCTCGGGCCCGCGCTCGGCGCTCAGGCGGGTCACGGCGGATAGCGATATCACGAGGATCACGGTGCGCAGGAACAGGTCCCGATTGACGTCGAGGAAGGGCTTGAGCGCAGCCCAGCGTATGGTCGAACGGCGGCGGATGGCGGCGAGGATCGGCGCGCCCGTCGGCCCTGCGAGCACGAAAGCTGTGACGCCCGCCAGCTTGGCATATTCGGCGATGAAGCTGGACCAGCCGATCCCCGCGATGCCCCAGTCGAGTCCGAGCACGAACCACAGACCGAGGCCGACGTTGAGAAGGTTGTACGTGACCTCGATCAGGAGTGCCGCCTTGACCTGACGGCGGCCGACAAGGAAGCCGATCAGCGCAAGGTTCATCATCACTCCCGGCGCGGTCCAGTAGCGGATTTCGGCATAAGTCCGCGCAGCGACCAGCACGTCGCCCTCCGCCCCCAGCGCAGACAATAGCAACGGCAGCAGGATTGGCTTCGCCAGCAGCAGAAGCCCTGCGATGACCAGCCCGATGAAAAGACCGCGCGTGAGTGTGTCGGCCTGCGCCTGCGCGCCGGCGCGCGTGCCGTCTTGCGCAACCAGTCCGGTGGTGCCCGTCTTAAGGAAATTCATCACGGTGAACAGCAGCGCGAAGAGGCGTGCCCCCAGGTCTACCGCACCCTGCGTCGCTGCGTCCTCCAACCGCCCGACGATCCAGATATCGCCGATGCCGATCAGCGCGGTGGCGACATTGGTGAGCATCGCCGGGATGGCGAGTGCCCAGATTATGCGCGTATCGAGGCGCCTCATTGCGTGATGGCGGCGGCGATCGCCTCTTCTTCGCTGCCGAGCGGCCCCGACGGCGAAGTGCAGCGTTCACCCCGGGCACGCGCGATATGCGCACACAGCCGCACGCTATCGCCGAGCAGGTAGGACAATTCGTTCGCCATTTGCTGCTGGTCGCGCACGGCGAGCACGAGGCGATCCCTGAAAGCCCCGTCGCGGCACAACGCACCGCGATTGTAGCGCGCGATTACCGGCTCCTGCGCGCTAGGCTCGTAATCGAGCGCGAAGCGCGGATCGCCGGGGTCGATCAGCTTCTTCGTAGTGGCGCGGGCGCGCCCTTCGGCGCGGAAGAAGTCAAGCCGGGCGCGGTATGATGCGAGCGCTTCGCGGACGTGCGGATCATCAAGCGCGGCGAGCCCGCCTGAGGCAATGAGTTCGTCGCTGACGGCGCTGGGCGGCGTGACGGCGGGGAAACGGTCGATGAGGTGCAATCCGGGCCATTGGTCGGGTGCGGGGCAGCGATCGTTTCCGAGCGCAATGGCGAGCCGCTGCCAGCCGAGCAGCAAGTCGCTGCGCGCATCGAGCTCGCTGCGCAGATATTCGACGGTCGCGCCCGCTTCTCCGGCAAGCCGTTCCAGCTGCCGATCCTGCCGGTTCTGTTCGATCCGGTTCGAATTCCAGCCATCGAGCGCAAAGGCGATCAGGATACCCGCGACGACCGCAACGAAGCGCACGAACTGCAGCGCCCAATCAGCCGGTGTAAGCGACCTGAAGGCATCGCCGATGCGCTTGAAAAAGCCATTCATGCGCCGAGAAGTGCGCTCGATGTCGTGCGATGGCAAGCCTGAGGATCGCCTGCTATGCTCCCGCGTGACAGGCAGGGAGACGAAGAGTGGGACGCATCACAGGCATTGGCGGCGTGTTCATCAAGCGCAAGGACGTCGATGCGTCGACCGCCTGGTACAAGGATATGCTCGGTATCGCGGGTGAATACGGGCCAAGTTTTCGCTGGGCGGATGAGCCCAAGGACGACCCATTCAGCCTGCTTTCCAGTTTCAAGGACGACACCGATTATCTCGATCCGTCGCCGCATCCTTTCATGGTCAACCTGCGCGTGGACGATCTCGACAGTTTCCAGAAGGAGCTGGAGGACAAGGGCGTGGAAATCCTGGGCCGAGTCGACGAACCCTATGGCAAGTTCGCCTGGATCATGGATCCTGACGGCGTGAAAATCGAGCTATGGGAACAGATCGGCCCGGCGCCGGCTGCTTAAGCCGCAACGGGCGGCACGACCTTTCTCGACCTCCTCGGCGCGCGTGATTTGAGGACGCTGCGTTTGAAGAAAATCGCGGAAACGCGCAGGATCAGGAAGACCCACAGCGCCTGGTAGGCGATCCCGAGCGCGTGATACCAGATCGCGCTTTCCTGCGCCGCGACCCCGGCCATGGCGAACGGCGATGACAGGGGAAACAGGATCGCGGCCCAGGCCCAGATGCTGCCCGGTTGGCTGACGCCGACAAAGGCGAGCATGACCAGCGCGACCTGCAGGAAGGTCATCGGCATCGACATGATCTGCACGTCGCGCGCGGTCGATGCCTGCGCGCCGATGCCGAGGAAGAAGGCGCCGATGAGAAGGTAGCTCATCGCAAAATAGACCAGCATCAGGAGCAGAAAGAGCGGCCAGCCAACCGCGGGGCCGGTGAAGAGGGTGGCGACGCCACTGTCGCTTGCCAGCGCGAAGAAGCCAGCAAGCCCGATGGCCATCCAGATGATCAGGCCGGTCAGGCTGATTGCGAGCATTGCAAACAATTTGCCAACGAAGATCGAGGTAACGGGGACAGCCGCCGCGAGCACCTCGATGACCTTGTTCGATTTCTCCTCGAGCATCTGCGACAGCAGCATCGTCGCGAGCAGCAGAGTGATGAAGAAGAGCGCCAGCTGGGCACCGCGCGCAAGCTGCTTGCGCTGCGTTTCGGAAGAGGTGACGGCGCGGCCCCGTTCCCTTTCGTAATCGATTATGACTGGAACCGGGTCGGCCAGATTGGCCTGCTTCGCTTCCGACAGAAAATACACAAGTTGACGCTGCGTCGCATCACGGTCGCCGACAGAGCCGTAGAACTTGGGCTCTCCGAAAGGCTCGTCCAGAACGCCGACGAAAAAGCCCTCTTCACCAGACAATAGTCTCGCTCGCAGGGCTGATCCATTTGGCTCTGGTTCGAAACGTACGAGGTCCGCGCGCTGAGAGGCTGGCACCAACTCGATCAGGCGACTACGCGCCTCCATGATTGCGTCGAATTCGGACTCCACGGCAATGACAGCGACGCGCGGATTTTCCTGGCTGTCGGCGATCTGGCTGCCGACGCCGCCGAACACGAAGCCGAGCAGGATCGGGAACAGCGGGCCGAACAGGAAGAAGAAGAAGGTCTTGGAAAAAACCGTGGCGACATAATCGCGCCGACCGATCACGAGCGCAGCGCGCAGCCATTCGGGTAACGTCTGCCGGTCGGTGGTGGCGAGTGCGGGCGCGTTCATCAGCGCTCCTCCATCGCGGCAGCGGCCGCTTCGCCGGCGATATCGACAAAAGCATCGTGCAGGCCGGGGCGTTCGATCGAGAGTGTTTCGATACCGGCATTGCCGTCGATCAGTGCCTTGAGCAGCGGCTCGGGACCGCTTTCGGGCAGTTCGAATACCAGCCCGTTGCCATTCATCCGCGCATTCTTCGGAATGGCGGCGCGCCATGGGCCGTCAGGATTGCGGGTCTTGAGGTGGACGATGGGGCGCAGCCGTTCGCGCGCCGTGTCGACCGGGCCGGAAAAGGCGACCTTGCCGCCCGCGATGATCGCGACTTCCTCACACAGCCGTTCGGCATGCGCGATGACGTGGGTCGAAAAGATGACGGTGGCGCCCTTGGCGGCCTCGCCGCGGATAAGGTCTTCGAGCTTGCCCTGGTTGATCGCGTCGAGGCCCGAAAACGGTTCGTCGAACACGATCAGCTTGGGGCGGTGCACGATCGTGCCGAGCAGCTGAACCGTCTGCGCCATGCCCTTCGACAGCGAGCGAATGGGCCTGTTGATCCATTCGTGCAGGTCGTGATGCTTGAGCAGTTCGACGCCGCGCTCGCGCCCGATATCGAGCGGCAGGTTGCGCAAATGCCCCATGAAGGCGATTGCTTCCTTGGCCGTCATCGAGGGGTAGAGGCCGCGTTCTTCGGGCAGATAGCCGACGTCATGCGCGACTTCGAGCGGGCGATCGTTGCCCAGCAGGGTGCGATGCCCCTCATCGGGATCGATGATGCCAAGCATGGTGCGGATCGTCGTGGTCTTGCCCGCGCCATTGGGGCCCAGAATGCCGAAGATCGAACCGGTGGGCACCTTGAGGCTGACGCCATCGACGGCGCGCTTGTCGTCAAAGATCTTGACGATGCCATGCGCTTCTGCGGCGTAGGGATACGCGTGACGGGTTTCAGTCATTGGCTAAGGTGGTAAGGGCTGGGGCTGTCATGGCAAGCCTTGAAGACCAAATCCGTGAAGAAGCGATGAAGCTGGGCTTCGTCGCGTGCGGGTTTTGCGACGCCGATGCCACGGTGCCGGAAGCAGGCGCGGGGCTGTTCGAATTCCTTGAGGAAGGCCGCCATGGCGAGATGTCGTGGCTCGAGGGGCGCAAGGCGCAGCGCGCTTCGCCCAAAGGGCTGTGGCCCGAATGCAAAAGCGTGATTGCGCTGGCGATGAGCTATGCGCCCGATGAGGACCCGCGCGCGCTCGCGGGGCAAGGCGATGTGGGGCGGATCAGCGTCTATGCGCAGGGCAAGGACTATCACGATGTCGTCAAGAAGAAGCTCAAGGCTTTGGCGCGCTGGCTGGTCGCGGAGACCGATTGCGAGCTGAAAGTATTCGTCGATACCGCGCCGGTGATGGAGAAGCCTTTATCGGCGGCAGCGGGTATCGGCTGGCAGGGCAAGCATACGAACCTGCTCAGCCGGACGCATGGCAACTGGCTGTTCCTTGGCGTGATTTATACCACGCTGGAGCTGGAGCCCGATGCCCCCGCAAGCGAGCATTGCGGCAGTTGCACCGCCTGTATCGAGGCCTGCCCTACAGGCGCGATTACTGCGCCGCACCGGATCGATGCGCGGGCCTGCATCTCCTACCTGACGATCGAGCATCACGGGCCGATCCCCGAGCAGTATCGCGAGCAGATCGGCAACCGTATCTATGGCTGCGACGATTGCCTGGCTGCCTGTCCATGGAACAGTTTTGCCGAAACGGCGCAGCGTCACGCAAGATTTCTGCCCCGCGAAGACTTGCGCGCACCCAAGCTGGAGGAGCTGCTTGCGCTCGACGATGCCGCGTTCAGGACCAAGTTTTCGGGTTCGCCGATCAAGCGGATCGGTCGCAACCGGATGGTGCGCAATTGCCTGATCGCAGCGGGCAACAGCAAGGACGCGAGCATGCGCGCGCATGTCGAACCGCATGTGGCCGATCCCGACCCGGTGGTCGCCGAAGCGGCGCGCTGGGCGCTCGAGAAACTCTAGCGGCGTTCCCGATCCATCGAGGCGATACAGGTCGTGCGATCGACATCACGTCCGTAAATGTCGCGCGCGTCGACGTGGCGCACCGTGTCGCCGTAGAGATAGGTGTCGATCACGCAGGACAAAAGGCGAAACTGCAGCTTGACGCCGCTGCCCTCGATGATGCGCAGGTCGGGAGTCCCGAAGCGGGTGACGAGCTGGCTGGTCGACAAGCCGATGAGATCGCCGGTCTGTTGTACCACGGCCGGCGAGGGCGGCACATTACTGCGCGGCGGCGGCGGCGTCGGGCGCTGCGCAGTGGTGGCACAGGCAGCCAGCAGCAGCGGGGCAAGCAGGATGAAGCTACGCATTGCCACGATGATTGGAACTGATACGGGACTCGTGCAAGCTTGCGCAGCCGCGGCTTGGCGGCTACGCGGCGCGCTTGATCGCAAATGAAGGTGTATTGACGTGACCGACCCCCGCCTCGATGTGCTGTGCATCGGCAATGCCATTGTCGACGTGATCGCGGACGCAACCGACGAATTCCTCGAAAGCCAGAACTTGAAGAAAGGTTCGATGAACCTGATCGACGCCGCGCGCGCCGAGGAACTCTACGGCCTGATGAACCCGGGCCGCGAAATTTCGGGCGGATCGGCTGGCAATACGGCGGCGGGAATAGCTGCGCTTGGCGGCAAGGCGGGCTTTATCGGGCAGGTCAACGACGACCAGCTGGGCCAGATTTACAAGCATGATATCGAAGCTGCTGGTGTCGAGTTTCTCGTGCCCCCCAGCGGCAATGTCGATCCGACTGCGCGCAGCCTCATCCTGGTGACGCCCGATGCGCAGCGCACGATGAACACCTATCTTGGTGCTGCCCAGCAACTGCCCGCCGACGCGATCGACAGCGCCACGATTGGCGATGCCGCCATTCTCTATCTCGAAGGTTATCTTTGGGATCCGCCGGGCCCGCGTTCGGCAATGGAAAAGGCCATCGGCGCGGCGCGCGAGGCTGGGCGCAAGGTCGCCTTCACGCTGTCCGACGGGTTTGTGATCGACCGCTATCGGGATGATTTCAATGCGCTGATCGATGCCGGCAAAATCGACATCCTTTTTGCCAACGAGGCCGAGATCAAGGCGCTGACAGGCAAAGACGATTTCGACGAAGCGGTCGATGCCGTTGCGCCCAAGGTGCCGGTGCTGGTCGTAACCCGCTCGGAAAAAGGTGCGATCGCGGTCGAGGACGGCCATCGCGCGCGCATGCGTGCCGAAAAGATCGAACAGTTGGTCGACACCACCGGCGCGGGCGACCTGTTTGCGGCAGGCTTCCTCGCCGGTACGGCGCGCGGGCTCGACCTTGAGGCGTGCTTGCGCCTTGGCGCCATCGCGGCAGCCGAAGTGATCCAGCATTATGGCGCGCGCCCCGAGGCCGATCTGACAGCGCTTGCGAAGGACGTGCTGGCCTAGCTTTCAGGCGGTCGCCGCGGCGGATCTAGCGGATCGCGCTCGTCCACGCCCGGAATGGCGGGCTCGATATCGTGTATCTCGGGCTCGTGCACCTCGATGATGCCACGGCCAAGCAGGCTGTGGCGTCGACCGTAGGCCAGATAGATGGCCAGGCCGACAGCGGCCCAGACCGGCAGGACGAGGATCGCTTCGAGCGGCAGATTCAAAAGCAGGAACATGCAGCCCGCGATGGTCGCAGGACCAACGAGCCAGAGCATCGGGGTCTTGAAGTGACGCGGCACATGCGCGTGGCTCCGGCGCAGCAGCATCACCGAAATGGCCACCGCCGTGAAGGCGACGAGGACGCCGGTATTGGCGACGTTGGCGAGCTGTCCGACCGGAAAAAAGGCCGCGCCGAGCGCGACGACAAGCCCGGTAAGGCCAGTGACGATGTGCGGGGTCTTCCATTTGGGATGAACTTTGGCGAGGCGCGCGGGAAGCAGCCCGTCGCGCGCCATCACGAAAAAGATGCGGGACTGTGCAAACAGGATGACGAGGATCACCGAAGGCAGGGCAAGGAAGGCGGCGATGCCGAGCATGTTGCCTACCCCCGAAAAACCGATCTGGCGCAGCACATGGGCCAGTGCCTCGTTCGAACAGACCAGAGCTTCGGCATGCTCTGGCAGCGCGCATTGGCGAGCTAGTTCTTCCGAACCTGCGGGGAAGGGCACGCCGTCTGGCCCCATGATAGGCTGGCCGCCAATGGTGCCGATCGCGCCGGCGGCCACCAGCACGTAGAAGATGGTGCAGATCAACAGCGATCCGACGATGCCGAGCGGAACGTTTCGCTGCGGGTTTTTGGTTTCCTCGGCTGCGGTCGATACCGCGTCGAAGCCTATATAAGCGAAGAATATAGTGGCGGCCGCCCCGACTACGCCGATGCCCGAACCGAACCCGCCGAAGGTGCCTGCAGGCAGGAAGGGGTTGAACTGCGTGGTGTCGACCTGCGGCAGCGTGAGCGCGATGAAAGCTGTCAGCGCGGCGACCTTGATGAATACCAGAAAGGCATTGACCTTGGCGCTTTCATTGGTGCCGATTACGAGCAAGCCGGTGATGATCAGGGGAATGAGCAGTGCCGGCAGATTGATGAACCCGCCTTCGACGCCGCCCAGCGCGAGCGGTCCGGCGCTGAGCCAGGTGGGCAATGAAATGCCCAAAAATTCATTGAGCACGGTTCCGGTGAAATAACCCGACCACCCCGCCGACACGGCGGCGCCGGCAATGACATATTCGAGCACCAGCGCCCAGCCGACCAACCAGGCGAGCAACTCGCCCATGGTCGCATACGCATAGGTGTATGCGGATCCCGACACCGGGATCGAAGAGGCAAGCTCGGCATAGCAGAGTGCTGCGACAAGGCAGACGAGACCTGCGATGACAAAAGCGACCATCAGGCCGGGGCCCGCTTTCTGCGCGCCTGCTGCCGTAAGCACGAAGATTCCCGTACCGATGATGACGCCGACACCGAACAGGGTCAGCTGGGTTGCGCCAAGTGAGCGGTGCAACGCTTTTTTCTCCGCCGCGGCGAGTATCGCGTCGAGCGGTTTCACTCTTTGGAAAATCACAGGCGCCCCCGGCCTCCACCCCGCTGCGCGCACGATTGCCGAAGCGGGGCGAACGCCAGATTAGCGCGGTCGGAGCGGCGCGCAATCGGGAAAATGTCAGATGCCGACCAAGCCCGGGAAGATGCCGGTTATCAGGATCGCGGTGATGACGATCGGGCACAGCCAGCGCACAAGGAAGCGCCAGAATTTGTGCAGCCCGCCATCAAGACCGTTTTCGCTGTCGATGAGCCGCTGGTCGGCAATCCAACCGACAAAAATCGATACCAGCAGCGCCGAGACCGGCAGGAGGATCTTCGCCGTCAGCTCGTCGATGATGCCGAACACCGGCTGGCCCGAAAAGATCATGAAGTCGAGCGGCTGGAAGTCGGCTTGGCTGTTGAAGGAGAAGCTGGCCCAGGCACCGATGGCAAACACCGTAAGACCGAGGACGATCGTGGCGATGACGCGCGAGACGTTGAAGCGGCGGATCGCCCAACTGACCGAGGCTTCGAGCAGCGCGACGGCGCTGGTGAGCGCGGCGAAGAACACCATGATGAAGAAAAGGAAGCCGATGATCGAACCGGCCGGCATCGTCTGGAAGGCAACCGGCAGGCTGATGAACAGGAGGCCGAGACCGCCTTCGACCGGAACATCGCCCGCCAGCACGCCGGCCAGCGCATCAGGCGCCATCGCAGCAAAGACGATCGGGAAGATGGCGAGACCGGCGACGATCGCGACCGATGTATCGGCGCTGGCAATTAGTCCCGACGACTTGGCAAGATCAGTATCACGCGAGGCATAGGCACCGTAGGTGATCATCAATGCCGACCCGAGCGACAACGAGAAGAGCGCTTGCCCCAGCGCCGAAAGCTGGACGGTGGGATCGAGCAGGCGGCTGGCATCGAAATTGAACAGGAATTCAAGCGCTGCGCCGAAGGCACCCGTGAAGGCGCCATATATGGTGATGCCGAGGATAAGCACGAAGAAGGTCGGCATCAGCCAGACCGCGACCTTTTCGATGCCGCCATGGACACCGCGCGCGACGACAAAGATTGTCACCGCCATGAAGATCGCGTGCATGGTGAGCATTGTCCCGGCATCGGCCTGCAGCGCCGGGAGAATGCCTTGCACTTCCTCGACGCTTTGCCCGTCGAGCGCGCCCGCAAGTAGACTGCCCGAGGCGATATTGGAGACGAGGTCACCGGTGAAGACGCCGATGAAGTAGACGATCCAGCCAGCCAGCACGCTGTAATAAGTGAGGATCAGGAACGCGCCGAGCATGCCGACGCCAGCGGCCACCGCCCACCATTCGGAGGCGCCGGATTCGCGCGCGACTTTCTTGACGCTGCCAACCGCCGACGACTGGCCATGGCGCCCGATCAAGGTTTCGGAAAGCAGGACCGGTGCACCGATCAGCACGACACAGAAGATGTAGAAAATGACAAAGGCACCGCCGCCATTGGCGCCGACCTCGGCAGGAAAGCGGACCAGGTTTCCAAGTCCCACAGCCGAACCGACCGCAGCCATGATGAAGGCAAATCGGGAGGACCAGTTCTCGTTCGCCGTCGCGCTACCCATTGCTGCGCCTTCGCTCGCCGTCACCATTTATGTCTCTCCCCGAAAATGCGTTGCCGCAAGGTCTAGCGCCTCGCCGCGTGATGTCTAGGGCAGGCGGCTATACCGAAAGCATGGGCCCCAAAGGCGCCCCGCCGAACAGATGGACATGCAAGTGCGGCACCTCCTGTCCGCCGCGTTTGCCGACGTTGGCGAGCAGCCGGTAGCCTTGCTCAACACAGCCATTTTCGCGCGCGACCTCGCCAATCAACCGGATGAAATCGACGATTTCGGCATCGGACGCTTTGGCCGAAAAATCGTCCCAGCTCACATAGGTGCTCTTGGGAATGACGAGAATGTGGATCGGCGCCAGCGGGTTGATGTCATGGAAGGCGAGGCTGTACTCGGTCTCCGCAACCTTGTTGCAGGGCAACTTCCCGCGCAGGATTTTGGCGAAGATATTGTCGCTATCATAAGGCAGCGTAGCGTCGATCGGCATGGGCTTCTCCAAGTCTGGTCTTGACCCATGGGGCAGCGGGGTTCACGAGGCAAGCCATGGCCGACGAAACGCCCGAAAGCTTCATCCCATATGATGAAATCGTGCAAGAAGCGCTGCGCGCGGTGGTCGGCCGCGTGCTGAGCGAAGTCGCGAGCGATGGCGCTCTACCGGGCCAGCATCACTTCTACATCACCTTTCGCACACGTTATCCCGGCGTGGAGATTCCGGCGCATCTGATCGAACGTTTCCCAGAGGAAATGACGATCGTGATCCAGCACCGTTTCTGGGATCTCAAGGTAGAGGAAGAAGGCTTCAGCGTGGGCTTGAGTTTCGGCGGCGTGCCGTCGAACCTCAACATCCCGTTTGCGGCGGTCACCGATTTCGTCGATCCGGCGGTGGAATTCAGCCTCAAGTTCCAGGCCAATGAGGATGAGGGCCCGCACGCCCCGGAAGCGGAACAGGACGATGCGCCCAAGACCGAGCCGGTCGAGGATGGTTCGAACGTCGTCTCGGTCGACTTTACCAAAAAGAAGTAGGCTTGCGTCTCGACAGCGCTGTGCGTGCAAGTTAGGCGGGCGCCACGTTCATTCGACACCGGAGCACCGTCGTGACCAATAGCCGCACCGAAAGCGATTCCATCGGCAAGATCGAGGTACCTGCCGAGGCATACTGGGGCGCGCAGACCCAGCGCAGCCTGCAGAACTTCCCGTTTGCGGAGCGCGAGCGGATGCCGATCGGGCTGGTGCATGCGCAGGCAATCGTCAAACAGGCCGCGGCGCGGGTGAACAAGAAACACGGTCTCGACGCCAAGATTGCCGATGCGATCGAGGCGGCGGCGACCTCGGTGACGGCGGGCAAGCATGACGACCAATTCCCGCTCACCATCTGGCAGACCGGGTCGGGCACGCAGACGAACATGAACGTCAACGAAGTGCTCGCGGGCATTGCCAACGAGCAGCTGGCAGGGACACGCGGCGGCAAGAGCCCGGTGCACCCCAACGATCATGTGAACATGAGCCAGTCGTCAAACGACAGCTTTCCGACCGCGCTGCACGTATCGACCGCGCTGGCGACGCGCGACGCCCTGCTCCCCGCACTCGACCAGCTGACCAATTCGCTGAAGGCCAAGGCCGAGGCATTCGATCATATCGTCAAGATCGGCCGCACCCATACGCAAGACGCCACCCCGCTGACGCTGGGGCAGGAATTTTCAGGCTATGTTGCGCAGCTCGTGAGCGCCAAGGCGCGGATCGAAGGGGCGCTCAAGGGCAACATCATGAAGCTTGCCATAGGCGGCACCGCGGTCGGCACCGGCCTCAATGCGCCCGAAGGCTGGTCGGGTGACATGACCGGAGAGATCTCGGCGATCACCGGCATGGACTTCGAAGACGCGCCCAACAAGTTCGAGCAGCTTGCCGCCAAGGACGGAATGGTCTTTTTCCACGGCGCGCTCAATGCGCTCGCGGTGGCCTTGAACAAGATCGCCAACGACATTCGCTTCCTCGGTTCGGGCCCACGCTCGGGGCTCGGCGAACTCAGTCTGCCCGCCAATGAACCGGGAAGCTCGATCATGCCGGGCAAGGTCAATCCGACGCAGTGCGAAAGCCTGACGATGGTCGCCGCCCAGGTGATGGGCAACCAGCAGGCCGTGACTATCGGCGGCGCACAGGGACATTTCGAACTCAACGTGTTCATGCCGCTGATCGGCGCCAACGTGCTGCGTTCGATCGACCTGATGGCGACGGGCATGGTGAGCTTTGCGGAGCGCTGCGTCGATGGCATCGAAGCCAACGAGGCGCGCATCAAGGAACTGGTCGACCGCTCGCTGATGCTGGTGACCGCCCTGGCGCCCGAAATCGGCTATGACAACGCCGCGAAGATCGCGAAGTACGCGCACGAGAAAGGCCAGACGCTCAAGGAAGCTGGGTTGGAACTCGGCCTGGTCGATGAAGAGACGTTCGACCGCGTCGTGCGCCCGGAGAACATGCTGGGGCGCTAGGAGTCTCTACGTTCCTTGTTCTTCTTGGCGCGGGCGAGCGCTTCGTAGGCGAGGGCAAGGTGGCCTGCGACGCGGGCATCGCGACCGCCGCCCTTATACTCCGCCGTGGCGCGAGCTTCGGCGGCGCGCTTGGCAAAAAAAGCGGAATCTCTCTCTTGCATGCCCGAACAATAGCATAATTTTCAGTCACTTGCCGTCGATACACCTCAATTTGAGGGCGTTTGAGCGACACCACGCTGCCATTCGTAGATCATGGAGCCTTTGTAAGCGCGCGCGCATTTGCTAGACGCGCCCACAAACGGGCTTCCCAGTGCCCGAAAAACGACTCGTATCCATGAGGAGACCTTATGACCGCCATCGGCCAGGACACGCTCGGCACGCGCTCGACGCTCGACATTGACGGCAAGACTTTCACTTATTTCTCGCTCGCCAAGGCGGCGGAAAAGGTGGGCGACGTTTCGCGCCTGCCTTTCTCGATGAAGGTGCTGCTGGAAAACATGCTGCGCTTTGAAGATGGCGACACGGTCACCACCGATGACGTGCAGGCGATTGCCGACTGGCAGAAGGAAAAGCGCCTTAACCGCGAGATCCAGTATCGCCCCGCGCGCGTGCTGATGCAGGACTTCACCGGCGTTCCCGCAGTGGTCGACCTTGCTGCGATGCGCGACGGCATCAAGGCGCTCGGCGGCGATCCGCAGAAGATTAACCCGCAGGTTCCCGTCCACCTCGTTATCGACCATTCGGTCATGGTCGATGAATTCGGCACGCCGATGGCCTTCGAGAAGAATGTGGAACGCGAGTATGAGCGCAATCGGGAGCGCTACGAATTCCTCAAATGGGGCTCGACCGCGTTCAACAATTTCAAGGTGGTGCCGCCGGGCACGGGCATCTGCCACCAGGTGAATTTGGAATATATCGCGCAGGGCGTGTGGAGCAGCGCGTGCCCGGACGGCGACATGATCGCCTATCCCGACACGCTGGTCGGTACCGACAGCCATACGACGATGATCAACGGGCTTGGCGTGCTCGGCTGGGGCGTTGGCGGCATCGAGGCCGAGGCCGCGATGCTGGGACAGCCCATTTCGATGCTGGTGCCCGAAGTCGTCGGCTTCCGCCTCGACGGCGACCTTGCCGAAGGCGTGACCGCGACCGACCTCGTGCTGACCGTCGTGCAGATGCTGCGCGAAAAAGGTGTCGTCGGCCGCTTTGTCGAATTTTATGGCCCGGGCCTCGACGCCCTGAGCCTCGCCGACCGCGCGACCATCGCCAACATGGCGCCCGAATATGGCGCGACCTGCGGCTTCTTCCCGATCGATGAGCGCACGCTTGATTACATGCGCCTGACCGGCCGCGGCGAAGCCACTGGCCTCGTGAAAGCCTATTGCCAGGCGCAGGGCATGTGGCGCGACAGCAATTCGCCCGAGCCCGTGTTCACCGACACGCTCGAACTCGACATGACGACAGTCGAGCCCTCGCTCGCGGGTCCAAAGCGTCCGCAGGACCGTGTGCTGCTGAGCGACATGGCGAGCGAGTTCCGCAAGCTGCTCGACACGCAATATCATGGCGGCAAGGGCGCCGACGTCCCGGTGGAGGGCGAGGATTATGGGATCACCGATGGCGATGTCGTGATTGCCGCAATCACAAGCTGTACCAACACCTCGAACCCCGATGTGATGATCGCCGCCGGCCTCGTGGCCAAGAAAGCGCACGCACTGGGCCTGACCCGCAAGCCATGGGTGAAAACCTCGCTCGCGCCGGGCAGCCAGGTCGTCACCGACTACCTCGAAAAAGCCGGTCTGCAGGACGATCTCAACGCGATCGGCTTCGATCTCGTTGGTTATGGCTGCACCACCTGCATCGGTAACTCGGGACCGCTGCCCGCACCGATCAGCAAGGCGATCAACGAGAATGATCTCGTCGCCTGCTCGGTGCTCTCGGGCAACCGCAACTTCGAAGGCCGCGTATCGCAGGACGTGCGCGCCAACTATCTCGCTTCGCCGCCGCTGGTGGTGGCCTATGCGCTGCTTGGCAACACGCGCGAGGACATCACGACCTGCGCCATTGGCACCGACAAGGACGGTAATGACGTCTACCTGAAGGACATCTGGCCCTCGAACCACGAGATCGAGGCATTGGTACGCGATCACGTCAACGAACAGATGTTCCGCACGCGCTACGCCGACGTCTACAAGGGAGACGAGCGCTGGCGGGCAATCGAGGTGTCGGGTGGTGCGACCTACGACTGGCCCGAAGGCTCGACCTATATCCAGAACCCGCCTTATTTCCAGGACATGGCGGACACGCCGGGCGCGCTTTCGGATATTATCGGCGCCAAGCCGCTGGCGGTGTTCGGCGACAGCATTACCACCGATCACATCTCGCCCGCGGGCGCGATCAAGCCGGATAGCCCGGCGGGTCATTACCTGCAGGAAAAGGGCGTCGAACGCGCCGAGTTCAACAGCTATGGCGCGCGCCGCGGCAACCATGAAGTCATGATGCGCGGCACCTTTGCCAACATCCGTATCAAGAACCAGATGCTCGACGATGTCGAAGGTGGCTTCACCAGGGGCCCCAATGGCGACGTGAAGCCGATGTACGACGCCGCCATGGCCTATATGCGCCAGGGCACGCCGCTGATCGTTCTGGCCGGCAAGGAATATGGCACGGGCTCAAGCCGTGACTGGGCGGCCAAGGGCACGATCCTGCAGGGCGTGCGCGCAGTCATCGTCAAGAGCTTCGAGCGCATCCACCGCTCCAACCTGATCGGGATGGGCGTGTTGCCGCTACAGTTCAAGGACGGCGAAGGCGCCGACACTTTTGGCTTCGACGGCAGCGAGACCTTCACGATCAAGGGCCTTGCGGGCTTGAAGCCGCAGCAGGATGTCGAAGTAGAGGCGACCCGCGCCAATGGCGAGACGGTGAACTTCACGGTGACCTGCCGCATCGATACCGGCAACGAGCTCGAATATTTCAAGAATGCGGGCATTCTGCACTATGTGCTGCGCAAACTCGCAGCCTAGTCGATCACAAGACCAATCCAGAATGTTTGGGGCCGGGCGCGTTCACGTGCGCCGGCCCCGTTGATTCCGGCGAGTATTTCCCCATCGAAAATATTCTCTACGCGCAGCGATAGCGCCAGGCGCTCGGTGATCGGATAGCGCGCGAGGGCATCGAAGGTGAGGGCGTCGCCCAGCATGACGCTGTTGTCGACCTCGTCGAAGCGTTCGCCGGCGTAACGTGCTGTCAGCGCGAAGGCCTTGCCGTCATCTTCCCAACCTGCCGTGGCGCTGGCGCTGTGGCGCGGGGTCTGGGCAGGGGTGAGACCGTCGAGTGCGGCTTCTTCGCCGCTGGCGTCGATCGTTGCGTCGGTGAAGGCATAGCTCGCGCGTAGCTGCCACGGACCCTTTCTGTAGGCGCCGTCAAATTCCAGACCGTAGCTTTCGATAGCGTCGACGTTGCGGCGCTGGCTGTACACGCCCGGTACGAAACCGACCCCCGGGAAGAGGCCGGGGCCTGCTCCAAGCGGTACGTTGGTCACCGGGCTTTCAAGACGGGTCCAGAAGGCCGTGGCGGAAAGTCTGGCGCCGCCATCAGATACATCGATGCCTGCCTCGACGCCGTTGGCGATTTCGGGCTCGAGCCGCGCATTGGCCGCAAAGGCATCGCGACCGATACGAAACGGACGGAAGAGCTCGTTGAGGGTGGGCAAGCGAAAGCCACGCGTGATTGCAAAGCGCGCGCTCGAACTGTTGTCGAGCGGGACCGAGCCCCCGATGCGACCGCTAAAGTCAGCACCGCCACGTGCCGCGAACTGGTCATCGCGGATATCGGGGCCGTCGATATTGGTTTCGCGCAGTCGCCCGTTACCAATTTCCCAGAAGTCGACCCGGCCGTCGGCTTCCAACGACGTGCCGCCTCCCAAAAGCAGATCGAGCTTGGCATAGAGGCCGGCGGTCAGGCTCGAGCCGCCTGCCTCGCGTTGCCGGGTTGGGCTCATGCCTTGAAAGAAATAGAGCTCGTTGGTCTCGCCTTTGACGTCGCGGATGTCGGCGCCCAGCCGCCAGTCAAGCTGGCCCGCGCTGCCTTGCATCGCTGCAGCGGCGCCAAGGCCTGTCGAGGGCACATCGAACTGGTCGAGCACCGGACGGGTATTGTCGCGCGTATCATCGAGCGCGGCAAAAGCGTTCTCGAATGCACGGTCTTGCCAATAAGCCGTCAGCGACCAGTCGTCGCCAACGAGGCGCAGCGAGGCATCGATACCTTGGGCGAAGTTATCCGAACCTTCAAAGCCGCGCTCGCGCCGGTCTTCGAAGGCGGACAGGTTGGCCTGCAGGCTTGCGCCGCCAACGGGCGCGAGAAATCGCAGGCGGCCGGCATATTGTTCAAACGCGGCTGGGCGGTCGGCAATGCCGCGATCTTGCTCAACGATCGGCGTGAAGCCGTCGCCGGCCTGCACGCCGCCAGCGAATAGCACGCGCGACGCGCCGATATGGGCGCCGCCGCGGACATGCGCATCAACGCTGTCACGGCTGCCGTAAGACAGTCCCGCACCAAAATCGGTGTCTTCAAGCGTGTCGATCGAGATATGGCCCGCAAGCCCGTCGACACCGCCGCCGCGCGTCACGCGGATGCGGTCGATCGCGGCCAGATCGATGCTGGAAAAGTTGAGCCAGCCGCCGAACGGATCGGCAAGCGGTACGCCATCGACCGTCAACGTCACGCGAGCGGCCGCATTTCCGCCGAGCCCGCGCAAGGTCAGGCCTTGGCTTGTGGGGCTGGCGGAGCGGCCGTCGGAACGACGAAAGGCGGCCAGCCCCGCGACATCATCGAGCGCGCCTTCGAGGCGACCGCTCGCGGCCAGCTCCGGATCCTGAAGAATGATCTCGTGGTTCGCCGGGTTGTCCTCCCTTAGGCCGCGCCCGGTGATCACGATGTCCTGGAAGGCGAGAAGCGAGATCAGGATGGGAGCGCGTCCTTGAGCCAGTCGGGGATCAGCGCATTGTCCGGGATGGAATCGATGCGCGCATGCACCACAGAACGGTTCAAGTTGGGGTAGGTTGCTCGCGACTTGTCGTGCTCACCTTCAACAACGAAGAGGCGGCGATTGACCTTGGCACGCCAATTCATCCGCGCAGTGTTTTCCTGGCCGACGAAGCAGCCTTTCTTGAAGTCGACGCCATGAAGCTCGGCGGCGTTCGTCTCGAGCCAGAGCAGGTTTTCCAGTTCGGCGCGGCCTTCGCACACGCCTAGCGACAGCCGGTGTGCGGTCCAGCCCTCCGCGGCTTCGCCTGGGGGCGCCAGCCAGCGCTTGCCGAGGCCGGGGTGGCGCGGATCCGCGACGCCTTCCTCACCATCGGGCGACCAGTGGACGGCAAGGCCATTATCGCGCTCGATCGTGATCGGACGGCGCAGGCGGTAGAGCGCCAGGCGTTTGGCGAGGTCATCCGCAGCATCGGCTTCGCAATCGAGCAATCGATCCTCGCCCTCGGCCCACACGATAAAGTCGAACAGGCACTTGCCCTGCGGCGTGAGCAGGCCCGCCCAGACGGGAAGGTCGCCGGCGACATTGTTGGTCACCAAGCCTTGCAGGAAGTTGGTCACGCCCTCGCCCGACAGGCGAAGAACGGCGCGGTCGGTCAGTGTCGTCATGCTGCTTGAGCTAGGGAGCGGGCCGCCTTAAGGCAATGCCCATGCAACTCACCATTCGCCGCCCCGACGACTGGCACCTCCATTTTCGCGACGGTGCGATGATGCAGCGGGTCGTACCGATCACCGCGCGCCAGTTCGAACGCGCCATCGTGATGCCCAACCTGGTGCCGCCAGTGACAAGCATCCATGCGGCGCGAGCCTATCGCGAGCGGATCATCGCCGCGGTGCCCGACGGCATGAGTTTCACGCCGCTCATGACCGCCTATCTGACCGACAATATTTCGGCCGACGAAGTGGAAACCGGCCACCGCGATGGCGTGTGGACGGCGGCCAAGCTTTATCCGGCAGGAGCGACCACCAATTCGGACAGCGGCGTCACCGATGTTGCCAACTTGCACGGCGTGCTCGACCGCATGGAAGCGATCGGCATGCCGCTGTGCGTTCATGGCGAGGTGACGGGAAGCGACGTCGACGTGTTCGACCGCGAAGCGCGATTCATCGACGAGGTTTTGTTGCCGCTGATCGCCATATTCCCCGATCTCAAGGTGATCTTCGAACATATCACGACGAAGGATGCGGTCGATTTCGTGATGTCGGCGCCCGCCAATGTCGCCGCCACGATCACGCCCCAGCACCTCATGCTCAATCGCAATGCACTGTTCGAAGGGGGGCTGAGGCCGCATGCTTATTGCCTTCCGGTGGTCAAGCGCGAGAAGCACCGCCTGGCGGTGCGCGCCGCAGCGACATCCGGCGACCCAAAGTTCTTTCTCGGCACCGACAGCGCCCCGCACGCGCGTCATGCCAAGGAAAGCGCCTGCGGCTGCGCCGGTATCTTCAACGCCCCGCACGCACTCGAATGCTATGCACAGGTGTTCGAGGAAGAGGGCGTGCTCGACCGGCTCGAGGGATTTGCGAGCGAATATGGCCCGGCATTTTACGACCTGCCGCTGAACAAGGGCACGGTCACGCTCGAAAAGGTCGAAAATGTCGTTCCCGACACGATAGAGAATGGCGATGATACGCTGGTCCCGTTCCGGGCGGGGCAGACCATTCCATGGAAATTCATCGGCTAGCTGGCGCGGCGACGGTTATTCCGCGCAGTCGGAAATCCAACTGGCTTCGGCGTCGCCCAGGACGGCGGCGCGATGCCGTTCCACGCGTCCATAGCAGTTGCAAGTGCGTTCGCGCAGCTTGTCCACATCGCGGATCTCAACCTTCCCGCGACGATATTCGATCAGTCCTTCGCTCTGCAGCTGCTTGGCTGCGGCGTTGACCGTGGTCCTCTGCACGCCAAGCAAGCTCGCCAGCGCTTCCTGGGTGAGGGCGAGGCTGTCACCGGCACGATCGCGCGCCGTCAGCAGCCATCGCGCTGCGCCTCGATGGGGTGAAACGCGTTGCAGGCCACCGATTGCATCACCTGGGCAAGCAGGTAGTCGGCATAGCGGCAATAAATCTCGCGCAGGAAACGGCTCTTCAGCTTGAGGTCTTCGAGAGCGTCAAGCGCAATGCGCACGGCGCGGCCGCCGACTTGAACTTCGGCTCGGGTGAAGGCGGGAAGATCGCCGCAACTGACGATACCCCCGATAGCGCCTTCCTTGCCGATCGAGGCGGCCTCGACGCGGCGATTATCATCGAGCTCGATGATCAGGGAGATGACGGTCGGCGCGAGCGGGAAGTAGGTATATCTGATTGTATCACCCGCGCTGAACAGCACGTCGCCCGCTTCGAGCGTCACGAAGGTCGCATCGCGGCGTATCTTGGTTGCGAGCGTCTCGGGAAAGACGGACAGCAGGCCGTTCTCGTCGAAACTGTCATCCATGACGGTATCGTCAGGCGAATAGGACATCGTTGCGCCTCCCGGGCGAGTTTGCGGCTGTGTCGGGTGCTGAACGCACGGCAAATGACAAAAGCTCCCCATTGAACCTTGGTCAAACCTTCGCTAGTGGGTCGCCCCTAGCCAAGGCACCGGAGACGTGGGTGAGTGGCTGAAA
The DNA here is from genome assembly GCA_013001055.1 of Sphingomonas sp. GTDB lineage: Bacteria > Pseudomonadota > Alphaproteobacteria > Sphingomonadales > Sphingomonadaceae > Sphingomicrobium. The sequence continues at coordinate 82,165 of JABDNH010000008.1, read as the reverse complement.
CCACCGCTTTGCTAAAGCGGCATACGGGTAATCCCCGTATCGAGGGTTCGAATCCCTCCGTCTCCGCCAGCCGTCTGTTTCCCTCTGTTTCAAGCCGTCCGACAACTTGTTTAAAAATCAGAGTTTTTCAAGCTAAACGGTCCGTGTCTTTCCCTTGCCGTTTCTGGCCAGCCGCTCTACGCTGTGGGAAGCAGTGTGGGAAAGACCATGGGAACGCTTACGACAACGGCGGTGAAGGCTGCGAAAGAACGCGGTAGATACGGGGATGGTGACGGCCTCTACCTCGTGGTCGGGAATCGCGGTGCAAAGAGCTGGGTAGTCCGCATCCAGAAAGACGGCAGGCGTCGGGATATCGGATTGGGTAGTGCTGCCAAGGTCCCATTGAAGCTTGCGCGGGAACGTGCGGCCACTGTTCGCACACAGGTTGAAATGGGCATCGATCCTATTGCCGAGCGCAAAAAGGCGGCTGGCATTCCCACATTCCGCGAAGCGGCCAAGGCCGTGCATTCCGAACATGCGCCAAGCTGGAAGAACCCCAAGCATCGTGCGCAGTGGTTATCGAGCCTGAAATCTTACATCTTCCCGTCGTTTGGTGATCGAGCGGTGTCGCAGGTCGAAGCGGCGGACGTCAGGGACGCGCTGGCGGCCATTTGGCTTGACAAGCCTGAAACCGCCCGCCGGATACGCCAGCGCGTCTGTACGGTTATCGATTGGGCCGTAGCGAAGGGATATCGCGAAGGTCCGTTGGCGCTTGCTGTCATCGACAAGGGCCTCCCGCGCCAAATGAAGAAAGTGAAGCATCACAAGGCGCTGCCCTATGCCGAACTACCGAAGTTTTTGGACGTCATTAGGGAAACTGAAACCGTGGGGCGGTTGGCGCTGGAGTTCGTCATTCTCACGGCGGCGCGGTCCGGCGAAGTGCGGTTGGCGACATGGGATGAGATCGACTTCAATAATCGCCTGTGGACCGTGCCAGCCGAGCGCATGAAGGCAGGACGCGAACATGTGGTGCCGTTGTCTGACGCGGCTCTGGGCGTGCTGGAGCGGGCAAAGGCTTATCGACGTGGTGGTAGCAAGCTCATCTTCCAAGGCCAGAAGCGCGGCAAGCCTCTTAGCGACATGACGTTGACCAAAATCCTGCGCGACATGGGCTGCAAGATAACCGTGCATGGCTTTCGATCGACGTTCCGTGATTGGGTGGCGGAGCAGACCGACTATCCGGGAGACGTGGCCGAGGCCGCTCTTGCCCACGCCGTGGCGGACAAGACAGAGGCGGCATATCGTCGTGGCTCAATGATTGACAAAAGGGAAAGGCTCATGGCGACTTGGGCTAAGCATTGTCGGAGTGAGGATTATGGCCGTAGGTGACGACGAGCGGGAGACTTTACATGTAATTTTGGACGCCTTGTTGAATGCTCGCGAATCTCTTGAGCGGGTCAATGTCGACGCCCTCCCCAAGGGGCAAGCTTTCAACAAAGCTTGGAGAGAACCTCGCCAAGAATTGACGCTTAACGGCAGTCGCTTCTTGCGTCGGGTAATCGGACCGCAGCTTCATGCCGCAGAACTGAGTCAAATCAAAGACCTCACACAATCGGTTGGGCCGGACAATCAAAATTTGAAAAGTCTATCGCAGGCACTGCGCTCTTTCCGGCCGCTATTTGAGCCCGCATCTGGCAACAGACACACAGAGACATTCGTAACGCAAATGATTGATGATTTCATGGGCATTTACTGGGGTGATGCACCGCGTTTCTTCGTCGAACTCCCCAAGAGGCCTGGTCAACATAAGCGCCCATTTCGAATTGATCGGCTTAGACTGAAAGCCTTAGACTGGGAGAAGTTTTTAGCTGCTGCTGGCCTGCCCGCTTTCGAACGCCAAAGTATGATTGCGACTGCCTACAAGACTCAGTGGGATGCAATACGTAAGTGGGCAAAACCCATTGAGGAAAATTGGGGTGCTATCTCGTGGCCGCTAACCCCGGACGAAGCTGCCGAGGCGCGGGACCGTTACCTCGAAGATCCAGCTAGGATTTCTGCCGAAATCGATCGGGACGGTCGGGAGTACTGGGCCGAGAAATCAAATCAGACGTAGGAAAACCTTCGAGTACATTTTCCGGAAATCAAAAAAATAGCTATTCCCTAGCTTCTGCATCAAAATCAGTTGACCCTCGAAACACCAAAGCAATCGCTGGGGTGTGCTCCCATCGCATTTGGGAAGAAAGGGAAATTCATTTTGGCTAACGAACAGATTGAGATGATGACGATGGGCGAATTCCTCGCCCGCTACAGCATCGGACGCACCACTGCATACCGCGAGGTGGCGGCTGGACGCCTGAAAATCCGAAAACTTGGAACTGCAACGCGCATCGCGCGGGAGGACGCTGACGCTTGGATGGCAAGTCTGCCCGTGCGCGGCGGAGAAGCAGCATGACGGCGTTTTTGTGCGCTGAAAAAGAAGTGGGCCCTGAAGTCGTAGGCGCGACCCAGAGCCCGTGTATCTACATGAAAGGCAAATACTATGGATACATACAACGTAAGCGGTAACGACCGCAACCATTCTCGTGCGGTGAAGGTCCCGCGCGAAACCATTGCCCATCTTATCGATGACCTCGTCGGCCTCTTGTTAGTCGAAGAGCCTCAGGAGCGCGAGGAGGTGATCAATGACTGAGACCGCACAGATCCAGCCAAAAGAGGCAAACAACGTGTGCTATCGGGCTCTGACAGGCCAGGAATGGCACTACCGGGGCAAACGCGCCCGCGTGGTGACGATGTTGGTCGAACAGCCTAGCGTCACCCAATGGGACACTCTGCCGTGGCATACGCGGCTGGGTGGCACCATCCACGCACTGCGCCGGGACGGCCTAAATATCAGCACCGAAGTTGAGGGCCGTTATCGCCATGCGCGTTATCGGCTACACACTGAGGGCTCGCTGATCATACAGCGCAAGAACACCGACAGCTAAGAAGGCGCGGGGCAGCGGGTTAAGGCCGTTCGCCTCGCTTTTTTTCCGACAACTTGAAACTTGGACGCGCGAGCCAAAACCCGCCTGTTAAAACTGGCGGAAGCAGGCGCTTGCGCGCGGGATGGCACGCGCATTGCAATTATATGGTTTAGGGCCCTGCCCCAGTAAGAAGCCTGCCGATCGATCCGCGACTGCGCCGATACTCGCGCACGCGAGAAAGGCAGCACCACAAAGAGTTTCGCGACCAATACGCGCGCGTGCGCGAGGTTGGGGCGGCGCTCGTAACCGAGCCGATCGAACAAGCTTCTACCTGTCCAGACGACAGGCCGAGGTGATTTGGAGCGCCCATCTGCGAGCGATGGAGCTTGGGTTGGAACCGAATGTACACTGGACCGTGCATTACGAAAGCGCGGGCGTCCAGGACGACGACGGGGCGGCATTCGTGGGAAAGATACTGGATTATGCCCGAACCTATTTGCGCAGGCGGAAGAAGCCGTTTGCGGCTTACTGGGTGCGCGAGAACGGCGAAGGTAAGGGTGCCCATGCTCATATCGCGATGCATTGGCCCCAAGGGTTGTCATTGCGAGGCCTGACTGGTCGATGGATCAAGAACGCTGGCGGCATTTGCGTAAAGGGGACCAGCGTCATTCGCCGTATGGGCGGCTTAGCTACCTACCAGCGCGGCGAGTGGTTCGATGCAAATGCCCGCGAGCTCACGCTCTACATGATGAAGGGCGTTTCGGACGCATTGGGCGAGGAGCTTGGGCTGGGACCGTCGAGACGCGGCAAGGGCGGGGACATTATCGGCAAGCGCGCCGGGCGTACCCAGAATTTGGCAATCGATTGAAGTTTAGGCATTGTCGGCCTCGTGATATGCGCAGTTAGGGGGCAGCCGTTGGTCAGACATACCATAATTCTCTTAGCTGCGATTCTGCTTGCGGCGTGTGGGCAAAAAGATGGGCTCAAGGAAAGGGAAGAAGAGATTCAACGCGTGCTTGCTAGACACGCGGACTTGGGGCTCGGTCTGGGGTCGGACGCAGTTTGGCTCGTCAAGCATTCTCGCATTGCTGGCCCTATCAAGACCGCCGTCTTCTTCGGCTAGGTCGACAACTACGAAGCATGCCAGGAGTTCGCTGATGCATACAATAACCAATTCGCAAGCGAGAACCGCGAGCAGTATTCGTGCGCTTGGGTCGCTAATTAGCGTGACAATTCTTGCTGCCGCACTTTCGGGATGCGCGGATCGCAAGAAAATGTGGTCTGAGAGCGAAATACGCGCGATAGCCGAAGACCATTCAGATGCGGCAGTTCAACGCTCATATTCGACAATTAATCACAATGCAGAAGCTGGCAGCCTATTAGTGGACCGTGTTGAAGAATTAGAAGAAACCGTGAGTCGACAACAGCAACAGATTGAACGTTTGCAGCGCAATCAAAATGAAATCGTGAATTGGACATACGACCTCCATGCCGATTAAATCAGCGCGCTTGCGAATAATGGGGTTCAAATGTTTGATCTAGGTTCGTTGGTCGGCGCTACCATAGGCGGCGCTCTATTCGGGTTTCTTTTTGGGTTGCTTTGGGGAAAGCTGTTTAAGAGTTTGCAACCTGATGGCCGAGCACTTTTGGCAGCGGTATTCGGCTGGCTGTCGGTCGGCCTATTGGCATCTTGGGGCTACAGTGACGGAGGCTCTCTCCAGTTTTCCGCCGCTCTAATGTATGTGCCAGGAGCGCTTATCGCGTATTTTTTCCTGAGAAGGCGATATCGAGAAAGCTGGGTGTCGGACGAAGATTAAGGTCGGCAAAAAATGCGTTAAATAGGGGGGGGTGAAAGTAGTGAGTTATGCGGAGAGATACGAAGAATATGACGATGAGAGGGAGGGATATCTTCTAGACCATTGGAAGGGGCGGCATTCTCTCGCGAAATCCTACTGGCTCAATCTAGTTATTATATCGAATGTGGTGAGCGTGGCGGGGACGGCAATGCTGTTCGGGATGGCCGAAGGTTCTAGTGCACTCTCGTCGATCGTTGTCGCAAACTATGCTTTCGTTGCCTTCGCCATTTCAGTTTGGTTCTGGGGTGCCATTGGCACGTGGAAGTCTGCGGATCGGAATATTGAGCGCGGAGGCTCGACATTTTGGTCTAGAGCCGCGCAAGTCATGATATTTCTCGGGGGTATTGCCACCTTCAATCAAGTCACACCACTTCTTCTAGATAGTCCCAAATATTCTGAAATCGTAACTGGCGACGAGGAGATCGGCGAAAAAGCAGAAGTCAGCGCATTGGAAGATGGGCGCATTTACATAAACGGGCCTCTCGTCGATGGGGTCGAACGAGATTTCGAACAAGTCCTAGCAAGTGTCGAAGGCCCGAGCATTTTGGAGGTCAATTCCTTAGGCGGCCGCACCCTGATTGCGGAACGGATTGCAGCAATTGTGGCCCGAGAAAATCTTGACGTAAATGTATGGGGAGAGTGCAACTCAGCATGCACTTTAATCCTTCTCTCCGGCCAACAACGTTCAATGAGCAACGGGAGCCGTGTTGGGTTTCACAGGGCAGCGTTGGGTGAGGGGACATCGACGATCGACGAAGATCTAAACGTTGAACTGTCAGCTCTTTATCGACGTGCTGGATTGCCAGGAACTTTCGTTCAAAGAGCGCTTAGCACGCCACCGGGATCTATGTGGTATCCGGAAAAAGTCGAACTCTTCGACGCTGGAGTCCTCAATCATGTGCGTCCATCCGAAGTGAGCTCGGAGCTACAGAAAGCGGTCGACTCTTTTAGCGGGCAGCTTCCGGTGCGATTGGATGAATGGACAACACTTGAGAATGTCGAGTTAGAGGGCCTGCGAGTAGTGCGCACTTACAAGGTGGATGCTGATCGAGCGGATTTTGACTTGGAGAGTTTGCGTCAGGAGATGGAGCCATCTTTGATTCAGGATACCTGCGGAATCCCAGAGGTTGCTTTCAATACGCGCTACGGTGCCAGCATTGAGCATCGATACAGTGACCGTGTTGGCCGTCCTTTGCTCACCGTGGTTGTAGAGAATTGCTAGGCTACAAGAAGCAAGTGTGGGAAGGGACAGGCCGATATGGTGCGCCGAAGGGCCTAGAGTGCGCTTGGCGGGCGTTGCGGCGCGCGAGATCGACGGAAGCTGCAGTCTGGGCCATCCATGCCCAAGCGCGTCTGATATCGAAGCTAGAGACTATCTAGTGAGCCTTTTCGGCGGGCCCACGGCTCACTTAGCCACGGCCACGTCACGGTTCGCGCCAGCGCAATGACCTATCGTTCCGACGGCTCGGCTGGCGGCAACCGAACGGCGGCTTGGTGTACTCTGTCCGATGGCCGCGACCTCAATTGTGTAATGGTTCAAGGTCCGGCCGTCGCTTGGCCCAAATATTGGCGCGACCATCGCTGCGATTAGCCCTGGTCTGTGATGCTGATCGAAGGCGGATATACCGTAGTGATTTACTGACTTCTAGGAACAGTACGCGCGGGCGCACGCGCGCGAAGGGGGAGGTCTTATATCTGCGGCTCGCTATACGGACACCGCATCCGATCCACATCGAAAACGCTAATGCAGAAATTCTCCGTTGTTGCAGTTGGATCTACTCTGCGATCCGCCGATTCCTTGGCAGCAAACTTTCGATGGCCGCCCAACGGTTCGATGGAAGGCTTGGTTTGAGTTAATCTGCAATTAGCCCTCGCTTCCCTTCATGCTCTGAAGGAGATGCTCAAAGACAGCCGGGTGGATAGGGGTGTTGAACTCAACACCCACCTGAAATTTATCCGCCCAACATACTACAGCGCGTAATGGTTCGAGGTTTGGAAGGCGCACCCAGATTTCGTCATGTACATTGACTGCAGAGAACATCTCTAGACGACATCCGAGTCTGGTTATGTCTTCTAATTTTGCTTTCGTTTCACGGAGGCCGGCTCCTCGTGCCTTGATTACACACGTTACTGGTTCACGTGGCTCTCTGCGAACTTGTCCAGCCATTCTATCAGTTGCCTGGAAGCCTGATTTTGACTGGGTTAGGCGGGACATTGCACTGTAGAAAAATCGACGTTTCCTCAGTCTTTAGGAGGCGACCTTGTTCATCGGCTACATTCACATGGAAGTTTAGCTTCTGCTGCATATTTGGCCGTTTTCCAGCAATAAAAGCGACTTCATCGATTGTTGAATCCCATTTGACGTCGAAAGTCTCGGTCATGGACTGGGAGCCCGCCTCACCAAAGAACAAGTCGCGGGGTGGCGTGAGGAATTTTGGGCCACGCATGAGCACTTTGAATTTCGTGCGGTGCCGGGCTTCGATAGTTGCGTACAACCTAACCTTGTCGGGACAAGATTGGCGGCCGATTGTTTCGCTTCCCATGGCGGCGGCACGCAAGGCAACATTCGAAACGGCGTTGGAAGCTTTTCCTACAGGGGTAGGAGCGCCGAGCGGCTCGCATATAATTGTCACCCCAACTGGAGTGCTATCCTCAAATCGTTTCATTTCGGTAGAATTTCGGCCGGACGCCAATCGATGTTTGCGAACCTCCCAAGTCTGCACCACGGTAGCGTTGTATGCAGGCCAGAAGAAAAACTCGCCTCCATCGCGTTGGAAGGATCGAAGTTCCTGCCCGCTGAGCTGAGCTAGTTTGTCGTTACATAACGATATTGGGGACACCGTCTTTGAGGGGATATCTTTATCGCGCATGTCGCGATAGTCAGTCCCAACCTCCAAGACCTGTGGTTGTCTACCAATTGCAAATGCACCGACGGGCCATCCGTTCAAGTGCAGATATGCAGGTGAATGAGAGACCGGATTATTGGGGATTCCTGGCTGCCATACTCGTAGCCAAAAGCGCAACGTGTCAGTCTGAACCGTATCGTACTGACCTCCGAGTTTACCGCTTACGCGTACTTCAGTCTTACCTGCTGTCCCTCCGGGGAGCGCCGGATTTTCAACGGGAGCAGCTTGTTCGATTTTAACGCGGTGCTCGTGGTGGTGATCTAGAGAAGCAGTCGCGAGTATAACGCTTGCCGGGATTAAACTGTACCATTGCATGAGCGACCCCCTGTCTCGATGATGCCAGAAGGTGCTCGTAATTACTACAACACACTATCTTATACGAATCCCCTGACCGCGCAGGAGGCGTGCCAGCATCCTGTTGTGGTAGAAAATGTGGGAAACGTTACAAGTCAGCTTACAAAATACTCTGTTTTTCAGATAATTATAGAGAGTCTTATGCGGACTCCGTCTCCGCCAGCCGCAAAAGGGCCGCCGCAAGGCGGTTTTTTTGTGTCCGCCGTACATTTTGCGCTTTAGGCCGGAACCGTTTTCGTGGGCAGCGTGTTTTTAGTCTTGGAGCGCTTTCCGAGGTACGCGTCGCGCTGCAGGTTGAGGCGATTACAGGGGGCCGACATCGGCACAGTGAATGGCGCTGCCATGACAAATGAACATCCTACCAGGATTATGGTCGTCGAGGACGAGTTCGTCATCGCAATGGATTTGCAGCACATGCTCGAAGACAAGGGCTACCAGGTGCTGGGACCCCATGTCAGCGTCAGCGAGGCGCTCTGTGATCTCGCCGATGAGAGGCAGATGCCGGACGCGGCTGTACTCGATGTCCAGCTGGACGGCGAAGATGTGATGCTGCTGGCCGAACAGCTGCGGCTACGAAACGTACCGATCGTGTTTCACAGTGGCCATGCCAAACCCGAAGACCTTGAACAGCGATTCCCGGGGTCCTTCTTTTGCGCCAAGCCGTGCAGCGCCGAGCGCCTAACCCAAACGATTGCGCAGGCAACCGACGACTAATCCAGATCGCTACCGCCAAGCGACTGCCACAAAAGAATGCGGGCGCGCTGAGCTCGCCCACGCGCGGCCGCTGCGCGGTCGCCGCTTGCATCGGCAACGCGGCGGGCTTCGAGCGCGCTGAGGAAATTCTCGAGCCCGGCGCGGTAGCGCGTTTCTGCCAGTCGCGCGGCGCGCGATGCCATCGCTGCTTCATCGGCCGCCGCGGCAGCTTGTGCGTCGGTAGCGGCGATCAATGCATAAGCGCTTTCTGTTTCGCCGAGCGCGGCGAATACCGCACCGCGATATTGCTCGAACGCCAACAGGGTCTGGCCTTCCGCAGCGTCGATCTGTGCTTCGATCCGTCCGAAGTCCAACAAGGGTCCAGCGATACCGGCTGCCACGTTGCCGATGATACTGTCGGCTTCGAACAAGTCGCCCAGGGCAAAGGCGAGCAACCCAATGCCGGCCGACAGGTCGAGCCGCGGAAAACGCTGCGCTGCGGCGGCGGCCACGTCCGCATCGGCAGCGGCGAGCCGATACGATGCGGCGACGATATCGGGTCGTGCATGCAACAAGGTTGATGGAAGCGCTGCCGGGGCAACGGGCAGGCCGGAGTGCGCGGTATCGACCGCAAGTGCGGCGCGGATTTCGTCAACAGGCAGCGCGGTGAGCGCGACGAGGCGACCGATGATGCGCGCGCGTTCGCTTGTCAGCGCGGCAATACGCGAGCGACTGGCAGCGGCCTGCGCTTCGGCGCGGTAACGATCGGCACCCGGCGCGATGCCGGCATCTTCGCGCACGCCTGCAAGACGAGCAATCGCATTGGCGCTTTCAAGATCCTCCTCCAACGCGGCCTCGCGCGCGTCGAGCGTGCGCCAGTCAATTACCGCGCCGCCGATTTCTGCAATCAAGGCAAGCCGCACGGCGGCGGCATCGGCGCTGGCGGCATCGAGGCGCGCCGTGGCGGCACGCTCGGACGCGCGCAATGCGCCGAACAGGTCGGGATCCCAGCGCGCGGTCAGATCTGCAGAATAGGCCGCGCGTTCGGTGTCGAAATCGACCCCCGCAGGCAAGTCGGCGCCGAACTGATCGGGATTGGTGCGCGTGGCACTGACCCCGGCACCATAGCCGATCGACGGCCGTCGCTGTGCACCAGCGCGCGCCGCTCCGGCGCGGGCGATGTCGATGCGCGCAAGCGCAGCCCCGAGGGTAGGGGATCGCGCAAGGCTCGAACGGGCGAGCAGATGAAACGCGGGATCGTCGGGCAGGAGATCGGCGACCGCGGCCTCGGCGGCGGCGTCATCGGCGAAGGCGAAGGCTTCCGGCAACGTGACATCGCTGGCGGTGGGGAGATCTCCCGGGCCAGCAGCACAAGCAGCCAGCGCCAGCGCCAGCGCCAGCGTTACCGAGGCAAGCGGCTTCATCGGCCCGGCTCCTCGGCCGCGATGAAGGCGTCGACCTGCTGCCCGACACGGAAGGCCTCGGGGGCGTTCTCTGGCAGGCGATAGATCAACTGGAGCACGCGCACGTCGACCCGCTCGCTGGCCGAATTGGTGAGGCTTCGCTTGGGCACGACCAGCGGTTCGGCGCGGACAAACGCGGCTTCGACGCGCTGCTGGGCGCCGCCGCGCGGCGACACGATCGCGGGCGCTCCCGTTTTCAGACGTACGGCTTCGTCTTCATCGATGTCGATACGGACGTGCAGCGGGTTGGTTTCGCCCATGCGAATGTATGGCCCGCCGCCACCCGGGCCGGCGTTGACGAGCTCGCCGGGACGCACATCGACGCGCAGGATCTCGCCCGAAATGGGTGCGCGGACGATGGCGCGGTCGGCTTCGGTTTGCGCACTGTTCAAGGTTGCACGCGCCGCGCGCAATTCGGCTTGGGCGAGTTGACGGCGCGAGCGTGCGGCGCTGGCATTGCCCTCGGCGTTGATGATCTCTGCGCGGCTGACGGCAAGCGGATCATCGATGTTGCGATACAGCGCGAGTTGGCGCTGCGCCGTATCTTCGGCGGCGCGCGCTTCGGCGATGGCGGCCTGGGCGCGTGCGATGGCCGCGCGCGCTTCATTGACGCGCGCATCCAGATTGCGGGTATCGACGCGGAACAGCGGTTGGCCCTTGGTGACGCGTTCGCCGGGTACGACCAGGACGGTGTCCACCAGCCCGCCGATCGCGGTGCCGATCTCGATGATCTCGCTGGAGGGTTCGACAACGCCCGATCCAGCCACGCGCGGCTGACCGGCAAGTTCATCCTGCACGCGCGCGGGCGTCTCCTCGGCTTCGGCCTGGCTGCGGTCGGGCGCCTGGACGACGATGAAATATACCGCGACCAGAACGCCGATCAGGGCAAGCGCGGGCAGAACCTGGCGGGAAAAGCTGAGCTGGGGCATTATTCATCCTCCGGCATCTGGGTGCCGTCATTAGTGATACGTCCGTCTTCGAGGACAAGGATACGGTCCGCGAGGTCGAACACGCGATTATCGTGGGTAACGATGATACAGGCGCGGTCTTCGGCGACCGCCACTTCGCGCAAAAGGTCCATGACGCGGCGGCCAGACTTGGCATCGAGCGCCGCGGTGGGTTCGTCGCAAACGACGAGCGCGGGTTCGTGAACAAGGGCGCGGGCGATGGCGACGCGTTGCTGCTGGCCGCCCGAAAGCTGGCGCGGCAGCTTGTCGACCTGGTCGCCCATGTTGAGCTTTTCGAGCATCGTGATGCCGTGCTGGCGCGCTTCCAGGCGGCGCATGCCCTGCGCGATCAGCGGCACGGCGGCGTTGGAGGCCGCATCGATCGTCGGGATCAGGTTGTACTGCTGGAAGATGAAGCCGATATTGTTGAGGCGGAAATCGACCAGCCGGCGATCGGACAGGCTGTAAATGTCGGTGCCGAAAACTTCGACCTCGCCCTCCGTCGGCCACAAGATCCCGCACATGATCGAAATCAGCGTCGTCTTGCCCGAGCCGGATTCGCCGACGACATAGGTAAGCTCGCCCTTGCGGATATCGACATCGATACCGTGCAGTACACGCAGGGTCTGTTCGCCCGCCCTGAAGTCGCGCGCGATGCCGCGGGCGCAAATGGCGGCCTGACCCTTTGTAGTGACATTCGCGCTCATCTGAACACCGCCGCGGGTTCGGTCTTGAGGACCCCGCGCAGCGCGACATAGCCGGTGGCCGAGATGATGACGGCGACCGAGACCAGGCTGAGAACGGGGATCCACCAGGGCGTGTAAAAACCCTTGAAAGTGGGATCGTCGAAGATTTCGAAGAAAAGCGTCGCGCCGAGAACACCAAAGGCATAGCCGATGAAGCCGACGAGAAGCGCCTGGGCCGCGACCATGCGGGTGATCTTGCCATTGTGCACGCCGATCGCTTTAAGCGCGCCGAACTGCTTGATGTTGTCGCGTATGAACAGGCTAAAGGTCAGCCCGACGATGGCAATGCCAACGATAAAGCCAAGCAGCACGGTGATCCCGAAGTTCAACGGGATGCCGGTATTCTCGATGATGAAGTCGATACCGTCCCGCGCGAATTCATCGCGCGTACGCGCGCGCAGGCCCGTCTGCTCCTCGATACGCTCGGTCAGTGCATCGAGATCTTCGCCGTCGCTGGCCTTGACCAGGATGAAGCTGAGCCGGTTTCGCTGCCCCGGCACATAAGCGAGCGCATTCGAATAGCGCGTGGTCAAGGTGACCTGGCTGGTGAAGGTGGGCGTGCTGTCGGTAACACCGCGAATGACCGCGCGCCTGTCATTGAGTTCGAGACGTGCGCCGATGAAGTCTTCGCCGGGCGGGAAGAGGCGCGTGGCGCCAACATCGTCGATGAAAACGCTGTCGGGCGCCGCCAGCAACGCGCGGTCGCCTTCGATCATGTTCTCGGGCAGGCCGATCAGGGTCGTGTCGTCGACGCCAACCACGGTAACACCTTCCAGATCGCCTTCGGGCGTGCGGATCGCAGCGGCGCTGCGCAAGTGCGGGACCGCCCACTTCACACCCGGCACGCCGCGCACTTTCTCGAGCGCGGTGGCAGGCATGGGATAGACGACGTCGGGCGTCCGACTGACCTTGTCCATTACCCAGATATCGTTGGTCTTGATGTCGTAGACGGCGCTGGCACCGCGTTCGAGCAGGTTCACGAAAATCGAAAGCTGCTGCGTGATCAGGAGCGTCGAGAAGGCAATACCGAACACCAGCCCGAAAAATTTCTGCCTGTCGCCGGTGAGCATTCTGATCGCGATCCAGAGCATGGGCGAAAGCGGTTCCTTGCGCTACAACGGGTTCAGGGCTAGTAAATGAACGCTGGCGTTCAAATGAACGCGAACGTTCATAGTGTCAAGGGCTGTCGTGGCGAGAACCATCGTGAGACCATCCAGCGAAGCAAAGCGCCAGGCGATCCTGTCCGCTGCCAGCAAGGTATTCTTCGATGTCGGCTACGAAGCGGCATCGATCGAGGGGATCGCCGAGTACGCAGGCGTGTCGAAGGTGACCATCTACAATTATTTCGGCGGAAAACCCGGGCTTTTCAGCGCCGCTGTCGATCACGAATGCAGCAATATGAAGCAGCAAATGCAGATCGATCCGTCCTTGCCGCGCCGGCCCATACGCGAGCAGTTGGAAACGCTCGGCAATGCCTTTCACGATTTCGTCAGCCGCGATGAAATTGTCCGCTTCGATCGTCGCATCGCCGCAGAATCGGATCGTGATCCGTCGATTGGTGACACCTTCATGGACGCCGGGCCGCGGCCGGTGTGCGTGCAGATGGCCGGGCTTATCGAAGCTGCCGCGGACGCCGGCGAAATCGAGGTCGATGATCCGATGCTGGCGGCTGAGCAGTTCGTGTCCATGTGCAAGGGGTTCGGCGAATTGGAGCGGCGTTTCTGCGGCAAGAGCGACCCGGAGCGTGACCGAGAGCGCATTGCCGGCGCGATCGACGTCTTCATGAAAGCCTATGGCAGGAAATGACCATTCTCGTCCTCGACGAAGGCACCAGCTCCACGCGGGCGCTGCTGTTCGACGAGGCCGGTCGGATCATCGATAGCGAGCAGCAGCCGGTAAGGTGCGGCTACCCGCGTCCGGGGTGGGTCGAACAGGACGCCGATGCGATCTGGGAGGCAACGCGGGACGTCGCCGCCACGGTCATCGAGCGGGCAGGCGGTGCGGCTGCCATTGCGGCGATCGGAATTACCAACCAGCGCGAAACAGTGGTGGCCTGGGACAAAGACACGGGCGAGCCCTTGGCCCCGGCGATCGTCTGGCAGGACCGCCGCACGGCGCAAGCCTGCGCCGCCCTGCGTGACGGCGGGCACGAAACCTTTGTTCACGAGCGGAGCGGATTGCTGCTCGATCCCTATTTCAGTGCCTCCAAGATGCGCTGGTTGCTGGACCATGAGGGGGCGGTCGCGCAAGCGGCGGCCCGCGGAACGCTTGCCTTCGGGACGATCGATTGCTGGCTGCGCTTCAAGCTAACCGGGCGGTTCGAGACCGATGCCAGCAACGCGAGCCGGACCGCATTGATGGCGCTCGAGACATCGCGATGGGACGATGATCTCTGCACGCTTTTCGGCGTGCCCGGATCCGCCTTGCCGGGGATCATCGACATGGCGGGTGATCTGGGCTCCTGCGGGCTGTTTGGCGACCCGATCCTCGTCGCCGCATCGGTGGGCGACCAGCAGGCGGCGACACTTGGCCAGGCATGCATCAAGCAGGGAATGGCGAAGGCCACATTCGGAACCGGTTTGTTCGCGCTCGCGTCGACCGGTGCCACGCCACCCAAGAGCGAGCATCGACTGTTGGCGACTTTGCTCTATCAGCGCGATGACATCAGGCTGTACGCCCTGGAGGGGTCGGTTTTCGTCGCCGGTAGCCTTGTCCAATGGCTGCGCGACATGGCCGGCCTGGTAGGCAGTGCGCAGGAAACCGAAACGCTGGCGCGCAGCGTCGAGGATAATGGTGGCGTTACCATCATACCGGCGTTCACCGGCCTCGGCGCCCCACACTGGCGCGCCGACATCACGGGGTCGATCCACGGCCTGACCTTTGGCGTGACGCGCGCCCACCTGGTGCGCGCCGCGCTGGAAGCGGTGGTACACAGCGCCGTCGATCTTGCCGAAGCCTTTGCCGCCGATGGCGCGCCATGGCGCGAGCTGCAGGTCGATGGCGGCATGATTGCCAACGACTGGTTGGCACAGGATCTTGCCGACATTAGCGGCGTCACCGTTGCGAGACCCGAGAATGTCGAGAGCACGGCAAGAGGCGCGGCGATTCTGGCAGCGGTAGGCGCCGGAATCCACGGTGACCTCGAGACTGCAATCGGCGCCATGCTGCCTCGCTACGAAAGCTTCGAACCTGCGATCGAAAGGGCGCGCCGTGAAGAGCGCCGCGCGCAATGGCAGGAACGGCTTCAGGCAGCGCTTCGCAGCGCTTGAGCGACTCGGCCCGCGACTCGCCAGCCGAAGCGAGTCGGAACTACGGGATTCGCGAAATTCGCAAATATGTGTCGTTTCGGGACGATGTTCGCGAAGATTTTTTACGCATAGTTAACGGGCACGGAAGGTAGTCGAAAGCAGGTCGAAATTCACCAAATAGGGTTAACATAGGTGAAACTTTTGATTTCTGATTTAACTCCTACTTAACTCGATAAGTATGATCGCAAAATTTCTTTAGTATTACTAACAATAGAACAGGATTACCTCCATTTTGGCGCCTCCGATACCAATGATGACTTACACCATCCGACGTAACCTATAACTATTACTGGAAAAGTTAACGACTAATAGATGACGCTTTATACGATTGTAGGGTAGGTGAGAGCTTCAATCCGTCGCGTTCCATTTGCAATTTGCTGTAAGCGCGTGTTTCTTGTCTCCAGAAGCACGGGGGTGGACCCGACGCTGTTAACCATTCGCGTTTAACAGCGGCGCAGTTCTTTCCCCAGATTTGATGATTTGGCAGCGCTCGGCTTTGCCCGGCGCTCGACAAGCGAAGGGTGGGACATGCGCAACGATTTTGAAGCGAACGGGGGCCAGGATGGTGGCCAGGACGTCGAAGCCGACGTTTCGACGGAAACAATGCCGGCAGCTGTAACGGTACGGCCGGACGCGATCCGGGTCGAAGTGGGGCCCGATGGCGTCGTCAACCTCCCCGCGGGCGTGAACGCCGGCGATATCGTCCGGGTCGGTACCGATCTAGTCGTCCCGCTGCCCGATGGCGGCCAGATGATCATCGTCAACGGCGCTCTTTTCGTGCCCCAGCTTGTAATCGGCGAAGCAGTCATCCCGCCCACCACGGTTGCCGCGCTGCTGATTCAGGCTGATCCGCCCGCCGGTCCCGGCGATGATAACGATCCCAACAACGATTCCAGCGGCGGCAACTTCGCCGTCGTCGTGCCGGGCCTCGGGCCGGCGCAGGAGCTGGGCGACCTGCTGCCGCCGACGGAACTGTTCCGTCCGCTCGAGCAGCAGGAAGAGCCCGGTTATTTTCTCGAGAACGAGCCCGATATCGTCATCGAGACCCCGGACAATCCGGCGGGCGCGCGCGATGCCACTGCAAGTGTCGATGAGGCAGGGCTTCCCGCACGTAACGGCGAGCCTGCCGGGTCCAACGCGGCAGCCGACAGCGAGAGCGTGTCGGGAACATTCGTTTATTCATCGCCTGACAGCCCCAACGTGGTTGCGGTCGACGGGCTTGTGGTCAACGGCGTTGTCATCGGTGCGGTCGGCCAAGTCATCCAGGGCCAGTTCGGAACGCTGACCATTACGTCGATCAGCCCCGGTGCAATCGGTTTTCGCTACACGCTAACCGACAATACGGCGGGCGATTCCGTGCAGGATATTTTCAGCGTGACGGTGACCGATGTCGATGGCGATAGCGCCATGGCGAACCTCACCATCAACATTGCCGACGACGTTCCTACGGCGCGGGTCGATACCGACACGATTGCGGCGGGCACCTATGGTCCGGAAGACGGCAATGTCTTCACCGGCGTCGGTACGACGTCCGGTGCCGCGGGCGCAGACACACCAGGTGCCGACGGTGCCGAGCTGACCGCGATCGCCGCGGGCGGTGCCAGCGTTTCGATCGGGGACGACCCGGTGGTGATCGAAGGCGCTTACGGTACGCTGACCATCGTCGCCGATGGCAGTTACACCTATGTCCGTGATCCGGCCTCGCCGGGCGGCGTCGAAGACGTCTTTACCTATACGCTGACCGACGGCGACGGCGATACGTCGACCGCCACGCTCACCATTGTGATCGAGAATGCAGGCGTCGACATCAACATCATCCCCGACCCCAACGGCGGCAATACCGTCGACGAGGGCGGTCTTCCGCCGCGTAACGGCGAGGATCCGGGGTCAGGCGAAATCGCCGATGGCGACCCCGACAATGACAGCGATCCGACCGAACATGTGACCGGCACCATTCGCTGGGTGGACGGCGACGGCGTGAACGTCGTCGCGATCAACGGGACACCGGTAACGGGCGCTGGCCAGGTCATCCCGATCGACGGCGGGATCATCACGATCATCAGCTATGATCCCGATGCCAACATCATCGAATATAATTTCACGCTGACCGACAATACGGCAGGCGATGGCACGACGATCAGCTTTACCGTGACGGTCACCGATGTGGATGGCGACACCGCGACCGATGTCATCGTCATCGACATCATCGACGACGAGCCGATCGCGCGCGATGATTCCGCCGCGCAGGCAAGCGAAGATGCCAATGTTACCGTCGATGTCTTCGGTAATGACACGCCGGGCGCCGACGGCGTCGATCTGGCAACGGGCGTCGAACTCGTCGCGGGTTCGCTCGTCGGTGCGGGCACTGTCACCTATAATGGTGATGGCACCTTCACCTACGACCCGGCACCGGGCGAAGAAGGCGTGGTCAGCTTCGACTATCAGATCACCGATGGCGACGGCGACACGTCGGTCGCCACGGTCACGATCGAACTTCTGCCGGACTCAACGCCGAGCATTTCGGTCGTTGACGGTTCGGATACGGTGGTCAACGAAGCCGGTCTCAATCCGGACGGTTCGGATGCCGCATCGCTTAGCGAAGTCGGCAATGGCGCGCTGACCTTCGACACGGGCAACGACAGCGTGGGTTCGCTGGTCATCAATGGCGTCGATGTCACCAATGGCGGCACGGTGCCGGGTGCCTATGGCACGCTGACGATCACCGGCAACCCGGCCGACGGCTACACCTATAGCTACGAGCTCACGACCAATCTCGACGATGTCGATGGCGTTGCCGAGACCGATGACTTCAACGTTGTCCTGACCGACAGCGATGGCGACACCGCCGACACGGTCCTGTCGATCGAGATCGTCGATGACCTGCCGCAGGCCAATGACGATAGCGCCAACCAGGCGGCGGAAGATGCCGACATCGCTGTCGACGTCTTCGCCAACGACGTGGCGGGTGCCGATGGCGTTGACCTGGTCAATGGCATCGCGGTCGTCCCGGGTACGCTGAGCGGCCCCGGTGCGCTGACTTATAATGATGATGGTACCTTCACGTACGCCCCGGTTCCGGGCGAAGAAGGTGTTGTCACCTTCCAGTATGAAATCACCGATGGCGACGGCGACACGTCGATTGCCACGGTGACCATTACCTTGCTTCCGGATTCGACTCCGAATGTGTCGATTGCCGAAACGTCGGACACGGTGGTGGACGAAGCGGCGCTCGATGGCCCGCCCAACGGTGCCGATGAAGGCAGCAACGCCGCCTCGAACGACGAGGTCGCCTCGGGTACGATCGATTTCGATACGGGTAACGACACGGTGGCCTCGCTGGTCATCGGCGGCGTCGACGTCACCAATGGTGGTGTGGTGCCGGGCCTCTACGGCACGCTGACCGTCACCGGAAATCCGACGAGCGGCTATACCTACAGCTATGAGCTGACGACCAACACGCAAGACCTTGTCGGTGTCGAAAGCGACGACTTCTCGGTCGTGCTGACGGATAGCGATGGCGATGAGGCAAGCACCAGCCTGTCGATCGAAATCCTCGATGACGTGCCGACAGCTGAAGACGATGTCGATGGCGACATCGTCGAAGGCGGCGCCACCTCCACCGATGGCAATGTTATCACCGGCGAAGGCACCAATGGCGGCCTCAATGGCGCCGGCGCGGACACGCCGGGCGCGGACGGTGCCGAGGTCGGCAATCCGGGCGTCTATGATGGCCTGTATGGTACGCTGACGCTCAATGCCGACGGCAGCTACAATTACGAAATGAGTCAGGACGGGGTGGCGCTTCTTGAAACGCTCACCGATGGCGAAACGCTGGTCGATCAGTTCGACTACAGTCTGATCGATGGCGATGGCGATAGCGATCCCGCGCAGCTCACCATCATCATGAACGGCGAGGACGATCCTGTCGTCCTCAACGGTGTCGACGGCTCTGCGCCCAATGTGTTCGTGAACGAATCGAACCTGCCGGACGGCTCGAATCCGTTCGCGCCGGGGCTCGTCCAGAACTGGAACTATGCGTTCGAAGCTCCGGACGGGGTTGACGACCTGACGATGGGCACCGTTGCCATTATCGAAAATGGCGTCTTCGTTGGCGCCGGTGCGCTGATCTCGACGCCTTCGGGCACAATCGAAGTGACCGGGTTCATTGCCAATACCGCGCCCGACGGCACGATCATCGGCGGCACGCTCCTGGGCACCTTCACGCTCGAAGACAACTCGCTCGACAACGGGCCGAACCCGCCGAGCGACCCGTTCGAATCGGTGCCGGTCAACCTCACCGACGAAGACGGCTCGCCAGCCAGCGGTGTGTTCCTGATCGAGATCGTCAATGACGTGCCGACGGCGAACAACGATGTCGACAGCGACATTTTCGAAGGCGGTCCTTCGACCACGACGGGCAACGTCATCACAGGCGAAGGCACCGATGGCGGTGTCGCCGGCTTGGGCGTGGATACACTTGGTGCCGATGGCGCGCAGATTGCGCCATCCAGCGTCGGCCAGGTCGACGGCGTGTATGGTTCGCTTATCCTCAATGCAGATGGCAGTTACGAATATCAGCTGTCGGGTGAAGGCGTCGATGCACTCAACGCCCTGACCGATGGGGAATCGCTAACCGAGGAATTCAGCTACACGTTGCTCGATGGCGACGGCGATACCTCTGCGGCTTTCCTGACCATCATCATGGACGGTGAGAACGACCTGGTCGTGCTCAACGGCCTCGATGGCCAGGGTCCCGAGCTTAGCGTTGACGAAGACGATCTACCGGCGGGCTCGGACACGACCCCGGAATCGCTGGTCGATGGTGACAGCTTCTCGTTCGAGGCAGCCGATGGCGTCAACGACGTAACGGTTGGCGGCGTGTTGATCATCCAGAACGGTGTCTTCCTCGGCGCGAAGACGATCAATGACGATTATGGCGAACTTCGCATCACCGACTTCATCCCTGATACCGACCTTAACGGTTTGGTGATCGGCGGCACCTTCATCTACGAATATGAACTCGACGCCAATGCGCTGATCCACGGTAATGCGGGCGAAGACGGCATCGTCCGCTCGTTCGAGGTCAAGGTCACCGACCAGGACGTGGACATGGCCACCGGCAGCCTCGACGTGCAGATCGTCGATGACGTGCCGACGGCCAATGACGATGGCTCGCTTGCCGCGCCGATCGTCGTTGCCGAAGATACCCCCGAATTTATCGACGTGTTCGCGAACGATGTCGAAGGCGCGGATGGCGTCGATCTTGGCAATAACCTGACCGTGCTCAGTGGCCCAGCCAATGGCGACCTCATCTATCATGGCGACGGAACGTTCACCTACACGCCCAATCCGGGCTTCGCGGGTGCTGACAGCTTTGTCTACCAGATCGAGGATGCCGACGGCGATCTGTCGAGCGCGACGGTCTATCTCAATGTCGATGCAGACTCGACGCCGCAGATCAGCGGTCTCGATAACGTAAATGTCGACGAAGATGGCCTTGGCGGCAACAACCCGGATGACGGCGACACGGATTCGACCGAGATCGATGGCGGTGGCAGCGCGACTGCTTCCGATACGTTCACGGTCGACTATGGCGCCGATACCCCGGCCAATCCGCTGGCGGCGATCCAGTTCATCAACGTCAATGATCTCGATCTTTTGGGTCTTGAATCGGGCGGAGAAGCGATCGACTTCGAGCTTGAAAGCGGCGCCATCGTTGGCCGCGCCGACGGCGTCGAAGTGGTCCGCATCGAGATCACCGGCGCGGTATCCGGCAGCAATCCCGGCGAGATCGATTACACCTATCAGGTAACGCTGTCGCAGCCGATCGACCACACGCAGGGCGACGACAGCGAGGCGTTGGTGTCGATCCTGGGCGTGGAATTCCGCGTCACGGACAGCGATGGCTCTTTTGCTGACGGCAGTTTCGATGTCGGCGTCTACGATGACGTCCCGACGGCGAACGACGACAGCAACAGCCAGATCACCGAAGATGGCCCGTTCACGGCAACCGGCAATGTGCTTGCCAATGACGACGCCAGTGTCGATGTCGACCTCGTCGTTGCCAATGACGGTGTGTATAACGGCACCTATGGCGACCTGACGCTCAACAGCGACGGCAGCTACAGCTATACGCTCAACCAGAATGGCGAAGATACGATCGCCACGCTGGCACCTGGTGCGACGCTGACCGAGACGTTCGATGTCGTGATCGAGGACCACGATGGCGACAGCGACACGTCGGAACTCGAAATCGTGCTCACGGGCAGCGATGATCCGGTGGTCATCACCAACCTGACGCCGCAGGCGCAGGGCGGCGATGTTTCGGTTGACGAAGACGACCTGGCGACCTCGACGGGCAACCCGGCGGGTGGCGGTTCCGACGACACGCCGGAGTCGACCACGGTCAACGGCACCTTCAATATCTCCACGCCCGATGGCCTTGACGACCTGACGGTAGGCACGATCAATGCGATCGTGGACGGTGTGTTCGTCGGTGGTTCGCAGACCACGGCGCTCGGTACGCTTACCATCACCGGCTTCAATCCCGCGACGGGCGAAGTCAGCTACAGCTACGAACTTGAAGACAATGCGGCGCACGCCAACGCCAATGGCGAGAACGCAGTCTATGACAATTTCGATGTCACGCTGACCGATGTCGATGGCGACGAAGCCAATGATGTCCTTTCGGTCCAGATCGTCGATGACGTTCCGGAAGCTGCCAATGACAGCACCAACGTTACCGAAGGCGCCATCATCAATGGCGAAGTCATTAGCAACGACGAGTTCGGTGCCGATGGCGAGGGCGTCGGTCCGGTTACTGCGGTGAATGGCGTGGCGCTCAATGTTGGCCAGCCTGTGGCGGGCCTCTACGGAACGCTGACGCTGAACGCCGACGGTAGCTACACCTATGAAGCGACCGACAATGGCGTGACGCAGAACGAACAGGATGTTTTCGAATACACGATCGTTGACGCCGACGGTGATCCGTCGACGGCCACGCTGACGATCAATATCAACAACGTCACGCTGGTGGCCGACAACCCGACCATCGTGGTCGAGGAATCGGCGCTGGATAGCGGCTCGACGCCGGGCTCCCCCAACGAGACCAATGGCGGCAACCTAAACGTTCCCGGTGCGACTGATTTCGCGCTCGTCGGCAGCGGTGTAACGCCGAATGGCACGCTCACGCTGCTCTCGAATGGTACGTACAGCTTCACGCTGACCTCGCCGCTCGACAACCAGCCCAACGCCAATGACGGGCAGGAACTCGAACCGGGGGTCTACACCTTCGATTACGTCGCGACCGATGCCAACGGAAATTCGGTCCCGGGGACCATCACGGTCGATGTCCGGGATGATAGCCCGACTGCCAATAACGACACGGTGAACCAGGCCGACCAGGGCGGCGAAAATACCGCCGTTACGGTCGACGTGCTGGCCAACGACATCGAGGGTGCCGATGGTGTCGCCGATGTCGATGTGGCGCTGGTTGGTGGCTCGCTGACCGGTGCGGGCGACCTCGTCTATAATGGCGATGGCACCTTCACCTACACACCGGCCGCGAACGAGGAAGGTGCGGTCCAGTTCCAGTATGAAATCACCGACGGCGATGGCGACAAGTCGACCGCGACGGTGACCATCAACCTGGAAGACGACAGCGATCCGACGGCGGCCGGTTCGGCAGCGACGGTCGATGATGACGGCTTTATCACGGGCAACCCGAACAACCCGCCGGCTGACGATGTTACCGGCCAGGGTCCGGACGAGACGACCTTTACCGGCAATCTCGGCGGGAGCTTCGGCAACGACGCCCCGGGTAGCTACACCTTTGACAATGACGTCGTAATGGTCGGCAGCGAAAGCGTGACCGTAACCTGGGACGGCGTGGATACGCTGACCGGCACGAGCGTTCGCGGCGAAATCTTTACGATCGTGGTCGATCAGTCGAACGGCGACTACACGCTGACGCTGAAGCAGAACATTCTGCACACGATTGCCGATGATGGTGAAGTGCCGGCGCTGCTGAACCTCACCTACAATGCAGTGGACAGCGAAGACGAAGTCAGCCCCGATGCGACGCTGGCGATCACGTTTGGTGACGACGCGCCAAGCGACTTCACGCCCGACGTCGCGGTGTCGCTCGATGGCGATCAGCCGGCGGTTGCCAACGTCGCGCTCAATATTGTTACGGGCGCCGATCTGCCGGGATCGTACATGTTCAATATCGCCAATGGCGCGATGGCGCAGGATACCGATGGAAATCTTGTCGGATTGGCAGGGCAGCAGCTCTATCTGTTCGGCAACGGTACCGGCCAGATCATCGCGACGACCGATCCCACTGGCGTTGCCGGCGATATCGGCTTCACCGTGACGCTCAATGGCGACGGTACCTACACTTTCGATGTCGAAGGCGAACTTACAAACGGCACGTCGACCACGTTCAGCGACTTCGGTAACGTGCAGGCGGGCAATAACGATACGCTTGGCATTGGTATCGGGGATCCGGTGGGCGCGGTTGCGCGCGGTTCGAACGGCGACACGATCGGTACGGTCAATACCAGTCTCCAGGGAGACGGCAGTATCGGTGTGAACAACCAGTCGATCAACGCCGGGGAATTCCTGCGTATCGGCTTCGTCACCGATCTGACTTCGACCGGAAGCGGCCTGCAGTTCACCGGGCGTCAGCAGACCACGTCTTACGAACAGCTCGTGACGCAGGTTCAGGGCAACCAGAACGAGACCGCGATCTTCCGGGTCTACGCGATCGATACCGATAACGATCCGGCCGATGCGCCCGATACCAATCCGACCAACGGGCTCGGAGCGGGCGAGAGCCTTGTCCAGATCACGTCGGTAACGGTGACCGATTACCAGACGGGTCAGACCGCGACGCTGGATATCACGACCCTTGCGGTCGGCCAGACGGCGTCGATTGGCTTCGGTGCCAGCGCCACGCGCAATTCAGATGGTTCGGTGACATTCAGCGGCATCCAGCAGGGTGACAGCTACGCCATCGAAACCACCGATGAGTTCAGCGCGATCATCGTGCAGGGCATTGGCGGTCAGTCGTTCGACCTTAGTGTCTTCACGATCGGCACCGAAAGTGCCGGGACGGACATCATCCAGGAGTTCGATGTCACCTACACCGACGCCGATGGCGATACGGCTGATGGCACGATCACGACGGTTGTCGATCAGGATGGTAGCGGTCCTCCGTACGAGAACCTTACGACCACCATCGACGATGCGTCGGTCTCCACGGGTTCGCTCGCGCTGGCCAGCTTCAGCAAGACCGCGCTCAACGACAATGGGATGTCGCTCCAGCAGTCGGGCCTCAATAGCTCGCTGATGGTAGGCGGCGCGATGATCGCCGGCATGTCGATGGACTATGCGATGGCAGACAGCTTCGGCACCGGTTCTGTGCCGATGCTCGATGCCTACGCGCCGATGTTCGACCAGTCGCTTTCGGCCAGCATCATGGAGGTCACGCCGACCGCCGACGGCGCCGATTTCGGCCTGCCGGGTATCGATGGCGGCTTCGGCATAGCGGCCGATCCGGTGTTCGACGGCGGTTTTGGTGGCACCACGCTGCCGCAGGCCGGTTCGCTCGATGCCATCCAGCCGATGCTGGAGCCGGACTTCGCGCCGCTGGCGGATGACATGGCGCCGATCGCGGGCAACGATGCCGGGTTCCCGGTTTTCGCGGCCAACGACATGATCGCGATGCCGGGTGCAGAAGCGATGGCGGCGCTGGCCGCCAACGAAGCGGGACTTGGCCACGATCTCGGCAACATCTTGAGCGACGCGCTGATGGGCGGCGAGATGGATCCGGTGGATGTCATCCTCGCCAATCTTGGCGAAGGCGGCCTGTTTGGCGACGGTGGTCTGGCGGCAATAGCGCCGCTGGGAGACTTCGCCAGCTTTAACATGGGTTTCGAGGGTGGATTTACCTTTGCGACTCAGGGTATCATGGTGATGGAAGCAATGGTGCTGCATCACGACATGGTGATGTCGGCTTAGGCATCGAATGAAATGGTAGGCCCCCGTGTGGACGCGGGGGCCTCAACCACGGAAAGACCAGTAGAGGGGCATGACATGAAGAAGCACTGGACGATGATCGTTCCCGGAGCGGTGCTCGCGGCAGCAGCGATGGCCACGCCGGCCGGCGCGGTTGACCTGAAAACCGCCATCCAGGAGGCGTTGCAGACCAACCCTGAAATTCACCAGGCCTATTATAACAAGCAGGCAACGTTCGAAGAGCTGCGCCAAGCTGAAGGCCTTTATTATCCGCGCCTCTCGGTCGAGGTGTCGGGCGGGATCCGCGAACTTCGCAACCCGACCCGTCGCAGTCTCGATATTGCGGATGAAACACTTTACCCGATCGAAGCGCAGGCGATTGCCGACTTGCTCCTCATGGACAATGGCGCGCGCGAAGCGGAAATCCGTTATCAGGCGGCCCGCACCGATGCGGCAGCAGCGCGGATCGAAGAGCGCAGCGAATTCATCGCGCTGAACACCAGCCGCGCCTATATCGATTATATCCTCCAGCAACGACTGGTGGCGATCGAAGTCGACAATGCGACCTTCCACCAAATGCTCGTCAACGACCTGCGTGCCGGTGTCGAGCAGGATTCGATTTCAATCGCCGATCTGCAGCAGGCACAGGAGCGCTATCGCGCTGCCGAAGCTCGCGTTGTCGAAGCCCAGGAAGAGCTCGATACGGCGGCCATCGCTTTCCAGCGACTGACAGGCATGCCGATCGGTGACGTGACAATGCCGCCCGATCTCACTGCAGCGATGCCCGAGTCGCTCTACGCGGCCGAGATGCTCGCCAAGGATAATAATCCGCTGGTCGAAGAGGCGATTGCCGACCTTGCCGCGGCGAACGAGTTGACGATGAAGGCAAAGGCCGAGATGGGCCCGACCTTTTCGGTCGAAGGTCGTGCTCGCTACGGCCACGACATCGATGGGTTCACCGGCGACACGACGGACCTGCTGGCCCGCGGCGTGATGCGTTGGAACCTGTTCGACGGCGGTGCCAATCGCGCCAATGTTCGCGAACAGCGGGCGCGCGCAAACCAGCAGCAGGCACTGCTCTTCTCGCGCCAGCGCGAAGCGGTTGAAACCGTCCGCTCGGCATGGAGCCGCCTCACCAACCAGGGTCGCCTGATCGAGCAGCTGCAAGAGCAGAGCAATGTCTCGGACGACCTGCTCCTGTCGTACCGCGAGCAATTCAATGTCGGGCGTCGTTCGTTGCTCGACGTGCTTGACGCACAGAATACGCGCGCCAACGTGCAGGCCCAGCTCGAAGTCTCCAAGCTGGCGCAGCTTTACGCACAGTATCGAGTGCTGGCCGCGACCAACAACCTCCTCGAGGCGATGGGTCTCGAGATGGCCAGCCACGCTTATTCGAACGAGCGCGACGATTATAGCGTCGGTCCGGTCTACGACGGCTGGAAGGACGAGCGTACCGGTTCGGGACGCATGATTGTCGGCACTCCCGTCGAAACCGGTTCGAGCTATGATGGAATGGTAGAGAATCACAATTCGCCCGAAGAAGCCGCGGATACGCGCGCAAACTCGACCAGCTCGGTCGGTTCTTCGGACGATATGTAAGATATGGGGACGGGATTTGACTTCGGATCACTGGCTGGCAAGCGCCACGCATAACGAGATCGATTCCGTCCTCGATTGTCTGGCCTACGTGGCCCGCGAACAGGACCGGCCTTCCGCGCCGGTCCTTTTGCGTGCCGGGCTGGCGCTCGATCCGGATGGCAGGTTGCCATTCCACCAGATCGAACCCGCGCTCGACCAGGTCGGCATGCGGGGCTTTCCAGTCAACCGTCGCTTGCGCGGCTGGAAGGAACAGCAGCTTCCCGCCATCCTGCAGCTCGAAGGCGGCGCGGCGGTTCTCATTGAAATCAAGGATGGCGATGCGCTGATCCATGCCCCGGGCATGGAAGGCACGCAGTGGGTGCCGGCCAACGAGCTGGCCGAGCATTTCACCGGCAACGCTGTCGTCGTCGAGCCCGATCCGACCAAGGAGCGCGAAGGCGAGCGTCCGTGGGACAAGGCCAAGCGCGCCCATTGGTTCTGGTCCGAAGTGTGGAAAGCACGCCGCCAGTTCTGGCCGGTCATCGTTGCGGCGCTGGTCATCAACCTGCTGGCGCTAGCCGTGCCCCTGTTCACGATGAACGTGTACGACCGCGTCATCCCCAACAATACCGTCAGTTCGCTGTGGGTACTGGCGCTGGGTGTGGTGCTGGCACTGGTTTTCGATTTCGTCCTGCGGCTTTCGCGTAGCCAGCTGGTCGATGAAATCGGGCGCAAGCTCGATGCGCGCTATTCGCAAAAGATTTTCGAGAAAGTCATGAACCTTCCGATGGCCGAGCGCCAGGGTTCGACCGGCGCCTTTGCGCGCCGCGTTTCGGAATATGAGCAGGTCCGCGATTTCTTTGCCTCTACCAGCGTCGTGCTGCTGGTCGATATCGCCTTCATGGGCATCTTCATGATCTTCATCGCGGTGCTGGCGGGGTGGCTGGTCATGGTACCGATTGTCTTCATCACCATCATGGTGATCGTCGGCCTGTCGATCACGCGCGGCATGGGGCGCACCGCGACCGATGCGCAGGCCGATGCCTCGCTGCAGAACAGCGTGCTGGTCGAAAGCATTGCCGGCGTGGAAACTTTGAAAGCCGCGCGCGCAGAAGGGCGGATGCTCGGGCGGTGGCGGCGCTTTGCGTCGATGTCGTCTGCGACGCAGGAGAAAATGCGGCGCCTGACGGCAGTAGCGGTGAACCTTGCTTCGGTGACGCAGCAGGCGATGACCGTTGGCCTGATCATTGGTGGCTTTTTCCTGTTCAACGCGGGCGCGATCACCATGGGCGGAATTATCGCCATCGTGATGATTGCCGGTCGCGCCATGGCCCCCATTGGGCAGCTGGCATTGCTCATGACACGCGGCAAGCAGGCGATGGCAACGCTCGATAGTCTCCAGGAAATGATGGAAGCGCCCGATGAACGCCAGTCGGCGACACGATCGGTTGTACCCGAAATCCGCGAAGGCCGGATAGAGCTGAAGGACCTGCACTTCCGTTATCCGGGTGCGGCGGTCGATAGCCTCGACGGGCTCAACTTCACCATCAACCCGGGCGAGAAAATCGGCATCATCGGCCGCGTCGCCTCGGGCAAGTCGACGTTGGGCCGCGTGCTCTGCGGCCTCTACGCGCCAAGCGAAGGCGTGATGACGGTCGATGGGCTCGATAGCCGCCAATACCACCCGCACCAGCTTCGCGAAGCGATCCGCTACGTCGGGCAGGATGCCGAATTGTTCACCGGCACGGTGCGCGACAACCTGTTGCTTGGCGCGGCGCAGGTCAGCGATGAAGAATTGGTCGACGCGGTCAAAAAGTCCGGCGCCGACATTTTCCTAAGCCAGGGCGCAGCCGGTTTCGACCTCGACATTGGCGAGCGCGGCGGCCGCCTGTCAGGCGGGCAACGCACCTTGCTGGTGCTGGCCCGTGCGCTGGTCGCCCCCTCCAAGATACTGTTTCTCGATGAGCCGACCGGCAACATGGACACCCAGACCGAACAATATTTCATCGATCGGCTGCAAGCCGCGATGACGCCGGAGCAGACGCTGGTGGTGTCCACGCACCGCAAATCCATGCTCAAGGTCATCGACCGCCTGCTGGTCATCGACAAGGGCAAGATCATCGCCGATGGCCCGCGCGACGAGGTGATAAATGCGCTCGCCAATGCAGGCGCCGGCAAGCCGCCGGTCAAGCAGACGGCGGGCAATGTGACGGTGAGGCCGCAATGAGCCGGCGCCTCATTTTCAAGCGCGTCCAGGTCGCGGTAATTGCAGCGCTCGTCGCGGCATTGATGGCGCTTATCGGCGTGACCATGCAGCAACCCAAGGCGCAGGCCGCGGTGAGCACGCCATTGTCGCAGGCTGGCGCGTTGGTCGATGCCACCAAGGGCGCAGAATTGGTCGAGTACCGCGCCACGGGCGAAAGCGCAGAGCTGATCAATGCCGCGATGCCGATCGATCGCAACGGGTTCGATGCGGCGCGCCCCTTCGGCCAGCCGAACGGTCTCGATTATCGCCGTGCCCAACTGTGCCTGGCGCAAGCCATATATTACGAAGCGGGCTACGAACCCCTGGCCGGTCGCCGCGCGGTGGCGCAGGTCGTGCTCAATCGCGTCCGCCACCCCGCTTATCCCAATTCGGTGTGCGGCGTCGTTTATGAAGGCGCGAAGAAGCCGGTCTGCCAGTTCAGTTTCACCTGCGACGGCTCGCTCGAGCGGCGTCCCGGGACAGCGGCGTGGAAAGCGGCCGAACAGGTTGCCGCCGAAGCGCTGGCAGGCAAGGTCGAACCCTCGGTCGGCATGGCGACGCATTATCATGCCGACTATGTCGCGCCCTATTGGGCACCAAAGCTCACCAAGGTAAACAAGACGGGGCTGCACATTTTCTATCGCTGGCCGGGACAGTGGGGACGCCGTAATGCATTTGGACAGCGCTATGTCGGTGAACCGCACGATCCGGCAGCGCTGCGACCGACCCGCTACCTCGGTAAGCCGACGCCGGCCGAAGAACTGGTAATCGCCGAGGTGGTGCCCGCAGGCCCGCCGATCAATCGCGCCGAAAACGACGTTGGCGGCTATCTCGATACCTCGAAAGGCTGGACGCTCAACATTCCCGATCCGGTCGCTACCTCGGGCAAAACCGAAGAAATCGTGGCGCGCCAAACTTCGGAACAACGTATTGCCAGCAGCACCAGGGTGCTGACCGGCGGAGGACAGTAACGTGAACGCCTTTTCCTTCATCACCGATCGCGACGATGTATCGCGCCCGCCCATGAGCGGGTCGAAAAAGATCATCTTCGGCGTACTGGGCGTGTTCGTGATCTTTCTTATCTGGGGCAGCATCGCAGAGGTCGATGAAATCACGCGCGGGCAGGGCGAGGTCATTCCTTCGGGCCGTATCCAGCTGATCCAGGCCTCGGAACCCGCAGTGATCGAGGAGTTGCTGGTGCGATCGGGCCAGCAGGTGAAGGCCGGGGACCTGCTGGCGCGGCTCGACGATACGCAAAGCACATCGGAGCTGGGGCAGATCGAAGCCGAGACGACGGCGCTGCAGGCGCGTGAAGCCCGTCTTCGCGCCGAAGGCACGGGTGGCTCGCTGGCTTGCGCCGGCACAGGATGTGCCGATGAGGCTGCGGTCAGCCAGGCGCGCCGTTCGGCGCTTAACAGCCAGGTCAGCGCATTGAACGCGCGCGCCGAACAATCGCGCCGCGATGCCGCGGAGGCTGATGCGACGATCAACAGCCTGACCAGTTCGCTCCGCCTCGCGCGCACCAACGTCTCGCGGCTCGAACCGCTCGCCCAGCGACAGATCGTGCCGCAGACCGAACTCGACGACGCGCGCCGCGAGGTGATCGATCTTGAAGGCCGCATTGCCGCCGCCCGCGAACAGCGGGGACGCGCGCTCGCCGCGGTCAACGAAGCCGTCGCACAAGCCAATGAAGCGCGCGCGACGTTCCGAGAGGAAGCGCTCGATGAACGTAGCCGCGTGCAGGAACGCATCAACATCAACGAACAGAGTCTGCGCGGCGCCGAAGGCCGCGTGGCACGGACCGAATTACGCTCGCCCGTCGATGGTGTGGTCAACAACCTCCAGCTTACCACCATCGGCGGGTTCGTCGGTGCCGGCGAGAAGGTCATGGAAATCGTGCCGGTCGGCGACAAGCTCCTCGTCGAGACGCGCGTCAAACCTTCCGATGTCGGGTTTATCGCGGTGGGGGACGAAGCGCTGGTCACCGTGACTGCCTATGACTTTTCGATCTACGGCGCATTGAAGGGCAAGGTCGTCGAGATTTCGGCCGACAGCCTGTATGACGAGGTCGAACGCGAGGCCTATTTCAACGTCATCGTCGAGACCGAGCGAAGCTATCTTCAGCGCGGCAGCGAACGGCTCCTGATCACGCCCGGCATGATGACCGACACGCAGATCATCACCGGACGCAAGAGCATCCTCGCCTATCTATTGAAGCCGATCACGAAAGCACGCGCCGAAGCGCTCACCGAACGCTAGGAAAGTTTAGCGCGCAAAGATCGAGCGGGGCGTAACCGCCGTCGCCATGGCGAGACGCGGTCCATCCGGCCATGCCGCCGCTGCCGTGCGATATCCGTACGTCGTCGGCGCGCGGTTGAAGCCGTGGATCCAGCGACCTGCTGACGAGAAGCTCATCACAGGGCGGAAGAAGCTGATATTGTTGGCATCCTCGACACGGTCATGACTGTTGTCGAGAATCAGGAAGCGACCTTCGTGGCGTACGGCCAGCACGGCGTGATCGTTTAGGTTGGCGAGATCTTTCAGCAGGACGATATACAGATCGTCGGCAGCAAAGCCCGCCTCCTTGAGCATCGCCATCTTGGCGATCGCATAGTCTTCGCAATCTCCGCGGCCCGAGGTGAAAACCTCGTCAGGACGCAACCACTTGTCTTCGCGGCCGAACTGGCGATTGTCGCTGGTATAGGCGATGCGCGCATTCACATAGCGGTTGATGCGATCGATCGCGGCATAGTCGCCGTCGATGGCAGCATCGCGGGCATAGGCGGCAGCGCTACCACTGACACCGGCAGCGGCGACGCGCCTCCAGCCCTGATCGAACGGCGTGCGCGACACGGAAAGTGCCACGGTACCAAACAGGTTGGGGAGGCTCGCATGGGCGGGCAGCGCGGCGCGATGGGCGCGCACGTAGGGGCGGGCGCTCGTCGCGGCGGGTGCCATTGGGCGATATTGGGCGAAGGACGGCGTGGTCGCCTGCTGACCAGATAGGATCGCCTGGAGGCTCGAACCATTACCGCCAAGGATGGCACTCGCCTTGGCCGATGGTGCGGGCATCGCCGCCAGCGCCGGTGGAGGCGCATGGCGATCAACGCTTGGCGTCGACTGTGCGGAGGCGGCAGCCGGAATCAACGTCGCGGCCGCAGCAAGGGCGAGAAAGCGGGAGGCATGGTTGACCTTCATCATGCCGCTGCTTGTCGCAGGACAAGACGAATACCCGCCTAAAAGTCAGGGTTAAAGCGCCTGTAAGGTCTTGTTAGTCAGCGATTAAGTTAATCGACCGCTTCGAGATGTTCGTGGAGGAGGCGGTTGAATGCGGCGGGCCGCTCGACATTGGTCAAATGGCCCGCGCCGGGGATAAATGCTGAACGTGCATGCGCAATTAACCCTGCCAACTCATCCGACAGCGACGGAGGCGTTATGGCATCTTCCTCGCCGCAGATGATCAGCGTCGGGACATTTATCGCGGCCGCCTTCTCGCGCTGATCGGCTAGCCAGACGGCGCGTGCACCCAGGCGGTAAGCCGCAAGCGGGATCTGCGTCATGGTGAGGATCACGGACTCGCGCAGCCCGGGCGGTGGCTCCATGCCGAGCAGGGCATCGACCCTGGATTCGGCCAGCGCGGCCATCCCCATCTCTTCTGCGGCCGCTATCGATCGATGGTAGATGGACTGCCCGTCAGGATGGACGGCAAACGTATCGGCAAGAACAAGGCTGGCGATGCGATCGGGCGCGGCTGCTGCCATCGCGATGGCGATCACCCCGCCCAGCGACAGGCCGCAAATATGCGCGCGATCAATCTCCAGCGTATCGAGCAGCGCAAACATTGCCGCGGCAAAATCGTCGCGCGTGGCATCGGGTCGAAAATCGCTTTCTCCATAGCCCGGATAGTCAGCCGCGATGACATGCTGGCGATGGCCGAACTCGTCGATCTGGGGCTGCCACACGCTTTTGTCCGACCCCACGCCGTGCAGGAACAAGACCGGCAGCTCTTCGGGATGGCGCGGTCGCACCTGCACGACGCCTATTGTTCCTGAGCTGGTGCTTATTTCCCCCATGACAATGATCCTGCCAGCTCCGTGCCTGATTGCAAATATCGCCAAAGGTCTTAGCGTCGACTGCGATGACGAGCATCCTCCTAAACGGCGATCCGGTGCGACTACGGCTCGATCCGGAAATGCCATTGTTGTTCGCGCTGCGTGATGCCGCCAACCTTACCGGTGCGAAGCATGGCTGCGACGATGGCAGTTGCCACGCCTGCACCGTGCTGGTCGATGGCCGGCCGGTACGCGGCTGCCAGATGCAGCTGCGCGAGCTGGAGGGCGCGGTCGTAACGACCATCGAAGGCCTGGCGGGGCGGCATCCGGTCCAGCAGGCATGGATTGCGGAAGACGCGGGCCGGTGCGGCTTTTGCGATCCCGGCTTCATCCTTGCGATTAGCGCGCTGCTGGCCACCAATGGCAATCCGAGCGATGCTGATATTGCAGCCATACCCAATGCCTGTCCGTGCGGCGCCGCACCGGGGATCGCGCGTGCTGTCAGGCGCGCGGCGGCCGAAATGAGCCGGCAGCAGCGACAGCAAACCGCTTCGCAACCTGCGCAAACGCGCGCGGAGGCAGGGAATTAGGTTCAGGCGAGACTCATGTTGGGTCCGTCATAAATTCCGCCAAGAGTGCGTTATAAATTGAAAGGAGCATCGCGATGAGGGCCGCGATTGCCTTGGTCCTGGCGTTTGCCATGGGCCTCCCCGCCGCCGCCGCAGCAGCGGAAGCGAATGTCGAAATACAGGACCGCGGAGCGCGAGCCGGCGACCCCGGTGACCGTGTCGAACGGGCCGAAAGCCGTAGCGAGCGCCGCGCCAATCGCGCCAAGCAACGCTCCGAGCGCCGCCAGAAACGGTCCGAGCGGGCCGCCGTGCGACCACAGAGCCGTCAGGTCGAGCGCGTCGAGCGCCGCCAGGATAATCGCGCTGAACGACGCCAGTCTGCGCGCCAGGATCGCCGACGCAACGAACGCGGGGCCGAACGGCGTCGCGACGACCGTAGCGGCGTTCGCAATACGGAGCGTCGGGTCGAACGGCGCGTCGACCGCGCTACCGATCAGCGTCGTCGCGATCGCCAGCAGGTCGAGCGCCAGGCGCAGCGTGTCCGCGACGATGGCCGCGCCGCACTCCGTGCCGATCGCAATGGTCGCTACCGCGACCGCGATGCCTACCGCGACGGCCGCGATGTCGGCCGCGTCGTCGAGCGCCGCCTCGAGCGCCGGGGCGAACGCCGCGCGGATCGTCGCGACGAGCGCCGTGTGGACCGCCGTACATCTAGCGGCAGCTTCGATCGCCGCGACAATCCCTATTATCGCGACGGACAGCGTG
Organism: Sphingomonas sp.; assembly: GCA_013001055.1. Lineage (GTDB taxonomy): Bacteria > Pseudomonadota > Alphaproteobacteria > Sphingomonadales > Sphingomonadaceae > Sphingomicrobium. Next base: position 47,721 of record JABDNH010000008.1, on the reverse strand, counting down.
CCGGCCGCTATTCGGGCGAACGTCTGGCTCATCGCGATCGATATCGTGACCGCCGATATCGCGACGAGTATCGCCAACATCGCCGCGACTATCGCGATGGACGCTACAAGCGCTGGCACCGCGATTGGCGTCGTTCCAGCCGTTATGACTGGCACCGCTACCGTGACCGCAACCGGTCGCTGTTCCGCATCGGCGTCTATTATGATCCGTTCGGCTACCGCTATCGCCGGTTCAACGTCGGCTACCGCCTGTGGCCGAGCTATTATAGCCGGAGCTACTGGATCAGCGATCCGTGGCGCTACCGCCTGCCCGAAGTCTGGGGTCCCTATCGCTGGGTGCGCTACTATGACGACGCGCTGCTGGTGAACATCTACACCGGCCAGGTGGTGGACGTGCTGTACGACTTCTTCTGGTAGTCGCGACAGCAAGCACCGAAATCGGGCGCTGCGGATCTTCCGCGGCGCCCTTTTTCGTGCCGTGTGCAGGAAATATGCGGCGTTTGATGCCTAAGCGCGTTTCCCGGATGCCGCCTGCGTTTATAGGACGGGCGTATAATCACAGGGGAACCCTCCATGAAGTATATTCTTCTTCTGTCGAGCACCGCCATGCTGGCCGCCTGCACGACCCATGACATGACGGCACATAGCGCCGGCACCGTGTCCGCCGCGGCAGAGCCGGCCGCCGCCACGATGAGCGAGGAAGCGGCGCACGATGCCTTGTTCGCGTTGTTCGAAGCCAGCGACCAGGCCAATTTGAAGCGTAACCCGCTAAACGCCTTGTTTCGCGGGGACCTGCGCTACGCCGACCGGCTGGGTGACTATCTGACGCCCGAGTATAATGCCGCGGAGATCGCGGCGGCGACCGAAGAGCTGGCGGCGCTGCGCGCGATCCCGCGCGAAGCACTCTCCCCGACCGACCAGATTGTCTATGACGTATTCGAATATAACCGTGAAAACACGCTCGAAGGCTATACGCCGGAGATCTTGGCGCTCACCGAGGTACGCCCGGTAAATCACTTCGCTGGCTTTCATACTTTCTACCCGACCTTTGCCAGCGGTCAGGGGGCAGCGCCCTTCAACACGGTCGAGGATTACGAAAACAACCTCAAACGGCACCGCCAATACGCAGCGCTGAGCGACCGTGTGATCGCCAAGTTTCGCCAGGGCATGGACAGCGGCGTGCTGGAGACCAAGCTGACGATCAGAAACGTGATATCGCAGCTCGATACGCAGCTTGCGCTCCCGCTCGAGCAGTCGCCGCTGATGGGGCCGGTGAACAACTTCCCGGAAAGTTTCAGCGATGCGCAGAAGGAACGGTTGAGCGCGCAATATGCAGACGTCGTCGGCAATGTCGTACGTCCCGCGCACCAGCGGCTGCGCGATTTCCTGCGCAATGAGTATCTGCCGGTCGCGCGCGACAGCGTCGGGCTTTCGCAGATGAAGGGCGGCGCCAAGCTTTACGAGATGATGATCGAGGATTCGACCACGCTTCCGCTGAGTGCCGACTATCTCCACAACCTGGGACTGCGCGAAGTCGCGCGTATTCGTGAGGGCATGGAAGAGGTCAAGCGCGAGGTCGGGTTCGACGGAACGCTGAAGGAGTTTTTCGACTTCATTCGCACCGACGAACAGTTCAAGCCCGAAAGCCGCGAGTGGCTGACACAGGATTATTATCGGATCGGCAAGATCGTCGACACGAAGATCGGGGACTATTTCAATACGATCCCGCAGACACCGCTGGAGATCCGCCCGTACGAACCGTTCCGTGAACAATTCCAGGCTGGCGGCTCCTACCAGCAGGGCAATCCCGATGGTTCGCGCCCCGGCATCTTTTATTTCAATGCTTACGACCTGCCGAGCCGCACGACGCCGGGCAATGTCACGCTATACCTTCACGAAGGCGCGCCGGGGCATCACTTCCAGATCATGCTGGCGGCAGAAAATGAGGACTTGCCGGCCTTCATGCGCTTTGGCGGCAACACGGCCTATGTCGAAGGCTGGGCGCTTTATTCGGAGACGCTGGGGTACGACATGGGCTTGTTCGAAGATCCCTACCCGCGCTTCGGAACGCTGAATGACGAAATGCTGCGCGCCATGCGGCTGGTCGTGGACACCGGACTGCATTCGAAGGGTTGGACGCGCGAGCAGGCGATCGCATACATGCTCGACAATTCGGGCATGGGCGAGACCGATGCGACCAGCGAAGTCGAACGCTACATCGCCATTCCGACGCAGGCACTCGCCTACAAGGTGGGTGCGCTCAAGATCCAGGAATTGCGCGACAAGGCAAAAGCCGCGCTAGGCGATGACTTCGACATCAAGAAGTTCCACGACCAGATTTTGATGACAGGCGCGCTTCCGCTGCCGGTTCTTGAAAAGAAGATCGACGACTGGATTGCTTCGGGCGGCGCATAGAGCAACCAAAAAGGACGCCAGGCGCTATTCAATCACGAATAGTGAAAAGGAGCCCTCACATGGCCGATGTAAATAGCAATCCCGCGCAGGCGCGCACCGGCGGACCTTCGATCCGGTCGACCGGTGCCCCTGGCCAGCGCAGCCAGCCCGATAGCCAGAAAGGTGACCCGACCAATCCCCTCGGCGACAAGGACTATGTCGAGAAAAACGACCACGACGCACCCAAGGCCGGCGGCAAACAGCCAACCGATCCGGTTCAGAACAGCGAAGAAGAATAGCCGATCAGGCTAATGCTTCGGCGATCAGCTTGCGCGCGTTCTCTACGCCGTAAAGCTTGATGAAGCTGCCCATGCGAGGCCCTTGCTCGGAACCGAGGAGGGTCTCGTATAATGTTTTGAACCAATGACGCAGGCTCTCGAAGTCGTAGCGCTTGCCGACCTCGAACACGATATGCTGGATATCTTCAGCAGGCGTGTCTTCGTCGACCGTTGCAAGCTCCGCGTCGAGGTCCGCCAGCGCCTTTGCCTCCATCGCATCGGGCGCACGCCGCTTGAGACCCGGCACTACGAAATCGCGGGCATAGTTGACGGCCCGACCGATCAGATGGTCGAGTTCCGGATTGGTTTGGGGATTGGCGTCCGGCTCATAGCGCTGGACGAATTTCCACGCGGTGTCCTTGTCCTGCACGCCGGGAAGGCTGACAAGGTTGAGCAGCAGGCCGTAGGTGAGCGGCAGCTCTTTTTCAGGGACATTGCCGTTATGAATATGGTGCACCGGGTTGCCGAGCTTTTTTTCGATCGGCTGGTCGGCATAGTTGCCGCGGAACTGCCAATATTCATCGACGGCGCGCGGCACGAGACCGAGGTGCAGATTCTTGGCCTTTTTGGGCTCGCGATAGATGTAGAAGGCTAGGCTTTCGCGGCTGCCATAGGTCAGCCATTGCTCGATCGACAGGCCATTGCCCTTCGATTTTGAGATTTTCTCGCCATTGGCGTCGAGGAACATCTCGTAGATCATGCCTTCGGGCTTGCGCCCGCCCAGCACCTTGGCGATGCGGCCCGACTGCACGCCGCTATCGGTAAGATCCTTGCCGTACATTTCATAGTCGACGCCAAGCGCCACCCAGCGCATTGCCCAATCGACCTTCCACTGGCACTTGGCATTTCCGCCCAGCGCGGACTGTTCGACACGGCTGCCATCCTCGTCCTCGAACGCGATCGTGCCCGCATCGGCGTCGACCACCTCGACGGGGACCTGCAGCACGCGGCCGGTGGAAGGCGACACCGGCAGGATTGGCGAATATGTCGCGCGCCGCTCCTCGCGCAGCGTCGGCAACATAATATCGAGAATGTCCTGGTTGCGGCGCAGCACATTCTTCAGCGCCTCGTCGAACCCACCTAAGTTATATTTGTCAGACGCCGATACGAATTCGTAATCGAACCCGTAGTCGTCGAGGAACTGGCGCAACATGGCATTATTGTGCGCAGCGAAGCTTTCATGGTCGCTATCGAAGGGGTTGGGGATGCGGCTCAAGGGCTTGCCCAGATGCTCCGCAAGCATCTCCTTGTTGGGCACATTGTCAGGAACCTTGCGCAGGCCATCCATGTCGTCGCTGAAGGCGATCAACCGCGTCGGCGCGCCGCCGGTCAACTCCTCATAGGCATGGCGCACCATGGTCGTGCGCAGCACTTCAGTGAACGTACCGATATGCGGCAAGCCCGACGGACCGTATCCGGTTTCGAACACCACGGGTTCGCCTTCCGGCTTGCGCCGCTTAAGCAGGCGTCGCGCCTCTTCATATGGCCAGGCCTTGTTCTTCATTGCGGCGTCGCGAAGCGTTTGCGTATCGGTCATGTTGCACCTGCTAAGGGTGGCGGCGATGCGTTGCAAGTCGAGACTCGCGGGAACCGGAACAGGATTGCGGCGTAGGAGTGCGCAAAGGGAGCAGTCTTATGAACACGAGCTTTGTCTATTTCATCGGTTTCCTGGTCGTCGTCGGCGGCCTTGCATATGGCGCGATGCTCGCGGGTATTCCGCAGACGTGGATCTTGGTTGGTGCAGTGGTGCTGATCGGTCTCGGCATCATGTCGACGATCACCAATACCAAGCGCCGCGAACCGTCGGGCGATGGCACGACGACGACAACGACGACCGTTCGCGAAGAGTAATCGCGAAGGGGCGTTGCCCTTTCGTTCTCGTTGAGACATTGGATAGAGGTGGCTGATTTGCTGCCCCTTCCTGCGTTACACGCCACCCACGCCGGCATCTGGCTTGCCGACGGGACGGGCGAGGTACGTTCGGTCGGGCGCGGCGAAGCCGTCGCACGGGCGGCTGACACGCCCCACATCATCCTGAACGCACCGTTGGTCGGCGGACGGCTTGGCTATCCGGAAATATCGGGGCTGGACCTACTCGAACTGTTTGCTTTCGTGCACCCGGCGCGTTTTGCCGTGCCGACCGTGTCGGGCATGGCGCGTGCAGCCGGGCTGGAGCCTCCGCAGGACGATCTGGAGGCCACGCGGCTGCTGCAGGCGATCGGCGGGCAATTGCTGGGCCGGATGGGCGATGACCAATGGCCCGAGCGCGAGGGCGCATGGACCGTCAACCTGGCGCTGACCCGTGCCGGATGGCCGTGGGCGCAGTTGGTCGGCGAGCGGCTGAGCGCACCCGGCAAGATGGAGCGCAGCCTCTATACCCGCCTGCCGGAATGGGAGGAGAGTGCCGAAGTCACGCCGCCGCGCACGGTCAAGATCGCGCCCGAGGCAGCGCAGAAGCGGTTGTCTGATTTGCTGGGCGAACGCGCCGAGGCGCGCGACGGGCAGCGCGCCATGGCAGGCAAGGCCGCCAAGGTATTCGACCCGCGGATGCGGGAAGGGGAACCCAACATGCTGCTTGCCAATGCGGGTACGGGGATTGGCAAGACTCTGGCTTATCTCGCGCCAGCCTCGCTCTGGGCCGATGAGGCAGACGGGACGGTGTGGGTTTCGACCTATACCAAGGCGCTGCAACGGCAACTCGACGCCGAAGGGGAGCGGCTCGTTCCCGACAAGGCCGAACGCGAGCGGCGCATCGTCATCCGCAAGGGGCGCGAGAATTATCTGTGCCTGCTCAATCTCGAAGACGCGATGCAAGGCGGCTTCGCCGGACGGGCTGCGATCCTGGCACAACTGGTGGCGCGCTGGGCAGCATACACCAAGGATGGCGACATGGTCGGCGGCGATCTGCCCGGCTGGCTGACCAGCCTGTTTCGCCGTGCTGGGGCTACCGCGCTGACCGACCGCCGCGGCGAATGCGTCTATGCCGGATGCCCCCATTATCGCCGCTGTTTTATCGAGCATGCCGAACGCAAGGGGCGCAAGGCCGATCTCGTCATTGCCAATCATGCGCTGGTGATGGTCAACGCGGCGCGCGGGCGGCCGGGGACCCCGACGCGGCTTGTCTTCGATGAAGGTCACCACTTGTTCGATGCCGCCGACAGTATTTTTGCGGCGCATCTGACCGGGCGCGAGGCGATCGAGCTGCGCCGCTGGATCATCGGACCCGAAGGCAAGTCGCGCGGGCGCCGTCGCGGGCTTCAGGCGCGGCTGATGGACGTCGCGAGCTATGACGATGAAGGCGCGCAGGCGCTCGACGACGTGGTCAAGGGCGCGCAGCAGTTCAATAGCGACAACTGGTTGGGGCGTATCGCAGAAGGAGATCCGTGGGGACCGTTCGAGAAGTTTTTCGCGGCAATCCGCAGCCTCGTCTATGCGCGCGCCAAGGCGCAGGATGCGGGTTACGGGCTAGAAACAGAGCTGGCCGAACCCGATGCCGACCTTATCGAAAGCGCGGCGGCGGCGCTCGAAGCGCTTGAATCAATGGCGCGCCCGATGGCGGTCCTATCCAAGCGACTTGAAGCCATCCTCGAAGATGCTCCCGACTGGCTCGACAGCCAGGCGCGGGCACGCGTCGAGGGTTCGATCATGGCGCTCGGCTGGCGGCGCGAAACGGTGGCGGCGTGGATGGCGATGCTCGGGCGCGTGGGCGGCGCCAGTGACCCCGATTTTGTCGACTGGCTGGCGATCGACCGGGTCGAGGGACGCGAATATGATATCGGCATGCGTCGCCATTGGCTCGACCCTACGCGCCCGCTGGCACGCGTCGTGCTGGAGCCTGCGCACGGCGTGCTGGTGACATCGGCGACGCTCAAGGGTGCGGAGGATTGGGACGTAGCCGAAGCGCGCACGGGCGCGGCGCACCTACCGCACGACCCTGCGCATTTCGAAGCCGAAAGCCCGTTCGACTATGCGGCCAACACCGAAGTGCTGATCGTCAATGATCTTGGCCGCGACAATATTTCGGCGCTGGCGGGTGCCTATGCGCGGTTGATCGAGACGGCGGGCGGTGGGACGCTGGGTCTGTTTACCGCGATCAAGCGGTTGCGGGCAGTTCATGCGCGAATCGCCGACCGGCTCGCGCGCGCCGGGCTGCCGCTTTATGCCCAGCATGTCGATCCCATCGACACCGGTACGCTGGTCGACATTTTTCGCGATGACCCGCGTGCATCGCTGCTTGGCACCGATGCCTTGCGCGATGGCGTCGATGTGCCGGGCGAAAGCCTGCGGCTGGTCATCATGGAGCGTGTGCCCTGGCCGCGCCCCACCGTACTGCATGCAGCGCGGCGGCTCGCGGGGGGCGGAAGCGCCTATGACGATCGCGTCGTGCGCGCCAAATTGTCGCAAGCCTATGGCAGGCTGGTGAGGAGAGCGGGTGATCGCGGCTATTTCGTGCTATTGTCCGCCGCGACGCCGTCGCGGCTGTTGAGTGCCTTCCCGCCAGGGGTGGGGGTGCACCGGCTGCCGCTCGATGAAGCGATCGCGCGCGTAAAGGCGGGATTGGCCGAAGAAGGCGGCGTTGGAGGAACGAGCGATGCCAGAGTTGCTGATCCTGCGGCACGCCAAGTCTGATTGGGGAGACCCGTCGCTGCGCGATTTCGACCGACCGCTCAATAGGCGGGGGCAAGAGGCCGCGCCGGACATGGGAGAGCTGGTTGCGCGCAAGGGCCCTGTCGACAAGATCCTCGCAAGCCCCGCGCGCCGTGTCGTCGAAACGCTCGAAGGCGTACGCAAGGGCGCTCCGGATCTCCCCGCAGTGCAATTCGAACATGAACTCTACGGCGCCAGTGTGGGCGAGATCGTCGATCTGTTGCGCAAAAATGGCGGCGATGCGACGCGGGTCATGCTGGTCGGCCACAACCCGGGGCTACACTATCTCGCGCTCGGCCTCACCGATGGCGGGGAGCATCCCGATCGCGATACCCTTGCACATAAATTCCCGACGGCCGGACTGGCACATATCGAATTCGATGGAAGCTGGGCGCAGTTGAAAGAAGGCAGCGGACGGCTGCTGTCCTTCACACGGCCCAAGGATCTTTAGGCGTTGAGCGCTTGCTGAAGGCGGTTGCGCAGGACACGTAGCCGGTCGAGCGAGACGCCGCGCTGCTCTGGCGCCGGAGCCGGGGCAGCGACGGGCGCGGGATCGGGCTTGCCGCCTTCACGCAGCGCCTTTTGCGCGCCCTTTACCGTATAGCCTTCATCGTTGAGCAGGCTGTGGATACGCCGCGCGATCGCGACATCCGCGGGCCGGTAGTAGCGTCGGTTGCCCGCGCGTTTGAGCGGGGAGAGCTGCGGGAACTTGCCTTCCCAATAGCGCAAGATGTGCTGGCCGACGCCAAGCTCTTCGGCGAGCTCGCCGATGGTGAGGAAGGCGCCGGGTTCCTTAGCCAGCGATCTTGTCCCGCATGATCTGGCTGGCGCGGAAGGTCATCACGCGGCGCGGCGCGATCGGCACTTCGACGCCGGTCTTGGGGTTGCGCCCGATACGCTCGCCCTTGTCGCGCAGCACGAAGCTACCGAAGCCCGAAATCTTGACGTTGGTTCCGTTGGATAGCGATTCGCACATATGCGCGAGCACCCGTTCGACCAAGGTTGCCGATTCCGCGCGGCTCAAACCGAGCTTGTTGTGCACGATGTCTGCCATATCGGCCCGCGTCAGCGTGCCGATATCTTCATCCTGATCCATGCGAGCCACCCCCAAATCCGCCATAATCTGCCTCGCCCCCAATTAGCGCCCCGCAGAAGGGGCCACGAAAGAAAAAATCCTGTCGATTCAAGCTCGACGCGGGAACTCTTGCCGAATTTTTGAGCGAATTCAATAGCGAAGCGCAGCCGCACCCCAGGTCAGGCCGCCGCCCATGGCTTCCATGATGACAAGGTCGCCGCGCTTGATGCGCCCGTCACGCACTGCGAGGTCGAAGGCGAGGGGCACCGAGGCCGCCGAAGTATTGGCGTGCTGGTCGACGGTGATGATGACCTTTTCGGGCGGTAGCCCCAGCTTCTTGGCGGTGGCATCGAGGATACGCTGGTTGGCCTGGTGCGGCACGACCCAGTCGATGTCGCTGTTGGATAGACCGACTTCAGCGAGTGTCTCTTCGAGCACTTCGGCGAGGTTGACTACCGCATGGCGGAAGACTTCGCGTCCCTTCATGCGCAGGTGCCCGACGGTCTGCGTGGTCGAGGGGCCGCCGTCGACATAGAGGAGATTGTTGTGCTTGCCCTGGGCGTGCAGCTTGGTGGTGAGGATGCCGGCATCGTTATCCTGCGCTTCGAGCACGATCGCGCCCGCGCCATCGCCGAACAATACACAGGTGGTGCGGTCTTCCCAGTCCAGGATGCGGCTGAATGTTTCCGCACCGATGACGAGCGCGCGTTTGGCATTGCCGCCGCGCAGCATCGAATCGGCAACGCTCAACGCATAGAGAAAGCCGGTGCACACCGCGGCGACATCGAAAGCGATGCAATCGTCGATCCCGAGCAGAGCCTGAATCTTGGTTGCAGTGGCCGGGAAGGTGTTGTCGGGCGTCGCGGTGGCGACGACGATAAGGTCGATCTGTTCCGCGGCCATGCCCGCCGCCTCGAGCGCTTTTTTCGCGGCGTCGGTGCCGAGCGTCGCCGTCGTCTCGGTCTCGTCGGCGATATAGCGCTGACGGATGCCGGTGCGCTCGACGATCCATTCGTCGGAGGTGTCGACCTTTTCGGCAAGTTCGGCGTTGCTGACGACCCGCCTGGGAAGCGCAGAACCCGAGCCGAGAATGACGCTACGCACTACTCGGCACCGCCGTTGAACGTGTGCGCCTGAAAATTGTCGAGGTCTTCGGCGATCCTGCGGGTAATGTCGTTGCGTACCATCGAGGCGGCAACGCCGATCGCGTTGGCCACACCCTTTTCGCTGGCTCCGCCATGGCTTTTCACAACCAGGCCGTTCAGCCCCAGGAAAACGGCGCCGTTATGATTGTTGGGGTCGAGATGGACCTTGAGCAGTTTGAGCGCCGGGCGAGACAGGGCAAAACCGGCCTTTGAACGCAGGCTGGACTTGAAGGCATTGCGCAAGAGATCGGTGACGAATCGCGCTGTCCCCTCGGCGGTCTTCAACGCGATATTGCCGGAAAAGCCATCGGTCACGACGACGTCGACATCACCGCGCGACAATTTGTCACCTTCGGTAAAGCCATTGAACTGCATCTTGAGGAAGTCGGCATCGCGTAGCATCGCGGCGGCTTCCTTCAGCTCATCGGTGCCTTTGAGCTCTTCGGTGCCGATGTTGAGCAACTTGACGCGGGGGCGATGGATGCCGTGGACGGTGCGCGAATAGGCGGCACCCATGACAGCGAACTGGACGAGGTTCTGCGCATCGCATTCGGTATTGGCGCCAAGGTCGAGCATGACCAGATCGTGATCGCCCAGCGTCGGCAACAGCGCCGAAAGCGCGGGCCGGTCGATGCCCGGCATGGTGCGCAGTGCAAGCTTTGCAATCGCCATCAGCGCGCCTGTGTTGCCGCCTGACATGGCGGCATCGGCCTCGCCGTTTTTTACCGCGTTGATCGCCATGCCCATCGACGTGCCCTTGGCCCGGCGAATGGCCTGGCTCGGCTTTTCGGAGCCGGCGATGGCCTCGGTCGTGTGATGCAATTCAACCGCCCCGCGAAGGTTCGCGTGACGGTCGATTTCCGGTTTCATCTCGGCTTCGTCGCCATAAAGGGCGAAGCAGACGTCCGGATCATGCTTACGTGCGAGCGCGGCCCCCGCGATTTTCACCGCGGGGCCGACATCCCCACCCATGGCGTCGATCGCGATCCGGGGGGTGGAGCTCACTTTAAGCGCTTAGTCTTCCGGGCTGATGACTTCGCGGCCGTTATAGTGGCCGCACGCGTCGCACATGTTGTGCGGGCGCTTCAGTTCGCCGCAATTCGGGCATTCCTGGAAGGCCGCCGGCTTCAGCGCGTGATGGCTGCGGCGCATATTGCGCTTGGACGGCGTGGTTTTTCTCTTAGGGACGGCCATGACCGCACTACCTCTTAATGATCAAAAAAATTAGCGACGATCCGCGCCATGAGTCGGGCGGATGGTCGCGCTGGGCGGGTCTATAGCGCAAAGCGCGACAAAGGCAAGCGTCAGGCTTGCGCCAGCACACTATCCCCCACGAAGGGATTGGACGCCCTTTCCGTAGCGAAATTACTCATCGGCCCGTGGCCGGAGACAAAAGCCGTGTCGCCGCCCAAGGGCCAGAGCTTCTGCACAATCGAATCAAGCAGGTCCTGGTGGTTGCCCATCGGGAAGTCGGTGCGCCCGATCGAACCCTTGAACAGGACGTCGCCGACAATGGCGAGTTTGGATTCGGGATGGTGGAAGACGACATGGCCGGGGGTGTGGCCGGGGCAGTGATAGACGTCGAGCGTGAGCTCCCCGACCGTCACCTGGTCGCCATCGACGAGCCAGCGATCGCTTTCGAAGGGCTTGCCCTCGATCCCGTATTTGCGGCCGTCATCTTCAAGGCGGCTGATCCAGAACCGGTCGTCCTCGTGCGGTCCCTCGATCGGCACGCCCAGCTGTTCGGCGAGTATGCCCGCCTGCCCGCAATGATCGATATGACCATGCGTGAGCAGGATCTTCTCCAGCTCATAGCCTGACTGGGTCAGCGCCTGCTTGAGCCGCTCGATGTCGCCGCCGGGATCGGTAAAGGCCGCCTTGCCCGTCTTGGTGCAGACAATCAGGGTGCAATTCTGCTGCAATGGCGTGACCGGCAGGATCGCCAGCTTGAGGGGTGGTTCGCTCATGGTGGCGGGGCTTTAGTCTTCCATCGGCGCGGTGCCAAGCACCGCATCGGTGTCCGGCATCGACGCTGCGACGGCCTCTGCTGCCTTCAGCGCGCGCAGGAAGTTGCCGCCCACCAGCTTGGACAATTGTTCATCGCTCCAACCGCGGTCGATCAGTTCGGCCAGCAGGTTGGGATAGTCATCGACGCTGTCGAGATAGGGCACGGTGGTGCTGATCCCGTCAAAATCGCCGCCGATCCCAACATGGTCGTATCCGGCGACCCGCGCGATATGCTCGACATGATCGGCCACGCGGCTGACCGAGGTAACGGGGCGCGGATTGGCTTCGTCCCAGGCCGCCAGCGCGGCCGCCTTGCCTTCGGGGTTGCCGGTGTAGAGCGAGTCGAGGCGCGCTTCTTCGGCATCGCGATTGGCGCCATGCTGCCAGATCGCATCATCAAGAAAGCTCGGAACGAAGGTGACCATTACCACGCCGCCATTGCCGGGCAAGCGCTCGAGCACGCTATCGGGCACGTTGCGCGGGTGCGAACCCAGCGCGCGCGCCGACGAGTGCGAGAAGATGACGGGCGCTTTCGACACGTCGAGTGCGTCGTGCATCGCCGCCTCGGTGACATGGCTGAGATCAATCAGCATGCCGATACGGTTCATCTCCTCAAGCACCGAAATGCCGAAGTCGCTGATGCCATCATGCTTGGGATCGTCAGTTGCGCTATCGACCCAGCCGGTAGTGCGGCCATGCGTCAGGGTCATGTAGATCGCGCCGAGCCGCTTGAACTGGCGCAGCACGGCGAGGTTGCCGTTGCCGATCTGGTGGCCCCCTTCGATGCCCGCCATCGAAGCGATCTTGCCGCTGGCATGGATATGTTCGATGTCCGCCGCCGTCTTCGCCCATGCGAGCGTATCGGGATAGTGCGCGATGAGCCGGTCGGTGATATCGAACTGTTCGAGCGTGTAGCGCACAGCTTCATCGCCGGTAACGCTGGCCGGGATATAGATCGACCAGAGCTGCGCGCCCACCCCGCCCTGGTTGAGGCGGTCCATGTCGGTGTGCAGCGGCTCGCTATCGCTCTGCAGGTCGACGACTTTGCCGTCACGCCTAAATCGCGCGGCGATTGGCAGGTCGTTATGCCCGTCTACCAGCGGCGTTTGGGCCACTATGCGATCGATACGTTTGCTGGTCTCGGCATCGATGACCGGCTGGGATGCGAGCGCGGCACCCGCAAGCAGTTCGAGGATCATTCACCGTTCCCTTCGTTGAGTACCTGATCCCAGAAGAGCAAGCTGGCCCAGAACTGATAGTCGCGGTTTTCCTTTTTGCGGAACCCGTGGCCCTCATTTTCGCCGACCAGGTACCAGACGTCCTGCCCATTGGCGCGGACGCGCTCGACCAGCTGGTCAGCTTCCGACTTGGGCACGCGCGGATCGTTGGCGCCCTGGACGACAAACAGCGGATCTACGACTTCCTCGATACGGTTCAATGGCGAGATTTCCTCGAGCTTGGCGCGCTGCGCGGGATCGCGTTCGTCGCCATATTCGGCGCGGCGTAGATCGCGGCGATAATCTTGGGTGTTTTCGAGGAAGGTCACGAAGTTGGAGATGGCGACATTGCATAGCGCGCCATTGAGCTGGTCCTTGTAGGCCAGGATCGAGGCGTAGCACATGTAGCCGCCATAGGAGCCGCCGGTGACGCCGATATTGTCGCTATCGATGGCGGCATCGGTGCTTAGCGTGTCGAGGAAGGCGCCGATGTCCTTGACGCTGTCCTCGCGCAGGAACGGCCCGTTATCGAGGCTGACGAAGCGCCGTCCAAAGCCGGTCGAGCCGCGCACATTGGGGTAGAAAAGCGCGATGCCGAGTTCGTTGAGATAATAGTTGGAAGACCCGCGGAAGCCGGGGCGAAACTGACCTTCGGGCCCGCCATGGATCGAGACGATGAGCGGACGCTCCCCCGGGAATTGATCCGGATCGGGGCGATAGAGCCAACCCGACACTTTTTCGCCGTCGAAGCTTTCGACCTCGACCAGCTCGGCCTCGACATTGCGTTCAGGGTCGAGCCCGCCGGTCTCCGATTTGGTCCACCGCGTCACTTCGAACGTATCGGGATCGATCGAATAGGCGTCCGACGGGCTGGTGGCGCTGGTGAAAGTGAAGCCAAGGGGGCCCCACGGCGCGAAATCGACACCGCCGATAAGGCCGGGTGGCAGGGTATCGACCTTGCGTTCCTGACCGCTGGCGATGTCGTAGAACCAGAGCTGGCTCGAACCGCGTTCGTTGGTCACCACCGCAAGCATGGTCTTGTCTTCGTTGATATCGAGGCTGGTGACTTCCCAGCCACCGAAGTCGCCGATCGGCGTGAAATCGCCCGTTTCGAGGTCCATCGTCCCGAGACGCTTGATATCGCTGTCGATATCGGCGGCGATGAACAGCGATCCGTCGGCAGCTTCGGCAGCGCCGCCAAAGGCCCAATCATCGCCATCTGGATCGCGCACGGCATTCAGGTCGCCTGTCGCAAGGTCGATCGTGTAAAGGTCCATGTCGGTGACCGACGTATATTTGATGACGATCGCATGCGTGCCGGCTTCGTTGAAACCGCCGGGGAACCAGCCGACGCCGGGGGCCTCGAAGATCATGCGTTCGGTGGCGGGGTCGCTCGGGTTCATCACGTAAATGTCGCCCTCGCGCCCGTTGCGCTTGGTCGAGCTGAAGAGAATGAGATCACCCTCTTCGTTGAAACCGCCAAAGCCGTTGCGGCTTTCGCCGTCGGTGAGGAGGACGAGCGAGCCATCCTCCCAGCGGTAGAGCTGCGAAAATTCGCTGCCGCCCGCATCCTTGGATACGACGATGGTAGTGCCGGTCGGGTCGACCGTGCCGCCGACGGGTTCGGCTTCGAAGGTGAGTTGCTGGCGCATCCCCATCGGCATCGACACGCGGTGCAGCTGGCTGACATTGCCGAAGCGCGTCGAGATGAGCATGGAGCGATCCGACGCATCCCAGCCGCCGAAGCCTGCGGTGCGGTATTCGAGATAGGGGCGGGTTTTCTCGGCAAGTTCGGCGGGGATGGCGGGCATGCCGCTGACCGTCAGCTCGGCCGGTTTTGGCACCTCTTGCGCTAAGCCGATGGTGGAGACGGTGGCGAGCAAGGCGCCAAGCGCCGCGCGGTGAAGCTTCATGATCATTTCCCCATGTCTGTGTCGGCGCGAAAGGTTGCAGAGCGTGGGCGGACACGCAAGCGTCGTTCGTCGAAAGCTGGACGGGTGCGGCGCGACGCGCCAAAGCGTTGGCGATGTGGATGCTGTTCGATGATGCGCGCGCGGGCGCTCAAGGGCCGTTTCGCCAATATCGCGATCCGGTGGCGACGGTCGCCGCGCACCGCCATGAAGACGTGCGTCCGGCATTGGAGCAGCTGCGCGAGGGACTTCGTGCGGGCCATCATGCGGCCGGCTTCATCGCCTATGAAGCAGGATATGCGCTCGATCCCGCGTTGGAGCCGCATTTTCGCAACTGCGACGGGCCTTTGCTTCGGTTCGGAATTTTCGAAAACGTGGAGTTTCTCGAGGCGGCGGAACGCGATGCAATCCTGGCCCGGCAAGGCAATGCGAGCTGGCTTGCCCCGCGTCCGCGCATCCGCGCGGACGCGTATGCATCGGCGGTGCACAAGGTGCGCGAGCAACTGTTTGCCGGCGATCATTATCAGGCCAACCTGACCTTCGGTTGCGATGTCGACGTCGCCGGGCCGATGCCCGCGCTTTATGCCGCGCTACGGCGTCGCGGCGGCGGCGCATGGGGCGGGATCTGTGTGCATGACGATGGCGCGCTTGCATCCTTTTCCCCAGAACAATTCTTCAAGCTTGCAAATGGCCATCTGACGGCAATGCCGATGAAGGGCACGGCGCGGCGACATGAAGACCCCGAAGTCGATGCTGCCGAAGCAAAGGCACTGGCGGAGGATGAGAAGCAGCGCGCCGAAAACCTTATGATCGTCGACCTGCTACGCAATGATCTCGCGCGCGTAGCTGAAACGGGCAGCGTCGCGGTGCCGAGACTATTTGCGATCGAACATTATCCCACCGTCCACCAGATGGTGAGCGAGGTGACCGCGACGCTGCGCCAAGGCCTTGATGCGATCGATGTACTGGAAACGATCTTTCCGTGCGGATCGGTCACCGGCGCGCCCAAGATCGCGGCGATGCAGGCACTACGCCAGCTCGAGCCCGAGCCGCGCGGGGCCTACACCGGGTCGATGGGCTGGATCGAGCCGCCAAAAGCCGACGGGTCTGCCGGCGATGCAGCCTTCAATGTCCTGATCCGCACAATCGAGATTGTATCGGGAAGGCCACAGGCGCGGCTCGGTTTGGGATCCGGCCTGGTGGTGGATTCACAAAGCGACGCCGAATGGGCAGAATGCCTGTTGAAGGGGGCTTTTGTGACCGAAACGGCACGTAATTTCGATCTGATTGAAACGATGCGCTACGATCCGACCGAAGGCATCGTAGCGCTCGACCCGCATCTTGAGCGGATGAAGACGTCGGCTAGCGAGCTTGGTTTCACCTTCGATCGCCATGCCGCGCGCAATGAATTGCAGGCGGCGACATTTTCGCAAAGCCATCCGGCAAAGGTGCGGTTGTTGCTGTCGCCCTCTGGCGCGCTGGCGATTGCGATGTCGCCGATCGAGGACATGGGCGACGAGCCGCTGCCGGTGGAGGTCAAAACCCTCGGCGTTACGAAGGATGATTTTCGCCTGCGCCACAAGACGACCGATCGCGACTTCTATGATGCGCCGCGCAAGGCGAGCGGGGCCGCCGACGTCGCGTTCGTCAATGAAGACGGCCACCTCACCGAAACCAGCCGCGCGAATATTTTCGTGCAGCGCGGGGATCGCTTGATCACCCCGCCTTTGTCAGCCGGTGTCTTCCCGGGCGTGCTGCGCCAGCAGCTGATCGAGGAAGGCAAGGCCCAGGAAGGCGTGCTGGTCGCGGGCGATCTGGGCCACGGCTTCTATATCGGGTCGAGCCTGCGCGGGCTGGTGAAAGCGCGATTGGCCTAGGCGGCGACAGGAAATTTCAGCAGGCGATCGGTGATCGGGACAAGCGCTTCGGCGCGCCCGCCAAGCGCTTTCATGATTTCGGGATGCTGGGCATCGAGCCCGCCGGTCAACGCGCCGTAAGCTGGCAGGATCATCTTCGTTTTGCTGGCAACGAAGCAGCGGCGCGACACGCGGCGTCCCTGTGCCTTCACCCGCAGCTTGGGATGGAAATGCCCCGAAAGCTCGGGCCGCGTTTCATCTGCTTCGGCTTCGTGGCGCAACACCAGGCCATCGACGACCATCTCGATCTCGATCCGCCCGCCGCAATGATCGATCATGCCGGCATCGTGGTTGCCGGTGATCCAGACCCAATCGACGCTTTGCGTCAGCCGGGTGAGCAAGTCGCGCGCCGCCGCGGGCAGCCTGTCGCAGCCAAAGCTGTCGTGAAAACTGTCACCCAGGCAATAGACGGCCTTTGCGCCGGTCGCGTCGATATCGTCGTCGAGCAGTTCCAGCGTGGCATGGCTGTCATACGGCGGCAGCATCTGCCCGAAGCGCGCAAACCAGCTCGCTTTCTCGAGATGCAGGTCGGCGACCAGCAGCGCATCATGATCGGGCCAGAAGAGCCCGCCAGTGCGCGTCACGCGAAAGTTTCGGCCAGCGAACGAAAGGGGAACCATAGGCCCTCTTAATCATGCCGCCCGATTCACTCCAAGTGATTTATCACATGATCGCGCAGCGCCCGCGCATCGTGCAGCGCATTGTGCGGCACTTCGCTGTTGGCGGCGGTCGAGAAGCCGGAGAGATCAACCATTTGCAAGGTGAAGGGCGGGACCGTTACCATGCGTCCCGGGCCTACCAGCAGCAACATCGAAAATTGCGCAAGATCCTCGGGCCAATCGGCGACGATAAGCGGCTCGTCGTCATGGGCCAGGAAAGCGGCAAGCGCGTGCGCGGCATCGCTTCGCGACATGGGGTCTTCCTTCAACGCTTCGGGCACCGTGTTCAGGTAAGGGAGGACATGACGTTCGACCCATGGATCGGTGATCACGTCGTGCTTGATGACCGTGTAGAATTCCTCGCCGCCATCTTCGGGCACGAGCGCAATGCTCAACAAGGCGCCGCCGAAGCCGTCGAATTCGGTGTCTATAAAATAGCGCATCGGGGACTAGATGCGCTCTGGCGCGCGCCGCGTCTACTGCGGCATTTCGAACGACGGTCGATCGTCGCAATCATCGCCGCGCGTCAGCGCTTTTTCGCAAGCTCGCTTCCACTCGCTCAGTTCCCTGCCATATTCCTCTTCGGCCTTGCGTACCTTCTTGCCGTAATTGCGATCGGCTTCCTTCTGGCTGGTGGTGGCAAGGTCAACACCCTTCGAGGCAACATCGACCGGCAGTGTCACGATATCGACCGCGGTATCGATCACGGAACCGACGACACATCCCTGCAACGCGAAGGCGGCGGGAATAAGGAACAAGATACGCATGACGACCCAATAGCCGAAATGCCTGTCAAAATCCTTAAAATCAGTCGAGTCGCATGGCCTGTGCGACCAATTCCTCTTCGACCTGTGCCAAAATTGCCTCATCGGTAGCGGCGCCGGGCGCTTGTTCGCGACCGATGTTCATCATCAGCGGAACGGCCATCGGCGTCACCCGCTCGGCGGCGACATGCACCATCGTGTCGGCAGCGCGGTCAACCAGGCGGACGAGGCGGCCGAGCTCGGTCATCCGGGCGCGGGCATCGTCCCAGGCGGCGCGCATGAGAAGATGATCGGGTTCGTATTTCTTGAGCACGTCGTAGATGAGGTCGGTCGAGAAGCTGACCTGCTTGCCGGTCTTGCGCTTGCCCGGATGCTGGCGCTCGACCAGCCCGCCGATCACGGCGACTTCGCGAAAGGCGCGTTTGAGCAGATGGGATTCCTCGATCCAGCTCTTGAATTCGTCTTCGAGGATATCGGGTGAAAACAGCGCCTGCGGATCGGTGACGGGTTCGAGGCTCGAGGTTGCCAGCGCATAATCGGTCGCCACCCAGGACAGCGGTTTGAGGCCCGCCGCTTCCATACGCTTGGTCACCAGCATGCCGAGCGACTGGTGCGCGTTCCAGCCTTCGAACGCGTAGACAGCCATGTAATGGCGGCCCTCGTGGGGGAAAGTCTCGACCAGCAGTTCGTGCGGTTCGGGCAGGATCGATCGCTGCGATTGCACGTCGAGCCATTCGCGTACGTCTTCGGGGAAACGCTGCCAGCTGTTGCGATCGGCAAGAAAGCCGCGCACGCGTTCGGCAAGGTGCGTCGACATGCTCATGCGCTGCCCGCCATAGCTGACGATCCGCCCCACCTGCTTGGAGGCGCGCACGATGATGTCCTGTTCCTTGAAGCCCTCGACCTCCAGGCTGATGCCCGAGAAGAAGAAGGCGTCACCGGGCGTGAGCGTGGAAGCGAAGCTCTCCTCGACCCGCCCGATATGGCGACCGTTCTTAAAGCGCAGATCCATCATCGTGTTGTCGACGATGACCCCGGCATTGAGGCGATGCGCGGCCGCAATGGCAGGTCGGGTGATGCGCCATTTGCCCGGCGCGTCTTCCACCAGCCTTTTATACTTGTCGTAGGCACGCAGTGCATAGCCGCCGGTGGCGTTGAGTTCGAGGACGCGGCGCCACGTTTCTTCGGTAAGCGCCGAGTATGGCAGCGCCGAACGCACTTCGTCGAGCAACTCGGCCTCATCGAATGGCCCCGCGCACGCGATGCCCATGACATGCTGGGCGAGGACGTCGAGCGCGCCCTCGCGGAAGATGTCGGGATCGAGCTCGCCGTGGTCGATGGCATCGAGGCAGGCGCGCGCTTCGAGATATTCAAAGCGGTTGCCCGGCACGATCATGCCCCTGGACGCCTCATCGAGGCGGTGATTGGCGCGGCCGACGCGCTGCAGAAAACGGCTGGAGCCCTTGGGTGCGCCCATCTGCGCGACCAGATCGACGTTGCCCCAGTCCAACCCCATGTCGAGGCTGGCGGTCGCGACGAGCCCTTTTAGCCGCCCTTCGGCCATGGCAGCTTCCACCCTGCGACGCGCCTCGCGGCTCAAGCTGCCATGGTGGACGCCGATAGGGATCTGCTTGTCATTGGCCTTCCACAAATCCTGGAAGATCAATTCGGCAAGGCTGCGGGTGTTGGTGAAGATGATCGAGGCATCGTGCTCCTCGATCAGCTGCATGACCTGTTTCGCCGCATAGCGACCCGAATGGCCCGACCAGGGGACGCGATCTTCGGGAACAAGGATCGACAGGTCGGGCACGGCACCCGGCTCGCCTTCGACCAGACGGACATCGTCGATCACGCCGTCCGGCGCGAGCCAGGCGCGATACGCATCGGGATCGGCGATGGTGGCGCTCAGCCCGATCCGGCGCAGGCCCGGCGCGAGCCGCTGCAACCGCGCCATCGCGAGGCACAACAGGTCGCCGCGTTTTTCCTTGGCGAAGGCATGAATTTCGTCGACGATGATCGTCTTTAGACCCGAGAACATCGTCGCTGCCTCGGGATAGCTCAGCAGCAGGCTGAGGCTCTCGGGTGTGGTCAACAGCATTTGCGGGGGGCGCGCGCGTTGGCGCGACTTACGGTTGGAAGGGGTGTCGCCAGACCGCGTCTCGACGCGGATATCGAGCCCCATTTCCTCGATGGGTTCGAGCAGGTTGCGCTGCACATCGACTGCGAGCGCCTTGAGCGGGCTGATGTAGAGGGTGTGGAGCCCCTCGGCAGGTGTCGTCATCAACTCGGCGATGGAGGGCAGGAAGCCTGCCAGCGTCTTGCCTGCACCTGTCGCCGCAGCAAGCAGGACATGATCGCCGGCGCGCGCTGCCTCCAGCATATCGAGTTGGTGCCGGCGCAAGTGCCATTCGCGCCGCGTCAGCCAGTCATCGATGAGAGCGGGAAGCGCTTGGCTCAGGCGTTGCCCCCGTGGCGCTGGCCGTCCTCATGTTCTTCTTCATAAAGTTCTTTGGTTGCCTGCTCGGTGCGTTCGATCGGCACGTCGCTCGACTTGTTCTTCCGGATGACGATCAGGAAGACGATGGCGAGCAGGACGAAGCCCGCGAGGGCGGTGATGGCAAGGCCAAATTCCATGGAAAATTCCTTTCTTTGGGTATCAACGCGGGAACCCGGCTGACGTTTCAACCACTGATACTCGGTATGCCCCGCCTTGGATCCTGGATCGAGCCTTTTCCCGAAGGCATCTACGTACGCCCCGCCGACGCATGGGTCGACCCGTCAGAGGCGAAGGAGAATGCGCTGGTAACGCACGGCCATGCCGATCATGCGCGCGGCGGGCACGGCCAGGTATGGGCGACGCCCGAGACACTGGCGATCATGGGCGTGCGCTACGGCGAGCAAAACCCCGTGCCCGTCGAACATGGCGAAACGGTGCGCATCGGCGAGGTGGACGTGACTTTCATCCCGGCCGGCCATGTGCTGGGCTCGGCGCAAGTCCTGCTGGAATACGAGGGCGAGCGGGTGGTCGTCTCCGGCGATTACAAGCGTCGTCCGGATCCGACTTGCGCACCGTTCGAAGTGACGCCGTGCGACATTTTCATTTCCGAAGCGACGTTCGGGCTTCCCGTCTTCCGTCATCCGCCGACGAGCGACGAGGTTCGAAAGCTGCTCGACCGGCTGGAGGCCGAGCCCGAGCGGTGCGTGCTGGTCGGTGCCTATGCGCTCGGCAAGGCGCAGCGCGTCATCAAGGAGCTGCGCGAAATGGGGCACGATGCGCCGATCTATTATCACGGTGCGATGGAGCGGCTGTGCAATCTCTACGAGGAACTCGGAGTCGAGCTTGGCGAGCTACGCCCGGTCTCCGAGGCGACCAAGGACGAGATGCGCGGCCATATCGTCATCTGCCCGCCCGGCGCGCTCAACGACCGCTGGTCACGCCGTCTGCCCGAGCCGATCACCGCCATGGCATCGGGATGGATGCGCATTCGCCAGCGTGCGCGCCAACGCAATGTCGAGCTGCCGCTGATCATGTCAGATCATGCCGATTGGGACGAGCTGACGACCACGATCCGCGAAGTTAACCCCAAGGAAGTGTGGATCACGCACGGCCGCGAAGATGCGCTGATGCACTGGTGCATGATCAACCAGATCAAGTCACGGCAGCTTAATCTCGTCGGGCGCGAAGATGAAGACGACTAGCTGCGGCTGACGCCAAGCTTGCCCAGTTCCTCGTCAATCTGCGCGACCAACCGGTCGAGGCCGGCTTCGTCATTGGCTTCGGCGCGCGCCGCCAGCACGTCCTGTGTGTTGGAGGCGCGCAGCAGCCACCAGCCGTCTTCGGTCGAAACGCGTGCGCCATCGGTTTCGTCGATCTCGACCCCCGCGTCGCGCAAATTGCGCAGGAGGTCGTTGATGACCTGGAATTTGTCATTGTCGCCAACGGGGAAGCGCATTTCGGGGGTGGAGACGGTGGGCGGCATGTCGTCGCGCAGCTGGCTAAGGCTCCTGCCCGAAGCGTCGACAGCTTCGATCAGGCGCACCGACGCGTAGAGCGCGTCGTCGAAACCATACCAGCGGTGTTTGAAGAAGATGTGGCCGCTCATCTCGCCCGCGAGCGGCGCGCCGGTTTCCTTCATCTTGGCCTTGATGAGGCTATGGCCGGTCTTCCACATCAACGGTTTCCCGCCTTTGGCGGCAACGTCCTCGAAGAGGGTGCGGCTTGCCTTGACGTCGGCGATGATGGTGGCTCCGGGTTGCTCTGCGAGCACGGGTCCCGCGAGCAACATCAGCAGCTGATCGCCCCACAGGACGCGACCTTCCCCATCGACCGCACCAATGCGGTCGCCGTCACCATCGAAGGCAATACCGAAGTCGAGGCCGTTCTCAACGACCAGTTCCTTGAGGTGCGCGAGGTTTTTCTCGACCGTGGGATCGGGGTGATGGTTGGGAAAGCTGCCATCGACCTGCGTGAAGATGGCGTAATGTTCGCCCGGAAGCTTTTCGAGCAGCTTGTCGAGTACGGGCCCCGCGGCACCATTGCCCGCGTCCCAGCCGATCTTGAAGTCGCCGCCGCGAAAATCCTCGACCAGACGATCGACATAGGCGTCTTCGATATCGGCATCCTCGACGTTGCCGCGCCCCTCGGTCCAATCGCCGCGCGCCGCGATGCGTCCCAGTCGCTGGATCGCCTCGCCATGGATACTGTCCCCGCCCAGCAGCATCTTGAAGCCGTTATAGTCGCCGGGGTTGTGACTGCCGGTGACCTGGATGCCGCCGATCACGTCGAGTGTCGCAGCGGCGAAATAGAGCATCGGGGACGGACCCAGCCCGACGCGCACGACATCCATGCCGCCCGCGGCAAGTCCCGACACCAGGGCAGCTTCGAGCCCGGGCGAGTGATCGCGGCCGTCGCGGCCCACGGCAACGCGGCCTTCGCCGCCTGCCATCGTGGCGTAAGAGCGGCCCAGGGCATGCGCGTCGGCTTCGGACAATGTTTCGCCAACGACGCCGCGAATGTCATATTGTCGCAGGATGGACGGATCGAATTCGTGGCTCATGTGAAAGTCAGCCGTTGACGACGAGCGCGGGGCCGGCAGGCCTCTCGATGCCGAGCCCGGCTACCATTTCGCGTAGTTCCTGCCGTGCGGCGACATGGCTGAGGCTGGTGTCGCCAAACTCGCCGATGTCGAGCATGGTTAGGCCTTGCGGAAACAGCTCGCGGTAGATCACGCGCTCGCTCAGGCCCGGGATGACGCGAAAGCCGACGCGGCGTGCCAATTCATCAAGCGCAGCGCCGACGCGGCGCAGGTTATGGCTGTCGATATGCTGGAGACGATTGCGCAGCACGACCCAGTCGACGCTGCGTCCGGTAGCGCTGGCCGCCTTGGTGCGGCTCTGCCAGATGAGTTCGGCATAGAAGCTGGGGCGTTTGATCTTGTAGGATTCGGGATCGACCTGACCGATCAGGTCGAGATCGACGAAACTGTCATTCATCGGCGTGACCAATGTGTTGGCCATGAGGATCGCGGCCTTGGCGATTTCATCATCGCGGCCCGGCGTGTCGATGATGACAACGTCGGCATCGCCCGACAATTGCTCGATCGCAGCATTGAAGTCGTCCACCGTCCGACCCTCGAGCACCGCATAGTTGGCCTGCGGCAGATCCTTGTCCTGCCGGGTAATCGTCTCGCTGCGGTTTTCCAGATAGCGCGTCATGGTGCGCTGGCGTTCGTCGAGGTCGAGCGCGGCGACCTTGTGCCCCGATGCGGCGAGCGCGATCGCGGTATGAACAGCGGTCGTCGACTTGCCCGTCCCGCCCTTTTCGTTGGCAAAAACAATGAAATGCGGCTGGCCCATCACCCATTCGCCCCCTAAACAAACTCTTTGACTTATGGGGTAGGCGAGAGGCGCGTGCGGTGCAAATCATTCATGGTCTGAAGGGATTGGGTCTGGCGATGAGCGCGCTGCGATCGCACGGCACATTGGCGCTGGTGCCGACCATGGGGGCGCTTCATGAAGGCCATCTTGCGCTGGTGCGCGAGGCGCGTGCGCGAGCCGACAAGGTGGTTGCGTCGATCTTCGTCAATCCGCTCCAGTTCGATGACAAGGCCGATCTCGATCGTTATCCGCGCGACGAGGATGCGGATGCCAGGAAGCTGGAGAGTGCGGGCTGCGATCTTCTCTGGATGCCGAGCGCTGCGGATTTTTATCCGAATGGATTTGCCACGACCGTTCATGTCGACGGCATCACCGAACGCTGGGAAGGCGAACATCGCCCGGGCCATTTCGATGGCGTGGCGACGGTCGTCACCAAGTTGTTCACCAATACGCGGCCCGACCTCGCCATCTTCGGTGAAAAGGATTTCCAGCAGTTGGCGCTGATCCGACGCTTCACGCGGGACCTGAACCTCGGCGTCGATATCATCGGCCATATTACCGTGCGCGAAGAAGACGGACTGGCGATGAGTTCGCGCAACGCGCTGCTGTCAGCCGACGAGCGGACCACCGCGGTGGTGCTCAATCACGCGCTCAAGGAGGCGCGGCGCGACATATTGGCAGGAAAAGAGGTCAAGACAGTGCTGTCGGGTGCCCGCGCCAAGCTGACGAAGGCCGGTTTCGGACCCATCGATTATATTGCTTATGTCGATCCCGACACGCTCGAGCCGCTCGACAAGCGCGAGAAAGAGGGCCGCCTGATCGCCGCCGCATTCCTTGGAAAAGTGCGATTAATCGACAATTTCGAGGTCAAGATGACGGCGTGATCCCTTCATGGTGAATTGCCGTTAACCATTTTTTTAACACCCGAATCGCAATGTCTTCCCAACAACAGAGGGGGAAGACCAATGGCGATCAGTCAGAAGAGTGCCGATTTTCTTATCCAGAGCCGCCTGGCCGATGCCGAGGCAGGTGATGTCGAAGCGTTGTTCGAACTGGGCGTGACTTATTCGACCGGGCGCGGGGGCGTGGCCGTGGATCTCATAGAAGCGCATAAGTGGTTCAATCTGGCTGCGCTCAACGGCGATACCCGTTCGCAGCAATGCCGCGCGGAAATCAGCTACGAAATGACCGCGCGCGAAATCGCCGAAGCCCAGCGCGGGGCGCGCGCCTGGCTTGCCGCCACCAGCGGCGTCGCCCGCGCCGCCTGACACGAAAAAAGGCCCCGGCACGACGCCCAGGCCTTTTTCGTTCGGCAATTGCTCGACTAGCGGACGACGACGGTCACGGCGCGGCGGTTTTGCGCCCAGGCCTGCTCGTTCGAACCCACGGCTACAGGGCGTTCCTTACCCCAGCTGATGGTGGTGAGGCGGCGTTCCGGGACACCTTGGGCCATCAGATATTGCTTCGCTTCGTTGGCGCGGCGTTCACCCAATGCAAGGTTATATTCGCGCGTGCCGCGTTCGTCGGCATGACCTTCGATCGAGGCGCGCACATTGGGGTTGGCCAACATCCACGCCGCCTGCGCCCTGAGCGTCGCTTGCGCGGCTGCATCCAGATCGCTTTCGTCGGTCGAGAAATAGACCGTGTCGGACCCGGCAGCGGCGATCAGATCGGCCTGCGCACCGGGCAGTTCGACAAGATCCATCTCATCATCGGCATCGCCCGTCGCCGCCGGGATATTCGACGTGTCACCGGCATCGGGCACGGTCTCGACAGCGTTGTCCTTGCTCGAGCAGCCGGCGATGGCAAGCGCCGTAGCGGAAAGGAAAAACATGGTTTTCTTTTTCATAATCGCTTCTCCAATTAATTTTTCAACGGCGACCAGCTGGGATCAGATCCCCCCAGCGGGGTTGGCATAAGACGCGGCTGGCCGCCGTTGATCGGCACAGCGTACAAAGAGGCTTCGCCCGAACCCTGCCGGGTGCGGTGGAACATGACGAACTGGCCGTTGGGCGCCCAACTGGGCCCTTCGTCCTGCCAGCTGTTGGTAAGCAAACGCGCGTTGCGGCCCGATGGGTTCATTATACCGATGCGAAACGCGCCGCCGCCGATACGTGTATAAGCGATGAGATCGCCGCGCGGGCTCCATGCGGGCGAGGCATATTGCCCGCCGCCAAAGCTGATCCGGCGTTGCTGCGAGCCATCGGCGTCCATGACATAGAGCTGCTGCGAACCCGAACGATCGCTTTCGAAGACGATGCGCCGGCCATCGGGCGAATAGCTCGGTGACGTATCGACGCCGCCCGCGGTGGTCAGGCGACGCGGCTCACTGCCATTGACCGACACAACGTAGATATCGCTGTTGCCGAGCGTTCCCATCGAGAAGACCACATTGCGTCCATCGGGTGAAAAGCGCGGCGCGAACGTAAAGGCGGTGCCAGGCACCAACAGGCGATCTTGGCCGGTTGCAAGATCCATGATGCGCGCCCGCGGACGGCGGCCTTTGTAGCTCATATAGACCAAACGGCGGCCATCCGGGCTGAAACGCGGCGTAACGACGGTATAGCTACCATCGGTCAAATAGCGGTGGTTGGAGCCATCGCTGTCCATCAGCGCAATGCGCTTCACGCGGTTATTCTTGGGGCCGGTTTCAGCGACATACACGATGCGCGTGTCGAGGAATGGCTGTTCGCCGGTCAGGCGCGAATAGACCATGTCGGCGCATCTATGCGCAGCGCGGCGCCAGTCGCCGGCATCGACAGCATAACCCTGCCGCTCCAGCTCGAGCCGGGTGACCGTGTCAAACAGATAGCAACTGACCTGGATACGCCCGCCGGGAAGCGGATCGACCTGGCCCGACACGAGCGCGGTAGCACCGGCGCGGCGCCAGTAGGCATGGTCGGGGCGGGTGACTTCGCCGACTTCAAGGCCGCGAATGCCGGTCGGCCCGATGGGCGACAGGACCCCGGTAAAGCGCAGGTCCGAGGCGATGACGGCGGAGATGTTGCGCCCCGTCGCGCTGTCACCCGCCATGGCGGGAACGGCGACCGGCTGGTTGCCTTGCTGGCCGCCGACGACATCGACCTCGAGCGGCGGGGGCTCCTGCGCAAATGCTGCAGCTGGCACGAGCAGCAGGAGGAGGGCGGTGAGAAACTTGAACATTGGTCGGCTCCTCTAGGGCAGGCGGTAGGTCATGTTGATATTCGACCAGCCGCGCGGGACGTCGTAAAGCTCGGGCGGAAGGCCGCGCAGCGGCGAGCAGCCGGTATAGGCGGCAATTGCGAGATCTTTCACGCGCTGCTCGTATTTCTCGTTGAACGGCGTGACGCCGCGGGTGCGCACAACCTGCGGCGGCCGCGCAAGGCTACCCGTTCGGGTCAGCCGCAGGTTGAGCGTCACGCTGATCTCGTTGGCACCCGGACCGGGGTCGATCTGGCGGTTGGCACAGGGCTGGATCTGCCGGCCGATCATCTGGGCGATATTTTGCGCCGCCGCAGCGTCCATCACCGGCGCGTTGCTGCCGGGGGTCACACGATCGCCTTCGGCGACATTATCGAGAATATTGTCGAGATTGCCCGGTTCTCGGCGCGAGCGCGGGCGTTCCTGCGCGGGGCGCGGCGGGGTCGGCTCGGCGCGCGGCGAAGGCGTGGGTGTGATGGTCGGCGGGGAGGGGTCGACAGGTTCAAGAGGCGGCGCATCGAGCGGATCGACGGCAGGCTCGGTCTCTGCAGGAGCGGGCGCGGTGGCCAGCTCGGGCGCGGCAGCGACAAGCCCGACCTCATCGACGAATTCCACGACGATGGCCGGCGGTTCGGGGGCGCTGTCCATTCGCGCCAGTTGCAGCGACAAGGCAGCGACCAGCGCGACGTGGAGCGTCAGCGCTGCGCCAATCCCGACGCTTTCGGCGCGATCGAGTTTCACCGCTCATCGCTCCCTACGGAAACCAGCGCAACGCGATTGAGCCCGGCGCGGTTGAGTTCGCCCATGACGGCCATCACGCTGCCATATTCGAGCCCGCGGTCGGCGCGCAGGTAGACGCGGCGGCCTTCGGGCGGTGCAGGCTGGGCGGCGATGGCTTCAAGCCGCTCGGTCAGTTCCGCAGCAGCGATGGGCTGGTCGCCGATCGAAATCTGCCCGTTGCCGTCGATCGACAGTTGGATCGGTTCCATGTCCTGGCTGAGCGTTTCGGCGCGGCTTTCGGGGAGGTCGACCGCGATGCCCGCCACCAGGAGCGGTGCGGTCACCATGAAGATGATCAGGAGCACCAGCATCACGTCGACGAAGGGCGTAACGTTGATTTCGCTCATTGGTGCACGTTTGCCGCCGCGCCGCCGGCGCCCGCCACGTCGTGAGGAGGCGACACCCATGGCCATCAGCTGCGATCCAGCTCGCGGCTGAGGGTCGACTGGAACTTGTCGGCAAAGCGGCCGAGGGTGGATTCGTAATGGTCAAGCCGGTGGGTCAGACGGTTATAGGCGATGACCGCGGGGATGGCCGCGAACAAGCCGATCGCGGTCGCGAACAGCGCCTCGGCGATGCCGGGAGCGACGACGGCGAGCGATGTGTTGTTGGCGCCGGCGATTGCGCTAAAGCTGCGCATGATGCCCCATACGGTTCCGAACAGACCGACAAAGGGCGCCACAGACCCGACCGTGGCGAGTATATTGAGGCGGTCCGACAGCTTGTCGAGCTCGCCTTCGATCGCACCGTCGGTGGCGATAGCGATACGTTCGCGAACGGCGGCCCGGTCCGTCACCGCAGCGCGGGTCGAGCGACGCCATTCGTCGAGGCCGGCGCGAAATATCGCGGCGGGCGGGAGCTTCGCATTGCCGTGCCGTTCGGCGAAAACCTCGATGTCGTCGGACTTCCAGAAGGTATCGATCCAGTCACGGCTCTTCTTGCGGATGCGCGCGAGCCGCCCGGCATGGGTGAAGATGATCGCCCATGTCCAGATCGATGCGAGCAGCAAGCCGACCATCACTGCCTTGACGACGATATCGGCCTGCAGGAACAGGTGCATTGGGCTCATCAGGTCGCCCGAGGTTTCCAAACCGGTCATTCTTCCCCTTCGGCCATGACGGCCTTGAATTTATCGACCCAGTCCGCTGGCTGGCGGACCGGCCGGCCATCGGGCGACAATAAGGCCGCCGTGACCGTTGCTTCACACAAAATTTCACCCCTGCGCATGACTGCCTGCTGAATGAAACAGCTTGCGGCCCGGACATTTGTCACCGTGCTGACGACCAGCAGGTCATCGCCGAGCTTCGCCGGGCTTTTCCACTTTATGTCCATCTGGGTCACCGCATAGGTGCCAGCGCCCGCCTCGATTGCAGCGCGCTGGTCGATGCCGACGCGGGCCAGCATGTCGGAGCGGGCGCGTTCGAAAAAACGCAGATAGTTGGCGTGATAGACGATGCCCGACAGGTCGGTATCCTCGAAATAGACATGCACCGGGAAATGGTGCTCGGTGCCCGAAAAGGCACCGCGGATGGGGGTCATTGTCATTTGCTTCCCCTTAACCCGCTGCGATTCGGCTTGAAAGCTTTGTCTGCACGGTCTCGTCGAAGCGATTCCTCACTGCGACGAATGGCTGTTTACTGCCGCTCCCGATGTAACCCAGAGGTTACGCTTGACAGGTGTAACCCATAGGTTACAAGTAACGCAAAGGTTACACGACGGGAGTGCCCAATGGCGTACAGGAAAGACAATTACGATCCCAACTACCAGATGAGCGGCGAGGATATGCGAAAGCATCGCCGCCTGAACCTCGCGCTGGTGCCGCTCTTCCTTGGCTTCACGATGTTTAACATGTCGGTGAGCACATCGGCCCCCTGGAGCCAGTGGACGATGCAGGTGGCGTGGGCGGTTTACGTGTTGCTCGTGGTCGCGACGCTGACCGGATTTGCCTACAAGTTCTGGGCGGGATCGGAGTTCAAGGTACTTGAAGATGAGACCGCTGTCGCCAACCGCGCCGATGCCATGCAGTGGGGTTGGGTGGCGACAATCCTGGTCGGGCTGGCTTTATTCTTCATTACTCCCTTCACGCCGAATCTGGATGCGCGAGAAGTGGTGGCGGTGCTTCTGATGGTCGCAATAATCACGACGTCGCTGCGCTTCGTCATCCTCGAGAAGGACGACGACGCAGAGGAATGAGCGAGACCCTTTCGAACAATATCAAGGAGCGGAGGGCGCGGGCGTCGATGACGCAGGCGGAGCTTGCCGATGCCTGCTCGGTGTCGCGCAAGACGATCAATACGGTCGAAAACGGGGTGTTCGTGCCGTCCACGATCCTGGCGCTGAAGATCGCTGCGGTATTCGGTGTCCCGGTCGAACAGATATTCTGGCTGGAGAGCTAGTCGGCGCTCATTCGGGTGCGTTCGTCTTCACGCGCCAGCAGCTCAAGCAGGTCGTTCTGCGCGATCGACATGTCGAGCAAGTGCTTGCCCCACCCGGCGAGGAAGAAGCCCATCTGTCCGACTTCACCGCCAAGGCGGTCGGTGCGCACGTCGCCGGGGCCACGGCGGGTGCGGATTTCGAGATAGCCGCGGCGGCCGTCGTTGACGCAGCGCCCTTCGGCCAGCGTGCCAGTCACGAATGCTTCGGGGCTAATGCCGGTCTTCGACCAGCTAATCGGTCCGCCCGGCACGTTGTAGGTCGAGCGGGTGAAGAAAAAGCCATCCAGCGGCACCCAGCCATCGGCGCCCACCCGGCCCGGATTGGTGCAGATCGCGGTCATTCCCGGCGGACCCATCCCGAAAACGGCATTGTCGGGCGGGGGCTTGCCTTCGCCATAGGTCGACCAGCTGATCACGCAGCCGGTCTGGCCCGGACGAGTGCATGCCGGGGTTTCGTCAAAGCTGCCGCCGACGGTTTCACCCTGTGGCACAACGATGTTCCAGCCCGGCAGGATGGCCTTCAGCATCAGGTCGTGTGCCGGAGAGCCCTCGATTTCCTCGGCGATCAATTGCTGAAGCATGATCGAGCCCTGGCTGTGGCCGATCAGGACGTAAGGGCGGCCTTTGTTGCGATTGGCGATATAATCGCGAAAGGCGGCGCGCACGTCGCCATAAGCGGTTCGACTTGCCGTGGTGACATCGCCGCCGGTCGCCGCCACCGCGATCGCCGCCATCGTCATTTGGCGATACACCGGGACGAAGGGACGGCAGACGCTGGAAAAGCGGCCGAACTGGGTTTGGGTGACGAACAATTCTTCGGCTTCACCCGGGCGCATATCCGAATTCAGGCCGCTGTCGCGGCTGATCGTCGGGTAGACGTAGAAACAGTCGATCGCGGGCGCGGTGGCGGGGCGCGTGATTTCGCGCGGACCGTAGCCGGTCTCGGTCAGCTCGTTATGGGCCAGGCTTCGGGCACACAGATCGTCGCGGTCCGGCAGGCAGATCCAGTTGCGGCCATCGGCATAATCGGGACTGGCGGCTTGCGCGGCAGCCAACGCGGTGAACGCCAACAACGACATCATTTTCCTCCGTCGAACAATCCGTCCTGCGCGCTCTTGGGCGGGGTAAGGCCGAGATGCTTCCAGCCGCGCCCGTTGAGGCAGCGCCCTCTTGCCGTACGCGCGATGAGGCCAAGCTGAATGAGATAAGGCTCGATGACGTCCTCGATCGTATCGCGCGGTTCGGATAGGCCGGCAGCGAGCGTTTCGATGCCGACGGGACCACCGCCGTAGAGATCGGCAATCATGGTGAGGTAGCGCCGGTCCATCGCATCGAGGCCGAGCGCGTCGATTTCAAGGCGCTTCAAGGCACTGTCGGCGGTCTTGGCATCGATCGTGTCGGCACCGGCAGCATGGGCGAAATCGCGGACGCGGCGGAGCAGACGTCCGGCGATGCGCGGCGTGCCCCGGCTGCGCCGGGCAATCTCGGTCGCCCCATCGTTGGCAACTGGAGCGTCGAGCAGCCCGGCGGCGCGGGTCACGACCTGTTCGAGTTCCTCGACCGTGTAGAAATTCAATCGCACGGGAATGCCGAAGCGGTCGCGCAGCGGGGTGGTAAGCAAACCCTGCCGTGTCGTCGCGCCGACCAACGTGAAGGGCGGCAGGTCGATGCGGACCGAGCGCGCCGAGGGACCTTCACCGATCATGATGTCGAGCGCGCGGTCTTCCATCGCGGGGTAGAGCACTTCCTCGACAGCCGGATTGAGGCGGTGAATTTCGTCGATGAAAAGGACATCGCCTTCTTCGAGGTTGGTGAGCAAGGCGGCAAGATCGCCCGATTTGGCAATAACCGGGCCCGATGTGGCGCGGAAACCGACGCCCATTTCGCGTGCGAGAATGCCGGCCAACGTGGTTTTGCCCAACCCCGGCGGGCCGAACAGAAGTACATGGTCGAGCGCTTCCTCGCGGCTCTTGGCGGCATTGACGAAGACGCGCAGATTCTCGCGCGCGCTCTTTTGCCCGATAAATTCATCGAGCGCCTTGGGGCGCAGCGCCGCGTCGACGTCCTCGGCGCGGCGTTCAGGCGTGGTCAGGCGGTCGGGATCGGTAGCCATGGCTCAGACTGTGCCAAGAAAATCGTGCCGTGTCAGCGACTTCATTTCTTTGTCCAGTCGAGGATCGCGAGTCCCAAAAACATCAGTGCGATCAGTCCCCAATGGTAAAAGGGCAGGACGATGATGCCGAGCGTCGCCGTCTCGCCGCCCATGCCGAGCACCAGCGTGACGAGATACGCGATAAGGGCAGTGCCGCCAACGAGGCCGGCGGCGACCCAGCCGATCTGGACGCGACGCGGCCTGCGTTTGTTGCTGGCGGCGTAGGAGACGAGCAACGCGAGCGTGGAGACGAGGATCATGACGATCGTGGCGACCCAAGCATCGGCCCCCTGTTCGAACCGGTCGGTGATGCGCAGGTAGAGGAGGATGATCGCCATGACCGCGGCCTCGACGATCAGGAGCTTGCGCAATCCGACAAGCCAACCGGGCTGGGGGGACAGTGGTGGCGGGGCTGCCTTCTTGCGGCGCTGGCGCTTCCTGCTCACTTGCCGGCCTTTTTGAGCGCAGTGCGGACGAGGGCGTCGAGGCCGGCATCGGCGCCGAGTTCTTCTTGCGCGGCTTGCACTGCCTTGCTGGCTTCGGCCGGTTTGAAGCCGAGGCCGGTGAGGGCGGAGAGGGCATCGGCGGCGTGGCTGCCCTTTTGCGGCGTGGGCGCGCCGCCCAGCGCAGGATCGCCTAGCTTGCCCGCCAGTTCGTTGACGATTCGCATGGCTAATTTGGGGCCGACACCGTTGGCGCGCGCGACCATCGCCTTGTCGCCGTTGGTGACCGCTTGTGCGAGTTCATCGGCGGTGAGCACGGTGAGGATGGCAAGCGCGACGCGGCCGCCGACACCCTGCACGCTGGTCAGCGCGCGGAAGGTGGCGCGTTCGGCATCGTCCTTGAAACCGTAAAGCGTCATTGCATCTTCGCGCACCTGCATTTCGGTGAGGAGGAGGACGTGCGCGCCGACGCCGCCCAGCGCTTCCAATGTGCGGCCCGAGCAATGGACGAGATAGCCGACGCCCGCCACGTCGAGGACGCAGGTGTCGGCGGTGAGCTCGGCAAGCTTTCCGGTGAGGCGCGCGATCATGGATCGCAGGCTAGCGGGGGCTGGATCAAAAGGGAATCGTCAATCGCGGCCGGCGGCAAGCGCGATCCACTGGGCGAGATTGTCGATGAAGAAGCCGTCTGCGCCGGTGGCAATAAGAGCGTTCCAGAGGAGGGCGTAGTCGCCGAGCGCGGCGGGGTCATCGCCCTTGCGTAGCTGCTCGAAGAGGAAAGCATTTTCTGCGCGCAGGGTCCAGGCGTGGACGAGCAGGCCGACGTCGTGGGCGTCGGCGACCAGGCTGGTAGGCTGGAGATTATCGTCAACGAGCAGGCGGATATTCACGCCAATGCCAGCGGCGAAGGCTGCGATTTCGGCAAGGTCGTCGGGGGCATCGCTGCGCTCGCCCAGCAGCATTATGAGCGGCGTGTCGACCAGCGTTGCCAGGCGTTTGAGCGGATCGGTTTCAAAGCATTGGACGAAGACGGGGGCGTCCATGCCGGTGAGTCCAAGGGTCTGTAATTGAGCGGTCATCAACTCGACGACATCGAGCCCGGCATCGTCATTCAGGAAGCTAGGGGTCTTCAGTTCCGGATAGACGCCGACGCGGCGGTCAGCACATCTTGCAAGCTTCACGATCTCCGCAAAGGTCGGGATCTGGAATTGCCCGTCGTGGACTGTGTTGCCCGGCCGAATGAGCGGGAGACGTTCGCGGGCGCGCAGTGTCTTGACTTCGGCAAGCGTGAGATCGTGCGCGAACCAGCCGGTGACCTCGCGACCTTTGACCGTCTTGGTGGTCTTGCGGTCGGCAAACTCCTCGCGATCGGCAATGTCGGTGGTGCCCGAAAGCTCGGCTTCGTGACGGGCAACCAGGTGGCCGTCTCTGGTCGCCACGAGATCGGGCTCAATATAGTCGGCACCGAGCGCAATGGCGCGGGCATAGGCTTCGAGCGTGTGTTCGGGGCGTTCGGCGCTGGCACCGCGATGGGCAATTACAGTGGGTTTAGCGCGGGGCGCGGGCATGGTGCGCGTGAGTGATGGCAACCGCGAGCGCATCGGCGGCATCGGGCCCGGCGATTTTGCAACCCGGCATCAAGCGGCCAACCATGTCGTGGATCTGCGCTTTTTCCGCGCTCCCCGTTCCCACCACGGCCTTCTTGACGAGACGGGGTGCATATTCGTCGAGCTCGAGCCCGGCGCGCGCGCAGCACAGCAACAACGCGCCGCGCGCCTGCGCCAGCTTGAGCGTCGATTGTGCATTCTTGTTGACGAACACTTCCTCGATTGCCGCGCAATCGGGCTCTGCCTCTTCGATCACTTCTTCGAGGTGATGCGCGAGTATGGCCAGGCGTGCCGGCAGCGGCGCCTTGGCTGGCGACTTGATCTGCCCATTGCCGAGGTGAATCAGGCGATTGCCCGTGGCCTCGATCAGCCCCCAGCCCGTAGTCCCAAGCCCGGGGTCGATGCCGAGGACAATCAACTAGTCGGCCTGGCCGAGACGTTCGAGTTCGGCGTCGGAGAAGGTGTAGTTGCCCCAGACTGTCTGAACGTCGTCATCATCTTCGAGCGCATCGATCAGCTTGACGAGCGTATCGGCGTCCTTGCCCTCGACCTCCTGCTCGATCTGCGGACGCCAGGCCAGCTTGGCGGTTTCGGGTTCGCCCAAGGACTTTTCGAGCGCCGAGGAGACTTCGTGAAGCTGGTCGGCTTCGGTCCAGATGGTGTGCGTTTCCTCGTCCGACTGGATGTCGTCCGCGCCGGCTTCCATCGCGGCTTCGAGAACTTTTTCCTCGCTCAGACCCTCGGCCTTGTATTCGATCAGGCCGAGGCGATCGAAGCTGTGCGCGACCGCGCCCGAGCTGCCGAGGTTGCCGCCGTTCTTGGACAGGATCGTGCGCACGCTGGTGGCGGTGCGGTTGCGATTGTCGGACAGGGTTTCGATGATCAGCGCGACGCCGTTGGGGCCATAGCCCTCGTAGCGGATTTCTTCGTAATCTTCGCCTTCGGATGCGGTCGCCTTGTCGATCGCCTTCTTGATATTGTCCTTGGGCATCGACTGTTTGAGCGCGGTGTTGACCGCCAGGCGCAGCCGCGGGTTCATGTCCGGATCGGGCAAGCCCATCTTGGCCGCGACGGTAATCTCGCGCGAAAGCTTGGAAAACAGCGCCGAGCGCTTCTTGTCCTGCGCGCCCTTGCGATGCTTGATGTTGGCGAATTTACTATGGCCTGCCATGAATTACCCTTGGAAAAGCATATTTTGCGGGGGTTTAGCGAGCGCGCCCGCGCCCTGTCTAGCCCAGTTTGACCGCGGTGCCGGAGACCGCGACCATCAGCATCGACCCCTGCTGGCCGATCACTTCATAATCGATATCGACGCCGATGATCGCATCGGCACCAAGATCGTGCGCGTCAGCCTGCAGTTCGAGCAGGGCTTCCTTGCGCGCATCATCGAGCGCTTTTTCATACGCGCCCGAACGACCGCCGACGATATCGCGAATGCCCGCAAACAGGTCCTTGAAGATATTGGCGCCGATGATGACCTCGCCCGATACCACGCCCAGATAGGCGGTGACGGGGCGACCCTCGATACGGTGGGTAGTGGATACGATCATCGGCGAGTTCTCCTTGTCCTAGCTGAGGCCGACCGCGGCGCGGTACGTTTCGATCAGCGCATCCTGTTCCTGCAGTTCGTGGCTTTCCATCTTACGCAGGCGCACGATAGTCCGCATGATCTTGGCATCATAGCCATTGGCCTTGGCTTCCTTATAGACGTCGCTGATGTCGTCGGCGATGGCCTTCTTTTCTTCCTCGAGGCGCTCGATGCGTTCGATGAAAAGTTTCAACTGGTCAGCGGCGATGGCTCCATCTGCCATGGTCTTGGTCTCCCGAATCTGGTGAAATATTGGAATCGAATTCGATCGGGGCGATAGGCGAGCGAGGCGAACGGCTCAACCGTCTTGTCATGCTTGGTTGATAAGGTACCGCGAAACGCTATGCACGGGCCAAAGGATGAATGCGACATGGCAACGACGTTGAAACCGCGCGGGCGCAAAGTGCGTATCCTCGCGACCCTTGGCCCGGCCTCCGACACGCCGGAAATGATCGAGAAATTGATGCGCACGGGGGCGGACGCCTTTCGTATCAACATGAGCCATGGCGAGCAGGCCGATAAGGCTCAGCTCGTGCATCACATCCGCGAGCTTGAGGACAAGCTTGGTCGCCCGACGACCATCGTTGCCGACTTGCAGGGCCCAAAGCTGCGCGTCGGCACCTTCGCGGACGGCAAGGTCGAGGTGAAGAAGGGCGACATGTTCACGCTTGATCGTGACGAGACGCCGGGCGATGCCAGCCGCGTCCAGCTGCCCCACCCCGAACTGTTCGAAGCGATCGAGGCAGGATCGCTGCTGCTGATCGACGACGGCAAGATGCGCTTGAAGGTGACCGAGGTGCAGTCTGATCGCATCGTCACCGAGGTAAAGGTGTCGGGCACGATTTCCGATCGCAAGGGCGTCAACGTGCCCGACGTGCTGATCCCGATTCCCGCGCTGACCGAAAAGGATCGCAGCGATCTCGATTACATGCTCGAGCTCGAAGTCGACTGGGTGGCGTTATCCTTCGTGCAGCGCCCCGAAGACGTGCAGGAAGCTGCCGATATCATCCAGGGCCGCGCCGCGATCATCGCCAAGATCGAAAAGCCGCAGGCGGTCGAAAAGTTGGACGAGATTCTCGAAGTCGCCGATGGCGTGATGGTCGCGCGCGGCGATCTCGGCGTCGAACTGCCACCCGAAAAAGTGCCCCCGGTGCAGAACAAGATCGTCGCGACCGCGCGCCACGTCGGCAAGCCCGTGGTGGTGGCCACGCAAATGCTCGAAAGCATGATCAGCTCGCCGACCCCCACGCGCGCGGAGGTGAACGACGTTGCCGATGCCATCTATGATGGCGCCGATGCGGTGATGCTGTCGGCGGAAAGCGCGGCGGGGCAATATCCGGTCGAGGCGGTCAAGATGATGGACCGGATCGGGCGCGCGGTCGAAGCCGACGAACGCCATCACGACCGTGTCCATTTCACCGAGACCAAGCCCGAAGCGACCACCGCCGACGCGCTGGCCGAAAGCGCCAGGGGCATCGCGCGCACCATCGGGGCCAAGGCGATGGCTTGCTACACCAGCAGTGGCTCGACCGCGCGGCGCATTGTGCGCGAGCGTCCGCACGTGCCGACGCTGGTGATGACCGCAAGCCGCAAGGTGGCGCGGCGTCTCGGGCTGCTGTGGGGCGCGCACGCGGTCCACACCCGCGATGTCGAGAATTTCGAGGAAATGGTCGGCAAGGCTCGTCGCATGGCGCTGCGGCATCATATCGTCGGGGCGGGCGATCGCATCGTCATCATGGCGGGCGTGCCATTTGGCCAATCGGGCTCGACCAACGTGATCCACGTCGTGCGCATCAAGGGCGACGAACTGGATATCTATCAGCGGAAGTTGGAACTTTAGGCTTGGGCTTTAGTGAGCATGACTTTAAGGCGATGGATCGTGCCGCTGAGCTGATTCATAAAGGCTGCCTAGCGGAAGCTCGCTCCTTGCTTTCATCGTTGGATGCGGATGTATTGCCTTGGGTTCACCATGCGCGCGGTTGGGTTGCCGAGCATGGTTCAGGGGAACTTTTTGATCTCGATCGAGCCGCGTTTCACTACATGGCAGCCGCAGAGGCCGGTCACGCGGATTCGTATTATGCACTGGGCTGCTTGTTGGCCGATCGAGATGAATTTTCGTGCGCTCGCGAAGCATTCCACACAGGAGTTGCCGCTAATCACGATGGCTGTCGTACTGAACTGGCACGCCTATTGGTCCACGGCCAAGGTGGAGAATCGGACTTAGTAAGGGCGCGAGAGTTACTGCATGCTGCTGCAGAAAATGGCTACTTGTTTGCGAACCGACTGCTTCTTGGGATTGAGTGGCGCAAGAATCGAAGCGTGGTGAAACGGCTTTTGATATTGGGCCAACTACTTCGCTTGTTGCCGAAAGTGTTATCCCGGACGAAAACTGGTTTCCAATAACTGGCCGAGCATGGTCCTAGATTGACCTTTCCCTAGTGGCTGTGCCACCGCCTCTCGCCAACAGGAGAGGTGTTTTGGGTACGACGATCGAAGAGCTTGAAGAGCGGCGTGAACGCGCGCGCATGGGTGGCGGGCAAAAGCGGATTGATGCGCAGCACAAGAAAGGCCGGTTGACCGCGCGCGAGCGGGTGAGCGTGCTGCTCGACGATGACAGCTTCGAAGAGCTCGACATGTTCGTCGAGCATAATGCGACCGATTTCGGCATGGCCGAGCAGAAAGTGCCGGGCGACGGGGTCGTCACCGGATCGGGCACGATCAACGGGCGCTTTACCTATGTTTTCAGCCAGGATTTCACCGTGTTTGGCGGGTCGCTGTCCGAGCGGCATGCGGAGAAGATCTGCAAGGTGATGGACATGGCGATGAAGGCGGGCGTGCCCGTCATCGGAATCAACGATTCGGGCGGTGCGCGCATTCAGGAAGGCGTCGCCAGCCTGGCGGGCTATGCCGAGGTGTTCCAGCGCAACGTGCTTGCCTCGGGCGTCGTGCCGCAGCTGAGCCTCATCATGGGGCCGTGCGCGGGGGGCGCGGTCTACAGCCCCGCGATGACCGACTTCATCTTCATGGTCGAAGATACCAGCTACATGTTCGTGACGGGCCCTGAAGTGGTGAAGACCGTCACCAACGAGGAAGTCAGCCAAGAAGAGCTGGGCGGGGCGATTACGCACACGACCAAATCGGGCGTGGCAGACCGGGCGTTCGAAAATGATATCGATGCGCTGCTCGCGACCCGCGAATTCTTTTCCTACCTGCCGCAGTCCAATCGCGACGATGTGCCGGTGGTGCCGACCGAGGATCCGTGGGATCGGATGGAAGACAGCCTCGACACGGTGATTCCGCCGAGCGCCAACCAGCCTTATGACATGCATGAGGTGATCGCGAAGGTCGCCGACGAGGGGCGCTTTTTCGAGCTGCAGCCGCGCCATGCCGCCAACATCATCATCGGCTTCTGCCGGATCGAGGGGCGCACCGTGGGCGTGGTCGCCAATCAGCCGATGGTGCTGGCGGGCGTGCTGGATATCAATTCATCGAAGAAGGCGGCGCGGTTCGTGCGCTTCTGCGATGCGTTCGAAATTCCGATCCTGACGTTTGTCGACGTGCCGGGCTTTTTACCCGGAGTGGGGCAAGAGCATAATGGCATCATCAAACATGGCGCGAAGCTACTGTTCGCCTATGCCGAGGCGACGGTGCCCAAGATCACGGTGATCACGCGCAAGGCTTACGGCGGTGCGTATGACGTGATGGCGTCGAAGCATTTGCGCGGTGATTTGAACTATGCCTGGCCGAGCGCGGAAATCGCGGTGATGGGGGCCAAGGGCGCGGTCGAAATCATCTTCCGCAAGGACCGCGACGATCCTGACAAGATCGCCGAAAAGACCAAGGAATATGAGGATCGGTTTGCCAACCCCTTCGTGGCGGCGAGCATGGGCTTCATCGACGAAGTGATCATGCCGCACTCGACAAGGAAGCGGGTGGCGCTGGGGCTACGGAAGCTGCGGGACAAGCAGCTTGAGAATCCTTGGAAGAAGCATGACAATATTCCGTTGTAGAGATTGGCATGACTGATCCAATCTCTCTGGGGCTGGCGATTGGCGGCGGTGCGTGGCTTGCAGACAAACTTCTCGGTCCAAGTGCCGAAGCAATTGGCGACCAACTAAAGGCGTATGCGGGGGATCGCATCCGAAAGATTTTCGACAGGGCTGAGACGAAAATCGACCCTATCGCTGTCAAACCGCTGCCTCCGGGGTTCGCAATGATTTTCGTTCAAAGAGCTTCTTCTTCGGAAGAAGATGAGAACCTCACAGAGATGTGGGCTAACTTGCTAAAATCAGCTGCCGAATCGTTCTCTTCTCGACACACAGCATACGCTGAAATTCTGTCGCAATTGACTCCTCTTGATGCGCAATCGCTTGAGGAACTGGTCCCAGCGGACACACTATTTTTCCCTGCGCTTGCAATGCCCGTAAATCTTCGAGTGGAGCTCCGCCTTAAAATCACAAACGAAATGAAAAACGTCTCTTCCTCGAAGGAAGAAGCGCAAGAGGAATTTGATCGCCTGATGAATTGCAGTTTGGATTGGCCCGGCAGGATCACGAGCGCTAGAATTCACTATAAAGATGGCGATGTGGAGCGGCCTTTGACCGGCGGAATATCCGATCTATTTGCAACTCATGACAACCTATATCGCTTGGGCCTAATTGAGCGATTTGAAATCGATAACTCTTCCAAAAGGTACGAGACGGCTGTCGAAGGTGTATTAGTTACTGCGCTTGGGGTTGGCTTTATCCAAACTTGCAGAGGACTCGTGAAATGAAACTAGGCCGTCTCAATCATGTCGGCGTGGCGACGCCGTCGATTGAAAACTCCATCGCGCATTATCGCGATACGATGGGGGCGGAGGTGGTGACCGCGCCGTTCGACCTGCCCGCGCAGGGGGTGAAGGTGTGTTTTGTCGATACGCCGAATAGCCAGATCGAGCTGATCGAGCCGCTGGGGGCGGACTCGCCGATCGTGAAATTTCTCGAGAAAAATCCGCTTGGCGGGCAGCATCATCTTTGCTTCGAAGTGACCGATATCGAAGAGGCGCGCGCCTATTTCGAGGGCAAGGGCAAGCGCATCCTCGGGCCCACGCGGATCGGTGCGCACGGCACGCCCATCTTCTTCCTTCATCCCAAGGACATGGAAGGGGTGCTGACCGAAATAATGGAAAGCCCCAAGCAGGCGCACTGATGTTTGGCACGGGGCGCCCTGAAGAAATCTTCGTCGGTATCGTTGCGCTGGTGCTCGCCGCGCTGATGGCGCAGCGGGTTCGGCGCGCGGATGCGACGGGCGAAATCCCGCTGTGGCGCAAACGCACGACGCGCAAGGAGCTGGGCGAGGCGAAATTCAGGTTCCTTCAGGCGGCCAATGTCGCGGTCACGGTGCTGCTGATCATCGCCGGTCTCGACATGCTGGTTGGCTTACAGCTTCGGGGCTGATTGCCCGCCTGATGCGTTATCGCTAGGGAGGCGCCATGACTGACAAACCGACCCGTTCCGACTGGGAAGAAAAAGCCGAAAAAGAAGCGCGTGGGCTCGATCTCAAGGTCACCACGCCCGAGCATATTACACTCAATAATGTGTATGGGCCCGAGGATGTCGAGGGGCTCGATCCGGGCTATCCGGGGCTGCCGCCTTATACGCGCGGACCCTATGCGACGATGTATGCGGGACGGCCGTGGACGATCCGCCAATATGCGGGCTTTTCGACCGCGGAGGAATCGAACGCATTTTACCGTCGCAACCTCGCGGCGGGGCAAAAAGGACTGTCGGTGGCCTTCGATCTGGCGACGCATCGCGGGTATGATAGCGATCATGAGCGGGTCGCGGGCGATGTCGGCAAGGCAGGCGTTGCGATCGATACGGTCGAGGACATGAAATTGCTCTTCGACGGCATTCCGCTCGACGAGATGTCGGTGTCGATGACGATGAACGGCGCGGTGCTGCCGGTGATGGCCTTCTATATCGTCGCGGGCGAGGAGCAGGGGGTCGATCATGCCCAATTGAGCGGCACGATCCAGAACGACATCCTCAAGGAATTCATGGTGCGCAACACCTATATCTATCCGCCTGCGCCCTCGATGCGGATCGTCAGCGATATCATCGCCTATACGAGCGAGGAGATGCCGCGCTTCAACTCGATCTCGATCAGCGGCTATCACATGCACGAGGCGGGCGCGACGGCAGTGCAGGAGCTGGCCTACACGCTCGCCGATGGCGTCGAATATGCGCGCACCGCGATGGATGCGGGGATGGCGCTCGACAGTTTTGCGCCGCGTTTGAGCTTCTTCTTCGGCATCGGGATGAACTTCTTCATGGAAGTGGCCAAGCTGCGCGCGGCGCGGACCTTGTGGGCCGAGCTGATGACCGATCTTGGCGCCAAGTCGGAAAAGTCCAAACTGCTGCGCACCCACTGCCAGACATCGGGTGTCAGCCTGACCGAACAGGACCCGTATAACAACGTCATTCGCACCACGATCGAGGCGATGGCGGCAACGCTTGGCGGCACGCAAAGCCTTCATACCAACAGCTTTGACGAAGCGGTCGCGCTGCCGACCGATCGCAGCGCGCGGATCGCGCGCAATACGCAGCTGATTCTGGCGGAGGAGAGCGGGATCACCGCGGTCGCCGATCCGCTCGGCGGGTCATACTATGTCGAGGCGCTGACGGCCCAGCTGGTCGAAAAGGCCAAGGAGCTGATCGACGAGGTCGAAGCGGCGGGCGGCATGACCAAGGCGGTCGCCGATGGCCTGCCCAAGCGCCACATCGAAGAGGCTGCTGCGGAGCGCGCGGCCAAGGTCGATACGGGCGAGACGGTGATCGTGGGCGTCAACAAGTATCGCCGCGAGAAGGAAGACGATCTCGATATTCTCGAGGTCGACAATGCCAAGGTGCGCGCCTCGCAGATCGCGCGGATCGAGGAGGTGAAGTCCAAGCGCGACGAGGCCGAGGTGAAGGCGGCGCTGGAGGCGCTCGAAGAAGGCGCGCGGGGCGACGGCAATCTGCTTCGCCTGTCGGTGCGCGCGGCGCGGGCGAGGGCGACGCTTGGCGAGATCAGCTATGCGCTCGAGCGCGCCTTCGGGCGCTACGACACGCGGCCGACGCCGGTCAGCGGCATCTATGGCCAGCGCGCCGATGCGGCGTGGGAAGCGGCCAAGGACGGCACCCAGTCGGTCACGCAGCGCATGGGCCGCGCGCCCAAGATGTTCGTCGCCAAGATGGGGCAGGACGGGCATGATCGCGGGGCCAACCTGGTGAGCTCGGCGTTTGGCGATTTGGGCTTTGACATTGTCGCGGGTCCGCTGTTCCAGACACCGCGTGAGGCAGCGCAGATGGCGGTGGACGAAGGCGTCGACGTGGTCGGCGCCTCCAGCCTCGCCGCGGGCCACAAGACGCTGATCCCCGAACTGGTCGGGCATCTGAAGGATATGGGCCGCAGCGACATCAAGGTGATCGCCGGCGGCGTGATCCCGCCGCAGGACTACCAGTTCCTACGGGAAAAAGGTGTGCAGGCGATCTTCGGGCCGGGAACGAATTTGGCCGATGCCGCGGACGAAGTGCTGCGCTTGCTGGGGCACAACAAGCCGCCGGTGGACGCCGACGAGGCAGCCGAGTAACGCTAATCGCCGTCAGACAGGGGTAAGCATGTTCAAGAAAATCCTGATCGCCAATCGCGGGGAGATTGCGTGCCGCGTTATCAAGAGCGCGAGGCGGATGGGGATCGCGACGGTGGCGGTCTATTCCGACGCCGATGCCAAGGCGCCGCATGTTTTGATGGCAGACGAGGCGATAAATATCGGGCCTGCTGCTGCTGCCGAAAGCTATTTGGTGGCCGACAAGATCATTGCGGCAGCTAAGGAAACGGGCGCCGAGGCGGTTCATCCGGGCTATGGCTTCTTGTCCGAGCGGGCGTCGTTCGTTGAGGCGCTCGAC
This sequence comes from Sphingomonas sp., assembly GCA_013001055.1. Classification (GTDB taxonomy): domain Bacteria; phylum Pseudomonadota; class Alphaproteobacteria; order Sphingomonadales; family Sphingomonadaceae; genus Sphingomicrobium. The sequence goes on along the minus strand of JABDNH010000008.1, from coordinate 3,657 downwards.
AAGGCCGGCATCGCCTTTATCGGGCCGCCCGCGCCCGCCATCGCGGCGATGGGCGACAAGATTGAATCCAAGAAGCTTGCCAAGGAAGCGGGCGTCAATGTCGTGCCGGGTTATCTGGGCGAAATCGCCGATACCGACGAAGCGGTGAAGATCGCGGGCGAGATTGGTTATCCGGTGATGATGAAGGCCTCCGCTGGCGGCGGCGGCAAGGGCATGCGGCTGGCCTATTCCGAAAAGGATGTGCGCGAGGGCTTTGAAGCGACCAAGCGCGAGGGGCTTAGCTCTTTCGGCGATGATCGCGTATTTATCGAGAAATTCATCGAAGAGCCGCGCCATATCGAAATCCAGGTGCTCGGCGATAAGCATGGCAATATCGTCTATCTGGGCGAGCGCGAATGCTCGATCCAGCGGCGCCACCAGAAGGTGATCGAGGAAGCGCCGTCGCCCTTCGTGACGCCCGAAATGCGCAAGAAGATGGGCGAACAGGCGGTCGCGCTGGCGCGGGCGGTCGACTATCATTCGGCAGGGACGGTCGAGCTGATCGTGTCGGGCGCCGACACGACGGGCGAGGGGTTCTATTTCCTCGAAATGAATACCCGCCTGCAGGTTGAACATCCGGTGACCGAGGAGATTACCGGCATCGACCTGGTCGAGCAGATGATCCGCGTCGCGGCGGGCGAGAAGCTGCCGTTCAAGCAGGAAGACATCCAGTATAATGGCTGGGCGATCGAGGCGCGCGTCTATGCCGAGGATCCCTATCGCGGTTTCTTGCCTTCGACCGGGCGGCTGACGACCTATCGCCCGCCGATGGAGCAGCGCGAAGATGGCGCGGTGGTGCGTGTCGACGATGGCGTTACCGAGGGCGGCGAGGTGTCGATGTTCTACGATCCGATGATCGCCAAGCTCATCACCCATGCCGACGATCGCCTGACCGCGACCGACCTGATGGTCGAAGCGCTCGACGCCTTCGAGGTCGAAGGGCTCAACGACAATGTCGATTTCCTGTCGGCGCTGATGCAGCACCCGCGTTTTCGCTCTGGCGAGCTGACGACCAAGTTCATCGAGGAGGAATATCCCGAGGGCTTTGAAGGTGCGCCGGTTGACGACGCCTTCAAACGCGACCTGGTGGCGCTGGCGGCACTGGTGGCGATGACCGAGGAAACGCGCGCAGCCTTGATTGACGGCCAGCTGGGCGAACCGGTTTTCCCGAGCCCGCACCAGGTCGTGATCCTCAACGGCGAACAGCACGAAGTGACCGTGGTGCCCGAAGACGATTGCACGCTGATCGCGGTCGGCGACAGCGACGAGCCGTTTGACGTGGTCGCGAACTATGCGCCGGGCGACAACCTGCTGGTGGCCGAGGTCGATGATCGCCGCCGTATCGTGCAGGTCAAGCGCAACGGGCGCGGCTTCAAGATGGTGACGCGCGGGCGCATCCACGAAGCGCGCATGGTGCCGCGGCATGTCGCTAAGCTGATGCAGCACATGCCCGAAAAGGAAGAGCCCGACCTGTCGCGCTTCCTGATGGCACCGATGCCGGGGCTGCTGACCAAGCTCAAGGTCGAAGCGGGCGACAAGGTAGAGGCTGGCCAGCCGCTCGCTGTGGTCGAGGCCATGAAGATGGAAAATATCCTGCGCGCCGAAAAGGCCGCGACGGTGAAGCAAATCCCGGCGGGCGAAGGCGAAAGCCTCGCAGTCGACCAGGTTATCTTGGAGTTCGAGTAGTCCTCAGACGCCCAAGCTCTCCCAAGGCCCGGTGATCGCGTAGGTGTGGCCGGGCTGCTGGACGTTGACGAACATGATTCGGCCGTCCGGGCTGAAGCAGGCGCCGCAGAATTCGAATCTTCCTTCGTGCGCGTTGCGGGCGAAATCGCGAATCTCGCCGGCCGGTGTCAGCAAGCGGAGATACTGGTCGCCCCAGCCGTCCTCGCAGATGAGAAGGTCGCCCCATGCCGTCATCGCGAGATTGTCGCACAGGTCGAGCCGGTCGGCGTCCGTGCTCTCGTAGATCAGCGTCAGCTCGCTGGTGGACGGGGTATAGCGCCACACCTGGCCAAGCCGGTTGCGGCCGCCTTCGGTGCAGTTGAAGTAATGATGGCCGATGCCCGCTTCGTCGCGGCCATATGCCATGCCTTCGCCGCGGCAGAAGATCGCGGCACCGCCTGCCTGGCCGCGGATGCGCAGAAGCTCTTCCTGCGCCTCGACATCCTCGAGATCGACCCAGCGCACCTTGAACGGCTGACCCTGGGCAATGCTGCGCGCAGTAGGCAGCGCCCAATCGGAAGCGAAGTTGCGCGTGTCCGCTTTCTCCCAGCCCTCGAAGGCGAGCGCTTGCAAACGACCGCCATCGGCAAGCTTGCCAGGCGTGGATGGGATGAATCGGTAGAACAGGCCCTGATAGTTGTCTTCGGTCTGATAGACGATGCCGTCATCGGGGTCGAAAGACACCGCCTCATGGCCGAAGCGGCCCATGGCCTTCAATGGCACCGGATCGACCACTCCGGTCGCGGCGGCCGGGACTTCGAAGACGAAGCCGTGATCCTTGTTCACGCCTTCGCCGGCCTTTAATTGCTGTTCTTCGCAACTGATCCAGCTTCCCCATGGCGAGGCGCCGCCCGCGCAATTACCGATCGTTCCGACGAGCGAGAGATGATCGCTCTCGAACGCGCCGGTGGCAGCGTCGACGATAACGTTGGTGGTGCCGCCGATGCACGGCGCACCGGAGGCGGTCGTGTCATATAGCTTGGATCGCTCAAGACGATCGAGCATCGCGTGCTCTTCACCGAAGGGTCCGCCTTCGGTGATGCTCAGAAATTTTTCGTGGTTGCGGACTAGCACCAGCTTGGAGGCATCGGCAGGGTGGGCAAAGCACGCCATGCCGTCAAAATGACCGGGTCTCATGAAACCGTCTGACATCGGCTCGCCCGCCGTCGGGAAGAGGCGATAGGAGAAGCCCCTTGGCAGGTCGAGGAGGCCGGCAGGATCGGGCACAAGCGGGAAACCGGCATTGGCGGTGCGTGAATGCGCAGGTTGGCCGCATCCCAGCGCAGCGAAGGCGATGGTGGCGGCGGACCCGTTGCGCAGGATCTGGCGGCGAGTGAATGTCAATGCGCGTCTCCTTCTTTGCCCATTGACAGCGTTGCGGGCCATGATCCGCATGGCAAGAGCGACGTCTCGATTTTCGACGAATGATGGCATGGGTTTACGCCATGCAGCAGAGCCCCTAGCCATGGGCCCATGCAAACAGGGATCATTGTCAGCCTTTTGGCGTATTTCGTGCTGATGCTCGGCATCGGCGTCTTTGCGTGGAAGCGCTCAACCGACACGAGCGAGGCCTATCTTCTGGCCGGACGCAACCTGCCGCCGTCTGTCGCGGCGCTATCCGCGGGGGCCTCCGACATGTCGGGATGGCTGCTGCTGGGGCTACCGGGCGCGCTTTTTGCGGCCGGGCTGGTGGAAGCATGGATCGGCATCGGGCTGTTTATCGGCGCGCTGGTAAACTGGATTGTCGTTGCGCCGCGCCTGCGGGCGCAAACGCAGCAACTCGGCAATGCGCTTACCATACCGGAATTTCTGGCCAACCGCTTCCCTGACAAGGCGACGGCGCTGCGCCTCACGAGCGCGATCATCATCGTGATCTTCTTCGCTGTCTATACC
>JABDNH010000021.1 GCA_013001055.1 Sphingomonas sp. | reverse complement strand
TCTTCGCCAATGCGTTGATCGCGGAAGCCGAGAGGGATGACAAGATCGTCGGCATTACCGCCGCAATGCCCGGCGGCACCGGGATCGACGCGTTCGGTGCAGCCTTCCCCGACCGTGCTTTTGATGTCGGCATCGCCGAACAACATGGCGTCTGCTTCGCGGCGGGGCTTGCGGCGCAAGGGCACAAGCCATTTGTCGCAATCTATTCGACCTTCCTGCAGCGCGCCTATGATCAGGTCGTGCACGACGTGGCGATCCAGAACTTGCCCGTGCGCTTCGCGATGGATCGCGCAGGGCTGGTCGGCGCCGATGGCTGCACGCACGCGGGTTCGTTCGACCTTGCCTATCTGTGCACGCTTCCAAACTTCGTGGTGATGGCCGCAGCCGACGAGGCGGAATTGACCCATATGGTGCACACCATGGCGCAATATGACGATGGCCCGATCGCCGTGCGCTATCCGCGCGGCGCGGGGACGGGGATCGATATCCCGGCGCAGCCTAAACTATTAGAGATCGGCAAGGGGCGCATCATCAAGGAAGGCAAGACGGTCGCGATCATGAACCTTGGCGCGCGCCTCGAAGAGTGCCGGAAGGCGGCCGAAAAGCTGGAAGCCAAGGGGCTCAGCGTCACCATCGCGGACATGCGCTTTGCCAAGCCGCTCGACGAGGACCTTATCCGCAGATTGCTATCGAGCCACGAAGTTGCGGTGACGATCGAGGAAGCCGCGGTGGGCGGATTCGGCGCGCACGTGCTGACCATGGCTTCGGACAAGGGACTGACCGATAGCGGTGCCAAGGTGCGCACCATGCGGTTGCCGGACGTCTTCCAGGACCACGATACGCCCGACAAGCAATATGAGGAAGCCGGCCTGACGGCAGACGACATCGTCGAGACCGTGCTGGGCGCGATGCGCCACAACGACCTTGGCGTGGAAGGCGCGCGGGCCTGAGCGAACGCTTCACCATCGCTGGACGTCTCAAAGCCCTCACCTTTGCGTTGAGGGGTTTCGCGGCGCTCTGGAAGGGGGAGCCAACGACGCGATTTCATGCTGTCGGCAGCATCGCGGCCATCGGCGCGGGCTGGTGGCTCGGGCTCGAACGGTGGGAATGGGCATTCGTCATTGCGATGATCGGGCTTGTCTGGTTTGCCGAAGCCGTGAACACGTCGCTCGAGCGACTTGCCGATGCAGTAACGCTGGAGCATCACCCGCTCATAGGCTTGTCGAAGGACGTCGCCTCCGCTGCCGTCCTGATCATCAGCATAACGGCACTAATGACGGGACTGGTCGTTTTTGGACCGTATCTCTCGAATATGATCGGAAAGTGAGCGCGTGGGCAGCGACAAACCGCAACTGACAGGATGGCGCCGCTGGCTTCAGCGGATCATTGCCGGCCTGGCAATCGTGCTGGCGATCGCAGCCGTGCTACCATTCTGGCAGGTCGATCACTGGTGGGTGCGCATCCTTGATTTTCCGCGCATGCAGCTTGGACTTGCCGGCCTAGTACTGCTCTTGCTGCTGTCGCTCCTTGTTGCCCGCTATCGCGGTCGGCGCTTCCTGCTGATCGGCAGCATTTTGGTGGCTGCGAGTATTTTCCAGCTCAGCCATGTCGTACCTTATTTCGCGCCGATGCCCAAGAGCGTGGGTGATGTCGAAGGACGATGTGAAGGCCAAAATGTGACCTTGCTCGGCATCAATGTACTGATGGACAACCGGGATTATGCGCGTTCGCTTGCGCTGATCGAAGCGGTGGACGCCGATATCGTGCTGCTGACCGAGATGGACGCCGCATGGGAATCCGCATTGGCACCGCTGAACGATCGCTATCCGCACCGCCTCGGCCGCGCGCTGCCCAACAAATACGGGATGCATCTCTATTCCAAGCTGCCATTCGAAGGCCTGGTGCTGGCAAGATTGCAGCCGGACATCCCTTCCATACGGGCACAGATGCGTTTGGCGAATGGCGACACTTTCGTTTTTCACGGCGTGCATCCCGAACCGCCGCATCCGGGCGAAGATAGCGGTGAACGGGACGCCGAACTGGTGCTTGTCGGGCGCGAGGTGCGCGACGACGGCGGGGCGGCGATCGTGTTCGGCGATCTCAATGACGTCGCCTGGTCGGACACGAGCCAGCTGTTCCTCGAAGTCAGCGGCATGAGCGATCCGCGCGAAGGGCGGCGCCTCATGCCGACTTTTCATGCCGATTACCCGTTCATGCGCTGGCCGCTCGATCATCTTTTCGCGAGCGAGCATTGGGCGCTTGCCAACATGGATCGGCTCGATGACGTCGGATCCGACCATTTTCCGGTTTATTTTACCCTTTGTCTCGAACGCGATGCCGAGAGCAGGCTGGTAAGGCCGCAAGCCGACGCGGATATCGAGGCGGAAGCGCGAGAACAGCTCGGTGAAGGGCTGGAGGAAGCGCGCTCTGGCGATGGCGAAAACTAGGGCGGACCAGCTTCTCGTCGAGCGCGGGCTGGTGGAGAGCCGGTCGAGGGGACAGGCGCTTATCCTTGCCGGCAAAGTCTTTTCGGGCGAGCGCAAGGTTTTGAAGGCAGGCGAACAGCTCGTCGCGGATGCACCACTCGAAGTACGCGGGCCCGACCATCCCTGGGTCAGTCGGGGCGGCATCAAGCTCGATCACGGCCTTGCCCATTTCGGCTTCGACGTCGAGGGCAAGGTCGGACTGGATGTGGGATCATCCACCGGCGGTTTCACCGACGTGCTGCTGACGCGCGGCGCAAGCCGGGTGTTTGCCATCGATGTCGGGACCAACCAACTGGCCTGGAAGCTGCGCGATGACGATCGCGTTTCCGTACACGAAAAGACCAATGCGCGACGCCTTACGACCGAAATCGTCACCGAAGCGCCGCAAATCGTCGTATGCGATGCGAGCTTCATCGCCTTGCACAAGGTACTCGATGCAGCGCTCGACCTGGCGGCGCCCGGCGCCGAGTTGGTCGCGTTGGTGAAGCCGCAATTCGAGGCAGGGCGTGAAGAAGTCGGCAAAGGGGGCGTAGTACGCGATCCCGCGGTGCGTGATCGTGTATGTCGCGAAGCGGCCGACTGGGTGACAGCCAAGGGCTGGACGGTGCTGGGCGTGGAACAAAGTCCGATCACTGGGCCTGAGGGCAACGTGGAATTCTTACTCGGGGCGCGAAAGGAATAGGCATGGAAATCGAACACGATGATCGCGGTATCTGGAAAAAGGCGATGTGGCTGGTGCCGCTGATCGTCATCGGCGGCATCCTTTCAGGCATCGGGTTCGGACCGGACGAATGGTATCAGCAGCTTGAAAAACCGTCCTTTCAGCCGCCATCCTATCTGTTCGGCATAGTCTGGCCCGCGCTCTACACGATGATGGCGTTGGCAGTGGCCACGGTGCTCAACGAGCCCGAAAGCCCGGCGCGGCGCAGCGCGGTCATTTTGTTCATCGTGCAACTGCTGCTCAATTTCGCCTGGTCGTACGTTTTCTTCGGTGCCCGCGCGATCGGGTTTGCAAGCTGGCATCTGGCAGCGATCCTGTTGGTAGCAGCGCTGACGGCTGGCAAATTCTATCGCATCCGCCCCCTAGCGGGCTGGCTGATGGTGCCTTATCTTGCATGGCTGACATTCGCGTTCGTCCTCAACCGGACGATCGTCATTTTGAACCCGGAGGCGGGAGTGCCGCTCTTCGGTTAGGAGGTAGATTGTATGCAGAGCCAGAACCGAGTGCTCGACGATATCGTCAAAATGGTCAATGGCGCCGCCGGTACTTTTGCGGGCATGGGCCGCGAGGCCGAAGCGAGCATGCGCGAAAAAGTGCGTGAATGGGTCGGCGGCATGGACTTCGTCAGCCGCGAGGAATTCGAGGCGGTAAAAGAAATGGCGATCAAGGCGCGCGAGGAGAATGAAGAGCTCAAAGCGCGCCTCGACGCAATGGCGTCATCCAAGAAGGCGCCCGCGAAGAAGGGCACAACCAAGAAGTCGTGACCGAGGAATTCGACGCGGCGGGGACTGAAGAAGGTCCCGCCGTCGACATGTACGAAGCCTATTTCGAAGCGCGCGGCTGGGCCTTCGAACGGCTCAATGACGGCGAAGTGGTCGGCTCGGCGCAGGGGAGCTGGGCGCAGTATGAAATGCGCGCCGTCTATCGTCCCGAAGATGGGGTCATTCAGTTCCTCGCCTTTCCCGATATCAAGGTGACAGAGGAGAAGCGTTCCGCCGTGCATGAAGCGCTAGGGCTGATCAACGAGCAGCTCTGGCTCGGCCATTTCGAATTCTGGAGCCAGGCGGGGATCATCGTGTTCCGGCAGGCCAGTCTGGTTGATGAAAGCGGTACGATCACCTTGTCCGAAGCCGAGACGACAAGCGAGGCGGCGCTCGAGGAATGCGAACGCTTCTACCCGGTTTTCCAGTTCGTGCTGTGGGGCGGAAAAAGCCCCAGCGAAGCTATCGCCGCAGCATTGATCGACACGCAGGGCGAGGCCTGATGCTACCTCGAACGAGTTGGTTTGTCGGTTGCGGTAACATGGGCGGCGCAATGGTCGAAGGGTGGCGCAAAGCGGGCGTCGATCTGTCCGGCATGACCGCGGTAAGCCCGTCGGGGCGCGCCATTGCGGGGGTGAAGGTCGTTACCTCGATCCCCGAAAGTGAGCCCGACTGGTGTTTTCTCGGTTTCAAGCCGCAGATGATCGACGCGATCGCGCCCGATCTCGAGCCGCATGTCGGCAGTGACACGGTATTGTTGTCGATCCTCGCGGGCGTCGAACTGGACAGTCTGCGCGCGAAGTTTCCACGTGCAAGATCGGTGGTGCGCCTGATGCCCAACCTGCCTGTCAGCGAGGGTGAAGGTGTGACGGCGCTGCTCAGCAATGACACCGATGACGCGACACGTGACGCGATTCAGGCACTCCATGAAAAGCTTGGTTTTGCGCCCTGGTGCAAGAGCGATGACGAATTGGTGCTGATCAGCGCGATTGCGGGCTCTGGACCTGCCTATGTGGCGCGGTTCGTTGATGCTTTTGCTATCGTCGGGCGCGAACTGGGTCTTGCTCCCGACGTGGCGGACAAGCTGGCCCTGGAGACGATTGCAGGCACCGGTCTCATGGCGCGAAAATCGGGCGAGCGCATGGGTGATCTTGCCGCGCGTGTCGCCAGTCCCGGGGGCACGACGGAGTCCGGCCTCAAGGTGCTCGATGCCGACGACGGGGTCGTCGCGATGGTGCGCGAGGTCGTGGCGGCTGCACGGCGGCGTTCCGATGAAATGGCGGCCGCGGCGCGCGATTGACCGCGCACGCGCGCTAGCCTAGGCCACGCGCAAATCTAAAAAGAAAACGCTTTGGAGAGTGTGTCTTGCAGCCTTTCGATGATCGCGATGGTGTTATCTGGTTTGACGGGGAGCTGATCCCGTGGCGCGATGCCAATGTCCACATGCTTACCCATGCGATGCATTATGCATCGAGCGTGTTCGAAGGGCAGCGCGCTTATAATGGCGAGATCTTCCGGCTGACCGATCATTCGAAGCGGCTAAAGAGATCGGCCGAGATCCTCGACATGGAAATTCCCTATTCGGTCGAAGAGATCGACCAGGCGTGCCGCGACGTCCTGAAGGCCAATGATCTGAGCGATGCGTATATGCGTCCGTTGGCATGGCGCGGGTCGGAGCAGATGGGCGTTTCGGCGCAGCGCGCCAAGATCCACCTCGCTATCGCGACGTGGGAATGGGGGAAATATTTTGATGAAGAGAAAGCGGAGAAGGGCGTCCGCCTCAACATCGCGCCCTATCGTCGTCCCGCGCCGCATACGGCGCCGGTGCATTCCAAGGCTGCTGGGCTGTACATGATCTGCACAATTTCTCGCCATCAGGCGCAGGCCAAAGGCTATGACGATGCGCTGATGTTCGATTGGGAAGGCCGCGTCGCCGAGGCAACCGGCGCCAATGCATTTTTCGTCAAGGATGAGAAACTCTACACCCCGATCGCGGACGTATTCCTCAACGGCATCACGCGCCAGACGGTCATCGAGTTGGCCAAGAGGCGCGATATCGAGGTCATCGAAAAGCGCATCTGGCCCGAAGAGCTCGATGACTTCGAGGAATTCTTTCTTACCGGTAGCGCTGCAGAGGTGACCTTCGTCTCCGAGGCGGGGCCCTGGCGCTTTACGCCCGGCAACATCTCGCGCCGGTTGCGCCAGGACTATGATGACCTCGTCAACCAACGAACCGTTAATTGTTGATTTACCGTAACGGTTTGGTCTTTGCGATGAATCTGGTGTAAGCGCGACGCGTGGACCGTCGGAACCGATCCGGCGGAAGATTCGAGTGTGGATATTGTCGCAGCAAAAGAACGCCCTTGGCGTAACGCCCGGTGATGCCCGCAGGCCCAAAAAGGTCGAGCGGCAGATCGGTCTGCATGACATCTTCAGCCTCAAGCAGCCGCGCGACTTGATGATGCGGGCGGTGCGTGCGCAGCAGATCGATACGATCTTGCGCCTCGCACCAGTGACCATCGCGATCCAGCTTTTGTGCGGCGCAGTTCTGCTCGCGGCCTTGTCGTCCAGTGTCGATAACCGCGAATTGCTGGCCTGGTTTGTCGTCGCCGGCGCCATTTGTGCGGTTCGTGTCGGACGCGCGTGGCGGCTTCGCAGCGATGCCGATTATGAAAAGCGTGTTCCAGCGACATTCCTGTCGGCGACCCTGACGGTCGGGTTCCTTTCGATCTTCTGGCTTATCCCGCCGATCCTGTGGTTCGATGACGCCACTTCGTCATCACAGCTATTGATGGCCGTCGTCAGCGCGGTGCTGGTGAGCGCGGGATCGCTTACCTTCATCAGCGTGCCGCCCGCGGCGCTGGCCTATGTCACGGTGACGCTCGCCAGCACGCTCATCATTGCCCTCAAATTGCAAAACACCCCGATGGCGGCACTGACTATAGTCTACGGCCTTGCCGTGATCATTGCGATCATCGCTTCGGCGCGCCAGTTCATCGCCAAGACGCGTGCCTCCATCGCGCTCGAAGAGCAAAGCGAAATCATTACGATATTGCGCGAGTTCGAAGCCTCCGGTTCAGGTGGACTCTGGGAACTCGACCACCAGATGCGTTTGGTCAAGTTGAGCGAGGACCTGGCCAGCCAGATCGGCACCAACGCATCCAGCCTGATCGGCATACAGGTGCGCAAATTGCTCGACCCGCTCAATCGCGTCACCGAGCTTTCGAGCGGGATGCAGGACCTGTTCCGTCACCTACATGAAGGCACGCCGTTTCGCGACATCGCAATTCCCGGCGTCGCAACCGATCGCTGGTGGGCGGTCAGCGGTCGGCCCACCCGTGATCGCAGTGGTCGCGTGATTGGCTGGCGCGGAGTCGCATCGGATATAACCGACGTGCGCCTTACCGGCATCGACAGCGTTCGCGAGGCCCGTCGTGATCCGCTGACGGGGATCGCCAATAGGCTCCTGCTACGAGAGCTGCTCGAGGAAATGATCCTCGAAAATCTTGATGAGCCGGATCGCGGCGCCTTGCTGATGGTCGATCTCGATCGCTTCAAACTGGTCAATGATACGATGGGCCATGCCATTGGAGACCGCCTGTTGTGCGAAGCCGCCGGGCGCTTTGAAGCTGTTGTTGGCGATGACGGACATGTCGGCCGTCTGGGCGGCGACGAATTTGCCATCATCTGGCACGGGCCAAACGACCAGGAGACGCTACGCCATCTCGCGGGCCGCCTGATTGAAGAAGTTTCGCGCAGTTTCAAGGTCGGTGGGGCGACGCTCAACATCGGCGCGACCGTCGGCATCGCCGCAGGTGGACGTGACGGCAAGCGCGAAAGCAATCTGATGCGGGCGGCAGACCTTGCGCTTTACCAGGCCAAGCGCAGCGGCCGCGGTAGATACGCCTTTTTCTCCCAGGGCATGCTGACGGCGGCGGAAGATTCGCGTCTGCTGGAAAACGACGTGCGCGACGCGCTGACCAAGCGGACGATGCATATCGCCTACCAGCGGATCGTCGACAGCAAGACGCATGAAACGGTATGCCGTGAAAGCCTGTTGCGATGGGATCACCCCACGCGTGGCCCGATTCCGCCGCAAAAATTCATTCCTATTATCGAGGATGTCGGTCTTATCCACCAAATCGGTGCGTGGGTGCTGCAGCGCGCCTGCAAGGAAGCGATGATCTGGCCGGACAAGGCTCGTGTGGCTGTGAACGTGTCCGCGGCCCAATTGGAAGGCGAGGGGCTTGAGGAGGTGGTACGCGAAGCGCTTGACACCAGCGGGCTCGACCCCGACCGCCTTGAACTTGAAGTGACCGAATCGATTTTCATCGGCGAAGATGCAGACATGCTGGATTCGCTCGAACGGCTGCGGGAGCTAGGCGTTCGCCTGGTGCTCGACGATTTTGGCAAGGGTTACAGTTCGCTCGGCTATCTCAGCCGCGCTCACTTTTCCAAGATCAAGATCGACAAGGATTTCGTTCACGGCGCGGCGCGCGGCGAGCGCGACCGGCTGGCGATCGTGCAGGCGATCCTGGCACTCTCCGAGGGACTTGGCATCGAAACCACCGCCGAGGGTGTGGAGACCGAGCAGGAGATCGACATGCTGACGGCGATGGGCGTGTCACAGTTACAAGGCTATTATTTCGGTCGACCCGAAAGCATAGAGCCGGACAGCGTGCCCGAGCGGCGACAAGTGAAGCAGAAGGCGGGCTGACGACCCTCTTTTCATCGCTGCGAAGTTGGCTATAAGCGCGGCTCTCGATTACCGTACTGGGGTGTAGCCAAGCGGTAAGGCACCGGTTTTTGGTACCGGCATGCGCAGGTTCGAATCCTGCCACCCCAGCCATTTCCTGCGACAAGTAGAGTGCGATGATCGCTCTTCCCGAAGACGTCACGATGTGAAGCGGGTGGGCGCCGCGTATCGGGGACGGCAAAAGCCAAGAGGGAAGCAGAGCCGTCGGCCGAAGGTGGCAGCCTCGCAGCGCCCACGAGCCGACATGCGCTTGTTGGCCAACCGCCGTAAGCTGGACCTTATGTCGTAGCGGTCATGCCAAGGCGGTCGCGCGCTTTCTCGATCATCTCCCGGTAGCGCGGTTCTTCGCGCAGCGGATCCATGTCGGGATCGGCATCGCAATGCGTCACCATCGAAGGTGCGCAGTTCGCGAAAACATGATCGAGAATATTGAGCGCGGCATCCTTGTCCTGCAGATACATCACCTCCGCGCAAGCAAGGTTATATTGCATTGTCATGTTGTCGGGATCGAGCATGTGGGCGCGCTGGATCCACTCCTTAGCACGCTCGCGTTCTCCCAACACGGCCAGGGCGCACGCACCATAGCCCAGCGCCGCGCTGTTTGAGGGGTCTTCCTTGAAGGCCTTTTCTGCACGCTCCTGCACCATGCCAGCGGCACGTCTGAGCCCTTCATCGTCCCCGATCGCCTGGTAACAGGTCGTCAACATGCCAGCGTCGCGATAGTCGGTATCGTTCATCGACGCGGCCTTGTCGAAGAAGGGGATGGCTTCTTTCAACTGCTTGTTCCGGAAGAGAAGGAACGCCTTTACCTGATTGGCTTCAAAATTCTCCGGGTCGCTCGCGAGCGCCTTGTCGACCTCACTGAGGGCCTCATCAAAATTACCGTCGGCGTTGTGGAGAATGGCCTTGACGACATGCGCTTCGGCGAGCCCCGGCTGGAGTTGCAGTGCCTTTTCCGTGGCGGGCAGTGGATCGACATCGACATCGAAATTTTCGCGTAGCTCGGCCTGGGCGTGCGCCATCAACGCCCAAGCTTTTGCATATTCGGGGTCGATGGTGACCGCTTGCTGGCAGATGCGCACGATCACTTCTTCACGGCGCTTGTCGCCATCGTTGCCGCTGATGCGCTGCTGGCGCGCCATGAGATACAGGTTGTAGGCTTCCGAGCTCGACGTGCCGCGGGTCTCGATCGCCTTCTTTTCCTGCGGCAGGAGTTGGACCCTCAGCGCGTTGACGATGGCTTTTGAGATTTCGTCCTGGATGGCAAAGATGTCGTCGAGCTCTCGGTCGTAGCGATCGGCCCAGACATGGTCGCCATACTTGCCGTCGATCAGCTGCGCATTGATGCGCACGCGCCCGCCGGCCTTGCGCACGCTTCCTTCAAGGACGTGACTGACGCCAAGTTGCTGGGCGATCTGTTTGACGTCGATGCCCTTGCCTTTGAAGGAGAAGGCCGTGTTGCGCGCGATGACCGACAAGGCGGAAACCTTGCTGAGGTCGGTGATGATATCTTCGCTGATACCGTCGGAAAAATATTCCTGCTCGGCATCGCCGGACATGTTGGTGAAAGGTAGGACGCACACCGCGAGACGGTCGGCGCGGGCGCCGGCCGCGGTATCGCGAACGTCGTCGCCGGCGCGGCCTGCCAGCACGGCCACGCTGCTTTCCACCTTGATCCATCCGGCAGCCGAGCGATCGCCCATCCAGCCTTTCAGGTCGGCGCACTGGATCTGATTGAAGGGCAAGGGTGGAGTGGATCCGTCCACCGACAATTGCACCAATGTGCCAGCCTCGCGGGCGGCATCCGCTTCGGCACGGACCCACTGCGACCGCACGGCATCGTCCGACCAGATGACGACGACGGCCTTGGCCGCGCGAAGGCGCTCTTCGATAACCTCGCTATAGGAACGGTGCGCAGGTAATTCGTCATCACGCCAGACGCTGTATCCGGCCTCACGCAAGGCGTCGGCGAGCATTTTCGCAATTGGCTCGTTGGGACGAGCATAGCTGATGAAAATGTCCGACATTTGGCCCCTTGCCGTAAGATACGGTGAGAGAGCTTTTACCTTGTGTCGGCCATTCGACGCAAGGCGGAGAAATAACGCGGGTTAATTTTAGATGCCGGCTTCGACCGCGATGCGCACGAGTTCCGCGCTGGAGCCGAGGCCGAGCTTCTCCATTGCAAGGCCGCGATGCATCTTCACCGTCTTTTCCGATAGGCCGAGCTCATAAGCAATCTGCTTGTTCCTGAGGCCGTCGGCGACCATTTTCATGACTTCGTATTGGCGCGGACTGAGCGTCTTGACCATCTCGGCCGCCGCAATCCGGCGCTTCATCGTCGGACCGGAAACATCGTCCTCAAGCTCGATCTGGCTGCCGAGGAAGTAGAGCAATTCGTCTTCTTCGTCATACATCGGGGCGACAAGCACTGCGTTGCGAAATGGCGTGCCGTCTTTCTTGTAGTTGAGTATTTCCACCAGCACGGGCTTGTGATTGCGCACGCCTTCGCGGATGCGCTCGGTCAGCCAGGGTTCGGTGCCGGGACCGGCGAGAAACCGGCAATTGCGCCCGAGGATCTCGTCCTCGCCATAGCCGGTTAGCTCTATGAAGGGCTTGTTGACCGAAACGATTGGATTGTCGGGCAGCCGCGGGTCGGAGATCACTGAAGCAATCGGACTGTGTTTGATAAGCGCATCGACCCAGTCAGGCGCGCTCACCTGTGACGGCGGCACGCTCGGTGCAGGCGCCTCTTGGGCGCCGATCGGTTCGAAGTCGCTTCCCATAACGGCAATGTTCATATTGTCGTTACGCCCGAAGAACGCAAATGTTTCCGTTGCGGATCGAAGCGAGCGGCCGCATTCTGCTGTCATGAATGGCCCGCTAACCGGCGTGAGAATAACGCCGTTGAAGCCGGCGGAGGATGGCGAAGGTGGCGCATCGCTGCTGCGCGAGATTGGCTACGACGAAGCAGCGATTACCGATATTTTGGGAGACGCGGAATGAACCCGCTTTACGAAACGATGTCGGTCAGCGTGTTCGAACGGATGAGCCTGGCGGCGGCGAAACATGACGCCGTCAACCTGGGGCAGGGCTTTCCCGATTTCGGTTGGCCCGACCCGGTGCTGGAAAAAGCCGCTACGGCACTGGCGGGCAATAACCAATATGCGCCGTCGCGAGGTCTACCCGTACTGCGCCGGGCGATCGCCGATCATTACCAGCGTCATTTCGGGCAGGACTTGCATCCCGATCATGTCACGGTGACGAGTGGCGCGACCGAGGCGCTTGGTGCTGCCATTCTTGCGACGGTGACCCCCGGTGAAGAGGTAATCATATTTGCCCCGGCTTTTGATTCCTATGCTCCGATGGTTCGCAGAGCAGGCGGAACGCCGGTCGAGGTAAAGTTGGTGGCGCCCGATTTCGCACTCGATGCGACGGCTATTGCCCACGCCATAACCGACAAGACGCGAGCGATTATTCTCACCAACCCCCATAATCCGACAGGACGACTTTATGGCGAAACGGAACTCCAGCTCATTGCGGATATCGCTGTCGCGCATGATTTGATCGTGATTTCTGACGAGGTGTGGGAACACTTGTTGCTCGACGGGCAGAGATTTGTGCCGATGGCAACGCTGCCCGGAATGGCGGAGCGAACGATCAAGACGGGCTCGGCAGGCAAGATCTTCTCGCTTACCGGCTGGAAAATCGGTTGGTTTGTGGCTGACCCGGTGCTGGGGGACGTGGTGGCACGGGCGCACCAGTTCCTGACCTTTTCGAGCGCACGCAATCTCCAGGAGGCGGTTGCGTACGGGTTGGGGCGGGACGAGTGGATCGCGCCGATGCAAGATCGTTTCACTCGGGCGCGTGACAGGCTGATCAATGGCCTCGAACGTGCGGCCTATGCCGTCATCCGTCCCGAAGCGACCTATTTCCTTGCCGTCGACTTAGCCGCGTCAGGCATCGATATCGACGATGAATCATTCGCCATGCGAGCCGTCGAAGATGCGGGCGTGGCCGTCGTGCCGATGTCGGCCTTCACCGAAGTCGACCCCGAGACGCATCTGCTGCGCCTGTGCTTCGCCAAGCAGGATGCCACCATCGATGCCGGGATCGATGCGATGGCCAAAGCTCGTGAACTTCTGACGTAGATCGACTTTCCAGATTTGATTGCTTGTTCGGGCTTGGAGAGCACGCAAAGGCTTCGCGCCTGCCTAGAGAGCGAGTCTGTCCCACTCCACCGTCCAGTCGCGCTGCCAGTCGGGCAGTGCGGCGGCAACGAGCGGTTTGCCGACGCGATATCCTTGTGCAACGTCGCACCCCAGGGCTTTCATGAGCGCAAGCTGGGCGTCGTTTTCGATGCCCTCCGCGGTCGCGGACAGGCCGAGCCCATGCGCAAGGTCGATCATCGCTTCGACGATGACGCGGCTATCCGTCGAGCGCTCCGCATCGCGTACGAAGAAGCGGTCGATCTTGAGCTCGGTAAAGGGCAGCATTCGCAGCAATTTGAGCGTCGAATAGCCGGTCCCGAAGTCATCGATGGCAAGTCCGATGCCCTTGATGCGAAAGCGCGTCAGCGTATCCATCAGGTTTATCAGCGTCTGCGAGGAACTTTCGGTGAGTTCGAGCACCAGCCTGGAGGCGGGAACGTTGAATTCCGCGGTCTTGGCTTCGACGAGGTCAGGAAAATCGAGAGCTTCCAGGCTGCGTGCGGAAATGTTGAACGCGAGTTCGCACTCGATGCCGTCGTCAGTCCACGCGCGCCATTGGCGGAATGCCGTGTCGAGACCCCAGCGGGTGAGAGGGTCGATAAGGCCGCTTTCTTCTGCCAACGGAATGAAGCGGTCAGGGCCAACGGTGCCATGATCGCCATCCTGCCAACGGATCAGCGCTTCCACCCGGCGGAGCTTGCCATCCGCCAGGCTGATCTTGGGTTGGTAGCAATAGCTCAGCGCATCACTGCCTATGGCCGCTTCGAGGCGGTCGAGCAGCGCGTCGTCGTTCAAAGTCTCTCGCGGACCTGGGCGAGCAATAATTCGACGTCTTCGAGCCTGGTGGGCTTGCCCAACGGGCCGATCATGTCGAGGCCCAGCTCTTCGCCGAGACGAAAGGCGCTATCGAGCACCCGGCGATCGAAGCCGGAAATGATCAAGATTGGTTGGGTAGCCTTTTCATCGGCGAGGAAGCGCAGCAGTTCGACACCGTCCATGCCAGGCATGCCAAGGTCGATCGCAACCATCTCAGGTGGTTGGGCACAAAAGCGGTCGCGGAAGTCTTCATGATTCTTGGCGACGACGGGTTCAAATCCGCTGATCCGCGCTGCGTCGGCAAGGAATGCGGCCAGCGCGGGCTCGTCGTCGATAAGCAATATGTGGGGCTTCTTGCCCGTCTCGCTTCCCATATTGCCGCGAACAATAATGCCCCGCTCCGCAATGGCCAGCAAAAAAGGTCCGTTTTTCAATGGAAACGGGATTTTAACTCCTAAGGCCCTATGGCTGAGCGTCTGTAGGTCTTTCGTGGGGAGAACGCCATGTTGCGCTCGATCATTGGTCGCAAAAAAGCCCGCCCGTTCGGGCAGGACAATATCGCCTTTGAATCGACGCTCTTCACGCTGTCGACGGACGTGCCGCGCCCGATGGAGCGCCGCGTCGACGAACGCGTCATGCCGATGCTGCGCGTTGCCAAGGTGACGCCCCAGGACGGCCGGGAAGTGCTGGTTCGCGTGCGTAACCTGTCGGCAGGGGGCCTGATGGCCGAACTCTCGCAAAATCTGGAAGTCGGCACCAAAGTAAGTGTCGAGATAAACAGCCAGAATATTCCGTCGTCGGTGGTCTGGACACGCGATGGCTGCGCCGGGTTCAAGTTTGAGCAAAATATCGACCTTGGCGAGATGCTCGCCGGGCGCAAGCCGCGCCACGGCCATCGTCCGCGCCCGCCGCGTCTCAAGGTGCACTGCAAAGCCAATCTCAAGGTCGGCAGCACCTATTACAGCGTCGGCGTGAATGACATTTCGCTGGGCGGTATCAAGGTCGAACCGGTGGACGACTACTGCCTTGGTGAGAAAGTCGTTATCGTCGTGGAGAGCCTCAAGCCGATCAAGGGCGAGGTGCGCTGGTATAGCGACCGCAAGGCCGGGATCGTGTTCGATAAGCCGCTCGAATTTGGCGAACTTGCCGAATGGATCGGCAAACGGCTCGAAATGGCCAGCCTCAAGGCCAGCGTGAAGCGCCCGACACCGCCCAACGGCTAAGTCTTTAAGCCAGCGCAAATCATCCTATCTCGAGGCAACAGGTTTCGAAAAGGACGGATCATGGCCAAGCAGGCGGCGGTTTTCGCCAATGGATGTTTCTGGTGCACCGAAGCGGTGTTCACCGATGTCGTGGGCGTCGAGACGGTGGAGAGCGGTTATACCGGCGGCGATGTTATCAACCCCAGCTACCGGCAGGTGTGCGGCGGCGATACCGGGCATGCCGAAGCGGTTCGGATCGAGTTCGACGATGACGCGATCAGCTATGACGACCTGCTCGACATCTTTTTTGCGACGCATGATCCCACCCAGCTCAACCGGCAGGGCAACGATATCGGCACGCAATATCGCAGTGCGATTTTTCCCCAGGACGAGGAGCAGCGCGAGGCGGCGCTTGCCGCAATCGAGCGCGCTAATGCCGATCATGACGGACGCGTGGTGACGACGATCGAGGAGAAGGCCGAATGGTATCCGGCAGAGCAGGAGCACCGCGATTTTTATGCGCGCAATGGCAGCAGCAATCCCTATTGCATGGCCATCATCTCGCCCAAGCTGCGTAAATTTCGCAAGAGCTTCCAGGACAAGCTGAAAGATGGCGTCGTAGCCTAGTCGTGCGGCGCGGCGGCTCGCTGGAGCCGATCGCGGATGGCGGCGGCGAGGCCATCTCCCGGGACGGGTGCGACAGCAATACATGGTTCGGGCGCGGCGTCGGCCTCATGGAGCGCAGCGAAAAGCCGCGCGGCGGCCGACACCGGATCCTTGCCAAGTGTGATCTGCCCTTCGACATCTCCGTAACCGATCAGCACTTCGCCTTCCCGTGCCGATACTGCATCGAGCCGAAGCGGTTTGGATGGCGCGTAATGGCTGGAGAGTTGGCCGGGCGCTTCGATCTTGTCGCTGCCAGCTTCAACGACCCCTTCGATCTGGACGGGCCCGGGCCTTAGCAATCTTAGTCCGTCTCCGGTGGCTGCCACGATCGTCGATTCGATACCGCGCTTTGCCGGCCCCGCGTCGAGGACCAGCGGTATGCGACCATCGAGGCTCTTCGCGACGTGGGCGGCCAGCGTCGGACTGATTTGTCCTGACGCGTTGGCAGAAGGGGCAGCAAGCGGGCCGACGGCTTCGACCAGCGCACGCATCACGGGATGAGCAGGGCAACGAACAGCAATGGTCTCAAGCCCCGCGGTCACGATGTCGGCGATACCGTTATCGGCACGCGCCGGGATCACCAGCGTCAGGGGCCCCGGCCAGTGGGCCTCCGCAAGTCGTTGGGCTTCGGGCGAGAACTCACCCAGCGTCTTCGCCATCTCCAGGCCGGTGACGTGCACGATTAGCGGATTGAAGCTAGGGCGGCCTTTGGCGGCGTAGATTCGCGCAACCGCTTCTGCGTTGCGCGCATCGGCGGCGAGGCCGTACACCGTCTCGGTCGGCACGGCGACGGGCATACCGTCCGCCAGCAGCAAGACAGCGGCCGAAATGGCATCTGCCGTCGCAGGCCGGACTTCGGTACTGGTTGTCGCGCTCATCGCGGCTGGGCTATGGCCCTCGTAAAGCCTTCTTACAAGGGATTCTCATGAGCTATTCCACCCCGATCGCTGACCAGAAAGCGGTCCTTACTCACATTATCGGCATGGCCCAGCTTGCCACGCACGAGCGTTTTGCGAGCGCAGACGATGATACGGTCGATGCGGTGCTCGAGGGTGCGGCGCAGTTTTCGGAAGGCGAGTTCCTGCCGCTCAATCGCAGCGGTGACGAGCAGGGCGCCACGCTCAAAGATGGCGTCGTCAGCACGCCCGATGGTTTCAAGGAAGCCTACCAGGCATTTGTCGAGGGCGGCTGGATGACCCTGTCGGCGCCGGAAAAGTGGGGCGGTCAGGCATTGCCGCTGAGTCTTTCGGCGGCGCTGATGGAAGATCTCAACGCGACCAACCTCGCATTCGCGCTATGCCCGATGCTCAGCTTCGGGGCGATCGAAAGCCTGCTTGCACATGGCGACGATGCGCTGCGCGAGCGCTATCTTGAAAAAATCGTGTCGGGCGAATGGCCCGCGACGATGAACCTGACCGAGCCGCAAGCAGGCAGCGATGTCGGCGCGCTCACCACCAAGGCCGAGCCAAACGATGACGGTACGTGGCGGATCAGCGGGCAGAAGATCTACATTACCTATGGCGAGCATGACCTTGCCGAAAATATCATCCATCTCGTGCTGGCACGGACGCCCGGCGCGCCCGATGGCACGCGCGGGATTTCGCTCTTCCTCGTGCCCAAGATCCTGCCCGACGGCAGTCGCAACGACCTCGTCTGTGCGGGGTTGGAAGAAAAGCTCGGCATTCACGCTTCGCCTACCTGTGTGATGCGCTTCGGCGAAAAGGACGGCGCAATCGGCTGGATGATCGGCCCGGAGAATAGCGGCATGCGCGCCATGTTCACGATGATGAACAATGCGCGTCTGAACGTGGCGCTGCAGGGTGTGGGTATCGCGGAACGCGCGACCCAGCGCGCGGTGCACTACGCGCTCGAACGCAAGCAGGGTTTTCGCGAAGGGCAGAGCGTCACGATCAGCGAGCACGCCGATGTTCGGCGCATGCTGATGCGTATGCGCGCGCTCACGATGGGCGCCCGGGCGCTGACCTATTACGCATTCGGCTGTCTCGACCGCGCCGAAATTGGCGATGAAACCATGGGCTACCGCGCCGAGGTCCTGACGCCGATGGCGAAGGCATGGGCAACCGATGTCGGCTGTGAGGTCGCGTCGATCGGCGTCCAGGTGCATGGCGGGATGGGTTATGTCGAAGAGACGGGCGCGGCGCAGCATCTGCGCGATGCACGGATAGCGCCGATCTATGAAGGCACGAACGGCATCCAGGCCGCCGATCTGGTCGGACGCAAGCTGGGACTCGACGGCGGCCTTGCCTTCGACGGGCTGGTTGCGGACATTCGTGCCGACGTTCGCGACGAGCGGCTGATAGCGCTGAGCGATCTGGTCGAGGAAACCGCCTCCATGCTGCGCGAGGCCGGCGGCGATCACAAGGCTGCGGGCGCCTATCCGTTTCTCAATATGTGCTCGGTGCTGGTGGCGGGATGGCTGCTTGAAAAGCTGGCGCTGGCGATGGATGCTCCAGCACGGACCAAGGCGGCGAGCGAATTTTTCAATAGTGTAATCGTGCCCGAAGCCTTTGCGCAGGGCGCGGCGGCTGGCATGGGCGCGGACATTCTCTATGCAGTGGAAGCCGAAGCGCTCGCTTAGGCTTTGACGTCGTCGAGCAGATCTGCCGGCGAAATCCCGAGCCTGTGCATACGCGCTTCGATGGCTGGCCATTCTTCGGCGAGGAAATGGTCGCGCTCGCTGGCTTTGAGCTTTGCGCGTGCGCCTGAGGCTACGAACATGCCGACACCGCGTTTCACCGTGACGAGTCCATCGTCCTGGAAGCCCTGGTAGGCTTTCGCCACCGTCAGCGGGTTGGCACCTTGTTCGGCAGCAAGCGCGCGGACCGAGGGCAAAGGATCGCCATCACCGTAGCGGCCGGCGAGGATGGCATCGGCAATTACTTCGCGGATGCGAACGTAAACGGGTTTCTCGGGAGCATTGCGTAGCGTCATGGTGACTTAATACAGCATGGCGCACCGGGTTGCAACCTAGGCTGTGGGCGGTCGCCAGCGGGTGACGATTGCGTCCATGTCGGGGCGTTCGCGTTCGACAAGGTCGGCGCTCGGCGAACCGAGAAAGAAATAGCCCGCAATCCGCTCGCCATCTTTGCAGAAGGCCTCGGTCACCGCAGGCGCATAGGCCTGGTCGCCGGTGATCCAGGCGCCGACATAGTCGTATGCATGGGCAGCGTGCAGGAGGTTCATGCCAACCGCGCCCGCGGCAAGTTCCTGTTCCCAGACGGGGATCTTGTGGTCGCGGATGGGCGAGGAGATCAGGACGACGAGGCTCGGCGCGTAGTGGGCCTTGGCGCAGACCTTTTCGAGCTTGGCCTGGCGCACTTCGGGATCGACGTCGCGCACGGCGGCGGCGAACAGGTCGGCGAGCGCTTCTCGCTGGTCGTCGCCGACGATGACGAAGCGGTAGGGCACCAGCTTGCCATGATCGGGAGTTCGCGCGGCGAGCGCGAGAATGGCGCTCAATTCGTCCTCGTTCGGCCCCGGCGCGACCATGTCGCGGGGGCGGCCCGAACGGCGGGTCTCGAAATAGGTGCGAAGGCTGGACGTATCGTTAAGCATCTGGCCGAGCGTGTCCGACAAGCCACAGAAAAATGCAACACGGCACTTCACACGGGTTCACAAGCCGCTACGGTGCGCCGCGTCTTTACAGATATGTGACCGTGCTTTGGGGCACGGAAAGAGTGCGAGGAAAGGGATACTCGTGAACGAATTCATTTTTACCTTCGGCTCCGCCTACGAAATGTGGGCATTCTGGATTGCCGTGGTCGCTTTGGCTGCCTTTTTGCTGGGCGGCCTTTTTCTTGTCACGCGTCCTCAGGAAGAGGTGATCGGACACCCCAAGGGGTTGTTCCTCCTGTTCATGGCGGAAATGTGGGAGCGCTTCTCCTATTACGGGATGCGCGCGCTGCTCATCTTCTATCTGGTGCAGCATTGGCTGTTTAGCGACAGCGAAGCATCGATAATCTACGGCGCCTATACGGCCCTCGTCTATATCGCGCCGGTCGTCGGCGGCTATCTAGCCGACCGGTATATCGGTCAGCGCAAGGCAGTGCTGTTCGGCGCTGTTCTCCTGACTTTCGGCCACTTCTTCATGGCCTTCGAAGGTGACGGCGGACAGTCGAGCCCGATGATCAACGTCTTTTGGCTGGCCCTCGCGCTGATCATTGTCGGTTCGGGTTTCCTCAAGGCGAATATCTCGGTGCTCGTCGGCCAGCTCTACAGCCGTACCGATATCCGCCGCGATCCTGCCTACACGATCTTCTATATGGGGATTAATGTCGGCGCCGCGACGGCCTCGATCATCTGCGGTTATCTTGGTCAGACGGTCGGTTGGGAATATGGCTTCGGTCTTGCCGGCTTCGGCATGCTGATCGGTCTCATCTTCTTCGTCGTCGGCAAGCCGCTGCTGCGCGGCAAGGGCGAACCGAAGGACCCTGCCGCCATCAAGGGTGCCAAGGAATGGGGCATTTATGGTGCCGGTCTTGCCATGGTCGCACTGTGCTGGGTCGCAATCCAGTATCAGGAACTGGTCGGCTGGGTCCTCGGCGTCTTCGGCCTTGGCCTTGTCGCCTATGTGCTCAACATCGCCATCCGCAAGCTGCACCCCGATGAACGGGACCGGATCTTCGCGGCAATGTTCCTGATCTTCGTATCGATCGTTTTCTGGGCGTTGTTCGAACAGGCGGGCTCCTCGCTCAACCTGTTCACCGACCGTCATGTCGATACGCAGGGTGTCAGCGCTTCGATGTTCCAGTCGATCAACGCGATCTACATCGTGCTGCTCGCCCCCGTCTTCGCCATCCTGTGGCAGACGCTGGCGCGCAAGAACATGGAACCCTCGACCCCGATGAAGTTCGGTCTCGCCGTCATTCAGGTGGGCCTCGGCTTCCTTGTCCTGGTCTGGGGTGCGGAATCGGTCGGCATCAATGTTGCCACGCCGGTTGCCTTCATCTTCCTCATTTACCTCTTGCACACGACGGGTGAGCTTTGCCTCTCCCCCGTGGGACTGAGCGCGATGAATCGCTTGTCGCCGGGTCACATGGCCTCGCTCGTGATGGGTACGTGGTTCTTCGCCTCGGCAACCGGTAACTTCGCAGCCGGCCTGATCGCTGCCGCGACCGGTGCAGAGGGTGTCGGTGAGGAAGCCGGCAAGCAGCTGGTCCTCGACGTTTACACCACGGTCGGCTGGTATGCGGTCGGCATCGGTGTTGCCGTGATGGTCGTCAGTCCTTTCGTGAAGAAGCTGATGCATCTCGACACGCTTACCGATGAGGAATCCCACATCGAAGGCGAAGCCGAAATGCCGGCGGAACCGTCGGCTGCCGGCGTTCACCCGACCAACAAGCAGCCCTAAGCTGTCAGCTTGATTGGCAAAGAATGGGGCGGCCTTCGGGTCGCCCCTTTTCTTTTGCGTAAAGCGCGGCCATCGTTGCGCCCTATAGACGAACAGGGAGAATCTTCGATGCGGGTTTTGTTGTCAGGTTGCGCGGCGATGGCATTGAGCGCTTGCGCTTCGATGGGCGATGACGAACCGAAGTCGGCACCCAAATTATTTGATCGCAATCCTTATGCGTCGACCTACCAACCCTATCCCGGCGCGCCCACGCTGATCATGAATGCCACGGTTTACGACGGGCTCGGCGGCCGGATCGAAAATGGCGCGGTCTATCTCGCCGATGGCAAGATCCAGATGGTCGGCAACGTCGCGTCGATGACCATGCCCGAAGGCGTGCAGACGATCGACGGCAGCGGCATGTGGGTGACCCCCGGCATTATCGACGTCCATTCACATCTCGGCAATTATCCCAGCCCCGGCGTCCCCGCGCATAGCGACGGCAACGAAGTCACGGGGCCCCAGACCGCCAATGTCTGGACCGAACATTCGATCTGGCCGCAGGATCCCGGTTTCACGCGTGCGCTGGCCAATGGTGGCGTGACCAGCCTGCAGGTGCTCCCGGGAAGCGCCAACCTGTTCGGCGGTCGCTCTGTGACCTTGAAGAACGTGCCTGGCCGCAACGTCATGGAAATGAAGTTTCCCGGTGCGCCCTACGGGCTCAAGATGGCCTGCGGTGAAAATCCCAAGCGCGTTTATGGCAGCCGCGGCGGGCCCGGATCGCGCATGGCCAATATCGCCATGACGCGCGAAGAATGGATCAAGGCCAAGGCTTACGATCGCGAGTGGGACAAGTACGAAAAAGAAGGTGGCAAGGCACCCAAGCGCGATCTGACGATGGATACGCTGCGCGGCGTCCTTGATGGCGAGATCATCATCCACAACC
Source organism: Sphingomonas sp. (assembly GCA_013001055.1). Lineage (GTDB taxonomy): Bacteria > Pseudomonadota > Alphaproteobacteria > Sphingomonadales > Sphingomonadaceae > Sphingomicrobium. Next base: position 75,892 of record JABDNH010000021.1, on the reverse strand, counting down.
ATTGCTATCGCGCCGATGAAATGAGCATCATGCTCACCATGGCCGAGGAGTTCGGTTACAAGGTGGGCAGCTTCCAGCACGCCGTCGAGGCTTACAAAATCGCCGACCTGTTGGCGAAGCACGGCACCTGCGCGGCGATGTGGGCCGACTGGTGGGGCTTCAAGATGGAAAGCTATGACGGCATCCTCGAAAATATCTCTTATGTCCACGCCGCGGGCGGGTGCGCGATCACGCACTCCGACGATGCCGATGGCATCCAGCGATTGAACCAGGAAACGGCCAAGGCGCTGGCTGCCGGGCGGCGCCAGGGCCTGGACATCAGCGATGCCGAAGCTTGGCAGTGGCTCAGCGCCAACCCCGCCAAGTCGCTGGGGATCTTCGATAAGGTCGGCAGCCTCGAACCCGGCAAGATGGCGGACGTCGTGCTGTGGAACGGCGATCCCTTGAGTATCTACACACGGCCATCGAAAGTCTGGATTGATGGCGCGCTGATGTTCGATGCGACCAACCCACGATTGCGGCCGGTGACCGATTTCGAACTCGGCCAACCCGGCGAAGGAGATGTGAAATGAAGAAGCTCCTGATCGCTGTTGCCGCGCTGATCGCTGCACCCGCTGCTGCCGAACCCGTCGCGATCACCGGCGGCAAGCTCGTCATCGGCGATGGCTCCGCGCCGATCGACAATGGCGTCGTCGTCATCGACGAGGGCCGCGTTATCGCCGTCGGCGGTCCCGATACCGTCATCCCTGCGGGCGCCACCATTGTCGCCGCACGCGGCAAATGGGTGACGCCCGGCATCGTCGCCAGCTTCTCGCGCATCGGCCTTGCCGAGGTCGATGGCAATGTGAATGCTGCCAACGATACGGACGCAGACGACAGTCCTTATTCGGCCGCGCTCGATATCAGCTGGTCGATCAACCCGGCGGCTGATCCGATCAACGTCAGCCGCGCCGATGGCGTGACGCGCGCGATTATTGCGCCTAACGCGGGCGAGCATATCTTTGCCGGGCGCGGCGCGGTGATCGACACGGGCAACGACTATGACCCGATCACCAAAAAGAACGCGTTCCAGCTCGTCGAGCTAGGAGAGCGCGGGACAGGGCTTGCGGGCGGATCGCGCTCGGCGGCCTATCTGACGTTCATCGAAGCGCTTGAAGCGGCGCGAACCGGCGACATGGCTGCCGGGCCCGATGACAGCCAGTGGACCGAAGCCGACATCCGCGCGCTCGGCCCGGTGGTGCGCGGAGAGGAAAAACTGCTCGTTCACGTGAACCGCTCGATCGACATCATGAACGCCTTGAAGCTTCGCGGGATGTTCCCGCGGCTCGACATGGTGCTGGTCGGCGTTGCCGAAGGCTGGCGCGTGGCCCCCGCCATCGCGGCGGCGGGCGTGCCGGTGATTGCAGAGCCGCTGCTCAACCGTCCGGGAAGTTTTGAACAGCTTGCTTCCACCCAGTCCAACATCGGACGGATGCGCGCCGCCGGTGTCGAAGTGTCGGCGGCAGTGCTGAGCGATTTCCTCAATCGCAGCGCGCGCAACCAGCGCCAATACGCGGGTAACCTCGTCGCATTGCAGAAAGTACCGGGGCACATCGGTGTGAGCTGGGACGAGGCGTTTGCGATGATCAGTTCGAAGCCTGCGCAAATGATGGGGCTTGGCGGCGAGATCGGTTCGCTTCAGGCCGGCCGCCGCGCCGACGTCGTGGTGTGGGACGGCGACCCGCTCGAACTCACCAGCGCTGCCGAACAGGTCTGGATCGACGGGGTCGAACAGAGCCTGGTGACGCGCCAGAGCCGTCTGGCAGAGCGCTATCGCAGCCTTGCGCCGTCGAGCTTGCCCAAGGCCTACACCAAGTAGACGTCACTGAGGTGCAGGCGGCGTTTTCCTGCGGCTCTGCCGGTCAGTCTTTCGCCATCCTACGCGCCTGATAATCCTTGAGCATCGCCTTGAGCTCGGGCGCGAAGATGTAGAGCGCGATAACGTTGGGAATCGCCATCAGGAAGAAGGCGCTGTCGACGAAGCTGATGACAGTTCCAAGATCGAGCACGGCACCCGCCGGGAGAAGGGCGACGAAGACGATCTTGTAGATAAGCGTCGAACCATTGCTGCTTCCGAAAAGGTAGCCCCATGCCTGACTGCCGTAAAATCCCCATGCGCAGATCGTCGAATAGGCAAACAGGATGACCGCTGCTGCCAGTACATAGGGCATCCACGGGGCAACGTTGGCAAAGGCCTGGCTGGTGATGGCGATGTCCTCCAGATTGGGATCAAGCCACGTCCCCGCCACAACCAGCGCGATACCGCCAAGCGTGCAGATCACGACAGTGTCGATAAAGGGTTCGAGCAGCGCGACCATGCCCTCGGATACCGGCTCTTTCGTACGGGCGTGGACGTGCGCCATGACGGATGAGCCCGTGCCGGCCTCGGTGGAGAAGACGGCGCGGCGCATTCCGACGACAAACGCGCCGACCGCACCGCCGCCTGCCGCTTGGCCGCTAAAGGCATCGGAAATGATCGCCACGACGGCATCCGGAATGTCGGCAAAGCCCACCGCCAGGACGATAAAGATACCGCCGAGATAGACGATGCCCATGGTGGGCACGATGGCGGCTGTCACACGTCCCAACCAACGCGCACCGCCGAAGATCACAACAGCGGCCGCAATCGCGATGACGATGCCGTAGCCGAGCGCTGCATCTTCGCCGAGGCCGAAGGCGGTGCTGGCCTGCGAAAAGCTCTGGTTGACCTGGAACATCGGCAGCGCGGCGAACATCGCGAAGAAGGCGTAAAGGCCGCCCATCCATTTGCCGAGCACGGGGCTGCCGCGCGCGGCAAGTCCGTTCTTGAGCGTATACATGGGGCCGCCGCGAATGGTGCCGTCGGGCATTTCTTCGCGATATTTCATGCCGAGCGTCACTTCGGAGAATTTAAGCGTCATCGCGAACCAACCGATGATGAACATCCAGAAGATGGCACCGGGACCGCCGAGCGCCAGCGCTACCGCGACGCCCGCGATGTTGCCCAGCCCGACGGTGCCCGACAAGGCGGTCGAGAGCGCCTGAAACTGCGTCATTTCGCCTTCGCCGCCTTCGCGCGCGAACTTGCCCCGGATGGCTCTGACACCCTGGCGCATGCCGCGCAGGTTGATGAAGCCGAGATAGAAGGTGAAAAACACCATCGGAATGGCCAGCCACACGACGATCAGTCCAATGGATGATCCGAACATGTCGACTTCGTAGAAGACAGCTTCGCCAAGCCGGTCGATCAGCGACCCGATAAATTCCATAACTCGTCCCTTCGGATCGCCAGAAGTGGGCGGAAGGTAACTGATTACGGCCCGACCGCAAGCGTCGCTTCGCAAACCGGGTGTTAAGGGCTTGTCTTTAGAAGGCTAATCGGCTTTCGAGTGGGAGCTCGGACAGCGGGAGAGAAATTGCAGTCATGGCGCGTACCTATTTCGGCACAGATGGCATTCGCGGACGAGTGAACCAGTCCAAGATGACTGCGGCGACGGCGCTGCGCGTGGGGCAGGCCGCCGGGCGGCATTTCAGGCGCGGCGATCACCGACACAAGGTGCTGATCGGCAAGGATACGCGCCTGTCCTCCTACATGATCGAAAACGCGCTTTCCGCCGGCTTTGCCAGTGTCGGTGTCGACGTGCAGTGGGTCGGGCCGATGCCGACGCCGGCCGTCGCGATGCTCACGCGCTCGATGCGTGCCGACATGGGCGTGATGATATCGGCAAGCCACAATCCCTATGTCGACAATGGCATCAAATTGTTCGGACCCGACGGGTTCAAGCTGTCGGATGCCGATGAAATGGAAATCGAGCGACGCATGGGCGAGGAGCCCGAGCTCGCCGCTCCCGAGGATGTCGGTCGGATCAAGCGGATCGACGATGCGCGCGGCCGCTATGTCCATTTCGCCAAGTCGACATTCCCGGACGACTTGCGCCTCGACAATGTGAAGATCGTCGTCGATTGCGCGCACGGCGCGGCCTATCACGTCGCCCCCGATGCGCTGTGGGAACTGGGTGCGGATGTCGTCGAGATCGGCACGGCGCCTACTGGTACCAACATCAATGACGGCGTCGGCTCCACCGCGCCGCAACTGTTGCAGGAAACAGTGGTCGAGGAAGGCGCGTCCATCGGTCTTGCGCTCGACGGCGACGCCGACCGACTGATCGTGGTCGATGAAAAAGGTGCGATCGTCGACGGCGACCAGTTGATGGCATTGATCGCGCGCAGCTGGCATCGTGATGGCAAGCTGGCAGGCGGTGCCCTGGTCACGACGGTCATGAGCAACCTCGGCCTCGAGCGCTGCCTTGCCGACGACGGGATCGCCATGAAGCGCACTAAGGTCGGCGACCGCTATGTGCTTGAAGAGATGAAGGCTTCGGGCTGCAATGTCGGCGGCGAACAGTCGGGGCATATCATCCTCTCGGACCATGCCACGACGGGCGACGGGCTGGTGGCGGGGTTGCAGATCCTCGCGGCGCTGGTGCGCAGCGACAAGCCGGCCAGCGAACTTCTCAACCAATTCACCCCGGTACCGCAGCTTTTGAAGAATGTGCGCTTCGATGGTGGTGCGCCGCTGGAAGCGGAAAACGTCAAGTCCGCCATCGCGGCAGCGGAGCAGGAGATCGACGGGAAGGGTCGGCTGGTCATCCGAAAGTCGGGGACCGAACCGCTCATCCGCGTTATGGCCGAGGGCGATGATCCGCAGCAGGTCGAGCGACTGGTCGACAGCATTTGCGAAGCGGTGGCAGCAGCGTGAAGACACCGCGCATTCTCATCATCGCCGGATCGGATTCGGGCGGCGGCGCCGGCATCCAGGCGGACATCAAGACCGTCACGATGCTGGGCGGTCATGCCATGACCGCAATAACTGCGGTAACCGCGCAAAACAGTCGCGGTGTTGATGCAATCCATCCTATCCCCGCCGAAACCGTACTTGCCCAGGTCGAAGCTTGCCTCAAGGATTTCGGGGTCGATGCAATCAAGATTGGCATGATTGGCAGCGCATTCACGGCGCGCACTATCGCCGATCGGCTGAAGCGCCTGCATGTGCCGATCGTCGTCGACCCGGTCATGGTGGCGACGTCGGGTTCGACGCTGGCCGACGAGGAGACTGTTGCGGCGATGGGCAAGCTGATGGACGTGGCGACGCTGATCACGCCCAATATTCCCGAGCTCAAGAAGCTCACCGCACGGACCGATACGATGGCGGCAGCGCTCGAACTGGTCGCTCGTCACAAGTCGCCTGTCCTGATGAAGGGTAGCCATGACGATGACGATGGCGAAAGCATCGCGGACGTTCTGGTGGAAGAAGACAATATCACGACATGGCAGGGCACGCGCATCGAAACGCAGCATAGCCATGGCACCGGCTGCACGCTGGCCAGCGGGATCGCGACGTGTCTTGGACGCGGCGACCCCTTGGGCGACGCCATTGCAAAGGCGCGCGATTTCGTTCGTATCGCGCTTTACGAAGCGCCCGGCATCGGGCGCGGTGCGGGGCCGATGGGGCATCACCGCGTGCGCATGGATCTGGGCGCGGACGAGATGCCGCGGCTGAATCAGGTGACCATGACGGGCAAGGACTATGACGCGATGGTCGCCTTCTACAAGAAGCTCGGACTAAAGCAGATCGTCGACAGCCCCGACAACCAGTATGCGCGCTTCGAGACCGGCAATGGCACGACCATGTCGATCCAGTGCGATCCCGACGCCGAGGTCGAGGATTTCGTCGCGATCTATTTCGAGGTCGACGATCTCGACCGCCGCGTTGAAAAACTGACCCGCGCTGGCATGCCGTTCGAACATGGCGCGCGCGCCCAACCCTGGGGTTGGCGCGAAGCGCGGTTACGCGATCCCGCCGGCAATACGGTTTTCCTCTACAAAGGCGGCGAGAACCGCCGTTTCCCGCCGTGGCGAACCAAGGACTGACCGCGGGCATCGACGAAGCGGGGAGGGGGCCGCTGGCGGGACCTGTGGTCGCCGCAGCGGTGATCCTGTGTCCCGACGATATCGTGGGACTGAATGACAGCAAGAAGCTGACCCCTGCACAGCGCGCCGCGTTGGTGCCCATCATCATGGAGCGTTGCACCGTCGGCATCGGACTTGCGAGCGTCGACGAGATCGACAGCCTCAACATCCTGCGAGCGACGATGTTGGCGATGACCCGCGCGGTCGAGGCGCTGGCCGTCGAACCCGGACATACTATGATCGATGGCGATAAGACGCCGGGGCGCTGGTGCGATGAATGGCGCTGGCCCGCCGACGCCATCATTGGCGGTGATGGCAAGGAGCCGGCAATCAGCGCCGCCTCGATCATCGCCAAGGAACATCGCGACGCGATGATGGTCGCTGCCGATGCCAAATTCCCGGGCTATGGCTTTGCCGGCCACAAGGGCTATGGAACCGCCCAGCACATGGACGCGATCCGCGAAAAGGGGCCTTGCCCGCTTCACAGGCGCAGTTTTTCGCCAATTTCGCAAATGCCGCTGTTTTGAGTCTTTTGAGTCACAACCACTAGATATTGAGTCCAAAGCGGCTTTGTCCCCTCAAGATGTTGTGTTCTGCGCGTATCTTCAAGGTCGCTTCCAACCCACTGGATTCACTGCGAATCTTGACGGGGAGTCGCGCCTGACTCAGGGTCGGCGCTTCCGTAGGGAGGCATGGATGAACGAGTTGACACCGATCGAAGCCTATTGCGATCCGCGGGCGGCTCGCCGTCTGGCGCGCGCTAAGGCGCCCAAGAAGACGCTGCCGCTCGACACGATCCTCGAAGGCGATTGCATCGCGGCAATGGCGCGGATGCCCGACAAGTCGGTCGACATGATCTTCGCCGATCCGCCCTATAACCTGCAACTCGGCGGTGACCTGATCCGCCCCGAAGGCGGCAAAGTCGATGCCTGTGATGACGACTGGGATCGCTTCGAAAGCTTCCAGCAATATGACGATTTCTCGCGCGACTGGCTGGCCGAAGCGCAGCGTATCCTCAAAGACGATGGCTCGATCTGGGTGATCGGCAGCTATCACAACATCTTCCGCTTGGGCGCGGTGCTGCAGGATATGGGCTACTGGATCCTCAACGATATCATTTGGCGCAAGTCCAACCCGATGCCCAACTTTCGCGGCACGCGCTTCACCAACGCGCATGAAACGCTGATCTGGTGCGCCAAGGACGAGACGGCACGCTACACCTTCAACTATCGCGCCATGAAGGCATTGAACGACGACCTCCAGATGCGGTCCGATTGGATGCTGCCGATATGTTCGGGCGGGGAGCGCCTGAAAGACGATGCCGGCGAAAAAGTACATCCGACGCAGAAGCCCGAAAGTTTGCTCTATCGCATCCTGCTCGCCTGTACGAAGCCGGGCGATGTCGTGCTCGATCCGTTCTTCGGGACGGGGACGACCGGCGCGGTGGCCAAGCGCCTGCGCCGACACTGGATCGGGATCGAACGCGAAACAGAATATATCGACGCCGCCAAAGCACGGATCGCGGGCGAAATGCCGCTCGATGAAAGCGCAATGACGACGATGGCGGAAAAACGCTCGGCACCGCGCGTCGCGTTCGGTTTGCTGGTGGAAAGCGGGCTGGTTCCGGCGGGCTCGGTCTTGATGGACAGCAAGCGGCGTTGGAAGGCGAAAGTAGGGCTCGATGGTTCGCTCGAATGCGGCGAACACAAGGGGTCGATCCACCAGGTCGGCAAGTGGCTGCAGGATGCACCAAGTTGCAACGGCTGGACCTTCTGGCAGGTCGAAATCGAAGGGGAGTTGAAGCCGCTGGACGTCCTTCGGCAGCAACACCTTAAGGCGCTATAGCGGACCCATCATTGCAAATTTAGGTGCGTATAGATGATCGGCGGCAGCCTTGCTCATTGCGCGATAATCATGCCCGACACCGCCGACGACGCGCATCGACCAATTGAAAGAACTATTGCGCGACATCGCCATCTTCTCTGCCTGGCTATAGAAATAGCGACCACGGTCGATCCGCCCGTCGCCCTGCCGTTTGGCCCAGCGCGAGCGGCGTAAGCTAGATCGACTCTCGCGGCCTCGGTCGCGATCGCCGAGCAGAACCGTCATGCGCCGGTCGAACGCTGCGTCCAGCCGCGCGTGCTCGGTATCGAGCCGATCCAGTCCGTAAGGGAAGGGCGCCGAGACATCGGGTACAGTGTACCAGCCGGCGTTTGCAGCGACAGCGCGATTGATACGGGCTTCAGGCGCGAACATCACCATACGATGAACGATCTGCCCGCCCGCCGAATGACCGAACAGGTCGTAGCTGTTCTGGATCAGGCCATAGCGAAGCCGAGCGGCATCAAAGACGCGCTCAATATCGGAAAACAGCCAGTCATTGCGGTCGGCAAAGGGCAGTGTTTCGTCGCGCCGATTGCGGCGCCTGTCTTCCCGCAACATGCCGCCGATATTATAATCGGCTGCTTCCGGAAAATGGCGCTTCGAGAATTTTGGCGCGATTATCATGAGATTGTAGCGATCGGCGGCTTCGATCCAGGCGCGGCGATAATCGTCGGCATTTCGGTTCATGCCCGCCAGCACGATCATAACGGGATCATTCGGTCCATGCGCATGCGCTCGGTAAACGAAGACATCGACATCGCGCCCCCGAGGATCGACGACTACGCCGAACTCGTCCTCGCCGCGCTGTAATGCGGTGGAATGGATTTCGATCGGAATGGAGACTGCTACGGGATGTGACAGCCCGATCATCAGCGATGCCATAATGCCGGTCGTTGCGACCATACTGACCTCCCGGGTAGACGCGGGGCTCCGCCGCGACGTTCCGGTGTGAGGACGTAATGCCAAATTCTTACCAAATTGGTCACAAAAGCATGGAAATGGGGTTATAGCGCGAGGATGCGCACACTGATCCGGCCCACAGGCTTCATCGATTCCCCCTTCGGTCACGATAACAAGATAGCCCGGCTCGCAGGCGGACTGAACTGGTTTTCCGCGGTCGAACTGATCCAACTCGACGGCACGAACTTGCGCTGCGGAGCCGAACTGGTGCCCGTCGAGGGCATCGAAGAGCGCTTCGATGACGATATGGCGGCACAATGGGAGGCGCTGACCGGCACTCGCGCGCCCCTCAAGCTCGGCGCGCGTTCGATCCCGATGGACCAGCCTCAAGTCATGGGCATCATTAATACCACGCCCGACAGTTTCTCGGACGGCGGCAAACATGAGAACGCCGATACGGCCGCGATGGCCGGGGCCGACATGGCGATGGCAGGGGCGGCGATCCTCGACGTTGGCGGTGAAAGCACGCGGCCGGGTGCTCGTACCGTGTGGGAAGGCGATGAAATCGCACGGGTCGAGCCTGTGGTGGAACGCCTCGTTTCGGGCGGCAACGCGGTCAGCATCGATACGCGCAAGGCGCAGGTGATGGAGGCGGCGCTCGCTGCGGGAGCGCACCTGGTGAATGACGTGTCGGCGCTGACGTTCGATGATCGAAGCGTGGAAGTGGTAGCGAAAGCGGGCGTCCCGGTCGTACTGATGCACGCGCAGGGCGACCCTCAGACGATGCAGGAAAATCCATTCTACGACAACGTGCTGGTCGATCTCTGGCTTTGGCTCGAAGATCGCGTCAAGGTGGTGCGCGAGGCAGGTATCAAGGAAATCATCGTCGATCCTGGCATCGGCTTCGGCAAGAGCGTGGCGCATAACCTCGAGCTTCTGAACGGGCTGGCGATGTTCCATTCGCTTGGTTGCCCGGTGCTGTTGGGCGCAAGCCGCAAGCGCATGATCGGCGCGCTATCGGGCGAGGCCGAGGCGGACCAGCGACTAGGCGGCAGCCTCGCGCTCGCCATCAAAGCTGCCGAACAAGGCGCACAGATCATTCGCGTCCATGATGTCCCGGAAAGCGTACAGGCCTTACGCGTGTGGCGCGGACTGCGCGATCAGGCGCTTACACCCAGGCTTTAGAGACTGACGCCACCGTCGCTGACCAACACGGTGCCGGTCACCGTTTCCTCCTCGAGGAGGAAAGCGATCTGGCGCGCGATCTCGCTGGCCTCCGCAAACCGCCCGATCGGCGTGTCGGCGCCCATCGCTTCGATGGCTTTTTCGCGGCTGCCGAGCTTTTCGACAAACGCATCAATGACAGGGCCATCCCAGATTGCGGTATCGACGCCGCCCGGCGCAATCGCGTTTACGCGCACACCGCGCTTGGCATTCTCGGCGGCGGCAATTTTGGAGAGATGCGCGACTGCCGCTTTCGATGCGCCATAGGCAGCGGTGAAGGGGTAAGCTTTGATACCCGATACGGAGGAAGTGATGACGATCGCGCCCTTGTCGATTGCTTTCAGCGCTGCCTGCAAGGTCAGGAAGGCGCCATCGAGGTTGACCGCCATGATCTTGCGCCAAGCCTCGAACGACATCTCCTCGACACGCGCAGAATCGCCTATACCCGCGTTGACGACGGCATGCGTAAGGCCGGTAAGGTCAATGCGGTCCCACAGCGTCGGATCAGTTACATCGCCCTCGAGGATGTCCTTGCCGCCATTCCGGTCAACGAGGATGAGATCGGCGCCTCTTGCGCGATAATGTGCGGCGCAGGCCTTGCCGATGCCGGATGCGGCGCCCGTGATGAGGATCTTCATGGAAGGGTGGGGTAGCCCCCTTAAGCGGCGGTGTCGATGCCGAGGTCGCCGAGCTTCCTGTAAAGGGTCGAACGGCCGATTCCGAGGCGACGTGCGACTTCTGTCATTCGCCCGCGATAGTGACCGATGGCGAGGCGGATCAGATCGGCCTCGATGTCGGACAATTGGCGGATATGCCCGTCGTCGTCGAACACGGACACGGGTCCTTCACCGGCCATGGCGCGATTGGCGCTGCCTTCGGATATTTCCGGCGACGCGTCAGTCTGGCGACCCGAGTAACGACTCTGCACCGCGATATGGGGAAAATCGTCCGCGGTCAGACTGTTGCCGTCGCTACCGACTGCCGCACGGAACAGCACTGCAGCAAGCTGGCGCAAGTTGCCCGGCCAACCATAACGCATCAGAACGGCCAGCGCGTCGTTCCCGATCGACAGGGGCTTCATGCCGGGCTGTTCGGCGATCTGGTTCAGGAAATGCCGTGCGAGCGCCGGAATATCGCTAGAACGGGCGCGCAGCGGCGGCAAGGTAACGATCGTCGTTTCGATGCGCTTCTTGAGGCCTTCATGGAAGTCGTCGGGGAGCGGGCGGCTCGCCGTGGCGATCAGCCGCACGTCGACGCTACTTGAGCCGTTGCATCCCACCGGGCGGACCTCGCCGGTGGCCAGCACGCGGTCGAGCGCGGCTTGCGTCTCAGCCGGTAGTTCGTGGATATCGTCAAGGACGATCGTGCCCTCATGGGCTGCGACCAACTTGCCGATCTTTTCGGAAAATGCACCTGGAAACGCGCCCGGCACGTGACCGAATAGCTCGCTGTCGATAGCCTTGGCCGAAACGGCCTGGCAGTCGACCGTGACGATCGGGCTGCGATTGCGCAACGAGGCAGCATGGATGGCGCTTGCAAAGGTTTCCTTGCCGCTACCGGCCTCGCCCAAGATGAGGACGGGCAGACGATTGCGCGCAGCTTTCGCAGCGACTGCAAGCGCGGCGCGAAAGTTGGGCGCGGCGCCAACCAATTGTTCAAGGCTCAGCGTCGGTGCGAGTTTTTCCGACAAGGGAGCCAGCTCGCCTGCCGGCCGGCGGCGGTCGGCGTGGGTCGTGAGCGCGCCCAGCAAGCGTTCGGGCGACACGGGCTTGGCCAGGAAATCGGACGCGCCCGCACGCATCGCCTCGACAGCCAACTCGATCGACCCATCCTCGGCGAGCACAATGACCGGTAGCTCGTCGCGCTTGGCGCGCAAGGCATTGATCAACTCGGCGCTATTCTCGGGATCCCAGCTCGACAGAATGGCAGCCTGTACCTCGCGGCCGTGCGGGCCCTGCAGCAGTCCGACCGCAGTTTCGCTATCGGCGGCGCCGACAACGGCCCAACCGGCGCGGCTTGCGACCGCGGAGACGAGGCGACGCTCGTCGGCGTCGGACTCCACCAATAGCAGGGACCGTACGGTTTCGCTCGAAGAGGGGCTCTTGCTCATGCTCTCTCCTATAGGGAACGGTGGTAAAGTGTCGGTTAAGGCCGCGAAAAGGACTTTTGGGGCGCGCTTTGGCTTGTTAGGGAGGTCGCGACCAATATTTGGTGCCAACCACAAGACAGGGATCAGGCATGGCCGAGAAGAATTATCCGACCGCTACCGAGATGGACTATCCGCAGCACGAAAGCAGTTACGACCGATTTCTAAGGCTGATCAAAATGAGCCTTTGGGTTGTCGTGCCGGTGACTATCCTCGTTATCTGGCTCGTCGCAGCCTAAGGAGCGCCGATGAAGATTGCAGTCCTCAAGGAAAAGGGCGACGAAACGCGCGTCGCTGCCATTCCCGAGACGGTCAAGAAGTTGGCTGCGCTGGGGCCCGGGATTGCAATAGAACAAGGGGCTGGCGAGTCTGCCAACATCTCTGACGCTGCCTACGAGGAGGCAGGTGCGACCGTCGCGCAGCGTGCCGACGTCCTCAAGGATGCTGACGTCGTATTGTCCGTACAGGGCCCCGATGCGGGTGATCTCGCGGGGACTAAAGCGGGCGCTGTCCTCGTCGGTGCGCTCGACCCGGTGCGGCGCAGCGACGCCGTAAGAGCCTATGCCGATGCCGGTCTCGAGGCGATGGCGATGGAATGGATGCCACGCATCACGCGGGCGCAGTCAATGGACATATTGTCCTCGCAATCGAACCTCGCAGGTTACAAGGCCGTGATCGATGCCGCCTCAGAATATGGGCGCGTCTTTCCGATGATGATGACGGCTGCAGGCACAGTAAGTCCGGCGCGCGTCTTCATCATGGGCGTGGGTGTTGCCGGTCTACAGGCAATCGCGACCGCCAAGCGGCTCGGCGCGCAGGTCAGTGCGACGGACGTGCGCTCGGCCACCAAGGAGCAGATCAGGTCGCTCGGCGCCAAACCGATATTTGTCGATCAGGTCGAGGGTATCGAAGGTGAAGGGGAGGGCGGCTACGCCGGTGAGACGTCTGAGGAGTACAAGAAAGCCCAGGCCGAGCTCGTCAATGAGCATATCGGCAAGCAGGACATCGTCATTACCACGGCCCTGATCCCGGGACGCCCCGCTCCCCGACTTATCAACGATGCGCAGATCCGTTCGATGCGCGAAGGCAGCGTCATCTACGACCTTGCGGCTGAAGCCGGCGGGAATGTCGAAGGCACCGAGCCTGGCACTACGGTGATCCGCCATGGCGTAAAAATTGTTGGTCCCGTCCAACCCGCTCGCGCGCTCGCAGCGGACGCTGGCGCGCTATTTAGCCGCAATCTCTTTAACTTTTTGGCGGCTTTCTGGGACTCCGAATCGAATCGATTCGTTTTTCCGGACGATGATGAAATTGTCGCCGGTGTGCGGCTCACCAAAGACGGCAAGGTCGTGCACGACAGGCTGCTTGAAAACGCCTAAACCGGAAACGGAAAGGCGGCCCATTTGAAACCGCCGCATTCTTAGCCAAACTGCTGAAGACAAAGAAAAACCCGGCCGAAACCGGGCTTTTCAATTCTTAGGGTCCGTAGACTTAACCGCCGGTGCCGGTGGAACCAACACCACCGCCGAGAAGCCAGTCCCAGAAACCCTTATTTGGTTTCTTATTCTTCATCGTTCTTCCCCTGCGTTCTAGCGCAAAAATGCGCACACACGAGAAGTGTATTAACCTTAATTGGGATGGTTAGCAAGAAATTTACCATCTTTTTCGCGCAGAGCTAGGATCGTTAGCGATCCGAAACAATTCAAAGCGAAGTTGAAGTCCTAGGGTCTAGGCGACCTTGGTGCGTTTTTCCTGGCGCAAGCGGCGCAGCAATTCGTGCTCGCCCATCGGACGCCCGACGATGAACCCTTGTGCAATGTCGCACGCCATAGATTTGAGCTGGTCGAGGCTCTCGCGATCTTCGACGCCCTCGGCTACCACCTTGCGGTCAAGCGAATGGGCAAGGGCAATCGTGGATTGGACCATGATGAGATCGGAGCGATTATCGCGCATCCCGCGCACGAAGCTCTGGTCGATCTTGAGTTCGCTGGCCGGAACCTTCTTCAGATATTCGAGCGTCGAAAGACCGGTGCCGTAATCGTCGATCGAGATATTGACGCCCATCTGGCGTAATTCGGCTAGCAGCTCGAGATCGGCGCCGGTGCCTTCCAGCGCTGCGGTTTCGGTCAATTCCAGCACCAGTTGTTGCGGGGCCACGCCGTGCGTCTGCAACTTGGCGAAGATGCGCCGGGGCAGGGACCGGTCAGTGAGGATACGCGCGGACAGATTGACCGCGACCGAGAAATCGTCGTTCCCGCTGCAAAAGTTTGCTGCTGCCGCGATGGCCTGGTCGAGGACATATTCGGTGAGCTTGCCAATCCGGTCGTGGGTTTCCGCGGCGCTGATGAATTCGGTCGGACTGATCGGGCCCTTGTCGGGGTGTGTCCAGCGCGCCAGAGCTTCGGCACCGATGATCTTGTTGGTCTTCAGATCGAGCTTCGGCTGGTAGGCAAGGGTGACTTCGCCATTGTCGATGGCCTTGTCGAGTTCACTCAGAAGCGAGAGGCGCCATGTAGTATCTTCATGGCGTGACGGATCGAAATATTTCCACTTTATGCCTTCGTCATGCGCTTCGTCCGCGGCAACGAGCGCGCTACCAAGCCGGTTGGAGAGGCTACGGCCCGAGCCGACCTCCACGCCAAAGCTGATATCGACATCGAAATTTTTGGCATCGGCCGTGACGGCACTGCGGAACAGTGCGTGTAGTGCCTCCAGGTGATTGCCGATTGCGACCTGCTTGTCGGCGAACCAGACGAAGATACCTTCGTCGCCCTGATAAAGCGTACCCTGTTCGCGTCGTCCTACGCCAAGTCGGCCGGCGATCTGCTCGACGAGGCGGCCTTCGCCGTCGGCGTCGAGGGTCGAGGCGATCTCTGCGAAATTATGAATGCGCGCGGCAATCATGGGCAGGTCATGGCCCGATTTATCCCGTCGCAGGGCAACCAGGTTTGGAAGGCCGGTCAGCTCGTTGATCAGGCCGCGTTGCTTCCAGCGCATCCACATGGTGCGCGCAAGTCCCATGGCCAAAACGAATAGCGCGGGCACGATGTCGAGGCCGATGCGAAACATCTCGGTCGCGATTGGCACTGCGATAATGGCACCGCCTGTTCCCATCAGTAGGAGCGGGCGCACCCATTGGTTGCGCAATCGCAGCGCAAGGAGAAGAGCGGCCACCGCCAATATGAAGGGGCCGATCCAGCCAAGTTCAAGCCGCGGTCCGATTTTGAGCGTTTCTGCACCCAGGATCTGGGCATAGACGCCCCCCATGCGCTTATAGCCTGGCAACATGTAGCGATCGCCGATTTGCTCGGAATCTGCGCCAACAACGACAGTCTTACCCGCCAGCATGTCGATCTTGCGACCCGCCATGAGATCGGCAGCGCTGACATAGGGGATCGAGTAGGGACTAAACGAATAATCAATTTGATACGTCTTGCCGATCGGTCCCTCATACTTGGCCATCAGCGATGAGAATCCATCCATGCGCTTCCCGTCGAACTCAACCGCGTAGGGCAGGCTTTTGGGCTGTGAACGGTAATCATATATGGCAGTCAGCGACCCGACTTCGGCGACCTCGGAGAACATCCGCTGCGGCCAGATGACCTCGTGCCAATCTTCCCCGTCGGTACGCGAACTGAAAGAACCGATGACGACATTGTCGATCTTGGCCAACGTATCGACCAGTGCCTGATCTTCAGCAGGCGTCGTCGGGCCGGCGTAATGGACGTCGACAAAGATGCGGTCCGCACCTTGCCGGTCGATCGACGAGAGAAGCTTTGCCTGCTGCGAGCGCGGCCAGGGCCAAACGCCCACATCCCGCACGGCGCGATCGTCGATGCCTACCAGAACGATGTCGCCGCTGACTTTCTTCTGCAGGATTTTGTCACGCGACGTCTGACCCAGTTGTTCGAGCGGCATGCCCAACTCGAGCATGCCGAAAACAAGGCCGAGCACGACCGTCCACAACAGGAAGTTGCGGTGCGTCTCTTTGCGCTTCTTTGCCTTCACATCAGCCACAGACGTAGCTCTCCTGGCGTTTCGTCAGCCTGTTGTGCCGAAAAAAGGTTTACAAAAGGGAAACCGCGTTTTGGTTAACCAAGGTGCGCGGCGAGTAATATAGCCGCCCAAATCGCCCCCTCGACAGGCCAAGCGCGGCTTGCCACAAGAAGAGCCAGTCAGAAGGGGGCCCGTTCCATGGACTTCATCGCCATTCTATCCATTTTCGTGCTGGCATGTTTCGTCGGCTATTACGTGGTCTGGTCGGTCACACCGGCGCTGCATACCCCACTGATGAGCGTCACCAACGCAATTAGCTCGGTCATCATCGTGGGTGGCCTGATCGCCGCTGCCGCAGCAGGCAATCCGGTTGCTAAGTGGCTCGGGCTCGGCGCGGTAGTGCTGGCAAGCGTCAATATCTTCGGCGGCTTTGCGGTCACCGAGAGAATGTTGGCGATGTACAAGAAGAAGGAGCGCAAATGATGGATTTCTCGCTTCTTCTTGCAGCCGCGGGGGCGGACCTGCCCGATTGGGCCTTGCTGGCATATCTTGTATCGGGCGTCTTCTTCATCCTTGCGCTACGAGGCCTCTCGAGCCCCGAGACCGCGCGGGCTGGCAACCGGTACGGCATGACCGGTATGGCGCTGGCGGTCGGAACAACGCTGATCGCCTATGACGTCACCAGTTGGCTCGAAATCGGCGCGGCAATTGCCATTGGTGCGGTCATCGGCCTGACGGTGGCGAGGCGTATCGCGATGACGGCGATGCCGCAGCTCGTTGCCGCATTCCATAGCCTGGTCGGTCTTGCTGCCGTGCTGGTTGCCGCAGCTGCCTATACCAACCCGGGAGCGTTCGGCTTGCTGGTGGAAGTTGTCACCGGTTCTGAACCGCGCTTTGCCATCGACCCTGTTGCACGTGTCGAAATGGCGCTGGGCGCGGCGATCGGCGCCGTCACCTTTTCGGGCAGCGTCATCGCTTTTGCCAAGTTGAACGGCAACATGAGCGGGACGCCGATCCTGCTGCCGGCACGCCACGTCATCAATTTCGGTATTCTCGGCGGGATTATCGGGCTGACGGCGATGTTTGCGATGGCAGGCGGCGTCACCATTCCGGGCTGGATCTTTCCAACCATCGTGGCGCTCGCCTTTCTTGTCGGCTTCCTGTTGATCATCCCGATTGGCGGGGCGGACATGCCGGTCGTGGTCTCGATGCTCAACAGCTATTCGGGCTGGGCCGCCGCGGCGATGGGTTTCACGCTCGGCAACACGGCGATGATCATTACCGGTGCGCTGGTGGGCTCGGCAGGCGCAATCCTCAGTTATATCATGTGCGCGGCGATGAACCGCAGCTTCATCAGCGTGATCGCTGGTGGCTTCGGGCAGGATAGCGGCGCTGCCGGCGGTGGCGGCGAAGCCATCGACCGTCCCTACAAGCAGGGCAGCGCCGAAGACGCGGCGTTCATGCTCAAGCAGGCCGACAAGGTCATCATCGTCCCGGGCTACGGCATGGCAGTCGCGCAGGCGCAACACGTGCTGCGCGAGATGGCCGATCTCCTCAAGGAAAAGGGGGTAGAGGTAAAATATGCGATCCACCCGGTCGCGGGCCGCATGCCTGGACACATGAACGTGCTGCTGGCCGAAGCCAACGTGCCCTATGACGAGGTTTTCGAGCTGGAAGACATAAATAGCGAGTTTGCGCAGGCCGACGTGGCCTTCGTGATCGGCGCCAACGATGTCACAAACCCTTCGGCGAAGACCGACAAGACTTCGCCGATCTACGGTATGCCCGTGCTCGACGTCGAGAAGGCCCGCACGACGCTCTTTATCAAGCGTTCGATGGGCGGGGCCGGCTATGCCGGTGTCGAAAACGAACTTTTCTTCCGCGACCAGACAATGATGCTGTTGTCGGATGCCAAGAAGATGGTAGAGGAGATCGTCAAGGCGATCGACTAAAAGCCGAGCGCGAACAAACGTTTACTGGGTTAAAGCCCCCAGCCGGTCCCGCCGGTTGGCGGGATATGGGGAAGGATAGATTTTTGCGTAAATTGGGCATGATCGGCGGCACGAGCTGGAATAGTTCGGCGCTTTATTACGAGCATATCAACCGCATGGTCGCGCGTCAGCTCGGCGGACTGTCGAGCGCCCGGCTGCTCCTCGAAAGCATCGATCTCGCCCCTTATGCTGCGGCCCAGCAGCGCGGCGATTACGAGACCGCGCGTCAGATTATCAGCCAGGCTGCGATGACGCTTGCGGCCGGCGGTGCGGACGCAATTCTTATCGGGTCCAACACGACGCATAAATATGCGCCGGCTGTGGAAGAGGTGACGGGCCTGTCCGTCCTGCATATTGCCGACGCGGCGATCGCGAAGCTGAAAGCGGATGGCCGCCGACGTATCGCCTTGCTCGGCACGCGTTTCACGATGAGCGAAGATTTCGCACGCAAGCCCTATGAAGATGCCGGGTTCGACCTCATGCCGATTTCCAACGACTGGGTTGCAACGATCGATCGCATCATTTTCGACGAGCTTGCAATGGGTATTGTCCGTCGCGACAGCCAGCGCGCCTTCAAGACGCTGTTCACCGAACTTGCAAAGCAGAAGGCCGATGCGATTGTGCTGGCCTGCACCGAACTGGTCTTGGCGATCGATCCCAAGGCCAACGTGCTTCCGGTCTACGACACGACCGAAATCCATGCCCGCGCCGCGGTCGACTGGATGCTCGCAGGCCTTGAAGTCGCACGCGACGCCGCCTGAGCCTTGGCAAGAGCCGCAAGCGTGGGCTAGGCAAGCTGTGAACGTTCACAATGTGAAGGGGACACCATGTTTGCCGAACTGATAGCCGCTTCGCTGATGTTGCACCCAACCGGTGCACGCGACAATCATTGGGTCGAGGAAGAGGCGGCGGCCGAGCGCGAACTGCTGTTCGAAGACGACTTCGACAGCGGTTCGCTCGATCGGGACAAATGGATCGTCATCGGACCTGACTTCTGGGTCAACAACGAGCAGCAAGTCTATGTCGACAGCCCGGATACGATCCAGTTCGTGAGCGGTCTCGAAGGCGCGGATGACGGCGCGCTCGTGCTGAAGCCCAAGTGGGCGCCCGGCACCGAGGTTCCGGGCGTGCGTAGTGCCGATTTCATTTCCGGCCGGATCGAAACCAAGGGCAAATGGGACTTCACCTATGGCCGCGCCGAAGCGCGCATCAAGATGACCGACCATGTCGGGGTCTGGCCGGCATGGTGGTTGCTTGGGAATGGGCAATGGCCCGAAACGGGCGAGATCGATATCCTTGAATATGTCGGCGAAAAGGACTGGATCGGCGTTGCCATTCATGGTCCGGGCTATTCGGGCGACAAGGCACCCGTGAACCGGCATTATTTCAAGGATGGCGAGGATGTCACCGGCTGGCACGTCTATGCCGTCGAATGGACCGCCGACGAGATGGTGTTCTACGTCAATGACGAGGTCGTCTACCGCGCCACCCGCCGCACCGTCGGTTGGCTGGGGGGCGAATGGCGTTTCGACAATCCCAAGCACCTCATCCTCAACTTCGCCGTCGGCGGTGTCTACCCCGCCAAGGTCAACATGATCGAGGAGCCCTATTACGGGCTGCCGCAGGAAAGCGTCGATGCGATCAAGACGGGCGAAGCCGCCATGTACGTGGACTGGGTGCGCGTCTATGCGCCCGAAACTGAGCAGCCCGAGCCGACTACCGAATATTGAAGTCGGTGACCGTGATGCGCGCCGGGGCGGTGGCGTAGACGCCGTGGCCGCGCAGGCTCGATGAACCGAACACGATGCCGACACGCGAGGCGTTGGCCAGGGCCGCGGCGAATTCGCGCGGGACGGTGCCCGCCTTGGTACCGCCGCTGACCGCGATCCAGTCGGGATCGTCCATGCGGATTGTCATTTCATATTCGCCGGGGCGCAGCGTTTTCATCTTGGCGGTCGGCGCGTACCAGCGATAATACTTATAACGGCTGCTGCCCGACCAATTGTCGCCGCCGCGCTGGAAATAGAGCGACATGGTGGCTGCCTGGTCCGGGCGCGCCTGCGGCACGAACCGCGCGCCGCGCGCCGCATCGATGCGATAGCGTACGGTTATGGCGCGTGCTCCGGCGAGCGAGCGGACGGGCTTGGTCACATAGTGAACGTGATGATCGCGGCGCGTCGGGAAATCGATGACGAAGCCCGATCCATAAGGCTGAGCGGTCGCCGGCATGCCCGGCGAATAGCTGCGGCCGCGCAAAATGGGACCGATTTGCCAGCCCGATTGTGCCTGGCCGCCAAACATCTGGCGCAGGATCTCCTCGCCCTGAACGCGGCGGTCCTGCGCGTCGGCGATGGTGGGGGCTGTAATCATGGCAGCGGCGATCGGTGCAAGTAGGGCAAGTTTCATGGCGGCAGTATAACAATGCGCCGTTTTCCGCCGCCTGAAGATAGGTGAAAGCCTGTGTACAGCTTTATCAGCGGCGCAAAACTTCCTATCTGGGGATGGTGAGCAAGGCCGATCGTCCCGATACCCCCGATGCCAAGGAGCGTTTCAACGAGGACGCCGCGACAGCAGCGGTCAAGGGCACCGGCGCGCCTGACATCGAGGCAGGCGTCGCAGCGATCCGCAATGTCTTGAAAACGCTGCCCAAGCGGCCTGGCGTTTATCGGATGCTCGATGCGCGCGGTGATGTCCTGTATGTCGGGAAGGCGCGGGCGCTGGCTAATCGCGTGGTCAACTACACGCAGGTGGCCAATCTTTCGAAGCGGCTGCAGCGAATGGTCGCGCAGACTCGGTCGATGACGATCGTGACCACGCAAACCGAAGCCGAAGCGCTGCTGCTGGAGGCGCAGCTGATCAAGCGGTTTCGCCCGCCGTACAACGTGCTCCTGCGCGACGATAAGAGCTTCCCCTTCATCCTGCTGCGCGAGGATCATGATTTCCCGCAGGTGCGCCTACATCGCGGCGCGCGGCGCACCAAGGGGCAATATTACGGACCTTTCGCAAGCGCGGGATCGGTCCGCAAAACGCTCAACGCATTGCAGAAACTGTTCCTGCTGCGAAGTTGCTCGGACGGCTTTTTCCGCGGTCGCGACCGGCCGTGCCTGCTCTACCAGATCAAGCGCTGTTCGGCGCCGTGTGTGGGCCGGATATCCGATGAGGAATATGCCGAGAGCGTGGCCGATGCGAAGCTGTTCCTCTCGGGCAAGTCGACAGGGGTGCAGGCCAAGCTCGGCAAACAGATGGCCGCGGCGGCCGAGAAGCAGGATTACGAGCTGGCGGCGGTTTATCGCGATCGGCTTCGCGCGCTGACCTATATCCAGGGATCGCAGACGATCCATGCCGAGGGGCTGGGCGATGCGGACGTTTTCGCGCTGGCCCACGAGGCTGGCCAGGTGTGCGTGCAGGCTTTCTTTATTCGCGGCGGCCAGAATTGGGGACACCGCTCGTTCTTTCCGAAAGGCGTGGAGGGACTGCCGCTTGAAGACGTGCTGACCGATTTCATCATGCAGTTCTACGAGGATGTGCCGCCGCCGCGCCGCGTGCTGGTCGATCGCGACCTGCCCGAAGGAGATCTGGTAGCGGAAGCATTGACTGAACGCGCCGAGCGCAAGATCGAATTGGCGCGCCCACATCGCGGGCCGCGGCGCAAGCTTATGCAACAGGCCAGCCGCAACGCAGTCGAAGCCCTCGAACGGCGCATGGCCGAGAGTACGACGCAAGCCAGATTGCTTCGCGAGCTGGCCGACACATTCGATCTTCCCGATCCTCCCGAGCGGATCGAGGTCTATGACAATAGCCACATCATGGGTACCCACGCGGTCGGCGCGATGATTGTCGCGGGGCCCGAGGGCTTTCGCAAGAACAACTACCGCAAGTTCAACATCAAGTCGGCGCAGTCCGATGATGATTTCGGCATGATGAAGGAGGTGCTGACGCGGCGCTTCGCGCGGTTGGCGAAGGAAGATCCCGACCGCTCCAAGGGCGACTGGCCCGATCTCGTTTTGATCGATGGCGGCAAGGGGCAGCTCAATGCCGCGCTAGAGATCATGGAAGAGGCTGGCGTCGAAGACGTGGCCGTCGTGGGCGTCGCGAAGGGCCCGCATCATGGCCGCGAAGGTCGCGAGGTTTTTCATCTTCCCGGCGGGCGCGAGATGACCCTCAAGCCCAACTCGCCGCTTCTTTTCTATCTCCAGCGATTGCGCGATGAGGCACACCGCTTTGCCATCGGGTCGCACCGTCAGAAGCGCGCGAAGAGCTTCACGGGATCGACGCTGGACGAGGTGCCGGGCGTCGGGCCGACGCGAAAGCGTTCGCTGTTGATGCATTTCGGCACCGCCAAGGCCGTCAAGTCCGCGGCCCTGGAAGACCTTGAACGCGCACCTGGAATCTCAAAGGCAATTGCCCGCCAGATCCACGACTATTTCCATCCGCGCGGCTGATGCGCAGCGTTCTCCAGGGCATCGTCGTCGGTTTGCGCCCGCACGGGGAACATGGCGCGATCGTGCGCTTGATCAGCGAGGACCAGGGGCTGGTCGCCGCATATGTGCGCGGCGCGCGCGGGCGGCGACTGGGGCCCGTGCTGGTACCTGGCAACGTCGTGCAGGCGGCGCTTTCGGCGCGCAATGACACGCAGCTTCCCCAAGGCGCGATTGAGTTGGTGCAGAGCCGCGGGCCGCTCTTTTCCGAGCCCCTGCCTGCAGCCGCGATTGCCTGGGTTTGCGCGTTGACCGCTACCGCGTTGCCCGAAGGCCAGCCCCATCCGCGGGTGCATGGCGCGCTATCGGGGCTGCTCGATGCGATCGAGGCGGCGCCGGCGGCGTCGGCCTGGGGGGCAGCGCTGGTGCGTTTCGAATTATTGTTGCTCGCCGAAATGGGGTTCGGACTCGACTTGGCGGAATGTGCGGCGACGGGGACACCAGACGATCTGGTTGCGGTCAGTCCGCAATCAGGGCGCGCCGTATCGGCCGCTGCAGCAGCGCCCTACAAGGAACAATTGCTGGCGTTGCCGGAATTTCTACAAACGGGCGAGGCGAGGGCATCCTGGTCCGAAATACTTGAAGGAATGGCACTTTCTGGCCATTTTCTGAAGCGCGACCTCCTGGTGGAGCGCGCGGCTATCATCCTCGATGCCCGCGAACGGTTGATGGACCGCTTGCGCGGTGCCGCCGGTGTCGCCTAGGCCTGAGCTATGAGCGACCGCGTAGCAACGATGGGAATGTTGTTCCCGCATAGCGCCAAGACCGGCGACATCACCGTGCGCGTATCGGTGAGCTATCTTGCCGAACAATCCGCACCGGCGGACGACCGCTGGTTCTGGAGCTATCACATCCGCATCGAGAATGGCGGCGACATGGCTGTCCAGTTGATGGCGCGACGTTGGCTCATCATCGACGGACGCGGCAATGCTTCCGAGGTCGTCGGCGAAGGCGTGGTGGGCGACATGCCCGTCATCGCACCTGGCGATAGCTACGATTACGTGTCGGGTTGCCCGCTATCGACGCCAAACGGGACGATGGAAGGCGCCTACCAGATGGTGGGTGAGGACGGCGCGGGATTCGAAATCGAAATTCCCAAGTTCCCGCTCCAGGGGCCGGCCGTCTAGCGACCCACAGGGTAGTAATCTAGGCCAGCGCGCTCGGCTTCCTCGCGCTCATAGACGTTGCGCAGGTCGACCAGCGCCTTGCCGCGCATCAGGCTCTTCATGCGACCAAGATCGAGCCCGCGGAAGCTGTCCCATTCGGTGCAGATTACCAGCGCATCGGCGTCATCGGCGACGTCGTATGGCTGCTCCGCATAATGAAGATCGTCGTGCAGGATCTTCTTCGCCTCTTCCATTCCGACGGGGTCGAACGCGTGCACTTCGGCGCCGCCCTCGATCAGGCCCGCAACAAGCGGAATCGATGGCGCTTCGCGCATGTCGTCGGTGTTGGGTTTGAAGGTAAGACCGAGCAGGCCGATCTTCTTGCCCGTGAGGTCACCGCCCAGAGCCTTGGCAACGCGGCCGGCCATCGCTTCCTTGCGGTCATCATTAAATTTGACGACGGTCGAAACGATATTGCTGTCGACACCGAAATCCTGCGCGGTCTTGAGAAGCGCCAGCGTGTCTTTGGGAAAGCAACTGCCGCCATAGCCGGGTCCTGGATGGAGGAATTTGGGTCCGATACGGCCATCGAGCCCGATTCCCCGCGCCAGTTCCTGGACGTCCGCTCCGACCGCTTCGCAAATGTCGGCCATCTCGTTGATGAAGCTGATTTTTGTCGCGAGGAAAGCGTTGGCGGCATATTTGGTCAATTCGGCGGTGCGGCGGCTTGTGAACAGCATCGGCGCCTTGTTGAGAAATAGCGGGCGGTATATTTCGGTCAGCACTTCGCGCGCCCAATCGTCCTCGGCACCGACCAGAATACGATCGGGGTGTTTGAAATCGACGATCGCTGCACCTTCGCGAAGGAATTCGGGGTTGGAGGCCACGACAGTGCCTTCGGGCGCGTTCTCCTCCTCGAGGATGCTGGCAATTTCATCGCCAGTGCCGACCGGCACGGTCGACTTCGTGACGATGACGGCCTTATCCTTCATCGTCTGTGCGATCTCGCGCACCGCGGCGTAGACATAAGTGAGGTCGGCATGACCATCGCCACGGCGCGAGGGTGTGCCGACCGCGATGAAGATGGCCTGCGCGCCCGGCAGCGCTTCTTCGAGTTTGCCGGTAAAGGACAGGCGACCGTCGGCGACATTCTGTTTGACGAGGCGTTCGAGACCCGGCTCCCAGATCGGCATTTCGCCGGCGTGGAGCATGTCGAGCTTCTTCTGGTCCTTGTCGACGCAGGTTACATCATGGCCGAAATCGGCAAAACATGCCCCCGAAACGAGGCCCACATAGCCGGTGCCGATCACCACGATCTTCATCGATATCTCTCCTGGAACTTCAAGAAGCGACTGAGCAGCCGCCAATTGGCGCCTCATGTAGTCGCGATTGGTGAGGAACGCTAGTGGGCGGCCCGACCCACCCTACACATCGCCACGCTAACGCTGGGTGTTGCCGCAAAACACCTGACCTTCGAATGCGGCATATGCTCCGAAACTTCCTTCATCGCCGATACAGGCCTTGCCGTGAAACAGGCAAAGCAATAACGCAACCTAGGCTTGGGCCGCGCGTTTCGCGCCTGTCGACCCAGAGGAACTCAATGGTTTTGAAATTGCTACGACGCGCCAAGGCGAAGGGAAAGGCGAGCCTGCCCGAGGGCATGCGCGTCTATGCCATCGGCGACATCCACGGCTGCGACAAGCAATTGAAAAAATTGCTCAAGGCGATTGGCAAGGATCTTGAGGGCTATGACGGCGAAAGCCACCTTGTCTTCCTGGGCGATTATGTCGACCGTGGTCCCGACAGCAAGGGTGTCATCGAGCGACTGGTGTCCAAGAAACTGCCTGGAGACAAGCAGCACTTCCTGCTCGGCAACCACGAAGAAGCCATGATGAATGTCATGGATGGCACGTCCAAGCGCGCCAATGACTGGCTCAGCTTTGGCGGTCGCCAGATGATGGAAAGCTACGGCGTCGGTAAAAGGGAATTGTACGAGGCAGGCGGCGATGTTGGTGCGCTGCTACGCGACGTCATGCCCAAATCGCACCGCAAGTTCTTCGAAAAGCTCGAGCTGATGAAGCAGATTGGCGGCTATCTGTTCGTGCACGCCGGCATTCGACCTGGCGTGCCGCTGGAAGAACAGGAGCAGTCCGACCTCATCTGGATCCGCGACCGTTTCCTGAAGTCGGATCGCGATCACGGGGTAGTCGTGGTGCACGGGCACACGATCACGGAAAAGCCGCAGAACAAGGCCAACCGGATCGGCGTGGACACGGGCTGCTATGCGACCGGCCAGCTGACTGCCGTGCGCCTGCAAGGTAGCGAACGCGCTTTCATCACCGTTTAGGCGAACGCCTGTTCCAACTTGCTCATCGATTCATGATGGGTGAGATCGAGATGCATCGGCGTTACCGCGATATAGCCATCAGCGACCGTCTCGAGGTCGGTGCGATGCCCAGGCGTCGTCACCACGTCGCCGCCACCGAACCAGTAATATTTAAATCCGCGCGGATCCTTGCGTTCAACGACTTCGAGCCGCGTGTAGTCGCGATAGCCTTGCGGCACCACCCGCGTGCCGGCGACCTTGTCGGCGGGCAGCGCGGGGAAGTTGACGTTGATGAGCTGGCGCTGCTGGGGAAGCGCGCTCATCAACCTTTGCAAAATGGCAGGAGCGAGCGCTTCGGCTGCATCGAACCAGTCATGCTCGGCATCGCGGTGGATGACCTGGCTCAGCGCGATCGAGGGCACGCCCGCCAGCGCGCCTTCCATGGCTGCAGACACCGTGCCCGAATAGGTCACGTCTTCGCCAAGGTTGGCGCCGCGATTGACGCCTGACAGGATGAGATCGGGCCAGTCGCCTTTCATCAGATGACCAAGTGCCAGCATCACGCTATCGGTCGGTGTGCCCGCGACAGCAAAGCGCTTTTCGCCATGCTTGCGGATGCGCATCGGGCTGTGCAGCGTCAGGCTATGGCCGGCACCCGATTGTTCTTCGGCGGGCGCGACGACCCAAATGTCGTCGGATAGGGTCTGGGCGATTCGTTCCAGGACGGCGAATCCGGGTGCATGGATGCCATCGTCATTGGTCAGGAGGATTTTCATTGCGCCGTTATGCACATTATCTGTGGACAGTTCCATGACGGCGAGTGACGCATTTCTGCGACAAAAAGGATGGCATCCACGCAACAGTTCACAAAAAGCCAATCTCCGTTGCGCTCAGCGCTTGTTAATCATTGCAGGTGTAGCTACAGGCGCACTCACAATTCGGCTTCGCTGGTGTAAGTCCCTGCAAGTCGGTGAAAATTTCGCCTTCGGGCCGCTTTAGGGGGAATGCTAGCGGTCGCCGTACAAGGTGTGATCTGGGAGGGAACTTTGGCTACTGCACTCAACGGCCTCAACGGAAAAGAGAAGTTTGACGCGATCGTCCTAGAGGACGACTACCGTCCGAGCGATGACGAAGAGTTCATGAACCCGATGCAGCAAGCCTATTTTCTCAAGAAGCTGAAGAACTGGAAAGAGAGCGTGGTCGAAGAAAGCCGCGCCACCATGGCCCAGCTTCAGAACGACAGCCTGCGCGAACCCGACCTTGCCGACCGCGCGTCGAGCGAGACCGACTGGAGTCTCGAGCTTCGCACGCGCGATCGCCAGCGCAAGCTGATCGCCAAGATCGATAGCGCCATCCGTCGTTTGTACGAAGGCGAGTATGGATATTGCGAAGTGACGGGCGATCCGATCGCGCTGCAACGCCTGGAAGCGCGCCCGATCGCGACGATGACCATCGAAGCGCAGGAAAAGCACGAGCGCACTGAACGCGTCAGCCGCGACGAGCGCACCGACTGACATCCGGATAGGCTAGGCAAAGAAAAAGGCCGGCGCCCGTTGGGGCTGTCGGCCTTTTCGTTTGGTTGAAGTCGGGGGGCGCTAGTGGCCCACCATCTCATCTTTCAATGCCAATTTTTGCTTTTTGAGCCTGTGAAGCAGGTCCTCGTCGGGGTGCGGCCGGATCTCTTCGGCCTCGATGCGCGCGTGGAGCGCTTTATGTTTGCTTGCTAGTGCCTCGACGTGGCCTTGATCCATCAAATCCTCCTTAAGCTCGGTTGATGAGGCGAACATTGAACCATCATTTTTTTCGTTTGTCGCCATCCCGACTCGGAAATTCGACGAAAAATGCGTTCCGCTTGGCGTGAATCATTCCAGTAGCTACGGTGGAAAGTGCATGAATGACGACGATCCCGAAGAGCTACTCGCTGCGCTCAAGGCCGAGCATCGCCGCCTTGACGAGGAAATCGAGCGTATGGGCCGGAGCGGTGAGGCCGACCAAATTGAATTGGCACGATTGAAGAAGCGCAAGTTGGTTCTGAAAGATCAGATCGCCGCCATCGAAGACGATATCCACCCCGACATCATCGCCTGACCGAACGTCCCGATTTGGGACGCGCCACCAAACTTGCGCGCATCGATATTCCGGCGCGGCGTCTTTTGCGCTTATATGGCCGTCATGGAAGAATCGCCCAACAACGAAGGCCGTATCACGCCGCGTCTGATCGATCAGTTCTATACCGAGGCAATGCTGCTCGCCGACGAGGCGCGCGCCTATTTCGACGAGGAAGGCCGCGACGATCGCCAGACGCTCGAGCCCTTTGCCCGCGTCGGTTTTGCCTGCGAGAGCCTGAAGGTGACAACCCGGGTCATGCATATCGTCGCATGGCTCCTGACGCAGCGCGCCATCGAAAGCGGTGAACTCACGCAGATCGAGGGGCAGCGCCCCGAACGGCGCCTGGGCAAGGCGAACGAGAGCGATCCGAAGGTGGTCAAAATCCTGCCCGAAAAGGCGCAGGCGCTGATCCGCCAATCGAGCGAACTTTACGAGCGCATCCGGTGGTTCGACGAGGGCCAGGTCAGCGATGTGCCGGCGCAAAGCCCGGCGCGCGCATTGATGGGCCGCCTGGAACGCGACTTGTTCGGCGGCGAATAGCCGCGCTAATACCGCTTCATGACTGCATGGAGCTTTCATCCCGGCCCGGCGATTTTCGGTGGCAGCGATGCGGCCGCGCGGATCGCCGATGTCCTGCCGCAGGATGGGCCGTGCCTGTTCGTTACCGACAAGGGCGTCATGTCGCTCGGCTTGGCCAATCGCTGGATCGCTGCGCTTGAGGACGAGGGGCACCGCCTGGTCGTCTTCGATGCGGTCGAGGCCGATCCGTCGGAAACCACGTTGTTGGCCGCCGTCGAGGCGGGAAAGATCGCAGGGGTCAGCAAGGTCGTCGGCTTTGGCGGCGGCAGCCCGATGGATGTCGCCAAGCTGGCCGCCTACCTGATCGGCTCGGGCGACGATGTCGATGACATCTGGGGTGTCGAACGGGCCACAGGGCAGGCATTGCCATTGGCGCTCGTGCCGACGACAGCGGGGACAGGCTCGGAAGCAACGCCGGTCGCCGTCATAACCTGCGTGGGGGACGAGAAACGCGGCGTCAATGCGCGGGCGCTGGTGGCGGCATGGACCGCGCTCGATCCCGACCTCACCATTGGTAAGCCGCGCGCGCTGACCGCAGCGACAGGTATCGACGCGATGGTCCATGCGATCGAGGCCTATACTTCGGCGCACAAGAAGAATCCGGTAAGCGATTTGTATGCGCGCGAGGCGCTCCACCTGCTTGGCGGTAACCTGCTGTTGGCATGCGAGGAGCCGGACAACCGCAAGGCACGCGGCGCCATGTTGCTCGGCGCGCATTATGCGGGCATCGCCTTCGCCAACGCGCCGGTCGCGGGGGTTCATGCGCTCGCCTATCCGCTCGGCGGCATTCACCACCTCCCGCATGGGCTTTCCAATGCACTGATGTTGCGCCCCGTTCTCGAGCATAATCGCGCGGCGGCCAACGAGCTTTATGCCGAGCTGGCTCCGATCCTGTGCCCGGACTGCGAGGACGAAGGGAGCCAATCGCGGACCGCGCGACTGATCGAATGGCTTGGCGAGCTGGTGGTGGCTTCGGGGCTGGAGCCGCGGCTACGCGACCATGGCATTGCCAGGGACGACATCCCGATGCTGGCGCGCGAAGCGATGAAGCAGCAGCGCCTGCTTGTAAACAATCCCTGCCCGATCGAGGAAGAAGACGCGGCGCGGCTCTATGAGGCCGCGTGGTGAGCAAGCGCCCGATCCCACGGCATCGCAACACCTACCGACATTTTTCGACGGTCAGCCTGCGCTGGGCCGACAATGACGCTTACGGCCACGTCAACAACGTCGTCTATTATGCGTGGTTCGATACCGCGGTGAACGAGATGCTGGTCGAGCGTGGCCTGCTCGATATCGCCGCGGGTGACCCGATCGGCCTGGTAGTGGAAACCGGTTGCCGCTATTTCGACGCCTTGTCCTACCCGGGCGCGGTCGAGGTCGGACTCAGGATCGCGAACATCGGGACCAGCTCAGTGGCCTATGAACTGGGCATATTCAGGCCGGGCGAAGAAGCCCCGGTGGCGGAAGGGCACTTTATCCACGTCTATGTCGGGCGCGAAGACCGGCGACCGACGCCGTTGCCGGACAGTTGGCGCGTGTCGCTGGAAGAGCTGGCCTAACCGCAGATTGCGGCCTTGGCAGCGGCATATTCCTCGGCAAGACGCGCGACCAGGTCGCCGGCACCGACCACTTCCTTGATTGCGCCGATTCCCTGTCCCGAACCCCAGATGTCCTTCCATGCCTTCGCACCATCGAAGTTCATCGCGCTAGGATCGGCTTCGGGCAGATTGTCGGGGTCCATGCCGGCGCGGGCAATCGGCCCCTTGAGGTAGTTGCCGTATATGCCGGTGAACAGCGAGGAGCCGACAATGTCGTCGGCACCCGATTTGACGATTTCGTCCTTATACTCGTCGACCGCGCGGGCCTCATGCGTGGCGATGAAGGGCGAGCCGATATAGGCGAGATCCGCGCCCATGGCCTCGGCGGCCAGCACCGCGCCGCCATTGGCGATCGAGCCCGAAAGCGCCAGCGGTCCATCGAAATATTCGCGAATTTCCTGGATCAGCGCGAAAGGCGAGTATTTTCCGGCATGGCCGCCAGCACCCGCCGCGACCGCGATGAGGCCGTCGGCACCTTTTTCCAGCGCCTTGTTGGCGAAGCGGTTGTTGATAATGTCGTGCATCGTGATGCCGCCCCAGCCGTGCACCGCATCGTTAAGTTCAGGCCGCGCACCGAGCGAGGTGATCACGATCGGTACCTTGTATTTCTCGCACGTTTTCAGATCTTCTTCCCAACGCACATTAGTAGGATGGACGATCTGGTTGACCGCATAGGGCGCTGCCGGATTGTCCGGATTGTCCTGGTTATGCTTGTCGAGCGTCTCGGTGATCTCGGCGAGCCATTCGTCGAGCTGGCTTGCAGGGCGGGCATTGAGCGCCGGAAAGCTGCCGACGATCCCCGCCTTGCACTGAGCTATAACGATCGCCGGGTGCGAGATGATAAAGAGCGGCGCGCCAATCACAGGAATGCGCAGATTCTGAAGGATAGGCGGAAGGCTCATGGATCGGGTCTCCTGATGACGTTTCGCGCATTCTATTGAAGGCTAAACGGCCAAGCGCAAGGGGGCGGGCGGCTGACGCTACGGCATACGTCATCGGATGTTCCCCCGTTCGTCCGCTCGTCGAAAGTTTCGTTGCGCTGGGCGATTCGTCGTCTAGCGTATTGCCTACCTAATACGCGGGGGAGTGCGCTCATATGCTCAAGATTTACGGCCTTAGCCATACCTATCCGAACGGCACCAAGGCGCTGACCAAGGTGGACCTTGATATTCCCAAGGGGATGTACGGGCTGCTGGGGCCGAACGGGGCGGGCAAGTCGACACTGATGCGCTGCATCGCGACGTTGCAGACGCCGAGCCAAGGGTCGATCCACTTTGGAGAGATTGACGTGTTGGCAGAGCCCGATGCGCTGCGCCGCAGGCTTGGCTACCTCCCGCAGGATTTCGGCGTATACCCGCGCGTGTCGGCCTACCAGATGCTCGATCATATGGCGGTGCTCAAGGGCATAGCGGACAAGGGCGAGCGAAAGGCGGTCGTCGATACGCTGCTCAACCAAACCAACCTCTGGGCCGTGCGGGGCAAGTCGATCGCGGGCTTTTCGGGCGGGATGCGCCAGCGTTTCGGTATCGCCCAGGCACTGATCGGCGATCCCGATCTCATCATTGTGGATGAACCGACGGCAGGCCTCGACCCTGAAGAACGCAACCGCTTCCTCAACCTGCTGGCCGGCATCGGTGATGAGAAAGTCGTCATCCTGTCGACCCACATCGTGGATGATGTTGCCGACCTGTGTCCGCTCATGGC
Organism: Sphingomonas sp.; assembly: GCA_013001055.1. Classification (GTDB taxonomy): domain Bacteria; phylum Pseudomonadota; class Alphaproteobacteria; order Sphingomonadales; family Sphingomonadaceae; genus Sphingomicrobium. The sequence goes on along the minus strand of JABDNH010000021.1, from coordinate 43,863 downwards.
GGTGCTCGCCAACGGGCGCGTGCAACTGCAGGGCAAGCCGCAGGACCTCATCGCCTCGACCCGCGGCAAGGTATGGAAGACCTCGGTCGACCATGACGAGGTCGAGGTCATGCGCGAGAAGCATGAGGTCATCTCGACGCGTCTGTTCGCAGGCAAGACGATCATCCACGTGCTGGCCGACACGGCGCCAGCCGGGTTCGAGCCGGTCGAGGGCGGGCTCGAGGATGTCTATTTCGCCACGCTCGCTGAAGTGCGCCGCGCCGCGTAAAGCCCCGGGGGGACCAAGACCATGATCGGCAAGATCGCCAGTTTCGAGCTCAAGTACCAGCTCAAGAACCCCGTCTTCTGGGTCGGGGTCTTCATCTTTTTCCTGCTGGGCTTCGGGCTCACCGCGTCGGAAAATGTCCAGATCGGAACGCCCGGCGTCACCAAGGAAAATGGCGCCTATCCGATCATGGTGCTGCAGGCCATCACCACGGTCTTCTACCTGTTCATCCTGACCGCCTTCGTCGCAAATGCAATCGTGCGCGACGACAGTTCGGGATTTGCGCCGATGGTGCGCGCCACGCCGGTGACCAAGGGGCAGATGGTGTTCGGCCGTTTCATCGGCAGCTTTGCGGTTGCCGTGCTCGGCTTCCTTGCCATTCCATTGGGGCTTTTCCTCGGCACGCTGATGCCCTGGGTCGATCCCGAATTGGTCGGACCGCACAACTTCAAATTCTACGCCTGGCCGTTCCTGATCTTCGTGATCCCCAACCTCTTCTTTGCCAGCGCGCTGCTCTTCTCCGTGTCCACAGCGACCCGATCGCTGATGTGGAGCTATGTGGTCGTGATCCTGCTGGTGATGTTCTATCTCGGTTTCCAGAACATCTTTGCCGGCGATCCCGAGCAGGAGGCACTGTTCGCACAGTTCGATCCCTTCGGTGTGGGCGCGCTGACGCTCGAGACGCGCTACTGGACGGGAGCGGAGTTCAACAGCCGTCTCATTGACCTCGAAGGCATCTTGTTGAGCAACCGTATCCTCGTCCTGCTCGGCGGCGTCATATTTTTGGCGATTGCCTACTGGCGCTATTCCAACTCGGAACGCGCGCCGTCCAAGCGAAAGCTGCGCAAGATCGAGAAGCGTTCGATCAAGGATGCCAAGTTGGCGGCGGTTCCGCCGACGCTGGGCGGCGAGGCAATCAGCGCCAAGAGCGGCGAGATTTCGCGCTGGGCCCAATTTGCTGCGCGCCTCGGCGTCGAGATGCAGCAGATGCTGCGCAGCCCGGGCCTGCCGATCCTCATCCTCGTGGCGATCATCTTCACCGCGATCGACCTGTTCGATTCAGGGGCCTACGGCAATGACAGCTATCCCACGGTGGCCTCGACCATTGCCACGGTGCGCGACAATTTCTCGATCTTCATCCTTATCATCGCAGCCTTCTATGGCGGCGAATTGGTGTGGCGCGAGCGCGACCGCAAGATGAACGAGATTGTCGGCGCAGCGCCGGTGCCCGGCTGGATCATGACGGTGCCCAAGATCCTGGCGATCTTCCTCATCCTGCTGGTGGTGAACCTGTCGGCGATGGTTACGGGCCTCTTGTACCAGTCGGTATCGGGCGCGCCCGAACTCGGCATCGGGGCCTATCTGAGCTGGTTCATCTTCCCGGCGGCGATCGAAGCGATGCTGATCACGACGATCGCCATCTTCCTGCAGATTTTGAGCCCCAACAAATATGTCGGCTGGGGGCTGATCCTGGCCTGGTTCCTGCTCAACATCCTGCTTGCCAACCTTGGCTTTACGAGCCCGCTGTACACCTATGCGGGTTCGCCCAATGTGCCGCTGTCCGACCTTGTCGATCCGGCGCCCTTCTTGTGGGGCAACCTCATCTTCAAGGTCTATTGGGGACTGTTCGCGATCATCCTGCTGGTCATCGCGCACCTATTGTGGCCCCGCGGTGCCGAGTTGACGCTGCCGCAGCGTGTCTTCCGCCTCAAGCGTTCGGGCCTGCCGCGTGTGCCGACCGCGATTGCCGCCGTCTGCGCGCTCGCGATGGCGGGGCTGGGAAGCTATCTCTATTACAACATCAACGTGCTCAACACGTATCGCAACAGCGATGCGCAGGAAGCGCGGATCGCCGAGTATGAGCGCCGCTTCCTTCAATATGAGGAGCTCGCGCAGCCGGCGATCACCGATGTGACCTTTGACGTCGACCTCTATCCGGAGGAGCGGCGCATGATGGTCGACGGACGCTATTTACTGCGTAACGATACCGACGAGGTGATCGAGACGCTGCACGTGCGCCAGACCAGCGAAGATGCCGAATATCTCTCGCTCGATGTCGCGGGCGCCACGCTCGACGAGCATGACGAGGATTTTGGCTATCGCATCTACCGGTTTGATACGCCGCTCCAGCCGGGCGCGGAGACCGAGCTCAATTTCCAGACGCGCGTCTGGTATCGCGGTTTTCGAGCCGGCGTACCCGCCACCGGGATCACACCGAACAAGACATTCGTGAACAACAGCCTTTTCGCGCCGACGATCGGCATGGACCGTACGGGCTTGCTGCAGGACCGTACGGCGCGGCGTCGCCAGGATCTGCCCGATGAACTGCGGCCCTATACACTGGAAGATCCGCGTGGGCTGGAGCAGAATTACGTCGGCGCCGACTGGGTGACGAGCGAGATCAGGCTGACCACTGCCGCTAGCCAGATTCCGATCGCGCCGGGCGAAAAAGTATCGGACGTCACCGATGGCGATCGCCGCACTGCAGTATTCCGTGCGTCGGCACCGATCCTCAACTTCTTCTCGATCCAGTCGGGCGACTACGAGGTCGCGACGCGCCAGCTGCGCGACATCACGCTCGAGGTCTATTATGAGGAAGGCCATCAATGGAACGTGCCGCGCATGCTCGATGCGATGGAAACCAGCCTCAATTATTTCGAGGCGAATTTCGGTCCATACCAGTTTGATTACGCCCGCATCATTGAATTCCCTTACGCCAGCTTCGCGCAAGCCTTTGCCGGCACGATGCCCTATTCGGAAAATATCGGTTTCAGGCAGAAAATCGACGGGGATCCCGATGCGGTCGACTTCGTCACATATGTGATCGCCCACGAACTGGCGCATCAATATTGGGCGCACCAGGCACTGGGTGGGCTCCAGCAAGGCTCGACCATGACGACCGAGACGTTGGCAAGCTATTCGGCGATCATGGTGATGAAGGAGCAGGTCGGCGAAGACCAGTTGCGCCGCTTCCTCAAATACGAGCTCGACCGCTATTTGCGCGGCCGCAAGGGTGAGCTCATCGAGGAGCAACCGCTGGTTCGGGTCGAAAACCAGGCCTATATTCATTACCGCAAGGGCGCGATGGCCTTCTTCCTGCTCGCCGAGCGGCTGGGCGAGGACAAGGTCAATGCGGCGCTCGCGCGCTACGTGGATCGCTGGAAGTTCCAGGGCCCGCCATATCCGCGCTCGATCGACATCGTGAACGAGATCAAGGCCGAGGCGCAGACCCCGGTCGAGCTCGCCTTGGTCGAGGACATGCTCGAGAAGATCGTACTGTTCGACTATAAGGTCACAAAGTCCGAGACGGTCGAGCAGAATGGCGAATGGGTCACCACGATCACGGTCGAGGCCGCCAAATACGAGGCGGACGGGCAGGGCGTGGAGACCGAGGTGCCATTGACCGCGCCGGTCAAGATCGGGCTCTTCAGCGCACGACCGGGCTTTGGTGCCTTCGACCAGCAGGATGTGATCAAGATGGAAGAGCGCAACATCGAAGACGGGACCACGGTCATTACGCTGCGTTCAAACCAACGACCGGTCTATGTCGGTATCGATCCGTACAACTATTATATCGACCGCAATTCGGATGATAATGTGCAGCCGTCCACCTTCGGGTGACGGTTGCCTGTTGCGGCAGGGTTGATAGTGCAATAAGGCCTCTTCCCGAGCGGGAAGGGGCCATTTTGCTGCCTGCCCAAGATACTGATTTCATTCGGGTAACGACATGATCAAGACATTGGCCGTGTTCGGCACGCGGCCCGAGGCCATCAAGATGGCGCCGGTTGTGCAACAGCTTGCCTCCGACCCGCGCTTCGACAGCCGTATTTGCGTAACTGCGCAACACCGCGAAATGCTCGATCAGGTGTTGGGGCTGTTCGCCCTTCATCCCGATCATGATCTCGACCTGATGAAACCGGGGCAGGACCTCACCGACATTACCGCGAACGTGCTTCTGGGCCTGCGCGGTGTACTCGAGGGGGAAAAGCCCGACGTGGTCCTGGTGCATGGCGACACGACCACAACGCTGGCGGCCTCCCTGGCAGCGTTTTACGCCAAGATCCCGGTGGCGCATGTCGAAGCAGGATTGCGGACGGGCAACCGCTATTCGCCCTGGCCCGAAGAGATTAATCGCAAGGTCGCGGGCGCGGTGACGAGCATCCATTTCGCGCCGACCGAGCGTGCGCAGCAGAACCTGCTTTCCGAAGCCGTGCCGACCGATGAAATCCTCGTGACCGGCAACACGGTCATCGACGCGCTGCTCGAGGTGGTGGCGCGGATCGAGGGCGACGCGGCGCTGGCGGGCAAGCTCGCGCAATCGGTGCCGACCGATCCGGACCGCAAGACCATCCTTGTTACCGGACACCGCCGCGAGAATTTCGGCGGCGGGTTCGAACGCATCTGCACGGCGCTGGGCAAGCTTGCCGAGCGCGACGACGTCGAAATCGTCTATCCCGTACATCTCAACCCCAATGTTAAGGGGCCGGTCGAAGAAACGCTTGGCGGGCGCGGCAACGTGCGCCTTATCGCACCGCTCGACTATCTGCCGTTCGTGGACCTGATGCGGCGCTCCTATCTCGTGCTCACCGACAGCGGCGGGGTTCAGGAAGAAGCGCCCTCGCTGGGCAAGCCGGTACTCGTCATGCGTGACACGACCGAGCGGCCCGAAGCGGTTGATGCCGGCACGGTCAAGCTGGTCGGAACGGACGATGCCGCCATTGTGCGCGAAGCGACAAAACTGCTCGACGATGAAGCTGCCTATGCGCAAATGAGTCGCGCGCATAACCCTTATGGCGATGGAAAGGCCTCGGCGCGTATCGCCGATCATCTCGCCGCAAAACTCGCCTAAAGTGCTGGAATCTGTAAGGACGTTTACATGAAAACGGTTTCGGTAATCGGTCTTGGCTATATCGGCCTTCCCACCGCGGCGATGTTCGCCTCGCGCAAGGTGAAGGTGATTGGCGTCGACGTGAACGAGGACACGGTCGCCACGATCAACGAAGGCCGCGTCCATATCGTCGAGCCCGATCTCGATATCGTGGTGCACAGCGTGGTCGAAAGCGGGCATCTCGTCGCTACCACGACGCCGCAGCCAGCCGACGCGTTCCTGGTTGCCGTGCCGACCCCGTTCAAGGACGATCACGAGCCTGACCTGGGATTTATCGAAAAAGCCTCCAACGCCATCGCGCCGGTGCTGAAAGCAGGCAACCTGGTGGTGCTGGAATCGACTTCGCCCGTCGGTGCGACCGAGCAAATGGCAGCATGGCTCGCCGAAGCGCGACCCGACCTCAGCTTCCCGCAGGATGCGGGCGAAGAAAGCGACATCCGCATCGCTCATTGCCCGGAGCGCGTCCTACCGGGAAAGGTGATGCAGGAACTCATCCATAACGATCGCGTGATCGGCGGGATGACGCCGCGCTGCAGCGAGGAAGCGGCCAAACTCTACAAGACCTTCGTCACCGGCGATTGCGTAATCACCAATGCGCGTACCGCCGAAATGGCCAAGCTGACGGAAAACAGCTTCCGCGACGTCAACATTGCTTTTGCCAACGAATTGTCGGTGATTTGCGACAAGCTCGACATTGATGTGTGGGAACTGATCGCGCTCGCCAACCGCCACCCGCGCGTCAACATTCTCCAGCCTGGCCCGGGCGTCGGTGGTCACTGCATCGCGGTAGATCCGTGGTTCATCGTCTCCAGGACGCCCGAAGAAGCGCGCCTAATCCGTACCGCGCGTGAAGTTAATGACGACAAGCCCCATTGGGTGCTCGCCAAGGTCGACGAGGCGGTTGCCGGCATGGCCAAGGCCAAGTCCGACGTTGCGATTACCATCTATGGTCTCGCCTTCAAGGCGGATATCGATGACTTGCGCGAAAGCCCGGCGCTCCTGATCGCCAAGCAATTGGCGACGAGATATTCGAACTTGCGTGTTTTCGAACCGCATATCGACAGTCTCCCGGACGGCCTTGAAGGTGCAGAGCTTGTCGATGCGGCAGGGGCGGCCGAGGCCGATATCCATCTGGTGCTGGTCGACCATCAGGCCGTCAAGGAGCTGCGCTTCGACGGTGTCGTCATCGATACGCGCGGCGTGGTAGCAGGCTGATGAACCAGGCGATCCCGATCCAGCGCAGCGCCGCCGCCACGCGGCCGCGCTATGCCGATCGGATAGCTGGCTTCTTCATTCCGCTGTGCCTGTTCGTCGAACCGGCAAACTTCTTCATGCTGACGACGGCGGACTTCTACGAAGTCGATCGTTTCGCGGTGCCGATATCGCTGGTACTCTCGCCGTTTTTCCTGCTGTTCATCTTCAACAGCCGGTTTCAACAATATTTCCGCGGCGGAATGTTCCTGTTCCTGGTGGTGATCTTTTGTCTCTACTGCCTCGTGATGGGGTCGCTCAACGCGATCATGCGCAGTCCGGACGCCATCCTGTTTGCCTATCAATGGATCATGCCATTCGTCTGGCTTCCCTATTTTCTCACGATCATGGGGACCGAGCGTTTCAAGACATTCATGCGCTGGTTCCTGATCGGCGTGATCGCAAATATCGGCTGGTACGGGGCGTCGACGATCATCGAATTCGTTGCCTATGGCGGGCTGGGCGATGCGGGCCGCCTGTCGCAGAACCGCATTCTGCCAGGCCAGTACCAGATCGCCGTCTACGTCCCGACCGCGATTTCCTTCGGGATGTCGCTGCTCAACGCGTTGTTCTTTTCCAAAGAACTGAAGGTCAGTCGCAAGTTCATGCTGATCATCAACGGTGCCGCGCTGATCGTACTTCTGGCGCTGGCGTCGCGTGAAGGCCTGCTGACCTACCTGCTGTCGACGATCCTGCTTTTCGCAGCGCGTAGCCCCTACTTGAAAGCGGCCCTATTCTTTGGAGGCTTCATCGCGGGCGCGTTGCTGATCATTAACCTGAATGCGATTTTCGAAACCTTTGCAGCATCAGATTTCCGCATGCTCAACAAGATTGCGTCGCTTCAGAACGAAGGCGCCCAGTTCGGTGGGCGCGACTTCATGATCCGCGAAGCCATCAAGGTTTTCTTCTGGGATCCTCTGTTCGGATCGGGCTTCCTGCCGCCCAATGTCAGTGTGTTCGGAGACGGTATTTTGGCGCCGTCGGCGCACAACATGTATGTCGATGCGTTCGTCTGGTGCGGGCTGTTCGGCGGACTGGCATTTCTCGCAATCAGCGTACGCCTGCTCTTCGGTTCGGTCATGATGATCGTGTCGCAGCGGCTCAAGGAAGATCATCTCTACCTCAGCCTTTTTGGCGTCGTCCTGATGGTGTTCCTGGTCGTGTCCAACAACTTGAATGTGCCAATGCGTCAGCCGATCATCAGCCCGCTGATCGGTCTGATGATCGCTGCAGTGATCTATCATTCCATGTTGCGGCGCAAAGCACGCCGATGACTTTCAAGGTCGATCGGCAGGTCTTCGCGCTGGCGGCAGCGGGGACGTTGCCGCTCGCCGTATCGTTGGCGATGACTCCATTTCTCGCGCGTACCTTGAGCGACGAGGGATTGGAGATGGCAGGTGCGATCATCGTCGCCCATGCATTCTTCGGCATATTCGACATGTTCCGGCCGAGCCTGACGCGCGAGCTCGTGCATATCGAGGGGCAGGTCAGCTTGAAGTCGCTTACGCGCAAAAGCTTCATCGTCGCGATCGGCGCTTCCATCCTGATCACTGCAATATCGTCGCTGGCGCTTCCGCAGTTCGGCTCCGCGTTCGCGATCAGTCTTGGCCTATCGCTCTTCTTTTTCCTGATGACGGGGCCTTTCTGGGCGCGCCTCGAGGCTGTGCTGCGTTCAGGTCATGCCTATCTCATCCGAAGTTCTGCGATCGCCATCATCTTTGTCGGCCTCGTCGCCGTGCCGCTGACGCTGGGTGAGCAATACCTGCCGTGGGTGCTGCTTGCCGGGAATGCGATTTCCTTCGCGCTGATGCTGCTGGCGGCGCTGCCGTTCATCTCCATCGAGGGCAGGCCGGTCCATGTCTCGACACGTGAGATCGCGTTGGTCTTCGGCCAGAACCTGGTGCGCTCTGCGGGCGATTTTGCCGACCGTATCGCCGCGCTGACATTCCTCGGCTCCGATACATCGGGCAAGTATAATATCGTCGCTGACCTACCGGTGAAATCGGGCGTCATCTCGCAATTGGCGAGCTATTATTTCTATCCGCGTATCTGCAAGGACGATACGTATCTCGGCCGCTACATGGGCGCCGGAATGCTCATTTCCTTTGCGATCCTTGCAGCTTCTATTTTCTTCTGGATCTTCGGCGAGTGGCTCTACGTCCTTTATTTCGGCGCGCGGTTCCAATCGCTCTTCCCGGTTTTCTGTTTCCTCGTCGCGGCCGTCGGGGTGAATACGCTGCATTTCTATCTGCAGTCGTTCATGCGTTCGCGAAAGCGGAACTCCGAGTTGTTCATATCCTTCCTCCTGCCTTCGATCCTTGGCATCGGAGTCTATTTCATCGGCACGGTGGATATTCTGACTATCCTACTGGGAATTTTCCTGTTCCGTACGTCGAATATCCTGCTGATCGTCTTTTCGGTGGCTGCAGGCGGGAAGCAATTCCTCTATTACCTGGTCAACTATGTCCTCGGCAGCCTGTTGATGGGCTATTTCTACCTGCAGGTTGATCCTGCTCTTTTCTAGTTTGCGAGACGACGCTCCATGAGCCTGGCATTTTTCCTCAAAGAGAAAGCGGACAAGCTGCCGTTCCCGGTGGGCGCGCTGCTGGCCAAGGTGCCATACGGCATGCGCCCGCCGCTGCGCAGCAGCTTCCAGCGCACGAACCGGGAGATGGCACTCGTGGAACGATTGTCGGACGAGGAGCGCCAAGCTTTCGTCTTAGACCGCGTCAAGGCGGTCGCCTGTCACGCGGTCCGCAATGTCGAATTCTATCGCCAGTTTTACGGCGACCATGGCGTCGATCCACAGCGCCTGGGTGACTTTGCCGATATCGACATGCTGCCGATCGTCGACAAGGCGATCTTGCAGGACGTCCCGATCGAAGATCGCTCGGCACCCGTTGCAAGCCGAAGCAAGGTCAACACAGGGGGGTCTTCGGGAAAGCCCTTAAGCTTTTATATCGAGCCCAGCGCGATGGGCCATGAATGGGCGCACATGCTCTCGCTGTGGAAGCGCATCGGCTTTACGACGGATCAGCCCAAGATCGTCTTCTCGGGCCTGTACCGCGAAGGCGAACTGGTCTCCTACGATAGCGTTCGGCACAGCTTCCTGCTCAATATCGCGTCGGACCGGCAGGATCTTGCCGACGCCATCCTTGCTGACAGGCGCGCTCGCCAGTGCCGGTTCCTGCACGGCTATCCCAGCGCAATGTTCGACTTCGTGTTGTGGCTAGACAAGATGGGCCACCCGTTGATCGATTTACTGCGCGAAAACATTCAGGGCATGATGCTGAGCAGCGAATATCCCGTGCCACATTTGCGTTCTGCGGTGGAAAAGGCCCTGCAGGCCAAATCGGTGTCTTGGTACGGGCATACCGAGCGCGCGGTGCTCGCTGGCGAGCAGAGTGAAGCGTACGACTTCGAGCCATTGCTTAGCTACGGCTATGCCGAAGCGGTCGAGATCGATGGCGTCCACCAGTTGATTGGTACCAGCTATTACAATTTCGCCTCGCCGCTGATCCGCTACAATACCGAAGATACAATTCTGCCTACGTTCGAGGGTGGCCTGCTGTCGTCCTTTCGTATCGATGGTGGCCGCAAGGGCGACTTCATCCTCGATACGCACAACAACAAGATTTTCCTCACCGCGATCATCTTTGGCCGTCATCACGCATTATTCGACCATGTCAGTCACGTGCAGGTGCGCCAGGATGAGGCTGGCAAGGCGACCATCGTATATGCGACGCATGAGGATCTTGCACCGGTGGATGCCGCGCGGATGTTCGACTCCAAGGCGATCGGCGTCGACTTCGAATTCGAGCGGCGCGAGCGGCCCTATCGTACCAGGCTGGGCAAGGTGCCGTTGCTCGTTTCCTCGCGCCTTGTAGACTGAGGCCATGTATTTCTTTGGCGACTTTGCGATTCCGGGTTCGGGTGTCGAAACCAGATTTCGACCCGGACCGGGCGAACACACGCTTGTGAATGTCGAGGGCTATCTGGTCGAGAACGCCATCGAGCCTACCAATGCGGCGGGCGTCCATAATCACTTTTCCGCAATCCAATCGCTGGGCTGGGACAAGATCATCCTGGGCTTTGCCAACAATCATGTCGCGGATTGCGATGACGGGGTCGTCAGTTCGGTCGCGATCGCTCGTGCTAGCCAGATGCTCAGTGTCGGGGCAGGGGCAACGCTTGCCGATGCCACCACGCCGCTGCTCATCGAAGAGGACGGTGCTTCCATCGCTATCCTGGCTGCAGGCTGGGATCTTATCGGCTGCGTCCACGCGACCGATCGATCGAGCGGGGTTGCACCTTTGAAGGCCGCGCCGCTGCTGCGGCAGGTCAAGCAGCTCAAGGCAGACGGGCACAAGGTCGTGCTGTTCCTCCATTGGGGCTACGAAACCGAACGCTACCCGCACCCACTACATCGCCAGATGGCGCATGATTTCGCCGAGGCGGGTGCGGATATCGTCGTGGGCTGCCACGCCCATTGCCTGCAGGGATTCGAGCGGCACGAGGGTGTTCCGATTTTCTACGGGATTGGCAATTTCGCTTTCCAGGAAGATCATTATTACGGCGGCGCGCTGCGTTTTCCCGCTTATTGTTCGACGGGCCTGTCAGTGCGTTGGGATGTTCAAAGCGGCGATGTCACGGTCGCCGAGGTGCATTATTCGGGTGCAGACCATGTGCTCGAGATCGGCGAGTTCACAGCGCCCGAGGACAATGTAAAACTGGCTGAATTGAGCCAATTCTCGGGGCTCGATGCCACGCGGTATCGTAACTATTTCAAGGCCAATCGCGTCAAGACCGCGATGCTGCCCATTTTCAGTGGCAGCGATGAATCGCTTGGTTACAAAGCAAAATTTGCCTGGGTGAAGGCACGGGGGCTGTTGCTCAGCGCGGCATTCAAGGCCAAAGCACGGCTCAAACGCGTCCGGGCTTGAGTTGCCCGGATATTGATTGAGCAAATTAGTTGATTAGGGACGACCATTGAAACAGATTTTGCAGCATCTCGGCAGCGGTAAGACCGAGCTGGTCGAGTGCCCTGCGCCCAAGGCACGCGCTGGCCAACTGCTCATCGACACCAGCGTATCGTTAATCAGCGCTGGTACCGAACGTATGCTCGTGGATTTCGGCCGTTCGAGCCTGATAGCCAAGGCGCGCAAGCAGCCCGAAAAGGTAGCGCAGGTGCTCGACAAGGTGAAAACCGACGGGTTGCTGACCACGATGGATGCAGTGAAGTCGAAGCTCGATCAGCCGATCCCGCTTGGTTATTGCAATGTTGGCCATGTCCGCGAAGTTGGGCGCGGCGTCGAGGGCTATGCGGCGGGCGACCGCGTCGTTTCAAATGGCGCTCATGCCGACGTTGTCAGCGTGCCCGAAAATCTGTGTGCAAAGGTGCCGGACGGGGTTAGTGACGATGCCGCATCGTTCACCGTCCTCGCATCGATTGGGCTTCAGGGCATCCGGCTGGCACAGCCAACGCTGGGCGAGAGTTTCGTCGTTACCGGCGCGGGTCTGATTGGGCTGCTCACCGTCCAGCTACTGGTAGCGCACGGCGCGCGCGTCTTAGCCATCGATTTCGACGAGGCAAAGCTGGATCTGGCGCGGCAATTCGGCGCCGAAACCTGCAATCCGGCCAGGGGCGAAGACCCGGTCGCTGCAGGTATCGCCTTTAGCCGCGGCCGCGGTGTCGATGGCGTGCTGATCACTGCGTCCACCGATAGCAGCGATCCCGTGACGCAGGCGGCGCGCATGTGCCGCAAGCGCGGGCGGATCATCCTCGTCGGGGTGACAGGTCTCGAGCTCAATCGCGCCGACTTTTATGAAAAGGAGCTGAGCTTCCAGGTCAGCTGCTCCTACGGACCCGGGCGTTACGATCCGGCCTATGAAGACAAGGGCCAAGATTATCCGCTCGGCTTCGTGCGCTGGACCGAACAGCGCAATTTCGAGGCCGTGCTGGACATGCTGGCCGCAGGGCGGATCGACGTCGAACCGCTGATTTCGCACCGGTTCGATTTTGCCGATGCCACCAAGGCTTACGACCAGCTGGCCGAAGACAAGAGCGTGCTGGGCATGCTGCTCGATTATGGCGAGCCGGCTGATGAACGCCACGTCGCCAAGGTCGTGCTCGATGATCGACCGCTACCAGCGGCCGGTGAGCCGGTAGTCGGGTTTATCGGTGCCGGCAATTACGCCTCACGCGTGCTGATCCCTGCCTTCAAGGATGCTGGCGCGGACCTTCGCACCATCGTGTCGGCGGGCGGCACCAGCGGGGTTATCCACGGTCGCAAGAACGATTTTGCCGAAGCCGGCGCGGATACCTCGGCGCTGCTTGCCGATGAGAGCATCAATTCGGTGGCGATTGTCACGCGGCATAATTCGCATGCCTCGCTTACCGTCGACGCCCTTAATGCCGGAAAGCATGTCTTCGTGGAAAAGCCGCTCGGCTTGACGATGTCGGATATCGACGCGGTCGAGGCGGCACATGCCAAGACCGATCGACTGCTGATGGTGGGGTTCAATCGCCGGTTCTCGCCATTGACGCGGAAAATGAAGACGCTGCTTGATGGCGTTCCAGAACCCAAGGCCTTCATCATGACGATGAATGCGGGTGCAATTCCCGCCGACCATTGGAGCCAGGACCCCGAAGTCGGCGGTGGTCGTATCGTCGGTGAGGCTTGCCACCTCATTGACTTGATGCGCTATCTTACCGGTGCGCCGATCACCGGCGTGCAGGCCAGCGCGATGGGCGGCAGCGCCAATGCGACGCTGGACAAGGCCAGCATCATGCTGACTTTCGCCGACGGCAGCTTCGGCACGGTTCATTATCTGGCCAACGGCGGATCGAGCTTCCCCAAGGAGCGGATCGAGGCGTTCGCCGGTGGCGGCACGCTCCAGATCGACAATTTTCTCAAACTGCGCGGCTATAACTGGCCTGGTTTCAAGAAGATGAGCCTGATGCGTCAGGACAAGGGGCAGGGGCCGTGCAGCAAGGCGTTTCTCGATGCCGTGCGCGCGGGCAGCGCATCGCCGATCGCGCCCGAGGAGCTGTTCGAAGTCAGTCGCGCCTCGATCGAAGCGGCAACGCTGCTCAAATAATGGGCTCGCTCGCCACGAAGATACGCACGTATCGGGCGCTGGGGCTCGGTAACGTGCTGCGCGTGGCGCGCTATCGGCTCGGGCTAAAGGCTGGCACCCACCCCGTGCTCAGGCTTTCAGGCGCGCCTGTCGAAGGACCTTTTTTCAACGATGCCAAGCGTAGATTGCCCTTCGCGCCGCGCGAGGAGTGGCGGACGAGTGGTTTGTGGTTCGGCAAGCATGAAGTGCGCTTCGGCGATGGAATACCGGACTGGCATGCCAATCCGCTCGGCGGTGGCCGCATGCGTTCGGATCTAAACTGGCACAAGCTTCCCGACTTCAATAGCGACATCGGCGACATCAAGACCGTCTGGGAAGCTTCGCGTTTCGACTGGTTGCTGGCGATGGCGATGCGCGCGGCTGCCGGCGAGGAGGGCGAGCTCGACCGGCTGAACGCATGGCTCGAAGACTGGAGCTCCCATAACCTTCCCTACAAGGGCGCGAATTGGAAATGCGGGCAAGAAGCCTCGATCAGGGTGTTGCACCTCTGCTTGGCCGCGGCGATCCTCGACCAATCAAAGGCGCCTTTGCCGGCGATGAGGCACCTGGTCGACCTGCACCTGAAGCGCATCGCGCCGACGCTCGAATATGCGCGGGGACAAGCCAACAACCATGCGACCTCGGAAGCCGCGGCGCTCTATTGCGGCGGGCTTTTACTGGGCGCTGCGGGAAAGCGATATCGCGACTTGGGTCGCAAGGCGCTCGAGGACGAGGCGCAGCGCCTGATCCTTGAAGACGGGACGTTCAGCCAATATTCGCTCGTCTATCACCGCGTCATGCTCGACACTTATTGCTTTGCCGAGCTGTGGCGGCGGACGTATGACGCGCCAGCTTTCTGTGACGCGGTCTATGAGCGGCTTGCTGCGGCAACGCGTTGGCTCGCGCAGTTGGTCGATCTGGAAAGCGGCGACGGGCCCAATTTGGGTGCCAATGACGGGGCGCGGCTGTTCGCGCTGACGGACGATGGCTATCGGGACTTCCGGCCGACGCTGCAAACCGCGGCGGCGCTATTTCTCGATCGACGCGCGCTCCAGCAGGACGGGCCTTGGGATCGCATGCTTAAGCTGTTCGGGGTTGCACCGCCGGACATGCCGCTCGACATCCCGGCGAGCCGGACGTTCGACGATGGCGGGCTGCACGTGCTGGGGGCGGGTAAGGCGAAAGCCACGCTGCGTTACGGCCGGTTCGACTTTCGTCCGAGCCAGGCCGATCTGATGCATGTCGACCTGTGGGTCGATGGCGAGAATATCCTGCGCGACGATGGCAGCTATGGCTACGCAGCGGATGAGAAGATGCTGGGGGGCATCGCTTCGCACAATAGCGTGCAGTTCGACGGCAACGAGCCGATGCCGCGCGTGTCGCGTTTCCTGTGGGGTGACTGGATCGAAGCGGAGTCGGCACCGGTGCTGGAGGCGAACGGAGCGGCCACTGCGGCGGCACGGCATTGCGATCGCGGCGGCAACTTTCATGAACGGCGCATCACGCTGCATCCCGATCGATTGATCTGCGAGGACACGCTTTCAGGACCTGCCGAAGAAGCAATCCTGCGCTGGCGGTTGAAGCCGGGCGATTGGGCGCTGGAAGACGGACGACTTACGCTCGGCGATGTCGCTATCGGGGTCAGCGGCGACAGAATCGACCAAATAGAGCTCGTCGACGGGAACGAATCGCGTTTTTATCTTGATCGACAGTCCATTCCGGTCATGAAGGTCACGGTCAGCCTTCCCGCCAAGATCCGCAGCGAAATCCGCTTCCCGTAACATGCATATCCTCTACCTCCACCAGCACTTCACCACGCCAAAAGGCATTACTGGCACGCGCTCCTACGAAAACGCCAAGGCGCTCGTGGCGCGCGGCCACAAGGTAACGATGGCCTGCGGGTCGATCGGCCATGGCTCGACCGGGCTGTCGGGGCCGTTCGAGAAGGGCAAGCGCGAAGGTGATGTCGAGGGTATCCATGTCAT
The DNA here is from genome assembly GCA_013001055.1 of Sphingomonas sp. Classification (GTDB taxonomy): domain Bacteria; phylum Pseudomonadota; class Alphaproteobacteria; order Sphingomonadales; family Sphingomonadaceae; genus Sphingomicrobium. Next base: position 28,355 of record JABDNH010000021.1, on the reverse strand, counting down.
CGAATATGACCTTGGTTATTCGAACAAGGACAGCTTCCTTAAGCGAAGCTGGACCTTCGTGAAATATGCACTGGCAACGACACGACTGGCGATGCAGCGGCGCTTCGACCTCAATTTTGCGACCACGACGCCGCTGACTGCGGGCATCCCCGTAATCCTAGCGCGTCTGTTGGCGGGCAAGCGCTATGTCTTCGAAGTGCGCGATCTTTGGCCCGAATTGCCACGCGCCATGGGCGTCATCAAAAATCCGCTCGTGCTTTGGGCGCTCGGCGCTCTTGAATTCCTGTCCTACCGTTTGGCCGACCGCTGTGTTGCGCTGTCGCCTGGGATTGCCGATGGTATCGCCGGACGCGGCGTCGCGCGCGACAGGATCGCAGTGATCCCGAACGGCTGCGACCTCGAGATGTTTGATGTGCCGCCTGCGGATAGCTTGCCGGATGGTCTGGACAAGGCAGGGCTGGTGGCGATTTTTCCGGGCACGCATGGCACGGCGAACGGGCTCGATGCGGTGCTCGATGCGGCAGGTGAGCTCATTAAGCGCGGACGCGATGACATTCGCTTCCTGCTCATTGGGGATGGTCGGGAAAAACCGCGGCTGCTCGATCGACGCGGGGACGAGGGGCTCGACAACGTAACCTTCCTGCCGCCCATGCCCAAGGTCGAATTGGTGCCGGTCATCCGCCGCGCCGACATAGGGCTCCAGATCCTGTCCGATGTGCCGGCCTTTTATTATGGCACGTCGCCCAACAAGTTCTTCGATTTCATTGCGGCCGCAAAGCCCGTTCTCAATAACTATCCGGGCTGGCTGGCGGGTATGATAGAGGAGCATGATTGCGGCTTTACCGTGCCGCCGAACGATCCTGTCGCCTTCGCCGATGCTTTGGAACAGGCTGCCGACGACAAGATGGCGCTCAAGGCCAAGGGTGAACGGGCCGGGGCACTGGCACGCGCGCACTTCGACCGTTCTGATCTCGCCAACCAGTGGGTCGAATGGGTAATCGAAGGCCAATGAAGCGACTGATCGACATATTGGTTTCCGCGCTGACGCTGATACTGCTGTCGCCGCTGCTGCTGGTCGTGGGGATCGCCAATTTATTCGTGCACGGAAGCCCGGTCTTCTTCCGGCAGGTTCGCCCGGGCAAGGATGCCAAGCCATTCGAATTGGTGAAGTTTCGTACGATGCGCAACGCCGCCGGGCCCGACGGGAAGCCCTTGTCCGATGCCCAACGACTGACCCGTTTTGGCAAGTTCCTGCGCTCGACCAGCATCGATGAACTGCCGGGCCTGTGGAATGTTCTCAAGGGCGATATGAGCCTGGTTGGCCCGCGACCGTTGCTCATGGACTATGTGCCGCTCTACAGCGAAGAACAGGCGCGGCGCATGGAGGTGCGTCCCGGACTGACAGGATGGGCGCAGGTCAACGGCCGCAACGCGTTGAGCTGGGAGGAGAAATTCGCCCATGACGTCTGGTACGTGGACCACCAGTCGATCCTGCTCGACTTCAAGATCATGGTCATGACCGCTTTCAAAGTGCTAGGCCGCAGTGGCATCAGCGCCGAGGGGGATGCGACCATGCCCCGTTTCACCGGGAGCAAAAATGACTGACATCCTCGTCACTTCCGCGGGCCGCCGGGTCGAACTGGTCGAAGCCTTCATCGCCGAGGCCGAGCGCATCGGCGGCAAGGTGCACGCGACTGACCTTGAGCCCGGCCTGTCGTCGGCGTGTCAGGTTGCCGCCAAGGCCCACAAGTTGCCGCGCGTGACCGCCTCCGATTATGCAGACAGGCTGCTCGACCTATGCAAGGCCGAAGGCATCGGCATGATCGTCCCGACGATCGATCCCGAACTCTTGGTCCTGGCCGAGCATCGCGAGCGTTTTGCTGCCGAAGGCGTGCACGCCATCATCTCTGACGCCGAGATGATCGCACATTGCCGCGACAAGCGCCGGACGGGCGACTATTTCAACTCCATCGGGCTCGATGCGCCTGCGCTTATGGACAAGGATGCACTTTCCTTCCCTTGCTTTGCCAAGCCCATCGACGGGTCGAGCGGCATCGGTGCGCGATTACTGGAAAATGCCGAACAGGTGACCAACGACCTGCTCGAAGATCCGAAGATGATGTTCATGGAATATGTCGACGGATCACACCGCGAATATACGGTCGACGCCTATTACGACAGGCAGGGTAAATTACGCTGCTGGGTCCCGCGCGAACGTATCGCCATACGCGCCGGTGAAGTCGCCAAGGGCGTTACGCGGCGGAATTTCGTCTACGAAAGGCTGGGAAAGATTTTGCCTAATATCGAGGGCGCGCGAGGCTGCCTGACGGTGCAGGTCTTCGGCCGTGAAGAGGATCAGCGTCTGCTGGGGATCGAGATCAATCCGCGTTTCGGCGGGGGCTACCCGCTCGCGCATGCCGCGGGCGCCAATTATCCGGCGATGCTGGTGAACGAATATTTGCTGGGCGAAGACGCCCGCGACATTGCCGACTGGAAGGCCAATCTTTTGATGCTGCGCTACGACGCCAAAGTGTTGGTGCACGACCATGTCTGATGTCATCGTCTTCGATCTCGACGACACGCTCTACCCCGAGGCGGACTATGTCCTTTCGGGTGTGCGCGCTGTTGCGAAGATCATCGCCGATCAGCATGGGCATGCCCTGGGGGACGAACTGCTTGCTGCCGCGCGCGCTGGCGATGACTGGCTGGCGCTCGCCTGCGAGCTTAGCGAATTGCCGCCGAGCGCCAAGGAAAGCCTTTTGTGGGCCTATCGCCTGCACGAGCCCGACATCGCCCTGACCGAACGCGCCGCGCAGGCTATAGCGACGCTGAAAGACGAGGGCAGGGTGATGGCGATCATCACCGACGGGCGTTCGGTTACGCAGCGGCTCAAGATCAACGCACTCGGCATCTCCGACATTCCCGCGTATATCTCCGAAGAATACGGCGCTGCGAAGCCCGATCCGTCGCGCTTCGAAGTAGTGATGGAAGAATGGCCAGATCGCAGCTACGCCTATATCGGCGACAATCCGGCCAAGGATTTCATTGCACCCAAAGCGCTCGGCTGGACGACGATCGGCGTGCGCCGGGCCAATTCGCTATACGCAGATGCCGACGCGCCCGATGACGCGCAGCCCCATCACTGGGTCGGGTCGGTCAACGAGGCGTTGCCGCTGCTCTAGTCCTTGGTGACCGTGACGAAAAAGCCGCCGGCGATGCGGTGCGCTTCGGGATGGCGGCGCATGATCGCGTCGAACCATTTGACCGGATAGAGCAATAATGCCGCGAGCCCCTTGGCGTAGCGGTACAGGCCGGGCGTCAGGCTGCTGAGCAGAATAGCCCAAAATTCGACGCTGATACGGTACGCACCCGTCGCAGGCCCGACGGTGGTTTCGAGCTCGATCTGGTTGAAGCCGCCTTGTCGCGCGAGTTCTTCGATGCCCTGGCTGGTAAACCGCCAGAAATCGTCGGGGCAGCGATGATCTCCGATAATGAAGGGCAACTGCACATAGGCCACGCCGCCGGCCTTGAGAACGCGGTGTATTTCTCTCATCGCAACGAGCGGGTGGGCAACATGTTCGAGGACCTCCTGAGTCACCACGAGGTCGACGCTATTGTCTTCGAAGGGTAGATCCAACACGCTGCCGACAATGTCGATATTGGGGCCGTCATCGATCTCGATATTTTTGATACGCGGATGCAGGCGGGTTTGGCCTGCACCGATGTTGATCATCGTGCCTTCGGCACCGAAGCGCTCGATCAGACTGGCGAGCCGATCTTTCACCGTCCGGCTGTCATTATGATCGGCATAGACTTTCTTGACGAAGGCGTTGGCCACGGGCTGTTTTACTCGCTTTACTGGCTGATGGGGTAAAGGCTTTGCGTCGTCGCATGACTGCGACTATCTAGGCCTCACGCAGTGGCCGAGACCGGGCCCAAAATCAAGCAGTTGGGATAGTTATGAGCATGTCGCCGTGGCCATCTTTTGGCGAAGAGGAAATCAGCGCCGTCGCGGACGTACTGCGTTCGAACAAAGTCAATTACTGGACGGGGCAGGAGGGCCGCGAATTTGAAAGCGAATTTGCCGCCGCGTTCGATAGCAGGCATGCCATCGCCGTAGCCAACGGCACGGTCGCGCTTGATCTGGCGCTGATCGGTATCGGCATCGAGCCCGGCGATGAAGTGATCGTCACGCCGCGCACGTTCCTTGCGTCGGTATCGAGCGTCGTGACGGCGGGTGCAACGCCCGTTTTCGCCGATATCGACCGCAATAGCGGCAACATCGAAGCACATACAATCGAACCGGCAATCACCGAGAAAACCAAGGCCATCATCCCGGTGCACCTTGGCGGCTGGCCCGCGGACATGGATCCGATCATGGCTTTGGCCGAAACGCATGGTCTCAAGGTGATCGAGGATTGCGCGCAGGCACACGGTGCGCGCTACAAGGGCAAATCGGTGGGATCGATCGGGCATGTCGGTGCATGGTCCTTCTGCCAGGACAAGATCATGACCACGGGCGGTGAAGGCGGCATGGTCACCACCGATGACGAGGCGATGTGGTCGCGCATGTGGTCGTTCAAGGATCACGGCAAAAGCTGGGACGCGGTCTATAATCGCAAACATGCGCCGGGCTTTCGCTGGCTGCACGAAAGTTTCGGCACCAACTGGCGTATGACCGAATTGCAATCGGCCATCGGGCGCAAGCAGGTGGCGATGATGCCCGAATGGCACCAGCGTCGTACCGATATTGCTTCCGCCTACCAGGCAGCGTGGGACGGGATCGGGGGGATCCGCCTGCCGCGTCCTGCGCCCGACAATGGCACGCGTCATGCGTGGTACAAGTTTTACGGCTATGTCGAGCCGGAAAGGCTGGCGGCGGGTTGGGACCGCGATCGCATCGTTGCGGAAATCGTCGATGCCGGCGTGCCCTGTTTCCAGGGTAGCTGCTCAGAAGTTTACAACGAGAAGGCGTTTGACGGGACGGGCCTGCGCCCAGAATCGCCGCTGCCCACCGCCAAGGAACTGGGCGAAACCAGTGTCATGTGGCTTTGCCATCCCACGCTCACCGACGAGGAAGTCGAGAAGGTCGCCAGCGTCAGCGCAGACGTGCTGCGCCGCGCCCTGGGCTAGCTGCCGCTGGGTTTATATTCCGGAACGAGCCGGTGTAGCAGGGTGCGTAAACCGCGGTCATCGTCCTCGACGATCCTGCTAACGAGCTCTTGCATGACTTGCTCCAACTCTGCCCAATCGAGCTGGTCTTCGTGGCCTTTGACGATGCGCGGATGCTGGGTCGGCTTCGGATCGTTGCCGATCAGCAGTTCCTCAAAAAGTTTTTCGCCCGGACGCAGGCCGACCTCGACGATTTCGATATCTCCATCGGGATTTTCGTCATCGCGCACTTCCAGGCCCGACAGTTCGATCATCGCGCGCGCAAGATCGCTAATCTTCACGGGCTCCCCCATGTCGAGCAGGTAGACTTCGCCGCCCTGCGCCATGGCACCGGCCTGGATAACCAGCTGCGCGGCCTCGGGGATGGTCATGAAGAATCGCGTCATCTCCATGTGGGTGACGGTCACCGGGCCGCCGCTTTCGATCTGGCTGCGGAATTTGGGGACTACCGAGCCGGAAGATCCCAGCACGTTGCCGAAACGTACCGCCGAATAGCGGGTTGCCGCGCCAGAGGCAGCGCGCGCCTGGACGATCAGCTCGCAGACACGCTTCGATGCGCCCATAACGCTTGTCGGGCGGACGGCCTTGTCGGTCGAAACGAGGATGAACGTGCTGGTGCCGACCTTTTCCGCTTCCAGCGCGGCATTGAGCGTGCCGATGACATTGTTGCGGACACCCGCCGTAACATTGGCCTCCACCAGCGGGACGTGCTTGTAAGCAGCCGCATGAAATACCGTATCGGGCTTGCTGCTGGCGAAAAGTCGGGCGCAGTCGACATTATCGGCAACATTGGCCAGCTCCGCCTTAATGGGGAGCGATGATTCGTGCTCTTCCGTCAGCGAACGCAGTTCCGCATCGATGGCGTAAAGATGATATTCGGACTGGTCGGCGAGAATGAGCTCGCTGGGCGAAAGCGCGACGATCTGCCGCGCGAGCTCGCTGCCGATCGAGCCGCCTGCTCCGGTTACCAGCACACGCTTGCCGGAGATATTGGCACTAATCAGCTCGGGATCGGGGTCGACCGGGTCGCGGCCCAGAAGATCACCGATCTCGATGCGCCGCATGTCGCTGACGCTGACTTTATCGAAAGCGACATCTGCCATGGAGGGCAGAACGCGCACGTGGACGGGTGTGCCCGCCTTGCGCAACCGTTCAAGCAGGTTCCGGCGGACCGCGCGTTGGCCCCGACCGGCGTGCGCTAGGAAAAGCTCGTCGACGCCGCCATCCTTGAGCACATCCGAAAGCGCCCCGTCGGGCCAAACGGGGATGCCTTCGATGAGGCTGTTGGAGTAGCGCCCACTGGGATCGACGATGCCGATCAGATGCAGGCCGGGTTCCCGATTGATCGCCAGCGCCATCTGCTCCATCGGCGCACCTTCGCCGTACACAAGCACGCGCTTGCGCCTACCGTTGCCTTCCCAATGTTCGATCACCGGCTGCAATGCTGCCGCCGCTGTTACGCGGATCGTCGCGATGAAACAGAAGAACAGGATGGGATGCAGTACCGATATCGTGCGCGGAACGTCTTCGGGGCGGGTCGTCGCCAGGATCACGACGAGCACCACCATCATGACGAGGCAGGCCTTGCCGAGGATGAAGATGCTGTTGCGGCCGGTGTAACGCGTCGTCGACCGGTAAGGCCGTACGATCAGCGCTGCGAAGAGCCAACTGCCAAGCGCAAGGACGCACAGGATGATGAATGGGTCGAACGCGACCTGCGCCACGCCCAGCCGGATGGAAAAGGCCGCCCACGCAGCGATGATGCAGGCGACGATATCGACCATCATCACCAGCGATCGTCTGACGCCGCGCGGAAGCGCAATCAGGCGATGCAGCATTGGATCGGTCAGTCGGCGCATTCGCGACACGGTCAGATCAACTTGGGGTCAAGTGAAAGGCGCGCGCCGATCACTTGTCGCCATAATTGTAGCGATAGCCATAGTTCGAGCCGTAGCCCGCGCTTTCGGCATCGAGCTTGGTCAGCACCGCACCGACGATCGATGCCCGCACGGTTGCGAGGCGCTGGATCGCGAGACGGGCCTGCGCGGCGACCGTGCGGCCATACTCGACCACGAACACGGTGCCTTCGACCGCGCGGCTAAGCAGCGGCGCATCGGCAAGCCCGAGAACGGGCGGCCCGTCGACGATGACATGGTCATAATGCTTCGCGGCTTCGGCAACGATCTGCTTCATTCCCGGGCCCGACAATAGTTCGGCCGGGTTGGGCGGGATCGATCCGGCCAACACCGCCGACAGATTGGCGAAGCCGGTCTCGAAGATCGCTTCTTGCAGCTGCATGCGATTGACGAGAATGTCCGACAGACCCTTGCCTAGCGGGCGGCCCAGCGTCGAATGGAGTGACGGACGGCGCATGTCGGCGTCGATGATCAGCACCTTGGCACCAACCGCAGCAAGATCGCGTGCGAGGCTGAAGGCGGTCGTCGACTTGCCTTCGCCTTCCTGGCTCGACGTCACCAGCATCGAGCGCGGGGTCCCATGCGCAGTCGAGAACTGGATTGCCGTCAGGGTCGAGAAATAGCTCTCGGTAAGCGCCGTATTGTTGCGATCGATACCTTCTTCGTCCTTGGACTCGATCAGCTTGGGCGTTGTGCCGAGAAGCGGCGTGCCGAGCTTGCGCTGGAAGTCCGAGGGCAGGATTACGCTATCCGCAATCTGCTCGAGTGCAAAGACTGCACCACCCGAAATTGCGAGGCCAAGTATCAGGCCGAGCGCGAGGTTGAGCGGAATATTGGGGCTCGAAGGCTCTTCGGGCACCAGCGCCGGATCGACGATCGCTACATTGTTCGTCCCGACCCCGCCGGCCACGCCGATCTCCTTGAAGCGCTGGAGTAGCGCTTCGTAAAGCTGGCGGTTGGTGTCGACGTCGCGCTGGATGATGTTGAAGGCGATGGCGCGTTGCTGTGTATCCAGAACATCGCCCTTCAGGATATTGACGCGTGCCTGGATACGCTGTTCGGCAGCCAGTGCCTTGCGGTAGGAATCGCGCGATTCTTGGCTGAGCGAAGAAGCGACCCGTCCGACCTCGCGTTCGATTTCCCGATCGAGTGCTGCGACTTGCTCTTCAAGCGCCACGAGCGCAGGATATTCGGGGCCGAAATCGCTGCGCATTTGCGCAAGCTCGCCCGCCCGCTCGCCGCGTTCGCGGCGCAGCGCGGTGACCGTATCGTTGACAAGTGCGGACGCTGCGGCACGGCCGCCGCGATCTTCTGCCAGCGCTGCTTCGGCACGTTCGCGCTGGGCGCGGGCGACCGCCAGTTCCTGGCTCAGTTGAGCAAGGTCGGCGGTGGCCAAGGTGTTGGCGGGCGTGATCGCGCCGCTATCATTGTCGGTGATCTTGATGAGGCCCTGGCGCTGCGCATAAGCGGCGGCCTGGCGCTCGGATTCCTCCAGCTTGGCGCGTGTGGTGACGAGCCGTTCTTCAAGGAAATCGCGCGCATAGCTGGTGGCTTCGAAGCGTCGCGCCAGGTTGGTCTGGATGAAGTTTTCGGCCAGCGAGTCCGCGACATCGCGCGCCACCGTGGGATTGTTGAAGGTAAACTTCACGTCGACGATGCTTGACTGGCGCACCGGTGCGATCGTGGTGCCGCCCATGACGACTTCCGAAGCGAGGCGTACGCGCTGGTTACGCGGCAATTCCATCGCGTCGGCACCGTTCATGTCCGATGCGTCGAGAAATTCCTCGTTCTCGGCAAGGCGCAGGTCGCGCACGACCGCTTCGGCCAGCGTGCGGCTCTCGAGCAATTCGTACTGAGTCTGGTAAAATTCGCGGTCGGCCAGTTCGGCTTCCTGTTCGACCGAATCCATGTTGAGGACCTTGTCGGCCTCGCGGCGGATTTCGATGCGCGTCTCGGCGGTGTATTGCGGCTCCACCAGCAAGCTCACGACCAAAGCTGCAAGCAGGCAGGCGCCGGTAATGCCAATGATCACCCAGCGGCGGCGGCGGACGATACGAAGCAGGCTGGAGAGAGGGGATTCGCTCTCCTGATCGTTCATCATCGTGGCTTCGTTAATGACGTCACGTTCGATGCCGTGCGCAGGCAGGTTCCGGCCGTCTCCGTCGCCGCCGTAATTTGTCGTCAGTTCGTTCAACGCGATAATCCCATTCTGCCACTGATATAGTCGGCCATTCGCTCAACCATCATGTCTTGTTTGCGCGCATCTTTGCCCATTTTTCAACGGATTGGCCCACGAGACAGCGGTCCCCACGAAGACAGATGCACTCTTCGCGGTGTCGGTAGCAAATTTGCGCGCGAGGTCAATGCGATAAACGCCTTTCGCGAACCCGGTCGGCTCTATCCCTCATTCCTGCGAAACACGACGTCGTCGACCGATATTCCCGAATAGCGGTCGCTGATGCGACCAAGGATCAGGAACACTTGCGCGGGGCAAGCCTGCGGTACCGTGAATTCGATGGTGTTGGCGCCATCGTCGAGCCGCTCCAACATCAGCCGGTCTTCTTCGCCGACACAAACCATCGCGACGGAAAATGCGGAAGCATCACCATCGCTGTCTTCGACAATAAGGCTTACGGAATGCGGGCCGGCATCAAGCGACAAGGTGCGGTCCACCAGCACATAGTTGCCGCGACCATCCGTCTCCAGATAGAGGTTCTGGTCGGCGCTGCCTTCGACTTGTGACAGGAAGCCGCCACCTTCACGCAGATTCCAGTCGAACGGGGTAAGCTTGCCCTTGTAAAGATCGGCTTGATATTCAAACCCGTTATCGTCGACCAGCCCTTTGTGTGAGGGCGTTTTCGGCAATTCGTCATAGAGCCGCTGTGCGTCGGCAAAGCGCTGCGTTTGCACCATGGCGCGAAGGCTGCCGCGCATCTCCTCGCGACTGAGCTTACCGTTGGCGCGAAGGTCGTCCATCAGCGCGACCGACCCATCGATGGCCTGCCCTGTCTGACCGGGGCCAGCCGACAGCCAGCGTTTGCGCCAGAAGGGATCGAGTTCCAGCCTATCGACGAGCTTTTCGCGGAATTCCGGGATGCTGGCCAATTGCCACAATACCTGTTCGAAATCCTCGGGTTGGTCCTGCGTGCGCATCAACGCATCGGCGCGTAGCGCCGCGATGTCGAATTGCCCGACCTCGAGCGCTTGGCCGAAAGCCCAAAGTTGGGTCGGTCCATCACGCCAGCCAAGCGCAGCCGCCAGCGGCCATGCCGGATTGTTGGGGTCGCCGTCGAGCTCAAGCGCGATCGCGATCGCACGCACTGCGTTGGCAGAATAGGGTCGCTCGATGAGCGCCTTGCGCGCGACCGGAATGATTTGCGCGCTGTCGCGTCCCTGCGTTGCGCGCGCGGCGACTGCAGCGAGCGCAGTACCATGGTTGGGATCAAGCGCGACCGCGGCTGCTGCGCGACGGTCGAGGAAAGCTGCTTGTGCAGCGTAAAGACGGATCAACTGGCTTGCCATCGCCAACCCGATAACAAGCAGCACGATGCCGAAGCCGACGCGCTTCTTCATGCTGACAGGTTCGCCCTGGTCGCGCGCGGCAAGCCAGGGCAGCCACAACAATGCCAGGAAAATGGCCAGCACGGCATTGATTGTGGCCATGCGGACCGGATAGTCGATCAGGCTGTGGAGACCGGCCAGCAACAATGCCGCAGCGGCCACTAGCATTGCGTGCCGAAGCTTCGACCCCTCGCCCGAGGCATTGCGCAGCGCCTTGATAACGAGACCGATCGTGACGAGGAGGAATGCGCCCATCAGCGCTACTCCCGGGATACCCGTCTCCAGCGTCCACTCGATCCAGTCGTTATGCGCGTGGTTGATATAAAATGGGATGAGAAAGTCGAGATTTTCGTTGGCACGGAAGGCGCCGTCAAACCCGCCCAGCCCGACACCCCACGGCCAGAAGCTTTCGGTGACGTAGAGAAGATCGGGCAGGATCGCGAGGCGGATATTTTCCGGATCCCAGAGCCGCGTCGCGGTCGAGGCGAGGTCGATCTGCGGGCTCAAAAGGTCGAAGATCACGAGCACGATCGGCGCCAGCAGCAGGAAGGAGATGACCATCTTCGATGACTTCGGACGGAAAGCAGCGAGGAGCGCAACCGGGATGGCGATCGTCACCAGGATCAACCCGGCGCGCGAACTGCCGAGTAGCGCGAGCAGCGCAATGAGCGGGCCGCACAGGACGAGCGCGAGGATGCTCGGCTGGTTGAGCTTCGCCTTGAGCTTGGTACGTGCGCTATTTCCGCGTCGCCGCGACCGTGATCCCTTCGAGGAAAGGACATTCCAGGCTGCGATGGCGAGGATACCCAAGGCGATGAAGGTGCCGAAGTGGTTGGGGTTGGCAAACAGCCCAGTGATTTCCAGGACGCGCCGGCCATCATAGATAGAGAGATGCTCGGGATAGCCCAACGCAATTTGCATGATTGCCCAAGCCGCGTGGATCATAAGTCCGGCAAAGATGGTGACAAAGAAATGCCTGAATTGGGTCTTGGTCGAGCCCATGGCCGCCATCAGCAGGCCGAATGGCAGCAGGAATCCTGCCAGAGCACGCTTGGTTGCCGCCGTGTCGATACTGAGCGGACGCGCGACATTTTCCCCGAACAAGGCCAGCAGGGCGGTCTCGATCTCGCGTCCCGGCGTGTTGGCCCATGGCGCATTGGCCACAGGGGTGAGCTGGAAAAGCCCGAGCGCGAGCAGACCGAGCATGAGCAACGCCGGCCAGATGGCAATGTTGGGCAAACACCGCCGGTTGGTGAAATGCGCCCATAAGACCGTCAGCAGCAAGAATAGGCCAAGGCTGGCGAGGATGCCGTTGTTGAGCGGACCTGCGGCGCCCCCTCCACCGAGAAGCAGGGCCGCCGCCAACGTAACGACCGCAATCAGGTGAACACTGTCCCATTGCCCCGAGGCGCGGAGCTTCTGGATCATCGACGGCATGCAATTTCCCTCCTGAATCAGTGCAGGTGCACTGGCGTTTGAGAGGTTGCCTAGCTGCAATGGGCAGGGTCGTCAAAACCCTATCGGAACCAGCGCGACATCCTTCTCGTTAGGAGATAAATTCAGGGGAGAAGTTTCATCAATTCAGTCACAGCAGACATTGGCGCCACGTGGAGCACGATCGATGGCATGATCGACGGTTTCTTCGCGGCGCTACCGAAGCTCGCCATCGGCGTCATCGTTTTCATTGCCTTCTGGATCATCGCGAAGATCGTTCGGAATTTGGTGCGCAAGGCGAATTTTGGCGACGGAAACGAGTCGCTGGCGACGGTGTTCTCGCGAATGATTTACTGGGTCATTCTGATCGTCGGCCTGTTCATCGCGTTGACGGTTGTCTTGCCCTCGCTAACCCCTGGTCAACTCATCGGCGGACTGGGTATCGGCGGCCTTGCAATCGGGTTTGCGTTTCAGGACATCTTTTCCAACCTGCTTGCCGGGATTCTCATCCTCATTCGCCAGCCCTTCAAGGTGGGCGATGAAATCGAGAGCGGTGATTTTCGTGGGCGAGTGGAGGAGATCGAAACGCGCGCTACTTTCATCCGCACGTTCGATAACAAGCGGGTCATCATCCCCAACAAGCAGATCTACTCCGATCCGCTCAAAGTATGGACCGCTTTTGACCTGCGGCGCAGCGAGTATGAAATCGGCATCGGTTATGGCGACGACATCCGCACCGCCAAGCAGGTGATCCTCGATGCCGTGAAGGACACCGAGGGCGTCTCGACCGAGCGCGAACCCGATGTGCTGGTCGTCGACCTCGCGGCGAGCTGGATCACGATCAAGGCGCGCTGGTGGCATGAAAGCAAGCGCGGCACGGAAACGCGGCTGCACAGCCAGGTGATCGAGAATGTTGCCTATGCACTCACCGAAGCCGGCATCGACATGCCGTTCGAAACGCAGGTGCACCTCTTCCACGACCAGACCGAAGCGACCGACGGCGACCGGTCGCAGCAGCGCGAGGGTTGGCCGAGTGTTGCCGACAATCCGAAGCCTGCGAAGATCGCCGATGCGCTCAAGGGACGTTCCGCCAACGACTGAATGAAAAAAGACCCCTCCCGTTCCCGGGAGAGGCCTCTTTTTCACGTACAGTCGATAGGTTAGCCGATGATCCCCATCAGCGTTTGCTTGAGCGCAGCGCGGCGCTTTGCGGCGATGTCGTCTCCATCGGCGTCAAGACGTTCGGCGAGCGTCTCGAGCGCAGCCATGTCGCCGGCCTCCAGTGCGGCGCGCGCCTCGGCAATTATGGAAGCATCGAGCCCGCCATCACGCTCGAGCTGGTCGAGATAGGCCTTGGCCACCACCGGGACGGCAGGCCAGCTCACCTGGTACTGCTGCTGCGGATTGAAGGCGTCGCCCATGTCGGCAAGCTTGGCGGCTGCGATCTCGTTCGCCGACAGATGCTCGCTCGGCGTCAGCTCGAAGACGTCGAGGCCGCGGGTGATCTCGGTGCCGTAGATGTAGCCGTCATAATAATAGGTCGACCAGTAGCCACCGAAGCTGAAGCGGTCGGTTTTGCTGACCGGACCGCGGTCGAAGAAGGCAATCTCTTCGGGGTTGGCGGCATCGGTCCAGTCGCTAATCGACAGTCCGCCCTGGTACCATGCCTGGGCAAAGATATCGCGGCCCGGGACCGGCACTACCGACCCGTTATGCGCAACGCAGTTTTCGTTATCCGACTGCGCGGCTGGCAGCTTGTAATAGCTTTGGAAAACCAGCTCGCCATTCTCGATCGAATAGATCGCGTTGGCGCCCCACGTCTTGGGATCCGATGCGCGGCAGCGCGGCATCCCGCCGCCGCCCCATTCGTCGGTGAATACGACCTTGGTGCCGTCATTGTTGAACGTCGCCGAATGCCAATAGGCGAAGCCCTGATCGGTCACAGCGGCAATGCGCTTGGGATTATAGACGTCCGAGATATCGAGAATGATGCCGTTGCCCGAGCAGGCTCCCGCCGCCAGGTCGGCATCGGGGAAGATGGTGATGTCGTGGCACATGTCGGTGCGATAGGTGCTCTGTGTGCCTTCCCCGTGGTCGCCGCCACGCCACAGGCCGGCAATCTGGCCGTCGCTCTCGAATACGCGGGGGCTTGAGGTGATGCGGCTGGCTGCCGGGTTGGCGAGGGGAATCTCCACGACGTCGATCGAGAACAGGCTGGTGCGGGCATCGCCTGGCACGTCGCCGACGCAGCCGGCCAGTTCCTCTTCGTCGCGGACGAAGCTGGTGCCCGATACATAGACGACGATGCGCTCGTCATTGTTGTCCACCACGCTGTGCGTGTGACTGCCGCGGCAGGTCTGGACAAGGCCGACTTGCTTGGGACGCGTGACATCGCCGATGTCGAAGATACGGATCCCACGGAAGCGATCCTTGCTGACCTGGCCCTGCACGCCCTGCAGGCCGCAATCGACACGGCCGCGCGTCTGTTCGACCGACATGATCAAGATGTCGCCGACGACCGAGACGTCGCCCTGGCCGCCCGGGCACACCACCGAAGAGATCAGCTGCGGCTGCCCGGCATCGGTCAATCGGTAGATGTTGAAACCGTGATAATTACCGACGACCATCTTGTCGTCGTAGAAGGCCATGTCGGTTTGTGCGAAGGAGAGGAGCGGCGCGCGCTCGTTGTAACGGATGTCGTCCTCGGGATCGTCGCCGTCGCGCCGTTCGCTGTCGCCGTCTTCTTCGGCCTCGGCATCACTAACTTCATCGGCGATCGGCATCGGCTGCCCCGACGGATTGGCGGGATCGTAGAAACCGGCAGGCTTTTGCAGGAAGGCGACGTGACGGAGGTTCGAAATGGCTTCACCCGCGTCGAGGAAGCCACCGGCAAGCCCAACACGCGGGTCGGGCGACAGGTTTGCCAGTGCCAGGTTCATCTTCTTGATTTCGGCTTCCTGGTCGGACCGGACGTCGGAGATGAAATCGTATAGCACCGGATCGTAGGCCGCACCCGGCTGCTGGAGCAGGTCACGGACCATGCGGATCGCACCTTCATGGTGTGCGATCATCAGCTCGAGGAAGAGGGCGTCGAAGTCCGTGCCGTTCAGGCTGGCGAGCCGCGTAATTTCCGCAGCGCTGGCCATTCCCATGTTGTCCATGGCCTCGGCGTCCATCTGCGCATGATCCATGTGCGCGCCGCTGGCCGGGTCGGGCGCCATCTCTCCGCGCTCACTGAGCCAGGCTTGCATGAACGCGATCTCGTCATCCTGGCTGGTAAGGATGCGGCTCGCGACTTCGTTGACGGTTTCGTTGTTGGTGCGATCGTTGACGAGCCGCGCCATTCGCACCGCCTGATAGTGGTGCGGGATCATCATCTGAAGGAAGCCGACATCGTCTTCGCTGTAGCTGTTATCCGCGATGCGCGCCGCTTCGCTGGCGTCGACGGTGCGGCTTTCCTCACCCGGAGCGCCCGGGAGGACGATCGGTACGTCCTGCGCGAAGGCGGGGGTCGCCACCATCATCGCGGCAATGCTGGTGGAAGCGAAAAAGCGGAGCGAAGCCATATGGTATTCCTCGTAACAATCGACAGTCGCGCGGACCATGGCGAGACTTTTGCCATTTGAAAAGCGGGCTTTCGACGAGGGGAGGGCAGAGCTTGCCCAAGTTAAAATTCGCGATTCGTTTGTTAACATTCAGGCCGATTTCGGCCCCAAATCGACCAATTTCGGGTCTGAATTAACAGTTCCGTTAACGCATCGAAAAATCGATAATTAACAGAGAAACCCTAGAAAACAGGGGTTTTCATGGACGGAGGAACGTTGTTATTTTCCTGTTAACTCCATCCCCACACTCACCGGTAAACATGCCCGGGTTAATTCCCTGTCTGACCAAACGTGGACCAGAAACGGGAATGATTATGAAAAAGCGTCTCAACATCTCAGCAGCCGGGCTTGCGCTAGTCGCAGCGATGGCGAGCCCTGCCAACGCACAGGACAATCAGGATGCGACGCTTCTCATCACGGGCAGCGTCACGCTATCGAATGAAGATAATGCGGGCGATGAAGGTGTGGTGGTCGCACACAATGTCGTCGATCCGCTTTATGGCAACATCGATCCCTTCTACGGAAATATCCTTCCGTTTTACGGCAATATCGGCGCGTTCTGGGGCGATATCCTGCCTTTCTACGGCAACATTAGCCCGTTCTACGGAAACATCGACCCGTTCTACGGCAATATCAGCCCCTTCTACGGCGACATCACCGCCTTTTGGGGCAACATCGATGCGTTCTGGGGCAATATCGGCGCGTTCGATGCCGCCAACCTAGCATCGATCGGTGATTTCTGGAGCGGCGCGGGTGCGCTGATCCAGTCGACCAACGATCATTGGGCCGCGCTCGAAGCGGCAGGGGCTTCGCCAGATCATTACGGTAAGGTCTATGCGCAGCTCCAGGAACTTGTCGCACAGTCGGAAGCCCAGTGGGGCGCGGCTGTTACCGAACAGACCGGTCAGAGCTTTGAGGACGCTTTTGTCGCGGCGATTTTCGCGCGCCACGGCATCATCCCCAATGACCCCTCGTCGCTCTCGGCCCTGACCGGTCTACAACGTTCGGCTTTCTTCCTGGACTGGCACGACACGCTCATGCGCTATTCGGGCCTCGATCATGTCGATCACTGGATGAGCGCTGTTAACTGGACCCCCGCGATCACGCAGATCCAGGGCTCCAAGGGCCAGAGCACGGTCGGGCTGCTCGACAGCACGCTGCAGGGCTCGCTCCTGTCATCCAACGTCGTCTTTTCGAGCGGCACCAGCGAGACCCTTGACGGTCACGGTGCCGCTGTAGCCAGCCTCATCGCTGGTGCGCACGACGGCGAAGGCGTCATGGGGATCGCCCCCAACGCCAAAATCCGAGTCTACAATCCGTTCGACGTGGACGGTACTGCCAGCTGGGCAGACGTCGCCAACGGAATTGTCGCGCTGAAGGCCGGAAGCCTCAGCCTTTTCGAAACCAATGCTGGCGCCAGCGTCATCAACATGTCGCTCGGCGAAGCCGGTTGGGTCGTAGCGCCGGGCATTGTCGACGTCTTTTCCGATCGGCGCGTCGCGCAGCACGCCAACGATACGGTATATGTCTTGGCAGCCGGTAATGACGGCATCGTGCAAACAACTGATATCGAATGGGATTTCAATAACGATCCGACAATGATCCTGGTCGGTTCAGTGAACCCGCATGGCGAGGTCTCGGCGTTTTCCAACCAGCCCGGCAATGCCTGCCTGCTGGACAATGGCGTGTGCCACGAAGCCAATCGCCTTTACATGCGCACCATCATGGCACCGGGCGAACTGATGCTGGTGTCGGACGGTCAGGGCGGTGTCGTGCGTCGTTCGGGCACATCCTTCGCCGCGCCGCTCGTCTCGGGAGCGATCACGCTGCTTCACGATCGCTGGGCGTGGCTTGCCGACAATCCGGATGCCACCGCGGAGATCATCTTCCGCTCGGCCCGCGATCTGGGCGCACCTGGCCCCGATGAAGTTTATGGCTGGGGCATGCTTGATGTTCTCGCATCGCAGTCGCCGCTCGACTTCAATTCGATAACGTTCACGCTGTACCAGAAAAAGGGTCGCAACTATAAAGGGATGACGCGATCGGCTTCGACGATACTGTCGGAAGGCGCCAGCGGCGTTCCGGGTTGGTATGAAAACCAAGACGCATTCTTTTCCATGATCGAATATGTCGGCGACACCCATCGGGATTTCGTCGTGCCGATGTCGTCCGCGACCTATGGAACGCGGACCAACGTCCTCGGTAGCTGGGAGTATTTCCAGGATTTCGTCAGCGGGCGCTTCACCAACTGGATCCTCAGCGGAGGCAGCGATAGCGACGGCGACGGCCATGCCGGGTTCAACGACATTCGTTCGACGAACGCTACGATCCCTGGCGGCTGGAGCATGCGCTATGACAGTGCGATGCCCCGCTTCAACAGCGACGGCAGCGTGGAATCGACACATATGGCGACCACGCTTACCGACCCGGCCGGCAAGATTAGCTTCACGCTGGGCTATGGCCAGGGCGCACAGGCGCTGGCGGGCAACGGCAACGGCCTGTTCTCGGACTATGATCGCCACCATGGCGGTGTAAATCCGGTGCTCGGGTTTGCCTCGGGCGAAAACTTCGCCGCGATGGGCTACCAGCTCTCGGCGGATACGAAGATCACGCTGGGCTATAGCGACAACCGTCTCGAGGGTGATGAAATCCAGGGACTTACCGAGCGCGAGCGCCTCGCGATGGAGCGTCTCGACGATCATACGGCGCATGCGTTCACCGCCGATATCGAACATCGCGTCAACGATGACCTGACGCTCGCCCTGCAATATACTCATCTGCGTGAAGACCAGGCGCTGCTCGGCGTCCAGTCGACTGTCGATGCGCTGCTTGGCACCGGCAGCTCGACCGAAGCGCTTACGGCTTCGCTGGCGGCCGATGTCGGTCACGGCATCCGCCTCGACCTGTCGGCGACCGGCGCACGTACCGACAGCCACGACGGCCAGGCGTTCCGCACTGGTAACGGCGTGTGGAGCACCGCCGGCCAGCTGGCGCTCACCAAGAACGGCCTGTTCGGCGACAATGACCGTATGCGCCTTGCTGTTTCGCAGCCCCTCACGGTCGAAAATGGCGATATCGAGTTCACGCAGCTTGCCGTGATCGATCGCCAGACCGGTGAACTGGGTGAATGGACGCAAAGCTTCAGCATCGAGAACAAGCGTCGTCTGGTCGGTGAAATGCTCTATGCAACGCCGCTGTCCGACGAAGCCGATCTGTCGCTGTTCGGGCGCTACCAGACCGAGGGCAATCCGGGTGAAACGGAAAATTATGTTCTTGGCGCTAGCTTCAGCCTGAATTTCTAACGCAACCGGTCCGGGGACCGACGGCCGCGATGGCCTGAAGTCCCCGACCGGGAGCGTGAAGGTGGGGAAACGCAAATGCTCGGCATGATCAAAAAAAGCGTGGGAGTGCTGGCGGTTACGCTGGCCATGACCTTCGCACCGCCAGCATATGCGAACTTCACTTCGCCCGCGGAATTTAACGAAAAGATCGAGCAGGCAAAGGCCTCCATGATGGCCGATTCGTCCGCCGCACTGGGATATGCCCGGGAAGCGCGTGAATTGGCCAACGAGGACGACGTCGGTTCGCGCACCGCGCGCCTTACCGCCCAGTGGCTCGAAGCCGAAGCGCTGATGCGCCTCAATCGTGGTGATGAAGCCGACGAAATCGTCTCCAAGAGCCTCCAGGAAGTGAGCAAGGTTGCGCCGGGTGGCAAGCTCCACGCCGATCTGACCCGCTCGAAAGGCTCGTTGAGCGCGATGTCGGGCGAATATGGCACCGCCCTGTCGTCTTTCCTCGATGCCCATAAGCTTTATCAGGGCCTTGGCGAAGCACGCAGCGAAGCCATCGTGCTGCAAAACATTGGCTCGCTCTATTCCGACGCGCGCGACTATGAGCGCGTCCTGGGCTATTATCGCCAGGCCAAGGCGGCTTATCCGGAGGATCTGCCGCTGTCGCTGTCGGCACACAATAATACCGGCAACGCGCTCAAAGAGCTCGAACGTTACGACGAAGCGGAAACCGAATTCCGTCAGGCGCTCGAAGTCGCCGGCAAAATGGAAAGCCCGATGCTCGAAGCGCGTATTTTAACGAATATCGCTTCAACTCAATATCTTGCAGGCAATCTCGATGAGGCGGAATCAACTGTCCGCGCCGGCTTGGCTTATTCGGACAAGGGTGCAGAACAGTGGGAGCCTTTCTTGTATGGCGTGCGCGCCCAGATTGCGTTCACTCGCGGCGATACGCGTGCTGCAGAAAGCTATCTGTCACGCACCTTTGCCGGCCAGGACCTCGACAGCACGCCGCCTTATTTCCGTGATTTTCATGAAACGGGCGCGCAGATCTATGCGAAGCTCGGCAATCACGAGATGGCTAATCGCCATCTGCTGGCCTTCAACCGGATCGACAGCCAGGCACGCGACCTGTCCGCAGTAGCCAACAATGCGCTGCTCGGCGCCCGGTTCGATGCTGCCAACCGCGAGCTGCGAATTTCCAAGCTGTCGGCAGAGAAAGCCGCCAACGATGTGGCGCTTGCCAAGAGTCAGAGTCAGGTGACGATGCTGACGGCGGGCATCCTGTTCGCTGTGCTGGCCTGTCTTATCCTCTTCTTCACGCTGCGCACCATGGCGCGGTCGAAAAAGGCGATCAGCGAAGCCAACGAAAAGCTGACCTACGTCAGCCAGCATGATGGCCTTACCGGTCTGTTCGCGCGCGACCATTTCCGCAAATTGCTCGAAGAAGAGCAGGAAACGGCTGCGCTCGCGGGAGAAACCGGCGTTCTGATGCTGATCGATCTCGATCGCTTCAAGCAGGTCAATGACATTTATGGTCACCTTGCGGGGGACACGGTTCTGTCGACCGTCGCAAAGCGTTTTCGTGAAGCTGCGGGCGACGAAGCTGTCATCGGCCGCCTTGGTGGTGACGAATTCGCTATCTTCCTGCCGCACCATGCCACGCTGGGCGATGCAAAGGACATCGCCGCGGACATCATCGCCGCATCAAGCAAGCCGTGCGTCGTCGGCGATCACGAAATGACGGTCGGGGCCTCGATCGGCATTTGCAGCTTCGGGATCGATCGTATGACGACCTCGATCCTGATGACCAACGCCGATCTTGCGTTGTACGAAGCCAAGCGTCGCGGCCGCGGCACCTACGCCAGCTATGAAAGCTGGATGCGCACCGATCTGGAAGAGCGTTCGGAGCTGGAAAACGACCTGGCCGTTGCACTTGCCGAAGGCCAGATGTCGATAAACTACCAGCCGATCATCAATCTGCCCGATCGCAATACGGTATGTTTTGAAGCGCTGATGCGCTGGAACCACCCTGTGCGCGGCGTGATCGGACCGAGCGTGTTCATCCCGATTGCCGAAGATGCGTTGCAGATCGAACAATTGGGGGCCTGGATGCTGCGCACCGCCTGCGCCGAGGCAGCGACCTGGGATGACGATATCAAGCTGACGGTAAATGTATCGTCGCTCCAACTGGCCAATGCCGGTTTTCTCGGCACCGTCGTGGAAGCGCTTGCTTCAAGCGGACTGGCACCAGATCGCCTGATCCTCGAACTGACCGAATCGGTCGTTCTGGAAATGGACGAGCAGCTCGAAACGCTGCTGGCGAGCCTCAACAAGCTGGGCGTGTGCTTTGCGCTCGATGACTTCGGTCGCGGCTATAGCTCGTTGAATTATATCGAGAAGATGCATTTCTCGATGATCAAGATCGACCGCGATTTTGTGCAATCCGCCGCCGCCGGTTCGCGCCGCAGCGAAGCCATCGTGTCGGCGATCGTCAGCCTCGCAGAGTCTCTCGATATCGACGTCACCGCTGAAGGCATCGAGGCAGAAAGCCAGATCGCCGCCATGTCGAAGCTCGGCTGTTCCTGCTTCCAGGGCTACCATTTCGGCCGCCCCGAACCGATGACGGACGGCAAGGTCATGGACGCCAAGGCGAGCAAGACCGACCGCAAGGTTGCCTAGGCGAGATCATAGCTCAGAGAAAAATGGTGGACGCACTAGGGCTCGAACCTAGGACCCGCTGATTAAGAGTCAGCTGCTCTACCAACTGAGCTATGCGTCCACACTTTTAAAAACCGCAACAGGACCGCATCGGTTCCGTGCGAGGCGCGCCCTCTAGCAACGCTTTTTCGCTGTTGCAACATCTTTGTCGACTATCAGCGAAGGCCCGGCCTACGACTGTCTTTCTGGGCCTGGCGATGGAAAGCCATCAGCACGCCGATCATCATCAGAACCGTCATCACGACCGAACGGCCCCAGCTGACCAGCGGCATCGGGATCCCGACAACGGGGGCGAGCCCCATCACCATCATCAGGTTGATCGTGACGTAGAAGAACAGCGTAGCAGTCAGACCCGCCGCGGCCAGCTGCGCATATCGGTCCTTGCAGCGGTGAGCGACCGACATGCCCCAGGCAATGAGACCTGCCCACAGGCCAATCAGCAGCACGCCGCCCGCCAAGCCCCATTCCTCGACAAAGGAGGAGAAGATGAAATCGGTGTGGCCTTCGGGCAGATATTGCAGGTGGCTTTGCGATCCGTTGAGATACCCCTTGCCCCACATGCCGCCCGAACCGATCGCGATCTTCGATTGGGTGAGGTTGTAACCCGCGCCTAGGGGGTCAGCTTCGGGATCGAGGAAGATGAGGATACGCCGCTGCTGGTATTCCTCGAGAAACCCTATGGCGAAAGGAACGGCGGCGGCAACGATGGCGGCGCCTCCGGCAAAGAGCCACCAGGGCAGCCCGGCCAGGAACATGACCACAACCCCGCCGAGGATAAGCGCCAGCGCGGTTCCCAGATCTGGTTGTATCAGCGTCAGGCCTGCGGGTATCCCCACCAGTAATGCAGCGGGCCAGACGGCGCGCCACTTATTGATGTCACCCGTCGGTAGCAGCTCGTAGAACTTCGCCAGCATCATGACGATAACGGGCTTCATGAGCTCCGATGGCTGCAACTGCATGAAACCAAGATCGATCCAGCGCTGGGCACCCTTGCCGACGAAGCCATAGAGCTCGACTGCGATGAGCAACCCCAGCACGCCGATATAGGCGAGGGGCGTCATCGCCTTGATGAAATTGACGGGCAAATAGCTGACGCCGATCGCAGCGAAGAAAACGACGATAAAGATCATACCCTGGCGCAGCGCCCACGGCTCGAGCGATCCGCCCGCGGTGGAATAAAGCGTGGCAAACCCCACGATACCGAGCGCCGCCACCAGGAAGATGGCGCGCCAAGGGAGGCGCTGGAGCGACTGCGGGACGGTGATCACGCGCTGTCCTCGCTTTCGTACGGATTGGGGATTTCTCCATTCGCAATTGCAAGCACGCGTTGCTGGAAGGCCTGTGTACGTTCAGCGAGGCTGCCACCCCACGCGGTCTCGAGTTCGCGCAGGCGCTCCATCGCGGCGGTCCGGTCGAACAGGAAGGTCATGACATCGCGTGCGATTGGGGTCGCTGCGCCGCTGGTGCCGCCATGTTCTACCGTGACCGAACAGGCATAACGTGGGCTGTCATAAGGCGCGTAACAAACGAAATGACCGTGATCGCGGTAACGCCATGGCACCGACCTGCCGTCGCCGCGCGACAGGCCACGCACCTGCGCCGTACCGGTCTTGCCGGCCAGTTCAACGCCGTCGACGGGCAAGCGTGCCACGCCTGCGGTGCCAGCGCCGTTGACGACCTCCCACATGGCCTCGCGCGTCACATCGAAATGTTCTTGCGGAATATCCAGCTTGGGAGCGATCTGGGGGTGCAGGCCCACCAGCTTTGGCAGCACCGCGCGTCCGCTTGCAATGCGCGCAGTATGCATCGCCATCTGGAGCGGGTTGACGATGACATAGCCTTGGCCGATCGCAGCATTTAGCGTGTCCGCTGCGGTCCAGCGCTGGTCATATTTGCGCATCTTCCATTCGCTGTCGGGAATGGTGCCATAGCTTTGGCTGACGACCGGCAGGTCGTACTTCATGCCCAGCGTTAGTTTGCGCGCCATGTCCGCGATCGCATCATAGCCGATGCGATTGCCCATGGCGTAGAAGTAGGTGTTGCAGCTACGAGCGATGGCCCGCTTCATGTCCATTGGTCCGTGCCTGCCGAGACAGCGGAAAAAACGGTTGCCGAGCTGATAGCCGCCTGGACAATTTACCCGCTCGTCGGGTGATATCCCGGCTTTCTGGATCGCCAGGCTTGCCATGGGTTTGAGCGTGGAGCCGGGTGGATAGAAGGAACCGACGGTCTTGTTGACCAGCGGGCGGCGCTCATTGTTCGACAGAAGAGACCATTCGGTCTGCCCGATGCCATCGGAAAAGCTATTGGGATCGTATGCCGGCATCGACGCCATACAAAGGATCTCGCCCGTCAGGCAGTCGACGATGACGACGCTACCGCTTTCGAGCCCCAGGCGCCGCGCAGCATATTCCTGCAAGTCGGCATCGATGGCGAGCTGGACCGTATTGCCCGTCTTGTCGGGCTTGGGCTCAAGCTCACGGACCAATTTGCCGCGCGCCGTCAATTCGACCCGCTGGCCGCCCGGTTCGCCTCTAAGCCGGTCCTCGAGCGTCTGTTCGAGACCCTCCTTGCCGATCTTGAAGCCGGGCGTGACGAGGAGCGGGTTCTTTTCCTCGGCCTCATATTCCTCGCGATTGGCGATACCGACATAGCCGATCAGGTGGCCGACGGCGGGACCTGAAGGATAGAAGCGGCTAAAACCGCGCTGGGGGAGGATGCCGTCAAGTTCAGGCAGGCGCACATTGACCGCGGCGTATTGTTCGTACGGCACGTTTTCCGCGACCTGCACCGGCCGGTAGCCGGTTGCCTCGACAATTTCCTCGCGAATACGTGCCTGTTCCTCGGCATCAATTTCAAGCAACTCGGCCAGCAATTCCAGCTCGCGGTCCAGATTTTCTTCGTCTATCTGTTCGGGCACTGCGTCAACGCGAAAATCGGAACGGTTGATGGCGATCGGCTTGTTGTTGCGATCGACGATCCAGCCACGCCGCGGCGGCACGATGATGAGCTGGACGCGATTATCTTCGGCCAGCGTTTGGTAATATTTATTCTGGGTGATCGAGAGAAAAGCCAAGCGGCCGACGAGCAGGGCACCGAAAGCGGCCTGGATGCCGCCGACCAGGACGAGGCGCCGCGTGAACAGGGCCTCGCGGTTGGCCTCCGTTATTCGCCGTGCCGGCTTCTTCCTGCGTTTTCGTCTCGCGATCATCGACGGATCCGCTTTTTATCGACCCAAGTGACAATAGACGAAACGACGGGATAGGCGAGGACGGCGATGAGTACGGGAATTGCTATCGTATCAACAGGAGCACGCGCACCGGCGAAACCTGCGACCTGCCATTGAACCAATTCGGCGACCGCAATCAGCACGGCGGCGACCAACCATTCGCCCAGCCAGTCGCGCCATTGGCTGCGGCGTTCGATGAGCTCGGCAACGATCAGGGCGAGGCTGAAGGTGAAGACGGACAGGCCGATCATGTGACCGGCAATGAGGTCATTGAAGAGCCCCGCGGCGGGTGCAAACCAAGGCGAAAAAGCGAGCGGGCGCTGGAGCCGCCAGGCGATGAGCACCAGCAACGCCATATCGGGCCACCAGCCGCCATCGCTGACAACCGGCCAAAGGGTGAAGAAGCTTGCGAACAAGACCATCGCCGGGGGCCAATATTGGGCACCGGAAACCGGTCCCTTGCGGAATCGCTGGGAGCCGCGGCTCAATCGTCCCTTGGGTCGCGACTTCATCTTCATTCGCCGGCCTGCTGGACCAACGGCGTGTCTTCGACCAGCACCGGCTCATAGATGGGTTCGACAATCGCGAAACCGCTCTCGTCGGGGCGTGCGAGCGGGATCGCGACCGCGCCGTCGTCTTCCTGCCGGATGACCTTCGCGATGGGGATGCGCGGGGAGTAGAGACCGCCGGTACCGCTGGTGGCGATGATATCGCCGGGCAAGAAGGGGTTGCGGCCGACTTCGAGCGGGCGAACGTCGATGCTGCCATCGCCGCGGCCGCTAGTGATTACCGCTTCGCCGGTGCGTAGCAATTCACCGGGGACGCGATTGCCTCGATCGGTAACCAGAAGGACGCGGCTCGCCGTTAATCCGCGGTCGACGACGCGGCCCAGCAAGCCCTTGGCGGAGCGAACAGGCATGCCGATTTCGACACCGTGCCGCGCACCCACCGAGATGACGGCATAACGTCGCGGGCTGTCCTGGCTGGAACCGATGATGCGACCGGTGGCAATCTCCTCTTGCGCACGTTCGACCAGGCCGATGGTCTGCTTGAGGCGAATATTCTCCCGCTTGATCGCTTCGGCTTCGACGAGTTGCCGTTCCAATTCGTCGCGCTCTGCGCGAAGCGCTGCGTTCTGATCCGCCGCGTCCCAATAATCGCCTGCGCCGGTGAAAATGCCGCGCGCGGTATTCGCCACGGCGGTGCCGGCTTCGGCTATCGGACGCGTGGCATCGAGTGCCGCGCCGCGCGCGGCGTCATAAGTGCGCGGCGCAGCGATTGAGAGGGCAAGCAGCGCCAGTCCGGACAAGGCACCGATGACCAGTACCACAAAGCCGATAAAGAGGCTGACCTGCGCCCGCTTCGAGAAGCTCGAGCGCCGTGATTTCGGCGGCGCCATGAGCACTCCTCCTTATGCGGTTTGCAGCACGGCGCGGAACTGCTCTTCCTCGAGCGCGCGTCCGGTACCCATTGCGACGCAGGACAGCGGATCTTCGGCGACGGTCACCGGCAGGCCGGTTTCGTCGCGCAGCACTTCATCGAGACCCTGGAGCAGCGCTCCGCCCCCCGTCAGCACGATGCCCTGGTCGCAGATGTCGGCGGCCAGTTCTGGCGCGGTATTTTCCAAGGCGATGCGTACGCCTTCGACGATGGTGCCGACCGGTTCCGAAAGCGCTTCGGCGATCTGACCCTGATTGATCGAGATTTCCTTGGGCACGCCGTTGACCAGGTCGCGCCCCTTGATGTGGACTGTCTCGCCAATGCCATCAGCGGGCGGTTTGGCAACGCCGACCTGCTTCTTGATCCGTTCTGCTGTAGCTTCGCCGATCAAAAGGTTGTGGTTGCGCCGCACGTAGGATGAAATGGCCTCGTCCATCTTGTCCCCGCCAACGCGCACCGAGGTCGTGTAGGCAAGACCGCGCAGCGACAGCACGGCGACTTCGGTCGTGCCCCCGCCAATATCGACGACCATCGAGCCGACCGGCTCGGTTACCGGCATATGCGCGCCGATCGCGGCGGCCATCGGCTCTTCGATCAGGTAGACTTCGGATGCACCCGCATTGGATGCGGCGTCGCGGATGGCGCGGCGTTCGACGCTGGTCGAACCCGAGGGCACGCAGATGACGATTTCCGGGAAACGCCACGCCCGCATCTTGCCGCCATGCACCTTGGTGATGAAAAACTTGATCATCTCTTCGGCCACGTCGATATCGGCAATCACGCCGTCGCGCAGCGGGCGAATGGCTTCGATCTGGTCGGGCGTCTTGCCCATCATCAGCTTGGCATCGTTACCGACGGCCTTGACCCTCTTGATGCCGTTGACCGTTTCGATGGCGACGACAGACGGTTCGTTCAGCACGATCCCGCGACCGCGTACATATACTAGCGTATTGGCGGTTCCCAGATCGATCGCCATATCGTGGCTCATCCACTTGAACCATTTATTCCAGAACATAAGAGCCGCCCTTTGCCTTTCGCTCGCATTTGACCAAGAAGGGACTTTGCATCCCGCACCCTCGGCTGTTAACCCCAATTCGTTGAAAGAAGCATGAATTTCCTAAGAAAATCAGCACTTCGCGCGAAGTTCCGAATTGGGCTAGAAGGCTTGCGATGTCAATAAGAAGGCTCCCATCCGACCTGATCAATCGCATCGCTGCGGGCGAGGTCGTTGAGCGGCCGGCGAGCGCGCTAAAGGAACTGGTCGAAAACAGCCTCGATGCGGGTGCGCGCAACATCGCGGTCAAGCTGTCGGCGGGCGGGCTGGAACGAGTAGAAGTCGTCGATGATGGTTGTGGCATGGCGCGTGATGAAATGATGCTCAGCCTGGAACGCCACGCGACGTCCAAGTTGCCCGATGCCGCCATCGAGGACGTGGTCAGCTTCGGTTTCCGCGGAGAGGCGTTACCTTCGATCGCTAGCGTGTCGCGCTTCACCATGGAAAGCCGCACGGCGGGCGGCGACGGCTGGAAGCTCGTCGTCGACCATGGCGAGAAAACGCAGGAGGGGCCTGCCGCTTTGCCCCAGGGAACCCGCATCAAGGTAGAAAGTCTGTTCGAGAAGGTACCGGCGCGCCGCAAGTTCCTGCGTACGCCGCGCAGCGAATATACTGCCAGTCTTGATGTCATGCGGCGGCTCGCGATGGCGGCCCCTCATGTCGGCTTTACGCTCGACCATGACGGCCGACGCGTGATCGAGGTACAGCCGCAATCCCCGCCCGAACGCGTTGCCGCCTTGCTCAATCCGCAGCTGCAGAAGAATGGGCTGGGGCTCGACACACAGCGCGGCGAAATGCGGATGACCGGGGTGGTCAGCCTGCCGACATTCAATCGCGGAATGGGCGATCAGCAATATCTGTTCGTCAACGGAAGACCGGTGAAGGATCGGCTGCTGGTCGGCGCGCTGCGCGGCGCGTATCGCGATCTCCTGG
>JABDNH010000012.1 GCA_013001055.1 Sphingomonas sp. | reverse complement strand
TCGGACGAGCCATGGCTCGACATGTTGCTGACGACCCGGCCCTCCGAGCGGGCCGGTTCGCTACCAATGGTAGCGGCCTATGTTCATGGCGAGCAGCCAACCAGCACCGAACGCAGCGCGCAGTTGCAGGAACTGTTCGGTCTGACCGCGAAGGAAGCGCAACTTGCTTTGCTGATCAGCCGCGGCGTAAAAATTGCCGAGGCAGCCGGCCAGCTTGGCCTGACCGTTGAAACCGCACGGCTTTATTCGAAACGCGTTTATGCGAAGACAGGGACGAGGGGGCAGGCCGACCTCGTGCGACTAGTGCTGGCCAGCATCGTCGCGCTAAGTTGAGCAAGGCGATGTTGACGAATCCCGTTCGATGGGTGAAAGGCGCTTTTACGCTGGAAACGCGGGTATAGCATAGTGGTAATGCTCCAGCCTTCCAAGCTGGCTAGAGGGGTTCGATTCCCCTTACCCGCTCCAGTGTTGCCGTTCTTGCGTCGCGCCGCTGCCCGTGGCCGGGGTTATTCCACTGCCATATTGTCGATGAGCCTTGTCCCGCCTATGCGCGCGGCGACAAGGAGCCGGGCCGGTGTGTCCGCCAAACTCTCTATCCGGGTCAGGTTGCGAGCGTCGGCGAGGGCGGCGTAGTCGACGCTGTCGAAACCGGCTTGCAGCAGCGCCGCTTCGAGCGAGGCGAGTGTCGGAGCCGATGCCGCACCGCGTTCGATCGCTTCGACGGTTTCTTGCATCGCACGCGGCAAGGTCGCGGCGGCGGCACGGTGCTCGGGCGAAAGGTAACGATTGCGGCTCGACATGGCGAGGCCATCGGCTTCGCGCACGGTCGGTACGCCATGGATGGCATCGACATGGGGGCGGGTAAGGTCGAGATCGCGCGCCATCGCGCGGATCACTGCAAGCTGCTGAAAGTCTTTCTCGCCAAAAAACGCCATATCGGGCAGGACTTGGTGGAACAGCTTGCACACGATGGTGGCGACCCCGTCGAAATGGCCGGGCCGCGCAGCTCCGCAGAAATCCGCGCTGACACCTGCAACGCTGATGCTGGTCGCGAAACCTTGCGGGTACACTTCGCTTTCCGCTGGAGCCCACAGGATGTTGACGCCTTCGGCTTCGAGCATGGCAGAATCCTCGGCCATCTGGCGTGGATAGGCATCAAGATCTTCATTCGCCCCGAACTGGGTGGGATTGACGAAGATTGAGGCGACCACATGATCTGCCGCTTCGCGCGCCTTGCGCACAAGCGTGAGATGGCCTTCGTGGAGTGCGCCCATGGTCGGCACCAGTGCCACTGAACCGCCGTCCTTCCGCAATGCGGCGACGGATTTTCTCAACATCTCCAGCCGGTCTATGGTTTGCACGGCTCGCGGCCCTCCCGTATGATTTCGCGCAACCGCCCTAGCGCCCTGCTCACCGCACCGAAAGGCATTCCCAGCGTGTCATCCCATCAGCCTCACCGCATCGTCTTCGCCAACGAGAAAGGCGGCACGGGTAAATCGACCACGGCGGTGCATATCGCGGTGGCGCTGGCTTATCGCGGCGCACGGGTCGCTGCAATCGACCTCGATCATCGGCAGCGCACGCTGCATCGTTATTTCGAGAACCGTGCGGAAACCGAGGCTCGGCGCGGCATCACTCTGCCCGGCGCGCATTGTGAGGTTTATGGCGAAGGCGATGTCGAGGGGTTGGAAAGCCTGACCGAAATACTCGGCCGCGATGCCGATTTCATCATATTCGATACTCCGGGTCGCGATGATCCGCTGGCCCGTCATGCAGCGACCGAAGCCGATACGCTGGTCACGCCGATGAATGACAGCTTTGTCGATTTCGACCTCATCGGGCAGGTCGAGGGTGAAACCTTCAAGGTCAAGAAGTTGAGTTTTTATGCCGAATTGATCTGGGAGGCCCGGCTCAAGCGGTCGCGGGCGACGGTGGAAACGCAGCGGCGCGAGATGGACTGGGTCGTGGTACGCAACCGCACCGGTTATACCGAGGCGCGCAACATGCAGCGGATCGAGAAAGCACTGACCGAACTGTCGAAGCGTGTCGGCTTCCGGGTCACTGCCGGCTTGTCAGAACGCGTTATCTACCGCGAACTGTTTCCGTCCGGGCTGACGCTTCTCGACAAGGGGCAGCTGGGCGATCTGGGAACCAGCCATCTGGTCGCCCGGCAGGAACTGCGCCAGTTGTTGCTCGGCCTCAACCTGCCCATGCCCGCCGCCGCGCAACGCTCCCTCGAACTCGCCTGAAAAGCGGATGCTGCGTCTCCTCGTCATCGCCGCCATTCTCGCGCTGGCGTGTCGATGGATATTCGGCAAATGGCCCTGGGAGTATCTCGGGGCAGGCTCGACCCGGCGCCAGGCCGTATTGCGAGCAAGGCGCTTGCTTGCTGTGCGCCTCGATGCCAACAGGACCGACATATTGTCCGCGCACAAGCGCCTGGTCGCAATGGTTCATCCCGATCGGGGCGGCTCGAACGAGCAGGTGCACGAAGCCAACGCTGCGCGTGACCTGCTGCTCGACGAATTGCCAGAGGAATTGCCAAAGTGAAGAGCCACGATTTCGACCCGTCCATCCTGCGCGAATACGATATGCGCGGCATTATTGGGCAGACGCTATCGGTCGATGATGCCCGCGCCATAGGGCGCAGCTTCGGTTCGATGCTACAGCGGGCCGGGGGCAAGACGGTGGCTGTAGGTTACGATGGCCGGGTCAGTTCGCCCATGCTCGAAGATGCGCTGGTCGAAGGCTTGGCCGCAACCGGCTGCGATGTGGTGCGGATCGGCATGGGGCCAACCCCGATGCTCTATTTTGCCGAGGCGTCAGCCGAAGA
>JABDNH010000016.1 GCA_013001055.1 Sphingomonas sp. | reverse complement strand
TACAAACCGGCTATCGACTTCGCCCGCTTCCGCAAGGGCGATGACGCGGTCGAAATCGCTGCCAGCGCCGTACCCGAATACACACCCGGTCTCACCGTCGCTCCCGACGTGAAGGACCGCCATGCGGCAGCCGATGTCGGCGGGCGGATCGACACCACGAAGACCTGGCGCCTGAGCATTCCCGATCCCGTGCAACTGAGTGCGAGCTATCGCTCGACGGTCGGCGGACAGGGCGAAACGATCACCGCGCCCGCAACAGTTTCGGAGCAAGAGCAATGAGCGTGACCCAGCGCTGGAATGCGATGACTGCCTCGCGCCGCCTCATCATCGTCGCGGCGGTGGGGATCGCGCTGCTGTTCTCATGGGCTGCCGTCGCGGAGGTCGACCAGATTACGCGCGGCACCGGCAAGGTCATTCCCTCGAGCAAGGCGCAGCTGGTCCAGCCCGCCGAACCTTCGGTAGTGTCCGAGATCCTCGTGCGTAACGGTCAGAGCGTGAAGAAGGGCGACCTGCTTGTCCGCCTCGACGATTCGCAGAGCGCGTCCGCCCTGGGCGAACTCCAGACCGAGAACGAACGCCTGACAGCACGTGCCCAGCGGCTCGATGCAGAGGCTGGCGGCACGTCGGCAGGCTGCGAGGCAGGGACGGCCTGTGCCGAAGAGCGCCGCCTTGCACAGGCTCGCGCCGATACGGCCCGTGCCCGCGAGGCTTCGCTAGCGTCCGCAGTCGAACAGCGCCGCCGCGACCTGTCCGAAGCGCAGGCCACCACCTCGAGCCTCGAAAGCAGCCTGCGTCTTGCCCGCGAACAAGTCGATATGCTGCGCCCGCTCGCCGAAAAGAACATCGTCCCGCAGACCGACCTGCTGTCGGCCCAGCGTGAAGTCGTCGACCTGCAGGGCCGCCTCTCGGCTGCCCGCCAGGCCGCAGGACGCGCTTCGGCAGCGATCCGTCAGGCACAGGCAGATCTCAGCCAGGCACGCGCCGATTTTCGCCAGCAGGCGCTCGCAGAACGTAGCGAGATCAACACCCGTATCGCGGTGAACGAGGAAAGCATTCGCGGTGCCTCTGCAAGGCGGGACCGCAACGAATTGCGTGCGCCATCGGACGGTGTCGTCAACGATTTGCAGGTCACCACTCAGGGCGGCTTCGTCAATGCGGGCGAGCAGATCATGCAAATCGTGCCCGTGGGCGACAAGCTGCTGATCGAAGCACGTATTTCACCCAGCGACCGCGCCTTCGTGAAGGTCGGCGACAAGGCCAACGTCAAGGTCACCGCATACGACTTCTCGATCTATGGCGGCATGCGCGGAAGCGTGGTGCAGGTCAGCGCCGACAGCATCTTCGACGAGGTCGAGCGCGAGGCCTATTACGCTGTCGTGATCGAGACCGACCGCGCCTTCATCGAGAAGGGCGGGGTTCGCCTGCCGATCGTGCCGGGCATGGTCTGCGACGTGGAAATCCTGACCGCGCGCCGAAGCGTGCTGTCCTACCTCTTCAAGCCGGTGAACCG
This sequence comes from Sphingomonas sp., assembly GCA_013001055.1. Classification (GTDB taxonomy): domain Bacteria; phylum Pseudomonadota; class Alphaproteobacteria; order Sphingomonadales; family Sphingomonadaceae; genus Sphingomicrobium. Next base: position 129,690 of record JABDNH010000016.1, on the reverse strand, counting down.
AGCCTTCGACAGGGCGATGACCGAGCGATAAGGTTGGGGGGAGAGGGGCGTGGTGCCGCAGCACCGCGCCTCTCAATATCCGTGCAGGAAGCTCTGCTTGGTGCCCAGGCTCATGACCGGGCGGTAACCGTGGCTCTGCGATCCGTCGAGCGGCGCGCTGCCGACATTGTCGAGCATGACGAAACCGTCTTCGGTCTTCACTACTAGCACGGCGTGGTCGCGGCGGCGGATCAGGTCGCGTGCGAGCGTGAGCATCATGTCCTCGCGCTTGATACCGGCTGCGGCGAGCAGCTCCATTTTAAGTAGTGCGAAGTCTTCGCAGTCGCCGCGTCCGAGGCGCAGCGTCGTGGCTGCATCGGCCCAATAGTCGCTGCGACCGAACAGGTCGCTGTCCTCGGCATGGCCGATGCTGCGATTGACCCACGCATTGACCGACGCGATCAGATCGGCGCGGCCCGCCGTGGGGCCGGAAATCGCGGCGAGTGTGGGCGCAAGATCGGTGCGAGCACCGCTCACGCGGTTCCACTGGGCATCGAAACTGGTGCGCCCGATCGGCACCATGCGGCTGCCGAGGACGATACCTTCCCGCGGCTCCGCGCGCGGCGCAAAAACGGAAAAACCCGGGCGCTGAGCGACGAAGCCCGCCGGCTTGGCGGCGAGTTTCGGATTTAGCTTGAATGGCTGCGGAGCAAGTGCGCAGGTCCGCGTCTCGCGCGGTGCAGGCGCTGCAGCAGGCTCGAACTTGGCAGGTGCTCCGGAGAGCAGCGGATGCGACGAGGGCGCTTCCTGCTGCGCGCGGATCGCATCGAGCGCGCTGGTTCCGCCGAGGATCTGTGCCCCCTTGCTGGGCACGCTATCGGACATCGAGACCGGCGCGCTCGGAGCAAATGGCGAGGAGCAATTGGCAGCTTCGATCGCGATCGCCGCTGGTACCATTGCGGCACCGGGTATGGCGGCCTGCGCGGCAGGCGTGAGTGCCAAGGTGGCGGCTCCGGCGAGCGCAAAGCGCAGCGCGGTTCGTGCCATGCGGGCGGTGTGAGAGCTTCCGGCCATGGGGCATGGCTAATGGCCTTGCCTCAATGTTCGGTTTCGCGTTCTGGTTAACGCGGCTTCAAGAAATTGCGCGCCAAGAAATCGGCTTCGGCGGATTCCCGGCGATCAAGCACGCCAATCGATCCCGTCGATCGTGCTTGACGATCAGCCGCGGCGACGCTGCGCGGTGATGGAAGCGCGGGCCGGAACTGGACAAGCGATTGCGTGCCAATTCAAGGGTGCCGGACGGTCCCGACGGTGCAATGCCGGATGCAAAAAGGGCGGCGCCTTGTGGCACCGCCCTCTGCGTGATCTCTCGGGTGAGAGATCGAAGCGTAAGCGAAAAGCTTACTTGAGCTCGACGGTACCGCCGGCTGCTTCGATCTTGCCCTTGATTTCTTCGGCTTCAGCCTTGTTGACGCCTTCCTTGAGCGCCTTGGGAGCGCCTTCGACAAGAGCCTTGGCTTCGGTGAGGCCGAGACCGGTGATGGCACGGACTTCCTTGATGACCTGGATCTTCTTGCCACCGTCGCCGGTGAGGACGACGTCGAATTCGTCCTTTTCTTCAGCAGCGGCACCTGCGTCGCCACCGCCAGCCGGGCCAGCAACAGCAACAGCAGCAGCGGCGCTCACGCCCCACTCTTCTTCCAGTGCCTTGGCAAGCTCAGCGGCTTCCATGACAGTCAGTTTCGACAGTTCTTCAACAAGCTTGGCGATATCAGCCATGATGTTTCACTCCAATAAATAGGCCGGGGCGGATGATTGGTTTGCCCCGATGAATAAGTCGCGTTTGCGAGAGGTCTCTTACGCCGCTTCCTTGGCGCCATAGGCACCGAAGACACGTGCGAGCATCGAAACGGGTTCCTTGACCGTGCGGACAACCTTGGTTGCCGGCGCGTTGAGGAGGCCCACGATCGTGCCACGCAGTTCGTCGAGGCTCGGCATCGAGGCAAGTGCCTTGACCCCGGCTTCGTCGAGCGCAACCGCTCCCATGGAACCACCGACGATTTCGAGCTTGTCGTTCGTCTTGGCGAATTCCACTGCCACCTTGGCAGCTGCAACCGGGTCTTCGCTGTAGGCGAGGGCGGTCGGGCCGGTCAGGTGGTCGGCGATACCGGTATAGTCGGTACCGTCGAGAGCGAGCTTGGCGAGACGGTTCTTCGCAACCTGGTAGGACGCACCGGCTTCACGCATCTTCGTACGCAATTCGGTCGACTGAGCGACCGTAAGGCCCAGGTTGCGGGTCACGACGACCACGCCAGCCTGGTTGAAGACTTCGCTGAGCTGGGCGACCGCATCGGCTTTCTGCGAACGATCCATGCCATACTCCTTCACTATGATCCCGCCGGATGGCTCCGCCGGGATCGGCTACGTTTGTCCATGCCACCTGAGCGACATGGGCGAGTCCGTTGATGGGGAAGGAGTGCGCCGATTGGCGCGAAACGGCGGGCCTTGGCCCACCATGTAATTCTCTTTTCCCCGTCTAGGCTGGAAATTAAGACCGGCAAATCCCGGTCACCAACTGTCTCGGACGGATGAGGGCGAATACAAAGAGACCCGCCTTCGGTGGCGGGCCTCTAAAGATTCGAGCGATTCTGTCAAGCCCGCACACGGTGCGGACGCGACAATCACATTTCCGCTTCTTCGGTATTCTCTTGATATTCTTCGAGCGATTCCTCGGTGGTGACCGGCGTGTCGTCGACCAAACCGTCGGACTGCAGCATGCCGTCTTCGCTCGGGTTGTAGGCCCCGGCGTCTTCATCGCCGGTCTCAACCGTGGTCGCGTCGCTCGACAGGTCCGCGGTATCGCTGCCGTCGATGGGGTCACCGCAGGCCGAAAGCGCGAGGGCTACGGGCAGGGTGGCGATGAGGATAGTCTTCTTCATGGAAAAGTCTCCTTACGCGTCAGATGCCGTCTGCGGTTTCTTCGAGTGCTTCGGCTTCTGCTTCGAGTTCCGCAGCTTCGCCGACATCATCGGTCGCGTCGGCCATGGCGTCGAGCGCTTCTGCCTTCTCGTCCATCACCTCGGCTTCGGCTTCGGCGATGTCGTCGATTTCCTCGCCAGCTTCTTCTGCCGGGCCATCACAGGCCGCGAGGGTAAAGAGCGCAGGTGCGGCGACAAGCATGATCTTCTTCATGGATACTTCCCCAATATCAGCCGGGGCAGGGCGCGCCCGGATCGACGTTGTAACGCCGCCGGGCTGCGCCTGTTCCGCTTTCCTTCAATCGCGCTGGCCCTGGTAGGCGAGCAAGTCGCCCGGCTGGCAGTCCAGTTCGCGGCAGATCGCCTCGAGGGTGGAGAAGCGGATCGCCTTTGCCTTGCCCGTCTTGAGGATCGAGAGATTGGCGAGCGTGAGGCCGACACGTTCTGCCAGCTCGGTGAGCGTCATGCGCCGCTCGTGCAACAGGTCATCGAGTTTTACCATGATCTGGGTTCCTTCTTCTGCTGGCATCACACGGTTCCTTCGAGATCGGCGCGCATGGCGGCACCGTGGCGAAACACGCGGGCGAGGATGAAGAGAAGGATCGCAAGCAGGACGCCGGTCAGCGAGAATTCGATGTCTACCGTCAGGTTCTCTTCCGGGAAGTATTTCATGAGATAGACCGCCATCGCCGCAATGGGAAAAGATGCCAGCTGGAAGATGAGAGCGATCCAGCCCATCCGCGTGAGCCGCTGCGCATTTTCGGCGGTGAAAGGGTCACCATCGCCGACCGTATCGATGATGCGGCCGAGCAACTGAAAGAAATGAAATGCCATTGCCACGATCACTGCAGCAGTCGCGATCAGGACCAGGCTGGTGACGAACGCGGGGAGGAACACTCCGCCAGCTTCGACGACTGCTTTGGCGAAGTCGGCTTGGTTGTAAATCAGGAACGGCACCAGGAGCACCAGCAGCACGGCAACGAGGCCGGTGATCCCCATCAGCAGGAGGGACATCACCTTTCCGGCGGAAAGCAGCGGATCTCTTGAAAGTTTCTTCATGGGTGTTCTCCGGCTGGGCTTATGCGATCGATACAGGAAGGATCGGGCTGGCCTGTGCAGGCGGGACGGTAACGATCATCTGCATCGACACGATGGTGATCGCGAGTGCCGCGAAAGCGGCGGCGAATTGGTTGGAAACGCGGGGCATTTATCGAACTCCTTGATCTTCAATATCGATAATCAATACGTGGAGTCGTATTTATTGTCAATCGATAATATCGAAAAACGATAATGGGTTTGCGGATGAGGGTTTTGGCCGTGGCGCAAATGCGTCTATGGGTTGAATTCCGGCCTGCTTGTGAAGGGGAAAGCATGACGCGAGTCCGCAGCCTGTTCCTACGCCTCACGCTCTTTTATCTCGTGGTGACGGGTGCGGTCGTGGGGTTCGTTTCCCTGTTCCCCTCTATGGTCGACTACATGCCGATCGGCGGGGCGCAGACGCTTCTCAGCGCACAATCGGGCGATCCCTTCCAGGGTATCGGCATCGGCGCGACCCAGGTCGGCAACCTTGCCCAGTCGATCGTGTGGCTTTTCGTTGCGGTCTGCGGCGCCGTGTTGACTACGCTTCCGGTCACATGGGTTTACATGTCATCGCGCAGCCGGACCGAATACGACCAGGCGCTGGTTGAAACCATGATCGTCCTGCCCATTGCTGTGACCGCCATCGTGGTGATGGTGCACAATTCGCTGGCGCTGGCCTTCTCGCTTGCGGGGATCGTGGGCGGGGTGCGCTTCCGCAACACGCTCAAGAGTTCGGGCGATGCGATCTATATCCTGCTCGCCACGGGCATCGGACTTGCCGCGGGGATCGGTGCGCTGGAGATCGCACTGGTCATGACCGTGCTGTTCAACTTCACCTTCGCCTTCCTGTGGGTGGCCGATTATGGCGGGCTGACGGGCACGCATCGCTATTTGCGACCGAACAATGTGCACCTCGAGGAAGAAGCTGAGGACGATCCGCAGGGGCGCGATCAGTCGGGCGAGGGCGGAGGTCCGCGTAGCTAGCGGCAGCGCCCCGTCAGCCTGGCCTTGAAGGTCTCCGGGCTATCGATGGTTTTATAGAAGCCGGAAAGATAACTTATCATCTCCTGCTTCGTTGCGGCATTGGCGTAGGGCGTGGCGGCGATCTCGGCTTCCAGTTCGGGCCGCAGCTCGCGCAAACGGTCTGCCTCTGCGGGCAAGAGCGCGTTGAAGGCACAGAAGCCGCGATACACACGGGTCTTGACCGAACGCGTCTTCAGTCGCTCGTTCGGTTCGGCATAGATGGCGTCCACCAACCCTGCAGCATCGAAGTCGTAGGGCACGGGAGTGAGCGCGCTGCGCGCGGACTTTCCCGCCCCGAACAGGCGCGAGTTGTGACAGCAATCGGACTTCTCCGGACCGAGCACCATCGACCAGTCGGTATTGCCGATCATGTACTGGAACAGCGCATATCGCGCTGCATCGCCCTGATCGAGGCTGGCAACGGGGATGTCGCCTGTATTGATCTCCTTCATCCCCAGCCGGCGCGCGGCATCGTCGCCATCCTCGATGAAGAAGCCGAGCCGCGTCGCCACAACCTCGCCATCATCGACATAGCGGATGCGCGCCAGCCTGACGCGAAGGCTTTCAGGGGTGATGCGGTTGTAAAGACGGTAGGCCGCGTATTCGCGCAGGATGGTCTGCTCCGATGCATCCACGTTGCGGCAATGGGTGACCAGCTTGATCCGCCCCTGCCGGTAGAACAGTGATTGTTCGCCCGGCTTTTCGGGGAAGGCGATGCGCAGCGGGGGAAAGCTGCATTTCTTGCGCTCCCGGCGGGACTTGCCGCGCGCGGCCAGCGTGATGGCGTGGCTCTCGCCTGCTGCGTCCAGCCTCGCCTCGTGCGGCTTGGTCGATCGCTGCGCCCTTCGCGCAATGCTCCTGACCGGTCCGGTCAAGGTGACTTCGATAATTGAACTATCGTCGAACAGGGGGGTGACTTCGCCCGCAGCAGCCATGTTCGCGCTGCCCGGGACGGCGGCGCTAAGCGCAGCTGCAACGCCAAGGACAAGCCATCGATTTTCCATCAGGTCTCCCTCCCGATCTTAGGTCTCCATAGCACAAGGAGACACTGCTCGGCAGTGCCCGCGTAATCGCGACCCCAAGAGGTGTTTGACTTAGTCCCGACGACTTCCTACATGCCCACTCGACCGCACGCTTCGAGCGAGTCTGATTCATGCGCGGGGATCGGACACAGGATGGAAGCGGCGTTTCCATATCGCGACGCTTTTCATGAGCTGCAGCTGCCGCCGCTACCGGTGCGCATTCGCTGCGGCCTTTTTGCGTCTCAATGATATGGCTCTCACGCGCATGAGAAACACTTTCCGGCCCTGTCCGCGCCCGCAAGCGGAATGGTCCAGATGCACACGAGAAGAGGTACACACCCCTTATGGCTACCAAGGCGAAGGCACCCCGGAACACTGCTTCCGGTACTGCAAAGCGGCGTATCCGCAAGATCTTCGGCGACATCCACGAAGTCGTCGACATGCCCAACCTGATCGAGGTCCAGCGCGAGAGCTACGAACAGTTCCTGCGCTCGAACAAGGAAGCGGGTCACGTTTCCGGCCTCGAGAAGACGCTGCGCTCGGTATTCCCGCTGCGCGACTTCGCCGGCACCGCCGAACTCGACTTTGTGCATTACGAACTCGAATCGCCCAAGCACGACATCGTCGAATGCAAGCAGCGCGGCATCACCTATGCCGCGCCGATGAAGGTCACGCTGCGCCTGATCGTCTTCGAAGTCGACCAGGAAACCGAGACCCGCTCCGTGCTCGATATCAAGGAGCAGGACGTTTACATGGGCGATATGCCGCTCATGACGGACAACGGTACCTTCATCATCAACGGTACCGAGCGCGTCATCGTCTCGCAGATGCACCGTTCGCCGGGTGTGCTGTTCGACCACGATCGCGGCAAGACCCACAGCTCGGGCAAGCTCCTCTTCGCTGCCCGCATCATTCCGTACCGCGGTAGCTGGCTCGACTTCGAATTCGACGCCAAGGACGTGGTCAACGTGCGTATCGACCGCAAGCGCAAGCTGCCGGTCACCGCGCTCCTTTATGCCCTCGGCCTCGACGCCGAAGGTATCCTCGGGCACTTCTACGAGACGGTTACCTGGAAGCGCGCCAAGGACGGCTGGGAACTGCCGTTCGTCGCGGAAAACTGGCGTAACCAGAAGCCGGCATTCCCGCTGGTGGACGCCAAGACCGGTGAAGAAGTCTTCGCCGCAGGCACCAAGATCAGCCCGCGTGCTGCCAACAAGGCAGCCAAGGACGGTCTCACCACGCTGCTGCTGCCGACCGAGGAAGTCTTCGGCCGCTACGCCAGCGAAGACCTGATCGACGAAAGCACCGGCCGCATCTACATCGAAGCGGGCGACGAAGTGTCGGCAGAGAACCTCGAAGTGCTCGACGCTGCCGGCGTCGACAGCCTCGACCTGCTCGACATCGACCACGTGACCACCGGTCCCTGGATCCGCAACACGATGAAGGTCGACAAGGCCGAAAACCGTGAAGAAGGTCTGGAAGCCATCTACAAGGTCATGCGTCCGGGCGAACCGCCGACCAAGGAAACCGCAGAAGCGCTGTTCGAAGGCCTGTTCTTCGATGGCGAGCGCTACGACCTGTCGGCAGTCGGCCGCGTCAAGCTCAACATGCGCCTCGATCTCGATGCCGAAGACACCGTCACCACGCTGCGCAAGGAAGACATCCTCGCCGTGGTCAAGGAGCTTGTCGACCTGAAGGACGGCAAGGGCGAAGTCGACGACATCGACAACCTCGGCAACCGCCGTGTCCGCTCGGTCGGCGAACTGCTGGAAAACCAGTACCGCGTCGGCCTGCTGCGCATGGAGCGCGCTGTGAAGGAGCGCATGAGCTCGGTCGACGTGTCGACCGTCATGCCGAACGACCTGATCAACGCGAAGCCCGCCGTGGCTGCCGTGCGCGAGTTCTTTGGCTCGAGCCAGCTCTCGCAGTTCATGGACCAGACCAACCCGCTGTCGGAAGTCACCCACAAGCGCCGCGTTTCGGCGCTTGGCCCGGGCGGTCTTACCCGCGAGCGTGCAGGCTTCGAAGTCCGCGACGTTCACCCGACCCACTATGGCCGCATCTGCCCGATTGAAACGCCGGAAGGCCCGAACATCGGTCTGATCAACTCGCTCTCGACCTTCGCACGCGTCAACAAGTACGGCTTCATCGAAACGCCGTACCGCGTCGTGAAGGACAACAAGGTCACCGACGAGGTCATCTACCTCTCGGCGATGGAAGAGCAGAAGCACACCGTCGCACAGGCTTCGGCCGATCTCGACGACAAGGGTGGCTTCGTGGAAGAGCTGGTCTCGGCGCGTCAGGCTGGCGACAACCTGATGGCACCGCGCGAAACCATCACGCTGATGGACGTGAGCCCCAAGCAGCTCGTCTCGGTCGGTGCATCGCTCATTCCGTTCCTGGAAAACGATGACGCCAACCGCGCGCTGATGGGCGCCAACATGCAGCGCCAGGCCGTTCCGCTCGTACAGGCGGAAGCGCCTTGGGTCGGTACCGGCATGGAAGAGACCGTTGCCCGCGATTCCGGCGCAGCGATCACCGCAAAGCGCGGCGGCGTGGTCGACCAGGTCGACGCGACGCGTATCGTGATCCGTGCGATCGGCGATGTCGAACCCGGCCAGTCGGGCGTCGACATCTATACGCTGCAGAAGTTCCAGCGTTCGAACCAGGACACCTGCATCAACCAGCGTCCGCTGGTTAAGGTGGGCGAAACGATCGAAGCTGGCGACGTTATCGCCGACGGTCCTTCGACCGACCTTGGCGAACTGGCACTGGGCCGTAACACGCTCGTCGCCTTCATGCCCTGGAACGGCTACAACTACGAGGATAGTATCCTCATCTCCGAGCGTATCGTGAAGGACGACGTCTTCACCTCGATCCACATCGAGGAATTCGAAGTCATGGCGCGTGACACCAAGCTTGGCCCCGAAGACATCACCCGCGACATCCCCAATGTCGGCGAGGAAGCGCTGCGCAACCTCGACGAAGCGGGCATTGTCTATATCGGTGCCGAAGTGGAGCCGGGCGATATCCTGGTCGGCAAGATCACGCCCAAGGGCGAAAGCCCGATGACGCCGGAAGAGAAGCTGCTGCGCGCCATTTTCGGTGAAAAGGCCTCGGACGTGCGCGACACGTCGCTGCGCCTGCCGCCGGGTGTCGCCGGCACGATCGTCGACGTGCGCACCTTCAACCGGCACGGCATCGACATCGATGACCGTACGCGCGCGATCCAGCAGGAGGAAAAGGAACGCCTCCAGAAGGACGCGAACGATGAAAAGGCGATCCTCAACCGCGCGACCTACAAGCGCCTCGAGGAAATGCTGACGGGTCAGACCGCCACCGCGGTGCCCAAGGGCATCAAGAAGGGCGCCAAGCTGACCAAGGCGATGCTCGAAGAGGTCGACCAGAAGGACTGGTGGAAGATTGCGGTCAAGAATGACGCGCGCCAGGCCGACCTCGAAGCCGTCAAGGCGCAGTATGACGAGGCCATCGGCCTCATCAACGCCAAGCTCGACGATCGCATCCAGAAGCTCGAAGCGGGCGACGAATTGCCGCCGGGCGTCCTCAAGATGGTCAAGGTCTTCGTCGCGGTGAAGCGCAAGCTGCAGCCGGGCGACAAGATGGCCGGCCGTCACGGGAACAAGGGTGTCATCAGCCGGATCCTTCCCGTCGAAGACATGCCCTTCCTCGAAGACGGTACGCATGCCGACATTGTCTTGAATCCGCTGGGCGTTCCGTCGCGTATGAACGTCGGACAGATCTTCGAAACCCACCTCGGCTGGGCCGCGCGCGGTCTTGGCCAGCAGATTGCGGAGATGCTCGAAGATATCCATCACAAGGGCAAGGACATTGCCGCCAAGGACATCAAGCAGGTGCGTGCGCACCTCACCGACGTCTATGGTGACAAGTATGCGCAGGACCTCAAGGAGCGCTCCGACGACCAGGTGATGGAGCTTGCGAGCCACCTCACCTACGGCGTCCCGATGGGCACCCCGGTGTTCGACGGTGCCAAGGAAGCCGACGTATCCGACATGCTTGAAAAGGCCGGGCTTGACCGTTCAGGCCAGGTCACGTTGTTCGACGGCCGCACCGGTGAGCCGTTCGATCGCAAGGTCACCGTGGGCTATATCTACATGCTCAAGCTGCACCACCTCGTGGATGACAAGATCCACGCGCGTTCGATCGGACCGTACAGCCTCGTCACCCAGCAGCCGCTGGGCGGTAAGGCGCAGTTCGGCGGCCAGCGCTTCGGTGAAATGGAAGTGTGGGCACTGCAGGCTTACGGCGCTGCCTATACGCTCCAGGAAATGCTGACGGTGAAGTCGGACGACGTGGTCGGCCGCACCAAGGTCTACGAAGCGATCGTCAAGGGCGACGACACCTTCGAAGCCGGCATCCCGGAAAGCTTCAACGTTCTGGTCAAGGAAATGCGTTCGCTGGGTCTCAGCGTCGATCTGGAAGACATCTCCGATGGGGATGACGAAGACGACACGCCCGCGATCGCTGCCGAGTAACGGATTATTTTCCCCGGGCCTTACCCGCCCGGGGACGAGAGGATTATCAGATGAACGAACTGACCAACTTCGCAAACCCGGTTTCGAAACCCGAAACCTTTGACCAGATCCGTATCGGCCTTGCCTCGCCTGACCGCATCCGTTCGTGGAGCTTCGGCGAAATCAAGAAGCCCGAGACGATCAACTATCGTACGTTCAAGCCCGAACGCGACGGCCTTTTCTGCGCGCGTATCTTCGGTCCGATCAAGGACTATGAGTGCCTGTGCGGCAAGTATAAGCGCATGAAATACAAGGGCATTGTGTGCGAAAAGTGCGGCGTGGAAGTGACCGTTTCGAAGGTCCGCCGCGAGCGCATGGGCCACATCGAACTGGCTGCGCCCGTTGCCCATATCTGGTTCCTGAAGTCGCTGCCGAGCCGCATCGGCCTGCTTCTGGACATGCAGTTGAAGCAGCTAGAGCGCGTGCTCTACTTCGAAAGCTACATTGTCATCGAGCCGGGTCTCACCCCGCTCGAGAAGTTCCAGCTTCTCACCGAGGACGAACTCCTCGACGCGCAGGACGAATATGGCGAAGACGCCTTTTCGGCCGGCATCGGCGCCGAGGCCGTCAAGCAGATGCTTATGGACCTCGATCTCGAGCAGGAGCGCAAGGACCTTCTGGAAGAGCTTGAAACGACCAAGTCGGTCCTCAAGCCCAAGAAGATCATCAAGCGCCTCAAGGTCGTCGAGAGCTTTATCGATTCGGGCAATCGCCCCGAGTGGATGATCCTCGAAGTGATCCCGGTCATTCCGCCCGATCTGCGCCCGTTGGTCCCGCTGGATGGCGGTCGCTTTGCGACGTCGGATCTCAACGATCTCTACCGCCGCGTGATCAACCGTAACAATCGTTTGAAGCGCCTCATGGAGCTGCGCGCGCCCGATATCATCGTGCGCAACGAAAAGCGCATGCTGCAGGAATCAGTCGATGCGCTGTTTGATAACGGTCGCCGCGGCCGTACCATCACCGGTGCCAACAAGCGTCCGCTGAAGTCATTGAGCGACATGCTCAAGGGCAAGCAGGGCCGCTTCCGTCAGAACCTGCTTGGCAAGCGCGTCGACTATTCGGGTCGTTCGGTCATCGTGACGGGCCCCGAACTCAAGCTCCACCAGTGCGGTCTTCCCAAGAAGATGGCGCTGGAGCTGTTCAAGCCGTTCATCTACTCGCGCCTCGACGCCAAGGGTCTCTCGATGACCCTGAAGCAGGCCAAGAAGTGGGTCGAAAAGGAACGCAAGGAAGTCTGGGATATCCTCGACGAAGTCATTCGCGAGCATCCCGTCCTCCTCAACCGCGCCCCGACGCTTCACCGCCTGGGCATCCAGGCATTCGAGCCGGTGCTGATCGAAGGCAAGGCAATCCAGCTTCACCCGCTGGTCTGTGCCGCCTTCAACGCCGACTTTGACGGCGACCAGATGGCCGTGCACGTCCCGCTGTCGCTTGAAGCGCAGCTGGAAGCGCGCGTGCTCATGATGAGCACCAACAACATCCTGTCGCCCGCCAACGGCAAGCCCATCATCGTGCCGTCGCAGGACATGGTCCTCGGCCTCTATTACATCACGATGGAAAAAGAGGGCGAGCCGGGCGAAGGCTCGATCTTCACCGACATGACCGAGGTCCACCAGGCCCTCAATGTCGGCGCGGTCACGCTGCATTCGAAGATCATTGCCCGCGTCCCGCAGACGGACGAAGACGGCAAGGAAAACATGGTCCGCTTCGAAACCACGCCGGGCCGCATGCTGCTCGGTGAAAAGCTTCCCAAGAGCCACAAGGTGCCCTTCGAGACGGTCAACAAGCTACTGACCAAGAAGGACATCGGTGAGGTGATCGACGAGGTCTATCGCCACACCGGTCAGAAGGATACCGTCATCTTTGCCGACCAGATCATGAGCCTTGGTTTCCAGCACGCCTTCAAGGCCGGCATCTCCTTCGGCAAGGACGACATGGTCATCCCCGCCGCCAAGGAAAAGCTGGTCGAAGAAACGCGTGCGCAGGTTGCGGACTACGAGCAGCAGTATCAGGACGGCCTGATCACGCAGCAGGAAAAGTACAACAAGGTCATCGACGCCTGGAGCCGTTGCGGCGACCAGGTCGCGAACGAGATGATGGACGAGATCCAGGCCACGCCGAAGGGCGAGGGCGGCCGCGAAGCTCCCGTCAACTCGATCTACATGATGGCCCACTCCGGGGCGCGTGGTTCGCAGGCCCAGATAAAGCAGCTTGCGGGTATGCGCGGCCTGATGGCCAAGCCGTCGGGCGAGATCATCGAAACGCCGATCATCTCGAACTTCAAGGAAGGTCTGACCGTCCTTGAATACTTCAACTCGACCCACGGTGCCCGCAAGGGCCTTGCGGATACTGCGTTGAAGACCGCCAACTCGGGTTACCTGACGCGTCGCCTCGTCGACGTAAGCCAGGACTGCGTGATCGTGGAAGAAGACTGCAAGACCGACAATGTCCTGGAAATGCGCGCCATCGTCCAGGGCGGGTCGACCATTGCCAGCCTGTCGGATCGTGTCCTTGGTCGTACGACGGCCGAAGACATCGTCGATCCGAAGACGGACAAGGTCGCGATCAAGACGGGCAGCCTGATCGACGAAGCCATGGCCAAGCAGATTGAGGACCTGGGTGTCCAGGCGCTCAAGATCCGCTCGCCGCTGGTGTGCGAATCCAAGCAGGGCGTGTGCGGCAAGTGCTACGGCCGTGACCTGGCCCGCGGTACGCCGGTAAACATCGGCGAAGCGGTCGGCGTCATCGCTGCCCAGTCGATCGGTGAACCCGGCACGCAGCTCACCATGCGGACCTTCCACATCGGTGGTGCGGCACAGCTCAACGAGCAGTCGAACCTGGAAGCCCCGGTAGAAGGCAAGATCGAATATCGCGATATGCCGACGATTGAGGACGCCAAGGGCCGCACGCTCTCGCTTTCGCGTTCGGGCGAAGTCGCGATCCTCGATATCGACGGTCGCGAACTGTCGACGCACAAGATCCCCTATGGTGCGACGCTGCACTTTGCCAACGGTCACATGATCAAGCAGGGTGACAAGATCGCCGAATGGGATCCCTCGTTCAGCCCGGTCATCACCGAGCGCAAGGGCGTCGTGAAGTATCAGGACATTGTCGATGGCAAGACCCTGACCGAACAGACCGACGAGTCGACGGGGATTTCGCAGCGCGTGATCACCGAGAACCAGTCCAAGTCGAAGAAGGAAGACTTCCGTCCCCGCCTCACGCTTACGGGCAAGAAGGACGAGGAAGCGGGCGTCTACCGTTTGGCCCCGGGCGCGATCATCGCGGTCGAGGACGGCGCCGAGGTGGAAGCCGGTACGGTGCTTGCGCGTATGCCGCGTGAAGCCGCCAAGACCCGCGATATCACGGGTGGTCTGCCGCGCGTCGCCGAACTTTTCGAAGCGCGAAAGCCCAAGGACAATTCGGTCATCGCCAAGGCATCGGGCAAGTTCACCTTCATTCGCGACTACAAGGCGAAGCGTAAGGTCGCGATCATCCCCGAGGACGGTTCGGACCAGATCGATTACCTGATCCCGAAGGCGAAGGTCATCGACGTTCAGGAAGGCGACTATGTGAAGAAGGGCGACAACCTCGTCGCAGGTTCGCCCGATCCGCACGACATCCTCGAAGTCATGGGCGTCGAAGCGCTGGCCGAATATCTCGTCAACGAGATCCAGGAAGTCTACCGACTGCAGGGCGTGAAGATCAACGACAAGCACATCGAGGTGATCGTTCGCCAGATGCTGCAGAAGGTCGAGATCACCAACGGTGGCGACACTACCCTGCTGCCGGGCGAACAGGTCGATCGCGACGAGATGGACGAAGCCAACGCCAAGCTTCCCCCGCGAAAGAAGAAGGCGGAGGGCAAGCCGATCCTGCTCGGGATCACCAAGGCGTCGCTGCAAACGCGCAGCTTCATCTCGGCCGCGTCCTTCCAGGAAACGACCCGCGTGCTCACGCAGGCGGCCGTGGAAGGCAAGTCGGACACGCTCAACGGTCTCAAGGAAAACGTGATCGTCGGCCGTCTCATCCCCGCCGGTACCGGCGCGGGCATGAACCGCATGCGTGTCACCGCCTCCTCGCGTGATGCGGCGCTTCGTGCGCAGCAGAAGAAAATGCAGGAAGCCCTTCTGGCTGCGCAGACGGCGGAAGAAGAGCATGAGGCCGAGCTCAAGCGGGACGATGCCGACAAGGTCGAAGATCCGCTGGCCGAAGTGGTCGTATCGGGTGACGGCAGCGATGCCGCAGCCGAAGACTAGGGCACGGCTTCAGCCGTAAACAAAAAAGGCTCCGGTGGAGAAAATTCCGCCGGAGCCTTTTTTAATGCAGAGCGATAAACCTAGCAGTTCTCGCCGTTGATCACGTCTTCGCCGCATTCACCGGCCGAACTAATATCTTTGCCCAGTCCTTGCACGGTGTTGCAAGCACCGAGCGCCATGCTCGATCCGAACAATGCGATGACCAGAAGTTTGCGCATCATAGTCTCCCAATTATCGTGACGCCAAAATCGCCATGATCATCCTACTAGCAAGGTTGATGCGCGATGAACCAAGAAAAAGCCCCGCGCCCGAAGGCGCGAGGCTTTCGCTGGGAACAGGTCTAACGAGCGATTAGCAATCGCGACCGTCCAGCACGTCTTCGCCGCATTCGCCGGCCGAGCTGATATCTTCACCGACACCCTGAACCGTGTTGCAGGCGGCAGCGCCAAAGGTGAGACCGGCAGCGGCGAACAACATCATGAACTTACGAACCATGGGTCTTCTCCCTCTTCATGTATGCCAACAACGCACCGGGAAATAGAAAAGGTTCCCTCACAGCGTCGAATGGCAATCAGACGGCGACCGGGGCCTTGATATGCGGGTGCGGATCGTAATTTTCAAAGCTGAAATCATCAGGCTGGTAGTCGAACAGCCCCTGCCCCCGATCCTTGATCGCCAGTCTCGGGAGCGCGCGCGGTTCGCGCGCCAGCTGCGTCTTCGCCTGCTCGAGATGGTTCGAATAGAGATGCACATCGCCGCCGGTCCAAACGAAATGGCCGGGTTCCAGACCGGTTTCGCGCGCCAGCATGTGCGTCAGCAGGGCATATGACGCGATGTTGAACGGAACGCCCAGGAACAGGTCGGCCGATCGTTGGTAGAGCTGAAGGCTCAGCTTGCCGTTCGCGACGTGCGTCTGGAACAGGCAGTGGCAAGGCGCCAGTGCCATGTCGGGCTGTTCGGCGGGATTCCACGCGCTGACCACTTGGCGGCGCGACGCGGGATCCTCTCGAATCAGCTTTACCAGGTTCTCGATTTGATCGACCGTGCGGCCATTGCCGCCTTCGAAGCGGCGCCATTGCTTGCCGTAGACAGGCCCGAGATCGCCATTTTCATCGGCCCATTCGTCCCAGATGCTGACCTTGTTGTCCTGCAGATATTTGACGTTGGTATCGCCTTTAAGAAACCACAACAGCTCCACGATGATCGAGCGCAAATGTAGCTTCTTGGTCGTCAGTAGCGGGAAACCCTTGGCGAGATCGAAACGCATCTGCGCCCCAAAAACGCTCAGCGTTCCGACGCCGGTGCGGTCATCCTGCAAAGCGCCCTCATCGAGGATTCGCTGCATCAAATCGAGATATTGTCGCATGCGCCAAGACTAGCGCGGCGCTATTTAACTACAAGGCTCGATTTCGCGCGGTTCGGGTCTTTCGCGGGCGATTTCGAACGCGGCGAAATAGGCGTCCGTGCCTTCGAGATCAGCGGTCTGCACCCGTTCCAGCCCCAATGCTGCGAATTCGCAATCGAGCTGCTGCGGAGAGATGCCGTGGCGTTTGATCGGACGATCTGCATCGACCACGATGACTTGTCCGCCTTCGGTAAGGCCCTGTCTTAAATTCCAGAGAAATTCGTAGGGCTCGGTAACCTCATGATACACGTGCACGAGGAAGATTCGGTCGAAACTATTGTCAGGCAGACGCGGATCGTTTGCAGCCCCAAGACGCACCGCCACGTTGTCGAGCCTTTCGCGCTGAACGCGGCGCGCCAGCCGGTCGCGCACGTCAGGCAGGACATCCTGCGCCAGGACACGGCCACGATCCCCAACGGCGCGTGCGAGGCGGACGGTATAGTAACCCTCCCCTGCACCGATATCGGCAACGCTCATGCCTTCGACGATGCCGGCCAGCTCCATCACCCGCTCGGCTTCACCCAGCCGGTCACGCGCGTCTTCGGTGGAAAAGCGATCGGACACGATCGGCGCGACATCGCGTCGCGGTAGTGGGAAGCCATCATTGGCATCGCGCGAGTCGCCGCGGCAGCCCGCCAGCAGCGCCAATGCAAGCAGGGGAAATGCGAGCCTATTCGACATCGTCAACTTCGATCTTTTCACCGGTCACACGCTGCGACAATGCAGCCGCCATGAACTTGTCGAGATCGCCATCGAGTACGTCCCCAGGCGCAGTCGAGGTCACGCCGGTGCGCAGGTCCTTGACCAGCTGATAGGGCTGGAGGACATAGCTGCGGATCTGGTGGCCCCAGCCAATCTCGGTCTTGGTGGCATTGGTCGCGCTGGCCTCTTCCTCGCGTCGCTGCAGCTCGGCTTCATAGAGCCGGGCTTTGAGCATGTTCATCGCCTCGGCCTTGTTCTTGTGCTGCGAACGCCCGCTTTGCGATGCGACGACGATATTCGTCGGGATGTGCGTAATACGCACTGCGCTGTCGGTGGTATTTACATGCTGTCCGCCAGCGCCCGACGCGCGGTAGGTGTCGATGCGAAGTTCGCTCTCGTTGATTTCGACTTCAATGGATTCGTCGATTTCGGGATAGACCCATACCGAGCTGAAGCTGGTGTGGCGACGCGCCGAGCTATCGTAGGGCGAGATGCGCACGAGGCGGTGAACGCCGCTCTCGGTCTTGGCATAACCATAGGCATTCTCGCCCTTCACCAGCAGCGTGGCCGACTTGATGCCCGCCTGCTCCCCTACGTGATGGTCGATCAGTTCGACCTTCATGCCGCGCCGTTCGGCCCAGCGCGTATACATACGCTGCAGCATTTCGGCCCAATCCTGGCTTTCGGTCCCGCCGGCGCCCGCATGGACTTCGATATACGCGTTATTGCCGTCCGCTTCGCCTGCCAGCAACGCCGCGACCTTGTCCTTCTCGGCGCGCTCGGCAAGCTGTTCGAGAGCGGTCACCGCTTCTTCGACCAGCCCGTCGTCGCCCTCGACTTCGGCCATCTCCATCAGCTCGATCGTATCGGCAAGTTCCTTTTCGATCTTGCGCGTGGCACCGATCGCTTCTTCCAGCCGGCCGCGCTCCCGCATCAGCGCCTGGGCGGCCTTGGGATCGTCCCACAGGGAAGGATCCTCGGCGGCGTCGTTGAGCTCGTCCATACGCTTCAAAGCCCGGTCCCAATCAAGGAACCGGCGGAGAAGCTGCGTGGCGGCAGTGATCTGGTCGGCGGAGGCTTGCGCTTCAGCACGCATGATAATGGACTTTCGAAAAGGCTGGTTACACCGCCCCTAGTAAATCCCGCCTTGCCTTTGCAAGAATTCCGCTTCGTCGGGTTCTTCGGGCGCAGTCTGCTGCGGTCGGACAACGGCCTGTCGGACCGGTGCGAGCGTAGGCGTTTCTTCTTCCTCTTCCTCCTCGTCGCGGCGGAAAGTGCGGCGCGGCTCGGTTTCCGGCTTGAACGCTTCCCATATCACCGAAGACGTGCGCTCCACCGTCGTCGGGAACACGCCAAAAACGCGATCTCCGGTCACGCGATCGATGCGGACCATGCGAATGCCCTCGGGCGCCACAAAGGGTGTTTTGGGGGCATCCTTCAGGGCTGCTTCGGCAAACATCTGGAATACCGGGGCAGCGGTGCTGCCGCCTTGCGCGTATCCGCCCATCGACCGGTTGTCGTCATAGCCGATATAGGTGCCGGTCACGATCTCGGGCGTACCGCCGACAAACCACACATTGGTGGGCCCGGTAGTCGTGCCCGTCTTGCCGAATAGCGGGCGATCGAGCGCGGCAAGACGCGCCGCGGTGCCGCGTTCGACCACGCCTTCGAGAATGTGCACCATCTGGTAGGCAGCCTGCGCATCGACGACCTGGCGGCCACGTTGCGGCGGGCGCGGCATCGGTTCGCCATCATAGGTGGCCATATTGCAGCGTTCCATCGCGGCGCAGCGATTATCCGACCGGTAGATCACCTTGCCCGACCGATCCTGCACATAGTCGATCAGCGAGGGCTCCACCGAACGGCCATTATTGGCGAGGATCGAATAGGCATTGGTCAGGTCAAGCACCGTAACATCGCCCGCACCAAGCGCTGTCGAAAGGAACTGCGGATGGTCCCCCAGCCCAAGTGAAGCGGCATTGGCGACGACCTTGTCCATGCCCGCCTGGCTGGCGGCGCGCACCGTCATCAGATTGCGCGACTGTTCGACGCCCCAACGCAGCGTCTTGTTACCCGAATAGCGGCCATCGAAGTTACGAAAACATTTGTCGCCCAGCGAAGCACCCTGCCAGACGCAGAAGGGCTGGTCGGGAATGAGCGTGGCCGGTGTAAAACCGTTTTCCAGCGCCGTCAGGTAGACGATCGGCTTGAACGCCGAACCCGGCTGACGCCTGGCCTGCACCGCGCGGTTGAAGCTTGAGCCGCGCACGTCGAACCCGCCTTGCATCGCCATGACGCGGCCGGTTCTCGCTTCCTGCGCAACGAAACCGCCCGATACGAGCGGAATCGAACGCAGCGCATAGCGGCCGTCCCCCTCATCGCGAACGACGATGATCATGCCCGGTTTGAAGCGGGAGAACGCGGTACCACTCGCGCCTCGAACCGGCATGTTCGCGCTGCTTCGCGGTAACCGGGCGGTCTGCCCGCCGACGAAGCCGATGGTCGCGACATTGCCGTCGACCGACAGCACGACCGCTTTCTTCCAGTCGGAAAAGCCGGTGCCTACCCGCGCGATGCGCAGCTGGCTTTCCCAATCCTGGCTCATGTCGACCGTCAGTCCCAGATCGCGCCAGCCGCGCGGTCCGTCGAACCGGGCCAACTGTTCGCGCATGGCAACAGCAGCCGCATCCTGCATCTCGACGTTCATCGACGTGCGCACCCAAAGCCCGCCCGCATAAACGCTGTTTTCGCCATCCTCGGCCCCCTCGCCGAAGCGCGCCAGCAGGCGGCGGCGCACCTCTTCCATGAAGTAACCGCCGCGCTCCACGAAAGGCTGGGCGCTGCCCGTCGGAATAGCGGTCAGTTCCATCGAAGCCGTGCGCGCACGGGTCGCTTCGTCGATATAGCCATTCTTGGCCATCTCGCGCAGCACATAGTTGCGCCGCTGGGTCGCGCGCTCCTTGTGGCGCACGGGATGATAGTTGGCCGGTCCCTTGGGGATTGCCGCAAGATACGCCACTTCGTGCAGATCGAGGTCCGCCACGTCCTTGTCAAAATAGGCGCGCGCCGCCGCCTGCACCCCGTAGGCGTTGCGGCCGAGGAAAATCTCGTTGAGGTAGAGTGCAAGAATTTCCTGCTTGGAAAGCGTGTCCTCAATACGAAAGGCCAGCAGCGCTTCACGCCCCTTCCGCAGGATCGAGTAATCATCGTCGCCGGTCAGGTTCTTGGCGACCTGCTGGGTAATCGTAGACGACCCGCGGGCGCGCCCCCCGCCCGTTGCTTCGGTAGCGAGAAAATCAGCCACGGCGGCGGCCAGGCCCGGATAATCCAAACCGCCATGCGAGAAGAAAGCCGCGTCTTCTGCCGAAATGAAGGCCTGCACCACCATTGGCGGGTAATCGTCATAGGAGAGCTCGACGCGGCGCTCGCGCGCATAGACACCGATGGGCTCACCGTCGTCACCACGCACATTGGTGGGAAGCGCCGGACGATAATTGAGAATTTCGTCCTCGGTGAGCAAGTCTTTCGACAGATAGGCCCAACTCAGGGATAGAATTGCCAGTCCCGCCAGCGCCATCCAGAAAAGGACGCGCACCCACTTTTTCTCGCGCCACGGATCGAGGCGCGCGTGCACGCGATTGTTGAAAGCCACCAGGTCGGGCATGGGAATGCTGGGCATGTTCATGTCTCTTACGCAAATCTCATTAGCGGGCCGATGAACGGCAATAAAGCGTCAGTTTGCGGTCCGCGTCGCAAGGTCGGCTTCGATCGCGCGCGCCAGCGCCTCGACCAAAGGTGCGCGCCCCTCTCTCGTGGTGAGCCGTTCGGCGTCGATTGGGTTGGTAATGTAGCCCGCCTCAACCAGCAGGCCTGGTGCTTGCGCCAAGCGCAGAACGACGAAGTCGGCGGATTGATGCGGGGTTGGCCGCAAGGGCACGCCGCCCTCGGCGCGGCGCAATACCCTGCGGGCAAGGTCGGCCGATGCCTTCATCTGCTCGCGCAGCGCCAAGTCGGTCAGCAACCTGGTCGTCATGTCATCGGCATCGCTGACGACGGTGCCGACCCGCTCACGCTCCGCGCCCGCACGGGCCGCGGCTTCGGTCGACGAAGCGATGTCGGACAGGGAATAAAGCGTTACGCCCGTCGCATCGGGATTGGGCGCTGCGTCCATGTGGATCGAAAGAAAGAGGTCGGTCGACAGGCCGCGCGCGATTTCCGCGCGCTGTTCAAGCGATAATGTGGAGTCATCGTCGCGGGTCAGCGCGATGCGCACCCGCGCTCGCTCGGCCAGTGCATCGTGTAGTTCCTTTGCCATGGCAAGTGTCAGCCGCTTTTCAGGGGTCCCGTCTACGCCCGTCGCACCGCCATCGCGTCCGCCATGACCCGGATCGATCAAAACCAGCGGCTGGCCCGGCTGGCTCGCCTCGGTGATCGCGATGTCGGTCAGGGGTTTGGGCATTGCGACCGACAATTCGCCGCGGCGACCCTCGCCAATCACGGCGAGATCCCCCGGCTTCCTGTCGGGTTGGGTCGTTTCCCGCGAATCGCCGCATGCCGCCAGCACGGCGAAACCGCCCAGAAGGAACCATCGGATCATGCCCCGTGTTTGAGGCACATACGGGCCGCCGCGCAACACTATTGTGTCGATTTAGTTGCGGGGCTGACACAGCGGTGCTAGGCCCTCGTTGAACTGGGATTTCCCGGTTTTCTGAACGCTTCTACGCGATGCGTTCAAGCCTAAGAGGTTGAAGCAGATGAAGTCACAGGACGCAAAGGCCCGGTTCGCGGTAGCGCGCACCCGCCCGTCCCTCGCCGACAATGCGGCGTTGGCTTCTTCGGCAGCAGCAGAAAAATTCAATTTATCGCCCCTGTCCCAACCCACTGCGGACGACTGGGGCCCTGAACAGTTGCGTTTCGATCCTGGAAAGGACGGACGCATTCGGAGAAAATTTGATGTCAACGCGCATGCTAATCGACGCGCGCCACCCGGAGGAAACTCGGGTCGCGGTCATGAACGGGAACCGGATCGAGGAGTTTGATTTCGAGTCCTCGGAGCACAAACAGCTCAAGGGAAACATCTATCTAGCCAAAGTCACGCGGGTCGAACCCTCGCTGCAGGCCGCCTTTGTCGACTATGGCGGCAATCGCCACGGTTTCCTCGCATTCAGCGAAATCCATCCCGACTATTACCAAATTCCCTCGGCCGATCGTGAAGCCTTGCTCGCCGAAGAGGCAGAGCATGCTGAAGAAGAACAGCGCTTGCGCGAAGCCGAAGAGGCCGAGGAAGATTCCGACGGCGAAGACAATGGCGAAACACCCGACGAAGCCGGCACCGGCAGCGATGCCTCGCCCGTCGACGAAAGCGCCGTTTACGAGGTGCGCAAGAAGCGCCAGAACCTGCGCCGCCGCTACAAGATCCAGGATGTCATCCAGCGTCGGCAGGTATTGCTCGTCCAGGTCGTCAAGGAAGAGCGCGGGAACAAGGGCGCGGCGCTTACCACCTATTTGAGCCTAGCAGGTCGCTATTGCGTGCTCATGCCCAACACCAGCCATGGTGGGGGCATTTCGCGCAAGATTTCCAATGGGTCGGATCGCAAGCGCCTCAAACAGATTATGGCCGACCTCAAGCTCCCCAAGAGCATGGGGCTGATCGTGCGCACTGCGGGCCTTTCGCGCAATAAAACCGAAATCAAGCGGGACTTCGATTACCTCGCCCGTCTGTGGGACGAAATCCGCGAAAAGACGCTGAAAAGTGCGGCTCCAAGTCTCGTTTACCGCGATAGCGATCTCGTCAAACGGGCCATTCGCGATCTGTATTCGCGTGAAATCCAGGAAGTCATTGTTGAAGGCGAAGACGGCTACAAGGCCGCCCGCCGCTTCATGAAATTGCTCATGCCGAGCCACGTCAAACGCGTTAAACAGTACGAGCACCCTACCCCGATCTTCCAGTCCTACGGGATCGAGGACCAGCTTGCCGGGATGTACAACCCGACCGTGCAGCTCAAGTCGGGCGGTTATCTCGTCATCAACCCGACCGAAGCGCTGGTGTCGATCGACATCAACTCGGGACGTTCGACGCGCGAGCATAATATCGAGCAGACCGCCTTCCAGACCAACTTGGAAGCTGCCGCCGAAATCGCCCGCCAGCTGCGCCTTCGCGACATGGCAGGGCTCGTCGTAATCGACTTCATCGACATGGAAAAGAACGCCCATGGGCGCAAAGTCGAAAAGGCCATGAAGGAAGCGCTCAAGTCGGATCGCGCCCGCATCCAGGTTGGCCGCATTTCCAGCTTCGGCCTTATGGAAATGAGCCGTCAACGCCTGCGTACCGGGGTGCTTGAAGCCTCAACGACTGCCTGCCAACATTGCGACGGGACCGGCTTGATGCGTACGGCATCATCGTCGGGCCTCAGTGCATTGCGCATGATCGAAGATGAAGCGGCACGCGGCAAGGGCACGGTCATCCTTCTGAAGGCCGGCAACGAAGCCGCGATCTTCCTCCTGAACAAAAAGCGCGCCGAATTGGCCGAGGTCGAGGAACGTTACGGCGTCCAGGTCGAGGTTATGATCGATGACAGCTTCGAGGGCGCCAAGATGAGCGTCGAGAGCAAGGGCCCGCGCCCGCCCAAGGGCAGCTTGCCGCCCAAACTGAAGATCGAGGACCTCACGGCCGACATCGAATCCGATGACGAGGACGAAGAGGCGGAGGACGAAACGTCGGAAGACGAACAGCCCAAGAAGCGCAAGCGCCGTCGCCGTGGCGGTCGTGGACGGCGCCGTAATGGCGGCGACCAACCGCAGGACAACGGCGAGGACTCCGCCGAACAAGCTGAAGAAGAGCCCGGCGAAGACAAGAAGCCCAGGCGCAAACCGCGCCGCAAGAAGGCGGAAGATGATGCGCGCGAGGCGAAGTCGGATGATGGCGACGCCAAGAGGGACGAGGGTGAAGAGAAGCCCAAGACCCGGCGCCGTCCAGCCGCGCGCAAAAAGGCCGCCGACGCAAAGTCCAAGGACGACACCCCCGAGGAGGCAAAAGCGCCCAAGAAGCAGCGCACTACGCGAAAGAAGGCCGAAGAGGCGCCTGCCGGCGAAGAATCCGAGAAAAAGCCTGCCAAGAGCCCGCGCAAAAAGCCTCAAGCGAAAGACAGCAAGACCGACACGGCCAAGCCCGAAGAGGTCGAAGAAAAGCCGGCCAAGAAGCCAGCCGCCAAGAAAAAGGCACCGGCCAAGAAACCGGCATCCAAGAAGGCCGCTTCAGCGCCGGCAAAGGCTGAAAAGCCGGAAGAAAGCGCCAATTCGAACGATACCAAAGAGAGCGCCGAGGGCGATGGTCCGCGCCGTACCGGTTGGTGGCAGCGCACATTCGGCTAGACGGCGCGCCCCTCGGGGCTTCACCGCTCGTTAAGGCGGCGAGGGGAAGGATGGCGACTATGCTGGTCACCCCTCGCCCCAGCGCGCAATCCGTTGTGCGCCTTTTCGCCCTTCTCGCGCTCGTCTTGAGCGCGTTCGTGGCGCGTCCCGCCATGGCGCAACAGATTTTGCGCGATGCCGAGACCGATGCCCTGTTCCGCGATATCAGCGCTCCGCTAGTCGAAGCGGCGGGCATGCGGCCCGAAGATGTCGAATTCGTGCTGATCAACGATAGTTCGATCAACGCTTTCGTGGCGGGCGGACAGCGCGTCTATATCCATTCGGGTTTGATCATGGAGGCCGACCATGTCGGCCAGGTCCAGGGCGTGGTCGCGCACGAACTGGGCCATGTCGCCGGCGGGCACGTCATCCGCTTTTCTGACGGGGCAAAGCAGGCCACGAGCATCCAGATCATTTCGCTGCTGCTGGGTGCTGCTGCCATCGCCGCAGGGTCCGGCGAAGCCGGCATCGGCATAATGCAGGCCGGCCAGCGCGCTGCGCTCGGCACCTTCCTGGCGTTCAACCGCGCGCAGGAAAGCTCGGCTGACCAGGCCGGTGCGAAATATTTGTCGGAGGCCGGCATTTCGGGCCGCGGCAGCCTTGAATTCTTCAGCAAGCTGCAGAACCAGGAATATCGGCTGAATATCAGCCAGGACAACAGCTACGATCGTACCCACCCGCTCTCGCGCGAGCGTATCGCCGCGCTTGAAGGTGTCTACCTGCCCGATCCGGCATGGCAGGTGCCCAACGATCCCGAGCTCGAAGCGCGCTTCCAGCGCGTCAAGGCCAAGCTGATCGGCTATGTGAACCCGCAGCGAGCGCTTCGCGAATATCCGCGCGGGACCGAAACCATCCCCGCGCTGTTTGCCCGCGCTTATGCCTATCACCAGGGCGTCTATCCCGACCAGGCCATTGCCGAGGCGGAAAAGCTGGCGACGTTGCTGCCCGATGACCCCTTCGCGCTCGAGCTTTGGGGCCAGATACTGCTGGAGAATGGTCGACCCGAAGAAGCGCTGCCGGTACTGCGTCGCGCCGTCGACCTCGCCCCACAGGAACCGCTCATCGCCACGACGTTTGGCCACGCGCTTATCGCGACCGAGGACACGAGCCGCTACGCCGAAGCCAAGCCGCTGCTCAAAGCCGCCGTCCAGCTTGATCGGCGCAACCCGTTCGCATGGTATCAGCTTGGCGTTATCTACGAAGCCGAGGGCGATGAAGCCCGCGCCGCGCTCGCCAGTGCGGAACGCATGCAGATGCTCGGCCAGCACCGCGCCGCCTATGTCAACGCGACGCGTGCGATGGTCGGCATCGAAACGCGCGATGCCGATTGGATCCGTGCGCAGGATATTGCGCTCACCAGCCGCCATGCGCTGGAGGAAGAGAAAGAAAAGGTACCGGAGCTGCGGCGATGAGCGACAAGATTTGGGGGCCTGCCGTAGCCGGTGGCGTTATCGGTGCCGTACTGACGGCGGTCGGCGGCTATTTTGCGCTGCAAGCAGCAGCGCCAGGTATCGTGCGCGATGCGCTGATCGAAACTCCCGAAATTCTGGTCGAGGCGTCCAATGCGCTGCAAACACGTCAGCACGCACCTACCATCGAGGCCAATCGTGATCTGATCGAGACGCCTTATGAGAATAGTTGGGTTGGCGCTGAAAACCCTGAAGTGATCATGGTCGAATTTTTCGACTATGCCTGCGGCTATTGCCGCACGACCAAGCCGGATATCGACCGGCTGGTCGATGAGATGCCCAACCTTCGTGTGGTCTATCGCGAACTGCCCGTGCTCGGGCAGACTAGCGTGCTTGCCGCGCGCGCCTCGATGGCGGCATCGCGCGCTGGCAAGTTCAAGGAATTCCATGACAAGCTTTATAGCTATGACCAGCTCACGCAGCAGGCGATTGCCGAAACGCTTGAGGAGTTGGGCCTCGATCCGCGCATTCCCGAAAGTCCCGAATGGGATGCCGAATTGCAGAAGAATTTCGACCTTGCCAACCAGTTCGGACCGCCCGGGACGCCAATGTTCGTGATTGGCGACCGCTTGATCCCAGCGGCCGAGGGTTATGTCAGTTACAAGCGCGCAATCGATGCCGCGCTGAAGGGAAATGGCTAGGAGCTAGGCTCCGCCCTTGAACCCCTGCGCAACGACATACCATTCGCTCGAGCCCTTGCGGCTGGCGGGCGGCTTGGCATGCTTGACCGTCTTGAAATGGCGTTTGAGTTCGGCGATCAGATTATTGTCCGCCCCGCCTGCGAGCACCTTCGCAACATAGGCGCCGCCCGGACGCAGCACTTCAACAGCAAATTCCAGCCCCGCTTCGATCAGTCCCATCGTTCGCAGGTGATCGGTCGATTTATGTCCGACCGTGTTGGCCGCCATGTCGCTCAGCACGAGATCGACCGGCCCACCCAATGCTTCCATGAGCCGATCAGGCGCATCCTCGTCCATGAAATCCATCTGGAGGATCTCCACGCCCTCGATCGGGTCGGTCTCAAGCAGGTCGATGCCCGCGACCCGCGCTTTTGGGATCCGCTGGCGCACGACCTGTGCCCAGCCACCCGGCGCAATGCCCAGATCGACCACGCCTTCGGCGCCTTTCAACAGCTTGAATCGCTCGTCGAGCTCGATCAGCTTGTACGCCGCGCGGCTGCGATAGCCTTCGGCCTTGGCCTTCTTCACATAAGGATCGTTCAATTGCCGCTGCAGCCACGCGGTCGAACTGGCGCTGCGCCGCCGCGCGGTCTTGACCCGCTGCTTGCCGCCGCTGCGGCCCCTGCCCTTGCTCATAACGAATATCCGTCCCGCGCCATCAGGCTACGCAAAATGCCCTCGCGGATGCCGCGATCGGCGATACCAAGCTCGCTTGCCGGCCAGATGTCGAGGATCGCTTCGAGGATCGCGCAACCGGCGACCACCAGGTCGGCGCGTTCGGTGCCGATGCACGGCAATTGCGAGCGGCCATTGAAATCAAGTTCGCTGATGAGCGTCGAGATCTCGCGCATCGAATCTGTCGGCACGTGCAGGCCATCGACAGCGCGGCGATCATAGCTCGGAAGCTGCAGGTAGACCGACGCGAGCGTCGTCACCGTACCGCTGGTGCCGAGCAGGCGGATATCGTCGCGATCCTTGGGCAACCATTCCGAAAAGCGCGAGAAGCCGTCACGCGCTCGATCGCGCATGCGCGCATAGGCTTCGACCCGATCGGCCCCTTCCAGCGCTTCGCGCCCCTCGCTTTCGGTCAGCGACACGACACCCCACGGTGCCGACCACCAAGCCCGGATGGCGGGCTCGTCATCGCCCGGTTCGACCAACACAAGCTCGGTCGAGCCGCCGCCGATGTCGAAGATGACGGCGGGCCCATCGCCGGGGCCGAGCAGCTTGTGACAGCCGAGCACCGCAAGCCGCGCTTCCTCCTTCGGTGGGATGATGTCCAGGACGATGCCGGTTTCGCGCCTGACACGATCGATGAACTGGCGGCCATTGGCGGCGCGGCGGCAAGCCTCGGTCGCGACCGATCGGGCAATGCTGACATTGCGGCGGCGCAATTTCTGCGCACAGATGCCAAGCGCGGACACGGCGCGGTCCATCGCTTCATCGGACAGCCGCCCGCTGCTCGCCAACCCCTCGCCCAGCCGGACGATCCGCGAAAATGCATCGATGACCTTGAAACCTTCTTGCTCGGGACGGGCGATCAACAGGCGACAATTATTGGTGCCCAGGTCGAGCGCGCCATAGCTGCGCTCGGGCCGCCACCGAGGCGGGCCTGCATTCTTGGTGGCCCTACGTCGACGCCCTTGTCGCGGTGCAGGCCGGGGATCGGGTTGATCCGCCATTACACTTGCTTTCTTCTACACCGTGGCAGGCAAAAATCGTGATGGGCCACGGCTGACCTGCCCCCAATGTAGTGCAAAATTGGGAAAATGCACAAGCGGGTGGGTTTGGAAGCGTTGACACGGGCGCAGCGCCTTCCTATTGCCCCGCCTCGCATCCGCTGATGCTGCCCCATCGTCTAATGGTAAGACTACGGACTCTGAATCCGTCAATCGTGGTTCGAATCCACGTGGGGCATCCAGCGGCGCTTTTTGCAAATAACGGGACAGTTGCCGCAATCGTTGCTGGCATCCGCGCGGCTGCATCTGGCGATGGCGTACGGCTCGCCATGTGAACGGCATAAGAAAAAGGCCGCGACGTCCACTGGGGAAGGGATGCCGCGGCCTTTCTTGTATGGCGCGCCCGGAAGGATTCGAACCTCCGACCACCTGATTCGTAGTCAGGTACTCTATCCAGCTGAGCTACGGGCGCTGAAAGTCTCGGGGGCGTTTAGGGGGACGCGTCGTTCGTTGCAACCCCCCGATTGCGGGAATCTGCAGACAAGTCTAAGCCTTGCGGCGTGTTTCGCGCTTTCATCTTAATGTCTCCGCTTGCCATGTTGGCAGCCTGCGCTGCGCCGGCTGGCGATCCGCCGTCATTGGCCAAACGACCCGCCGAGAATATCGACCCGCGCCTGCCGGTCGGTAGTCCTCCCGATTATAGCGAAACTGCAGCCATTGCCGCCCAGATCGCAGTGATCGAAAGCAACGCTGCCGACGGGATTGCGGCATTCGAAGCGGTCCGCGGGCCGACGGGCGCTCGTATTGCAGATGCAGGCCCAACCAATAGCGAAAGCTGGGTAAGCGCTGTCGAGGCCCTCAGCCGTTTGGAAGCCGTGCGCCGCCCGCTTGTGACGGCGCTGGCCGACCTCGACGCGCTGGTGACCGATAGTGAATGGGTCAATCCCGCGGATCGCGATGCGGTGCAGGCCGCGCTCGAGCGGCTGGCATCGATCGATGCCGAGCAGGCCGGCTTGCTCGAACGCTGGACCGCGCAGCTACAACCCTAACATCTTGCGGTGGGCGGCCCATTCGTCAGCCGTGATGCCCCACTGGCGCGCCTGCCCGTACCGATCCGAATACTTGCCGTCGTGATAGGCCAGTTCGGGCCGCTCCTTCATGCCGAGGCGTTCCATCAATCGCCAACTGGGCTCATTCCCCGTCATGGTCAGGGCGACGATTTCGGCATATCCGAAGCGGTCGAAACCCAAGTCGAGCGAGGCGATCGCTGCCTCCTTGGCATAACCCTTGCCCCAAGCGCTTTGACGAAAGCGCCAGCCGACTTCGGGCATCCCTTGATTTGGGGCGCCCTCGTAATTGACGCGTTTGAGCCCGCAGAAACCGAGTAGTTCGCCATCTTCCTTGCGCTCGACCAGCCAGAAGCAGTGGCCATAATCGCGCGCATAGCTCTGGAGGCGTTTGAAGCCCTCGTGCCAGTCCTCGAAAGACTGCGGGCCGCCGAGCCATTTCATCACCGCGGGCGTGTTCATCACTTCCCAGAAACGGCGGCTGTCTTCTTCATTCCAATCGCGCAGGATCAGGCGGTCGGTTTCATGACGGAACGGCATCGGACTTCCTGCGCGCAATGAAGAAAAGGGCCGTCCCCGCCACACCCAAACCGCCGAGCGTAAGCCATTGGAACGCATTGGTCTGGGTCGCCGCCCAGATGCTCAGGGTGAGCCCGATGGTTGCAGCGATCGCTATCGTCGGGTTGAGCGCCGGGCGCCCGGCATCCCGGCGTAGGCGCGGCAACGCCATGATCGACGCGATATACGCGAGTAGGCGGGCCAACGTGCTGACCGCCGCGAGCGCAAGGAAATCGTCCCATAGCGAAAAGAGTATGGCGCCCGTGCCAAAAAAGACGATGCTGTTGGCAGGCGTCCCCCAGCGCGAAATCTTACCGAACCATGCCGGCAATAGTCCGTCATCGGCAAGCGCCGGCGGCATTCGGCTGGCTGAGGTGAGTCCCGCGGTAAGGTTGGCGAGCACGCTCATGACGATGGTGGCAGCCAAGAGTAGCGCGCCGATATCGCCGCCATATTCGCTGGCAAGCGCAGTCAGCGGTGCATCGGGGCCCGTTCCCGCGATCGCGCTATGGCTATAGGCCCATTGCAGCCCGAAATAGATAAGGGTGACTATGGCGAGCCCCAGCATCAGCGCGCGCGGCATGGCGCGTCTAGGATCCTTGGTTTCGCCGGCAGGAATGGTGGCATTTTCAAAGCCGACGAACGCGTACAGCGCCGCGAGCGCGATACCTTCCACGGCGCTGAACTGCGGCAGAGCGACTGGTCCTGCGGACGAAGCCGCCCCGATCCCGACAACCATCAGTACGAGCAACGGCAAGAGCTTGAATATGGTCATCGCGCCCAGCACGGCGACGACACGCCTGATTCCTATGACATTAAGGAACGTGAGCCCGCCTAGCACGGTGATGATGAGCACCACTTTACCAACACCTTCGCCTACAAAAGGCCACAGGGCGGCCGCATAGGCAACCAGCACTAGCACGTTGGCTCCCTGGCTGATGAGACGCGCGGCAAAGAAGCTCCAGCCGACAACGAAGCCCGGATAAGGCCCGAACGCATCGCCGACATAACGCTGCGGGCCACCCGACCGGTCGGTCAGCTTGGTCAGTTCAGCAAAACATACGACGATTGCCATCACGAGCACACCGCCAATGAGCAGCAGCCACGGTGCAAACGTCCCGACCGCGCCATGGAGCACTTCTGGAAGGCCGAAAATGCCCGCCCCGATCAAGCCGTTGACCACAATGAAAAGGACGCCGAGCGTCCCCATGTCGCGCTTATATCTACCCCGCATCAGCGAAGCTTACGCGCGACCTCCAGCGCATGGTAGCTCAAAATGCCGGTCGCGCCCGCGCGTTTGAAGGCGGTCAGAGCTTCCATCAGCATCGTTTCCCGGTCACCGGCACCCGCTGCTGCGCATTCCTCGATCATCGCGTATTCCCCGCTCGTCATGTAGGCGAACACGGGCGTATCGAACGTGTCGGAAACGCGCGCGACAACATCGAGATAGAGCAGCCCCGGTTTCACCATCACGAAGTCCGCGCCTTCGGCGATATCGAGTTCGACCTCGGCCATGGCTTCGTCGCCATTGGCGGGGTTCATCTGGTAGCCCTTCTTGTCGCCCTTCAAACGATCGCCAGAGCCCACCGCTTCGCGAAATGGCCCATATAGCGCCGAGGCATATTTGGCCGAATAGGCCATGATCGCTGTGTTCTGGTGACCATTTTCCTCGAGCGCGTCGCGGATGGCGGCAATACGCCCGTCCATCATATCGGAGGGCGCAACGATATCTGCGCCCGCGCGCGCCTGCGCGACCGCTTGCTGGCTGAGCAACGCGATCGTCGCGTCATTATCGACACTGCCATCATCGGCCAGCACGCCGTCATGGCCATGCGGCGTATAGGGATCGAGCGCGACATCGGTCATCACGCCGATGTCGGGGACCGCATCCTTGATCGCCCTGGTCGCGCGGCAGATAAGATTGTCGGGATTGAGCGCCTCGTCATCGGTGCGCTTGTCGTCGGGCGTGTTGGGGAAGAGGGCGACGCAGGGAATGCCCGCATCCTTCGCCATCTTCACCTGCTCGATGAGCTTGTCGATCGACCAGCGCGAAACACCGCGCAGCGCGGAGATTGGCTGCTCTTCACCTTCGCCTTCGCAAATGAACAGCGGCCAGATGAAATCGGACGGCTGGAGCCGATGCTCGGTCAGAAGACTCCGCATCCACGGGGCCTGCCGACGGCGGCGCATGCGAAGCGCGGGGTATTGGCTCATCCCAGTCTCTCCAGTGCAGCGCGCAGCCGCGAGGCTTCTTCCGAGCGGGCCGCGTGATCGGCGCGAGCTTTCTCGACCGCCTCGGCTTTGGCGCGTTCGACAAAGTTAGGATTGTTCAGACGCCCGTCGAGGCTCTTCACTTCCTTTTCCGCCGCTTCCACCGCCTTGGCGAGGCGGCCGCGCTCGGCATCGAGGTCGATGGCATCGGCCAGCGGCACGCAATAGCTCTTGCCTTGCACGACAACCTGCGCCGAGCCAGCCGGCGCGGCGTCGATCTTGTCGCCCATGTCGGCCTTGGCCATGCGATCGAGCGACGCACCGCCCGATGCAGCGCCGTCTTCGAGCGGATGCAGCGTCAGGCGGCTCGACCAGGGGATGTTGAGTTCGGCCCGCAGCGCACGGATTTCACTGACCAGCGCGATAGCGGTTTCGACTTGGGCCTTGGCGGCCTTGTCGACTTCCGCGCGCGGTTTGGGCCACTTTGCAACGATCAACTCATAGTCGCGCTCGCCCATCGCACCCCACAACTCTTCGGTGATGAAGGGCATGAAGGGGTGGAGCATGACCAGGATCTGGTCAAAGGCCCACGCCGCGACCGCCTTGGTCTCGTCGTCGATATCGCCCTTGATAAGCTCCAGATACCAGTCGCAGAAGGTGCCCCAGGCAAATCGGTAAATCGCGTCGGCCATGCCGTCGAAACGCAGTTCGTCGAAAGCCTTTTCCAGCTTGGCGAGCGTTTCCACGACTTCTCCGATGATCCAGCGATTGACCGGCTTGGTCGCCGCGGGTGCCTTGATCGTGTCGCTACCGCCAATGCCGTTGGCCTGCAGGAAGCGCGCGGCGTTCCAGATCTTGGTGCCAAAGTTGCGATAGCCCTCGACTCGCTTGTCATCCATCTTGATGTCGCGGCCCTGGCTTTCCATCGCCGCCATGAAAAAGCGCAGCGCATCGGCGCCATACTGGTCGATGAGGCCGAGCGGATCGACGACATTGCCCTTCGACTTGGACATCTTTTGCCCGTCGGCGGCGCGCACGAGGCCGTGCAAATATAGCTTGGGCCACGGATTCTCACCCGTCAGCTGGCGCCCCATCATCATCATGCGGGCATCCCAGAAGAACAGGATGTCAAAACCCGAGACAAGCAGGTCGTTGGGGTAATGCTTCTTGAGCAGCGCAGTCTCTTTGGGCCAGCCAAGCGTCGCGAAGGGCCACAGCGCCGAGGAGAACCACGTGTCGAGCACGTCCTCGTCGCGCTTGAGCTCAACGCCCTCGCCTGCTTGGGCCTGCGCCTCTTCCTCGGTCATCGCGACATAGACCTTGCCGTCGGCATCATACCAGGCCGGAATGCGGTGGCCCCACCACAGCTGGCGGCTGACGCACCAGGGCTGGATATTCTCCATCCAGTTGAAGAAGGTCTTCTCCCAGCTCTTGGGCACGATATCGACATCGCCATTCTTCACAGCCTCGATCGGCTTTTTCGCCAGTTCCTCGGCATTCACATACCACTGGTCGGTCAGCATCGGCTCGATGACCACGCCGCCGCGATCGCCAAAGGGCTGCATGATCATCTTGTCCTCGACCATGATCATGTTGCCCTCGGCATCGATGTCGGAAACCACTCGCTTGCGCGCCTTATAACGATCGAGTCCGCGATATTCGTCGGGCACGAGGTTGAGGCTATCGACTTCCTTGGGGTCGGTCTCAGCCCCCTTGGCGATCTCCACCGCCCGCGCCGCCGCCTCGGCATAAGGCGCACCATCGGCGCGCATCGCCGCGACTTCGTCCATCAGGCGATACATCGGGATGTTGTTGCGGCTGGCGACGCCATAATCATTCTCGTCATGCGCGCCGGTAATCTTCACCGCGCCCGATCCGAAGTCGGGATCGGGATATTCATCGGTAATGATCGGGATCAGGCGGCGATGCTCCTTTGGACCGACCGGGATCTCGCACAGCTTGCCAACAATGGGTGCATAGCGCGCGTCATCGGGATGCACCGCGACCGCGCCGTCGCCCAGCATCGTTTCGGGACGCGTGGTCGCGATCGAAATATAGTCGCGCTCTTCTTCGAGCGTCACATTCCCGTCTTCGTCCTTCTCGACATAGGTGTAAGTCTCACCGCCTGCGAGCGGATATTTGAAGTGCCACATATGACCCGCAACTTCCTCATTCTCGACCTCGAGATCGGAAATGGCGGTCTTCAGCTTGGGGTCCCAATTGACCAGCCGCTTGTCGCGGTAGATCAGGCCTTGATTGTAGAGCTCGATGAAGACCTTGAGCACGGCCTCGCTGAAATGCGGGTCCATGGTGAACTGCTCGCGGCTCCAGTCCATCGAGCAGCCGAGGCGCCTGAGCTGGCGGGTGATCGTGCCCCCGCTCTCTTCCTTCCATTCCCAGACCTTGTCGACGAACTCCTCGCGCGAATAGTTGGTGCGCTTGTCGCCCTTGGCCTCGAGCTGCCGCTCGACCACCATCTGGGTGGCGATGCCGGCATGATCGACGCCAACGACCCACAGCGCGTCCTTGCCGCGCAGGCGTTCATAGCGGATCACGATGTCCTGCAGCGTATTGTCGAGCGCGTGGCCAATATGCAGGCTGCCCGTCACGTTGGGCGGCGGGTTGACGATCGTATACGCTTCGGCCCCCGACCGATCCGGGCGGAACAGGCCGTTTTCTTCCCAATGCTGGTACCACTTGGCCTCGATGGCCCCCGGCTCGAATGTCTTTGCGAGTTCGCTCATGCGTAAAGCGCCTAGAGGGCTAGGCGAGCGGCTTCAAGCTACTCCATGACATCGAGGCCGCGCTCGGGCCCGTCTTCCCTGGTCCAGCGATCCATCCAGTCGAATACTTCATTGTGCCAGCGGATGGAGTTGGCACCGTTCAGCACCCAATGATTTTCGTCGGGGAAGACCAGCAACTTGGAGGGGATATCGCGTTCCTGAAGTGCCGTGAACGCGCCCAGCCCTTGCGAGTAGGGCACGCGATAGTCCTTCAGCCCGAGCACGACGAGCATCGGGGTCTTCCAGTTCTCGACATAGTTGACCGGGTTCCATTTTTCGTAGGTTTCGCTGGCGTCGGCATAGCTGCCGCCCATGTCCCAGCGCGGAAACCACAATTCTTCGGTCGAGTAATAAAAGCTGCGCATGTCAAAAAGACCGTTATGATTGATCAGGCAGTCGAAGCGATCGGGCCAGTTCCCTTCGATCCAGTTCATCATATAGCCGCCATAGGACGCGCCGAGCGCGCATATGCGGTCGCCCGCAAGCTGGTCATCCTGTTCCAGCGCATGGGCAAGGCCCAGCTTCAGGTCTTCGAGCGGCTTGCCGCCCCAATCCTTGTTGATGCTGTCGACGAAATCCTGTCCGTAGCCAGTGCTCCCGTGGAAATCGATCGAGACGACCGCATATCGACCGCCAGACAGCGCCCGCGGGTTCCAGCGGGTCGACCAACTGTTGCCAAAGCTGCCCTGCGGTCCGCCGTGAACAACGAAGGCGATCGGCAACTCGGCCTCGGCCTCGGAGGGCTTGAGCGTGAATCCCCAGACCATATCCCCCTCGGCGCCGTCGAATTGGAATTTTTCAAAGCGTACAGGGTCGAGCTGATTAAGCGTTTCACGGTTGAGATCGGTAAGCCGCGTCACGGCATCGCCATTCTTCAGGAACAGGTCGGTCGGCTCGACAATGCTGTTGAGCGTGTAGATCAGGCGGCCATCGCTCAT
Source organism: Sphingomonas sp. (assembly GCA_013001055.1). Classification (GTDB taxonomy): domain Bacteria; phylum Pseudomonadota; class Alphaproteobacteria; order Sphingomonadales; family Sphingomonadaceae; genus Sphingomicrobium. Next base: position 93,891 of record JABDNH010000016.1, on the reverse strand, counting down.
CGGAATCGCGCCGCCTGCATTGCCGCGCATCGTGAGCGCGGTGCGTTCGCCGGTTGTCGCATCGACGCGGTAAAGCGGGCGTTCCATGACCTCGCCAATGCCCACGATCAGCGCGCTGCCATCGGGTGTCCACGTTAGAGAATTGATGCTGGCATCCCAATCGCCAGTCAACGCGCGCACTTCTCCGGTGGCGAGATTACGCAGGTGGAGAACCCGCCGATCGCTTTCGTAATCGGGCCGTGTCATGGCGATATAGGCCAGCGTCTGACCGTCGGGCGATACGGTGGGCTGGTTGTCATAGGCCGGGTTGTTGGAAGTAAGGTTGTACGGGGCCATCGCGCCATCGATGGGGGAATAATATATATCGAGATTGTAGGACGTCGGCTCGTCATTCCCCCCGGCGCGCTGAGAGAAATAGACCGCCTCGCCCCCCGGCGCGATGGTCACTTCCTCGCTGCCGCCAAACGGCTTTGAGGGTGTGTTGCCCGTCAGCCCGCGATCGAGCGGATTGCCGCCGACCATCTTGCCGCCTTCTATGCGATAGCCGAACAGGCGAGATTTCACGCCGGGCGTCACCCACGTGTCCCAGTGCCGCGCAAAGATCTCATCATATTCAAGAACGTTACCCTTTTGCGCGCTTTCGATCGCGCGGCATTCGAAATCCGGGCAATTCAAGTTGCGCGTGGCAATCAGCACGACGCTTGACGCGTTGGGTGCCAGCACGAAATCATCGATGCTGCCGCCGCCAAGTTCACTCACCTGTTCCACCGTCCCATCGGGCATCAGGCGCTTGATCTGGTCGCTGCCGGTCGAGCCGGAAATGAACCAGATTGCCCCGTCCGCGCCAAAACGTGCCGATCGGCCTTCAAGCTCTTTAAGTGCATCGACGGGCAATGCCGTGCCCGTATCGAGCGAGTGCACATAATAGGTCGAGCTGCGCGACGCATGATCCTCGCTCGCCTCGCTCACCGAGTAGAGGATCGCATCTTCGTCGGGCGACAGCGAAACGCCGCCTAGGCGCTTCATTTCGACGAGATCCTGTGCCGTCAGCGGTCGCGCCTCGGCGGCGACGGGCGTGAGGGCAGTAGCGGCGGCGAGCGCGGTCAGCGCGAGGGCGTTTTTCATGAGGAGCGGTGTATCACCGCTCGAACCGCTGGAAAAGCTTACAGCTTGCGGCCCGTGATCCGGCTGATTTCCGCCTTTACCTGCGCTTCGATGATGCTCGGCAGTTTCTCGTCGAGATACTGTTTGAGCATCGGACGCAGCATGTCGCGGATCATCTCCTCGAGCGGATTGCCCGCTGCGGCAGTCGGATTTTGTGCAGTGACTTCTTCCAGCTCGTTGAAAGCGCCCTTGCTACTGGCCGCCGCATCGTCCGCCATCAAGCTCGCCGGCGGCACCGCTGGCTCATGACCCGTTCCATCCTGCGGCTCTTCGACCATTGTTTCGTCGAGTTCGAGCACGTCGTCGCCATTACCGTCCTTGCCGCCGCTTTTGGGCGCAAGGAATTCTTTCTCTTCCGCGATCACTTTTTTGATCGAGGCAAGGATCTCATCCATCGAGGGTTGGTTCGGGCCAGCCATCGCCTGCATATTGCGTATTACGGACGCGCTGTCACGTCTTCGAGCAATTCCTCGTCAACGACCGGATTGGCGGGACGCTCGGCGGGCTGCACGGTACGCGTGGCATCGAGCACGTTCTCTTCACCGCCAGACCAGTCCCACCAGGTATTGGACACATTGCGGTAGTTGCCCAGCGGATCATAAAGCGGGCCGCCATCCAGCCCGAGGTCGTCGGCTTCGGCCTGCCCCATCGCGTTGAGTAGCTGGAAGCCCGTCACATAGGCATTGCGCCGCGCCGTCACCAGATCGACCTGGCTTTGCAGCGCTTCCTGTTCGGCATCGAGAACGAACAGCACCGACCGGTTACCGATCGAGCGTTCGAGCCGGGCGCCCTCAAGCGCGAGCGCATTGGCCTCGACCGCAACCTCGTTGGCTTCGATGGCGCGCATTGCGGCTTCATGGCGCGCGAAGGCGGAGCGCACATTGGAGATGACGGCGCGCTCGGTCGCGATCAATTGCTCATAGGCCTGGCCCTCGAGCGCGCGGGCGCGGGCCACGCGGGCCGACGGCAAGCCGCCCTGGAAGAGCGGTATACGCGCCGAGATACCGACGCCGGTCGATGTCGCCGTGCGCGGGTTGCTTTGATCGGTGAACGGGTTGCCGCCGACATCGCCTGCCAGCGTATTCAAGTACTGGCCGTTGGCATTGGCCGAGAGCGTCGGGAGGCGCGAGCCCATGGCCGAGCCGACGTCATAACCGGCCGCTTCGGCCTGCCGCGCGAAAGCAATCAAGTCGGGATTGTCGGCCAGCGCAATCTGGACCGCCTGGTCAGCCGTCTCGGGCAGCGGCGGCAGCGGCGGCGGCGGCGCAAGATCGCCCGGCACCGACCCGATGACACGGCGGTAATTTTCCTCGGACGCCTCCAGGTTACCGACCGCGGTCGCCAGCCGCGATTCGGCGAGGCGAAGGCGCGCTTCGGATTGCGCCACGTCCGTTCGCGTAACATCACCTATCTCGAACCGTGCGCTGTTGGCCTCGAAATTGGTGCCCAGCACGTCCACCTGGTTCTGGTTGAGCTCCACTACCGCGCGGTCACGGATGACATCCATGTACGCGCTAACCGCTTCGACAAAGACGTCGCCTTCGACGGCGCGAAGAGTGGCCCTGCCGGCTTCGACCCGCTCCTTCGCGGCCTTAATGTCGTTTCGTACCGTCCCACCTTGGAAAAGCGGCATGTTGAGGTCTACGCGGCCGTTGAGAAACGGCCCCTGGCTGGTGCGCTGAAACACGCCTGACTGCGAAATATCGCGGGTGACGCTCACCGTCCCCGTCACGGTCGGCCGCCCCCCGGCCCGTGCGATCTCGACCAGCGCGTCAATCGCTTTCAAGGACTCGCGCTGACCGGTCAGCACCGGGTTTGTCGCATAGGCTTCGACCAACGCTTCGCGCAGCGTATCGGCGTGGGCTGGCGCGATGACCAGCGCAGCCGCTGCCGTTCCGAGAAGAAGTTTGCTGGCCATGGTCGAAAGCTCCAAAAACGAATTAGAAGGTGAAGGCGGGTTTGCGCGAGAACTGGTCAAGCACCGGCACCTGCACATCGGTAAACGGATCGAGCGCAACGCATCCGCCGACCTTGCGCGCTACGGCAAGGCGGGTCACGCCTTGGTCGGCCACGCCGGACGCAATGATGCCGCCATCGGCAAGCTGGTCGACGATGGTCTTCGGCAATTCATCGATCGCGCCCAGGATCAGGATAGCGTCGAACGGCGCATCCTTGGCCTTGCCTTTCGTAAGCTTGTCGCCGGTCACGGTGACAGCGTCCACACCAAGTTCGATGGCCAGCGCCTTGGCATAATCGGCGCCCGGCCCGATGATCAGCAGCGATTGGCCTGCTCCCAGCTGCAGAGCCTGCATCAGAAGGCCGAGTGCGGCAGGCGCCAGTAATGCGCCCTCGTTAGTCGGGATCGCGCGATCGCGATAAGCGAGCACCTTGAGGCCCTCTGGCAGGAAGGCTTCACGGTCCACGGCGCGGAATGCGGCGATCAATTCGCGGTCGCCAACGCCCACCGGGCGCAGCTGGCTATCGATCATGACGTTGCGAGCGGTATCGCTCATGGCCCCAATAATCCCTCTACTTTGCGTATCAGCTGTCATATGACACTAACACAGTTATGATTCAACTGTCCCTAGCCTCTGGTTAGCACGACTTCCAGCGCGGATCGCCGCCATTCGTCGAAAGCTGGAACGGCTTTGTCGTTGACAGGGTGCTACGCGAACGACAATAGCCTTGCTCCGCACCATGAGGGGCCCGATGGCGGAGTGGTGACGCAGCGGACTGCAAATCCGTGTACGCCGGTTCGATTCCGGCTCGGGCCTCCACTTTTCGTCGCCAAATGGTCATACAGCCTGCATAAGCGGGGCTCGTCCGCGCCTTCACAGGGAGTCATATGACCAGCGAATTCAACCGCCGCCTCGAATTTTCGCGCCGCCGCGCGCTTAAACTTTTCGGTGCCAGCGCCGTCACCGGCCTTGCCATGGTCAGCAGCACGCGCGCGATCGCGCACCCCACTTTCCTGCGCTATCCTTTCCGGCTCGGCATCGCATCGGGCGATCCATCTCCCGATGGCTTCGTCATTTGGACGCGCCTTGCCCCCGATCCCTTCGCCGAGGATTACGGTATGCCGATGCAAGCTGTCGAGGTAGGGTACCAGGTGGCGGAGGACCGAGGTTTCCAGACCATCGTGCGCCAGGGCACGGCGCTCGCCCGGCCCGAACTTGGCCATTCGGTGCATGTCGAGCTGTCGGGCCTCAACCCGGGGCGCGAATATTTCTATCGTTTCAATGCAGGCGACGAGCGCACCTATCGCGGCCGCGCCATGACGACACCGGCGCCCGGTGCGCCGGTCGCGAGCCTCAAATTCGCGGTCGCCGGTTGTCAGAATTACGAAGAGGGATATTACACCGCCTATCGCCACCTCGCGAACGAAAATCCCGATTTCGTTTACTGCTACGGCGACTATATCTACGAATATCGCGATGCGCCCGTGCGCCCGTGGCAAGGCCCGGTTGCCAGCGTGCGCCAGCACCACGGCAACGAAATCTATTCTATCGGCGATTATCGCCGCCGATATGCCCAGTACAAGATGGACATCGACCTGCAGCGCGCCCATGCCGCCGCGCCGTGGCTGGTGGTCTGGGACGATCACGAAATCGACAATAATTGGGTCAGCCATATCGACGAAGCCGGCACCGATTCGCGCTATTTCCGCCTGCGCCAGCAGATGGCGATGCAAGCTTATTACGAACATATGCCGCTGCGCATGGCCTCGCTGCCTGTCGGCGCGCAGATGCAGATCCATCGCCGGGTGCAGTGGGGCAACCTTGCCGACATCAACCTGCTCGACACCCGCCAATACAGGACCGACCAGCCGTGCGACGATCGCTATGGCTCGACCTGCGACGCGGTGGGCGATCGGCAGGCCGATGTGCTCGGGCGCCAGCAATTGTCCTGGTTGATGGACAATATGCGCGGCTCCAAGGCGAATTGGCAGGTCATCGCCCAGCAGATCATGATGATGGACCTCGATCGCAGGCCCGAGGAGCCCGGCGTGCAGGTCAACACCGACAGCTGGGCGGGCTACCGCGTCCCGCGCCGCGAATTGCTCGACCGCATCGCCAGCAGCGGGCTCGACAGCACGATCGTTCTGACCGGCGACGAGCACCAGCACTTTGCGGGTGAGCTCTATCGCGACGGCCAGCAGATGGACGACGCGCCGATCGCCACCGAATTTGTCGCGACGTCGATCAGTTCGGGCGGCGATGGCTTCGATATCCGCAACGACATGGTGCCGATCCGCGATGCCAACGCGCAATTAAAATATGTCAATTCGCAGCGCGGCTACCTGATCTGCGAAGTGACGCCCGAGGCATGGACGTCGCATCACCGTGTCGTCGATCGCATCTCGACGCCTGGCGGTTCGGTATCGACCGCGGCCAGCTTCCGCGTCGAGCGCGGACGCCCCGGGTTGATCCCCGCCTAAAGCCCTCTTGGCAGGACGTGTTTGTAGTCCTACGTCGCGCCGCATGAGAAAGCTTGTCTTGTTTGCCGCATTCGGTCTCGCCGCCTGCGGCGGTTCCGAGCCCGACGCGCGTGTCGCTATTGGAGACGGCTGGGCGCGCGCCACCATCGATGGCCAGCCGATGGGCGCGGCCTATCTCACGATAACCAATACGGGCGGTGTGCCAGTCACGCTGACAGGTGCGTCGAGCCCCGTTGCAGCAGGAGTTGGTCTCCACGGCACCAATTATGATGACGGGATCGCGCGAATGCGCCCGATTACGCAGATCGTGCTGGAGCCGGGCGAGCGGCACGAATTTGCGCCGGGTAGCGACCACCTGATGCTTGAAGGCCTGTCGGCACCGCTGAAAAGCGGGAGGACCTTTCCCGTCACGCTCGATTTTGAGACGATTCCCGATCAAACTGTCGAAATCGCCGTCATCGATGCCGGGAGCCGCTGATGAACCTGCGCAAGATTAGGCTTGCCCTTTGGGGTCTCGTGGCAGTCGTGGCGATCGGCGTCGGTCTCTTCCTGATGCTTGCGAAACCAGCCCAAGCGCCGCTCGGCGAGGTCCGTAGCACCACTTTCCAGGAATCGATCGGCGGTGACTGGGCGTTGGTCGATGCGACAGGCAACAGCTTTGGCAGCGACAATCTGCAAGGGCGTCCGCACGCCGTCTTTTTCGGGTTTACCCATTGTCCCGACATCTGTCCCAATACGCTCAGCCGCCTCGCGCGATTGCGCAAGGATCTGGGCGAAGACAGTTTCGACATCGTCTTCATCAGCGTCGATCCCGAACGCGACGGTCCTGAAGAAGTCGGCAAATATGCCGATCTATTCGGTACGCCTGTAATCGGCCTGACCGGCAGCGAAACACAGATCCAGGCAGTGATGGAACAGTTCGGCGTGGCGCGCGAGATCGTCGAGCTCGACGGTGGCGGCTATACCGTCGATCATACTGCCAATGTCTTCCTGTTCGATCGTGACGGTGATTTTACGGTGACGATCAGTCCCGAAGAAAGCCGCGAACCCGCGCTCGAAAAGCTACGCCGGATCGTCGGCTGAGGCTTCCACCCGCGCCAGCAAGTCGGCTAGCGCCGCAATCGATTCCGGTTCATCGAATGTCGGCGCGTGACCGACATCGGGGATCGTTGCCAGCTTGCCCTGCGGCAGCATGCTGATCATGCGCTCGGCATGTTCCTGCGTGAACAGGTCGCTGATTTCGCCGCGCAATATCGTCACCGGGATTTCCGACAGGCCGCCGAGCAGGTGCCACGCATCCATCGGCTCTTCGTCCGCGCCGTTGATGACGTTGATCGCGATGTCGGGATCGTAATCGAAGCGCACGCCCCCCGGCACCTCTTTCATCGTGCGGCGCGCAAAGCGTTCCCATTCGGTCAGGCCCCACTTGGGATAGACCGCACCCGACGCGGCATGCATGGCCTCTGCGGCCTCCACAAAGTCGGTGTAGATGGGCTGCTGGCCGACATATTCGCGGATGCGCACGATGCCCGGTTCGTGCAGCTCGGGCGCGATATCGTTGATCAGCGCACCGGCGATACGCTCGCCATCGCTAGCGCCCACCAGCATCGTCACGATGCCGCCCAGCGAGGTGCCCACGAACACCGCATCGGCGATGCCCTGCTCGTCGAGAAATTTGGTGACGTCCGCCGCGTAGCTTGGCGGCATGTAGCGTTCGGGCTTGGGATCCCATTCCGATTTGCCGCGGCCGCGAAATTCCATGCAGATGACCCGCCAGTCACCGGCGAATGCCTCGGCCACCGGCTCGAAATCCCTGGCATTTCGCGTCAGCCCGGGGAGGCACAGGATCGGCGGTTTGTCGCGCGGCCCTTCATAATCGCGAAAATGGAGCTTCAACTCTTGGTCAGCGCTGTTGAAATACCGGTCTTTGTAAGCGGCCACTATCGGATTCCCTTCGCCTCCCCTATCGCGAGGACATGGCATCAGAGCAACCCTATCGTGCCGATCCGGCGATCCTGGCGCTGGGAGATGCGTTCTACGATCAGGTCGAACCGGCCGACTTCCCTCAGAGGATCGAGCGCTTCTTCAACCATCTTCACGCTCAAAGGGTTGGGCTCGGCCGTTTGGACGATGGCGAGCGCGAGCGACATTTCGGCTGCTTCGAACCGCTACCCGAAAATCTCACCAAGCCGCTGGCGCTGCGCTATCACGGCCACCAGTTTCGTCATTACAATCCCGAACTTGGCGATGGCCGCGGTTTCCTGTTTGCGCAGCTGCGCGACGATAGGGACCGGCTACTCGACCTTGGAACCAAGGGGAGCGGGCAGACGCCGTGGAGCCGGAGCGGCGACGGTCGCCTGACCTTGAAGGGCGGGGTGCGCGAAATCCTTGCTACCGAAATGCTCGAGGCGCTGGGCGTCAACACGAGCAAGACTTTTGCGCTTTACGAGACTGGCGAGGAACTGTGGCGGGGGGACGAGCCGTCTCCCACCCGCTCCAGCGTGATGACGCGGCTTTCCCACGGCCATATCCGCATCGGCAGCTTCCAACGCCTCGCGTTCCACCAGGACCACGACAATCTTGCACGGCTGGTCGATTACTGCCTCGAGCAGCTCTACGGCGAGACGCCCCAGGGCGACACACAGGCTCGAGCCGTCCGCTTGTTCGATCTAGCGGCCACGGCAACGGCGGAATTGGCCGCCAGCTACATGGCCGCGGGCTTTGTCCACGGCGTGCTCAACAGCGACAATATCGCCATCACCGGCGAGAGCTTCGATTATGGCCCGTGGCGCTTCACACCCAAATGGGAAGAAGGCTTTACCGCTGCCTATTTCGACCAAATGGGACTCTACAGCTTTGGTCGCCAGCCCGAGGCTATCCATTGGGATCTGGTCCAGCTGGGCTCGAGCCTCACGCTCATCGGCAAGATCGACGACCTCCAGCCGGTCGCAAACGGGTGGACCGACCGCTTCGATGCGGCGCTGATCGAAAAATTGCTGTGGCGGCTCGGGGTTGCGCCGGACGAGGATGATCGCGAACTCGCGCAATCCATAGTGACGGCGCTCGGCACCGATGATGTGCTGATCGATCGCTTCTTTATCGATTGGCGCGGCGGCATCGATCCCGGCGGCGAGACCTATGCGGGCGAGGGCTTCCGCAAACTCGCCGCGCATCTGAAAGGGCGCGCCAACGAGAACGCCCGCTCCCACCCTTATTGGTCCGATCCGGCACCCTGTTCGATGCATATCGAGGAAGTTGAAACCATTTGGGACGCAATTGCCGAAAATGACGACTGGCAGCCGTTATACGAAAAGATCGACGCCATTCGTCGCATGGGCGAGGCGATGGGTGCTTGACCGGGGCCGCTGCCCTCTGCAAACCGCAATTTATCTATGACATTAACCTCCCACGAACCTGCAACCGGCGATCTCATCTGGGAAGGTGAAGCCGGCGATGCCGCAGAAGAAGTCGCGAAGGCGCGCGCTTCGTGGGCGGAATGGGCAGCCCGCTCTTTCACCTACCGCGCCGAAACGCTCAGGCGCTTCGTCAATGTCGTGCGCTCGAAAGAACAGGATTTCGCGGACCTGATCGCGCGCGAAGCCGGCAAGCCTTTCTGGGAGGCCAAGACCGAAGTCGGCGCCGTCATCGGCAAGGTCGATATCAGCTCAAACGCCTGGTCCGACCGCACCGGCAACAAGAAGCTTGAAGCGGCGATGGGCAACAAGGTCGCGGTGCGCCACAAGCCGCACGGCGTGCTTGCGGTGTTGGGGCCGTACAACTTCCCCGCGCACTTGCCCAACGGCCACATCGTGCCCGCGCTGCTGGCGGGCAACGCGGTCGTCTTCAAGCCATCCGAAAAGACCCCGGCAAGCGGGCAGTTCCTCGTCGATTGCTATCACGAAGCGGGCGTCCCCGAAGGCGTGATCCGCTGTCTCCAAGGCGGGCCCGAGGTCGGCAAGGCGCTCGCCTCCGATCCCGGCATCGACGGCCTGCTGTTCACCGGCAGCGCGCATGTCGGCAAAATCCTGCACCAGCAGTTCGCCGACCAGCCCAACAAGATCCTCGCTATCGAAGCGGGCGGCAACAACCCGCTCGTCGCGTGGGACATGAAGGATATCCACGCCGCCGCAGCGATCATCGTCCAGTCGGCCTATCTCTCGGCGGGCCAGCGCTGCACCTGTGCGCGCCGCCTGATCGTGTCCGAGGAAGGTCACGAGCGGATCCTCGATGAAGTGCTCCGGCTGATCGATCGCATCATCGTCGACCATCCGCATGCCGATCCGCAGCCCTTCATGGGCCCGCTGATCGACAATGCCAGCGCCGACAAGGTGCAGGACCAGTATATGAACCTCATGATGAAGGGCGGCACGCCGATCCGACGGCTCGATCGTCCTTATGAGGAGCGCCCCTACCTCACCCCCGCGCTGATCGACGTCACCAACGTGCGCGATCGACCGGACGAGGAGATTTTTGGCCCCGTCCTGCAGCTGATCCGCGTCCGCGATTTTGACGAGGCGATCAAGGAAGCCAACAATACGCGCTTCGGTCTCGCCGCCAGCGTGCTCACGCGCGAGCCCAAGAACTATAACAAGTTTTGGGCCAATGTGCGTGCCGGCGTCATCAACTGGAACAAGCCGACCAACGGCGCCCCTTCGACCGCCCCCTTCGGCGGCGTCGGCATCAGCGGCAACCACCGCCCCAGCGCCTATTATGCCGCGGACTATTGCGCCTATCCGGTCACCAGCGTGGAAGCCGAACTATGCCGCGCCAATATCGGCCAAGGCCTGCGCGATCCGAATATGATTGAGGATTAGGCGATCTTGTCCGTTGAACGGACGGATGCCCGAAGCGGCCCGCAAGTCGGCAGATGCCTGTGCGGAAGTATCACGGTCATCGTCGACCCGCCTGTCAGTGAATTCGGCATATGCCATTGCAGGTCTTGCCGCCGATGGCAGAGCCGACCGTGGCTCGCGATTCAGGCACCCCACGCGAAGATTGAAGGCGACACTCTGAAAGTTTTTCGATCCTCCGCGTTGGCCGAGCGTGGATTTTGCATGAAATGCGGTTCGCACATTTTTCATCGCCCCGTCGAAGGACCGGATCTGGCGGTGTCGATCGGTCTGTTCGAAGATAGCGATGCGTTAACGCCGAACATGGCGATATTCGCCGATCACACCCCGCAATGGCTCCACCTCGATGATAAGGTGCCGCATTATTCAGGACTAATGATGACAGCAATCTGGGCGCCCAAACTTTTCTGGCGTGCACTGACAAGGCGGTTTCGGCGCGGCGACTGAACCAGCCGCCGCCCCCAATCACTTACTCCCCGTCCTCGTCCATCAGCTGCTGCATCAGGTAGGTGTACCTGAGCGCCAGCAGTTTCGCCTGCTGCTCGGGATCGTTGCCGCCCGAGTGGCCGCCTACCATGTCTTCGTAATAGAGGTACGGCTGCCCGTTGACGTCCATCTTCGCGGCGGCCTTGCGGCCATGGCTCGGATGGGTGCGGTCGTCGGCGGTCGAGGTGACGTAGAGCACCTTTGGGAATTCGGCGCCCGGCACCAGCTTCTGGTAAGGCGAATAACCTTCGATCCACTCGCGCTGCTCGGGAATGCGCGGATCGCCATATTCGCCGATCCACGAGGCACCGCGGCCAATCTCGTGATAGCGCAGCATGTCGAACAGCGGGATCTGCACGATCGCCGCGTCGAACAGGTCGGGGCGCTGCGTGAAGGCGGTGCCGACGAGCAGGCCGCCCTGGCTACCGCCTGCAATGCCGAGATGCTCGGGGCTGGTCAGCCCGCGATCGACGACGTCCTGCGCAATGGCAATGAAATCGTCCCACGTGCGCTGCTTGTTCTCGCGGATCGCGGTCTGGTGCCATTCGGGCCCGAACTCGCCGCCGCCGCGCATATTGCCGAGCACATAGGCCCCGCCGCGCTCCAGCCACAGCTTGCCGGTGGAGCCGAGATAGGCCGGCACCCGGCTAACCTGGAAGCCGCCATAGCCCGTCAGCAGCGTAGGGGTGGAACCATCCATCACCGTGTCTTCGGCGCGCACCACGAAATAGGGGATCTTGGCCCCGTCCGCGCTGGTCGTTTCCATTTGCTCGATCACGAAACCATCGGCGTCGAACCGCTCGGGCTGCTGCTTGAGCTGCTCCAGCGTATCGGTCTCACCATTGTAGAAATAGGTCGTGGTCGGGTTCAAAAAGTCGGTCGAATAGATGAGCAATTCATCGGCATCGTCCGCCGCCGAACCCAGCGAAATCGTCGCATTCCGCGGCAGGTCGAGCTGGCGCGTCACCCACTCGCCGTTTTCATGATCGAGCTTGAGCACCCGCCCACGCACATTGTCGAGCACGCCGACATAATAGCTCGAACCCGTCGCGGAGGCCCCGCGCCGCGTCTGGCGCTCGCCCGGTGCCCACACCAGCTCCCAGCTTGCCCCATTGGGATCGGCCTTGAAGGCTTCGAGCTCGGTCGAAAGCAAGGCATCGGCGGGATAGGTTACGCCGTCACGCTCCCAGGGCTCATCGAGCGAGAGTAATAGCTGCCCGTCGATCAGGCCCGCGGGATTGGCCTTGGCCGGTACGTCGAGCTTCACGAACTCGCCGTCTTTCTCCCAAAACCAAGCGCGCTCATGAAAGCTGATACCGCGATAGCCGATGCGGCCTTGGATTACGTGATCTTCATCGCGCACCAGGCTGACGCCTGCCGATACATCGGTCGGTTCGCCGCGGAAAATCTCGGTGGCTTCGTCAAGCGATTGGCCGCGCTTCAGCACCTTGGCTACAAAGGGATATTCGCTTTCGGTCAGCGTGCCCTCGCCCCAGTCGCGCGCGACGATCAACGTGTCCTCATCGACCCACGAGATCGACTGGATGCCCTCGGGGAAATAGAACCCGCCCTCGACAAATTCGCGCTTTTCAAGATCGAATTCGCGCGCCTCTGTGGCGTCCTTGCCGCCATCCGACAGGTTGACGAGACACTTGGAATAATCGGGCGCGAGGCAGTTCATCCCGCGATACACCCACTCGCGCTCTTCAGCCGCAGCCAGCGCATCGACATCGAGGATGATCTCCCACTCGGGATCATCGGTGCGATAACTTTCCATCGTGGTGATGCGCACAAGCCCCTTGGGATTGGCATCGTCCTGCCAGAAATTCATCAGCCCCTGCGGCCAGATCGAGACGCCCGGCACGCGATCGTCAGCGGTCAGGATGTCATAGGCATCCTTGCGCAATTCCTCGAAGCGCGGATCGGTGAATAGCGCCGCCTCGGTTTTCTCGTTCTCGGCGGAAACCCATGCCAGCGCTTCATCGCTACGGGCATCTTCCAGCCAGATAAAGGGATCTTCTTCGGGCCCGGGCACGCCATCTTGTGCCGCAGCGGGCGTGACGAGCGCAAGCGCAGCAGCGGTGCCGCCAAGCAGGGACTTTTTCATGAATTACTCTCCGTGACGCAGTGAATATGCGCGGGAGCGTAAGCGGTGGGGCGGGAAAGAGGAAGGTGCCTGTTCAAACGGCCTTCAGCGTTCGACTACCCCCGCATCTCCGGCGCATAAGCATCGTCCATCGGTGCGTCCGAGAAGCGGGTGATGCGGGCGTCGAACTTCATCTTCACGCGGCCGGTGGAGCCGTGGCGCTGCTTGGCGACAATCAATTCGGCCATCTGGTAGACGCGTTCCATGTCGCGCGACCATTGTTCGTGGGCTTCCCACACCGCGGCGTCATCGCCCTCGATCGGCTTCTTGGGCTCGCGCGAGTTGACATAATATTCCTCGCGATAGACGAACAGCACGATATCCGCGTCCTGCTCGATCGAGCCGGATTCGCGAAGATCGGAAAGCATCGGCTTCTTGTCCTCGCGCTGCTCGACAGCACGGCTCAATTGCGACAGCGCCAGCACCGGCACGTCGAGTTCCTTGGCGAGCTGCTTGAGGCCGCGCGAAATCTCCGAGATCTCCTGCACGCGATTGTCGTTCGATCCGCGGCCCGAGCCTTGCAGCAGCTGGAGGTAATCGACCACGACCATGCCGATACCCTTCTGGCGTTTCAGCCGCCGTGCGCGGGTGCGCAGCGCCGCGATCGTCAGGCCGGGCGTATCGTCGATATAGAGCGGCAGCGTGGACAGGTCGGCCGCAGCGCGCGCGAGCGACGTAAATTCCTGCTTGGAAATTTTACCCATGCGCAAATTTTCGGAGCTGATGCCCGATTGCTCGGCAAGAATACGCGTTGCCAGCTGGTCGGCCGACATTTCCAGGCTGAAAAAGGCGACCGGCGCTCCGGCTGATTTCTTCTCCTCGATGCCGTCTTCCATGTCGCGCACGAAGCGCTGCGCGGCGGCAAAGGCCATGTTGGTGGCGAGCGAGGTTTTGCCCATGCCCGGACGTCCCGCGAGGATCAGCAAGTCGGAATGGTGCAGGCCACCGATCTTGGAATTGACGCCTTCGATACCGGTGGTGATGCCGCTGAGGTGGCCGCCCGAATTCAAGGCCTTCTCGGCCATTTCGATGGCGACCTTGGAGGCATCGCCAAAACTCTTCGCCTTGCCGTCCGCCCCGCCTTCTTCGGCGACGCGGTAAAGCGCCGTCTCCGCCCGCTCGACCTGTTCGAGCGGCGCGACTTCCTCCGACGTGTCGAGCGCATCCTCGACCATGTCGCGCCCGACATCGACCAGAGCGCGTAGCAGCGCCAGCTCATAGATTTGCGTGGCAAAATCGCGCGCGCCGATCACGCTGGCGCCGCTACCCGTCAGCTTGGCGAGATAGGCCGGGCCGCCCAGTTCCTTCATCGCCTCGTCCGCATCGAACAGCGGCTTGAGGGTGACGGGATTGGCGACCATATTGCGGTCGGTAAGCTTCAATATCTGCTCGTAGATGCGCCCGTGCAGCGGTTCGAAAAAATGTTCGGCGCGCAGCTTCATCTGCACGTCTTCGACCAACCGGTTATCGATCATCAACGCGCCAAGAAGCGCGGCTTCCGCCTCGATATTCTGGGGTAGGGTCTGCTGCTTGCCGGGCTCCTCGCCCGAACCGATCGATACAATCTCTGCCATGGGACGAACCTATATATCAGAAAATGCGGCTGTGCGGGCTAGCCTAAAATTTTCGGTGGGCAGTTTGTGGATAAGTTTCACATTTGCGTGGATAGGATTTGTCCGCCACACCATGCAGCCATGAGCATTCTTTCCGACAAGTGGATTCGCGAGCAGTCGCAGTCCAACGGCATGATCGAACCCTTCGTCGAGGCGCAGCGGCGCGAGGGCAATATCAGCTACGGCTTGTCGAGCTATGGCTACGACGCGCGCGTCGCCGACGAATTCAAGATCTTCACCAATATCGACAGCGCAGTCGTCGATCCCAAGAACTTCGCCGACAACAGCTTCGTCGACAAGCGGACCGATTGCTGCATCATCCCGCCCAACAGTTTTGCGCTCGCGCGGACGGTCGAATATTTCCGCATCCCCGAAGACGTGCTGGTCATCTGCCTTGGCAAATCGACCTATGCGCGCTGCGGGATCATCGTGAACGTCACCCCGCTCGAGCCCGGCTGGGAAGGCCATGTGACGCTGGAATTTTCCAACACCACGCCCCTTCCCGCCAAGATTTACGCGAACGAGGGTGCGTGCCAATTTCTCTTCCTGAAGGGGAACGAGCGCTGCGAGACCAGCTACAAGGACCGCGCCGGCAAATATATGGGCCAGCAGGGCGTCACGCTGCCCAAGCTTTAGCGCCTATTCGACTGTGCCGCGCGGCGGGTAATCCTTGTCCTTCACAAAATCGAGTGCGCCCAGCAGCTCCTTGAAGCTGGGCCGCGTGAACGGCATAGATTGCAAGGTGACCGCGTAGAGCGTCCGATCGGGATGGATGAGGAACATGCCAGGCTCGGAAAAGCGATCGGGTTCATCCGAGCCTTCGCGCTTGTTGCTGATATAGAGGCCGTAGGCGCGTGCTTCGTCTTCGCTGAGACCATAGGCGATCGGCACATTGTCGATGTCCCATTCATCGCGCGCGATTTGCGCCCGATCTTCCCCATCCATCGACAGCGCGACGACCTTGATGCCGCGTTCCGCATAGTCTCCGACCAGCCCGTTCAGTTCCTGCAGCCATTTGCGACACAGCGGACAATGCTTCCCGCGATAGAATGCGAGGATGGTCAGATAGTCCCCGGCATCGGCGGCCAGGCTGAACCGGCCGCCATCGATCAGCGGCAAATCCAGATCGGGCACTTCGTGGGTGGGGATGAGGCGGGGCATCGAAAATCTCCTTAGTTCGAATTACTTGAACAATGGTTGGCGACGTTCGCAGTTCCACCGCGCGACAAAAAAGCCCCGGCGTGAACCGGGGCTCTCATGTGTACGTCAGGAAGGACGATTAGCTATCGTCAACCACCTCGGCACCAGGGCCATTCTTGAGGATCGACTCGATCGCGTTCTTCGCCGAGCTCTTCGAGCTGTAGCCTTCGGTCCAGAAAATCTTTTCCGAATTATAGTTGAAGGAAACGCGGAACTCGCCCTTCTTGTCCTTGGTGATGTGGAAACGATGCGGCATGTAACCTCCCTGCTGAAATGTGAGGTTTCAGCCTGTCAGTGCGTCGCTGCACCGTCAACCGCTAGAGTCGCCTAGCCATCATTGCGCGTGCTCGCTGCCGCCGCGCATCATCTGCTCGATATGCTCGGCGAAGGCCTTGGCAAACTTCTCGACTTCGCGCTTGAGGCCTTTGTCATTGATGGTGCCGTCCATATCGATCTTGTCGTCATTGACGCCGCCATAATAGGCTTCGGGCTGTCCCATGTCGGGCATGTCGAGCGTTTTGAAACATGGCAGGATGGCAAGCGTACCGCCCAGCGCCCCGGTTGATCCGGGCGTTGCTGAGAACACAGCAGTGGGCTTCCCGATGAGGACGCCTTTTCCGTACGGACGCGAACCGATGTCGATGGCATTCTTGAGCGCGCCGGTGATCGACCGATTCCATTCCGGGCTGGAGAATAGCACGCCATCGGTATTCTCGATCGCACCGCGGAAAATCGCCCATGCTTCCGGGCGTTCGTCGTCATTGTCGATATCGGGATTGTAGAGAGGAAGGTCGGCGATCGGGACTTCGTGGATCGTCAGGCGATCTTCGACCATGCTGGTTATAGCCTTGCCGATACGCCGGTTGAAACTGGCTTTGCGGATCGATCCATTGATGAAGGCGATCTTGGGAAGGGACATTGAAAACTCCGTTGGTATGTCTAGGATCTTACCTCCGCCAACGGACGATTACCTCACTTGTTGCGCGCCCTGCCCTTAGGTCCACCCTTGGGCTTGGGCTTGGGCTTGCCGCGGTCACGCCGCTTCTTGCCGCCGCGGTTACCGGCATTGCCGGCTTTGCCGCCCTTGCCTTTTGGCCTGCCGCGATGGCCGCGGTCATTGGCATCACCGCCATAGCTGCCTTCGGGAAGTTCGAAGCGTAGCGCGCCTGAGACCGGATCGGCCTCGACCAATTTGAGCTCGAGCTTCATGCCGGGCTTGTAGGTGTCGCCGCTATCGTCGCCGATCAGTGCCTGCGTCTTCTCGTCGTAGCGGAAATATTCGCGGCCCAGCGTCTTGGCGAGGACGAGCCCGTCGCCACCCAGATCCTCGACCGTCGCGAAAAAGCCGAAGGGCTGCACGCCGGTAATCTTGGCGCGCACGATTTGTCCGACCTGGTCGGCCAGGTAAGCCGCGACATAACGGTCGATCGTATCGCGCTCGGCCTCCATCGCGCGCCGCTCGAGCCCTGAGATGAGTTCGCCGACAGCTTCGATCTCGTTGGCGTCTTCGGCGGGTAGTCCGCCCGGCCCCAGCTTGTAGACGTTGACCAGCGAACGGTGGACGATCAAGTCGGCGTAGCGGCGGATGGGCGAAGTGAAGTGCGCATAGCTGCCCAGCGCCAGGCCGAAATGTCCCAGCGGTTCGCCGCCATAGCGCGCTTGCATCTGACTCCTGAGGATCTGGATCATCACTTCTTCGCGCGAATCCTCCGGAGTGCGCTCGATCACCGCATTAAATGTCGACGGCCGGATTACCTGGCCGAGCGTGAAGGGAATATCGAGGCTGGCAAGATAGTCCTTGAGGCCGCTAAGCTTTTCGCGGTCCGGCACCTCATGGATCCGGTACATGACCGGTGCCTTTTTCTTTTCCAGCGCCTTGGCGGCAGCCACATTGGCGGCAATCATGTAATCTTCGACGAGCCGGTGCGCGTCCAGTCGCTCTCGCGGCGCAACTGACATGATGCGGCCTTTTTCGTCGAGCTGGACGCGGCGTTCGGGCAGGTCGAGATCGAGCGGTTCGCGGCTTTCACGCGCGGCCAACAACACCTTCCAGCAATCCCACAAGGGTTTGAGCGCCGTTTCGACCAGTTCGGGATCGACGCGGTCCTTTTCACCATCGATCGCGGCCTGCGCATCTTCATAGGCGATATTGGCTGCCAGCCGCACCTTGGCGCGGGTAAAGCGAAAGCTTTTGAGATTGCCGCCGCTGTCGATCTGCAGGTGGCAGGCCATCGCCGCGCGATCGACGCCCTCCTTCAGCGAACATATCCCCGCCGACAATTCCTCGGGCAGCATGGGAACAACGCGATCAGGAAAGTAAACGCTGTTGCCGCGCTTGCGCGCCTCGCGATCGAGTTCGCTGCCGGGCCGGACGTAGAAACTGACGTCCGCGATCGCCACGACCGCCTTGTAACCACCGGCATTATCCGGCGCTTCGTCATGCTCCGCCCAGATTGCATCGTCATGATCGCGCGCGTCCTCCGGATCGATCGCGACGATGGGCAAGTGCGTAAGATCCTCGCGATCGTCACCAAGGTCGAGCTTGGCGACCTTTTCGGCTTCCTTGATGACCCTGTCGGGAAAGCGGTCGCGAATGCCATATTTGTGGATCGCAATCAGGCTGAAGCTCTTGGGCGCGAACGGATCGCCCAGCACCGCATCGACATTGGCGGCCGGATTGCGCCCCTTGCTGGCCGGTTCGGCAAGGACGAGGTCGCCGACTTCCGCGCCGTTCAGATCGCGCAGCAGGAAGTGCGTACGCTGCTTTTTGTCGATCGGCGCCAGGAAATAGCGACTTCCTTCCTGGCGCACGACGCCCATCAGCATTTCTGCCGAGCGCGCCAGCTTCTTCATGACATGTGCGACGTGGCCCTTGCCGCGTTCTTCAGTCCGCACCAGCACTCGGTCGTTGACCGCCAGCGCCGAGCGCCGCCCGCGTTCCAGCACCCGCAATTTGGGCGTGGGCGTTTCGGCCGACCATTGTTCAGGTTCCGCCCACACCTCGCCATCGTCGGTCGAGATGACGCGCAGTACGGTGACCCGCGGGACGCCGCCCATCTTGTGAAATGCGCGGCCGGGCGAGTGATCGATCAGCCCTTCATCCGCCATGTCCTTGAGCAGGCGCTTGAGGCCGATCTTCTCCTGCCCCTTGAGCCCAAATTCCTTCGCGATCTCGCGTTTCCCGACCTTGCTATCGGAGCGCTCGATGAAATCCAGAATCTGTTGCGGGCTCGGCAGCCCTTCCTCTTTGCGTGCCATGAAGCAATAATGAGTGAAGCCGCCGTTCGTTCAATCCAAAGCGCAAAGAAAAGGGCCAGCGCGGACGCCGGCCCCTTTCCCGTGGTGTCGGTCAAACCTTAGCGGACGCCGACCGTGTAGCTGTCACCGTCCGGGCCGGTGATGCTGCCACCATTGCTGATGTTACCCCACAGCAGCAGCCCGGCGGCGTGCGGTGCGGCCATCGAAGTCCCCGATAGCGTTGCGTAACCGCCATTTTTGTACGCCGAAAGGATCGACGAACCAGGCTCGATATAATCGATTGGCGGCTGTCCGTAGTTCGAGAAGGACGAAAAGCCGTCGCTGCTCGTGCTCGAGGCGATCGTGTACACGTTCGCGCCGTTCGCGCTTGCCGGGCTCTTCGTGTTCGCATCGGTCGACTCGTTGCCGGCCGCGAGAACGAATTTGATGCCGCCAGCAGCAGCAGCAACCACCGCATCGTTCAGCGCATCGGACCTGCCGCCGCCGAGGCTGAGATTGGCCACATCGCCGTTCGAACCGTTTGCGCCGACCCAGTCGACACCCGCGATGATGCCCGAATAGCTACCCGAACCACGGCGGTCGAGCACGCGAACCGAAACGACGGTCGCGCCTGCAGCAACACCGATCACACCGCGATCGTTGTCTACCGCAGCGATGGTACCGGCAACGTGCGTGCCGTGACCATTATAATCGTCGGCATCGCCCTTCACGAAGCTGACCGAACCAGCGACATCGACATTGAGGTCTTCGTGGTCGAAGTCGACGCCCGTATCGAGAACATAAGCGACATTATTGCCCGCGTAAGTCGCACCACCGCCAACGCGCGTGATACCCCACGGCGTTTCCTGCGGCGGCGGCGTGGTGTCACCACCACCATTCTTGCCCTTGCCCGGAGGCGGAGCTTTTGCCTTGACGGGGAAGTTCAGCGTCGCGAGCTGGTCCTGCTCGCAGCTTTCGACCGAGAAGCCGTTGCGCTTAAGCATTGCTTGCGGATTGGCATTTTCATTGGGCAACTTTACCGCGAAGCCACGAATGGTGTGCTTGTAGGCGTGCAGCTTCTTGCCCCCCAGGGCGGCAACGGCACGATCCGAACGACGATCGACCTCTAGAGCCGAAACGCTGTCGTCAAACTGGCAGATAAACTGACCCGGGATCGCTTTGGGCGCAGCGACTGCCGGAGCGGCAACCGCAACTGCCGATACGCTGGCGGCCAACATCAACATCTTATACAATGAACTTCCCCTCACTCGTGTGACTTGAGAACGATGAGCGTTTCGGCATTCGAATAGTTCGTCAAGCTTGGGTGATGAGAAAAATCGTAGGGCAGCCAGATTTCGCACTCGGTGACATTTTCGACACAAAAACGCCGTGGAAATGCGTCGCTGCACTTGCGAACACGGCAAAGGAAAAGGGCCGGCGCGAACGCCGACCCTTTGTTGCTTCAGCTTTTTGAAGAAGCGGTCTAGTTGACGCCGATCGGATCGGGGTTGCCGTCCGGATCGCCGTTGACCGTGCCGTCGGTGCGCACGTTGCCCAGGAGCAGCAGGCCCGCAAGGTGCGGCGCGGCCATCGAGGTGCCCGAATAGGTCGCATAGGCATTGTCCTTGCCGTCCACAACGCTGCCCGGAACCGTCGAACGGATCGAGGAGCCGGGCTCGGCATAATCGACCGGCGGGTTGCCGTAGTTGGAGAAGCTCGACCAGTTATCGCCATTGGCGAACGAGCTCACCGTGTAGACGTTCGGGCCGTTGGCGCTAGCCGGGCTCTTGGTGTTGGCATCGGTCGATTCATTGCCCGCGGCGAGCGCGAACTTCACCACCGACGAGGCATTCTCCACCGCTTGGTTGAGCGTCGCGGAATAACCGCCACCCAGGCTCATGTTAGCGACATCGCCAGCCTGGCCATTCGCCGCGACGTGATCGATACCGGCAATCACGCCGGAATAGCTGCCCGAACCGCTATCAGAAAGCACCTTTACCGGGACGACGGTAGCACCAGCGGCAACGCCGATCACGCCGAGTTCATTGTCGATTGCCGCGATCGTGCCCGCGACGTGGGTGCCGTGGCCGTTGCGATCCTTGGCGTCATCATTGAACGCGGTGAAACCGCGCGAATAGTCGACGTTGAGGTCCCAGTGATCGGCAATGCCGGTGTCGAGCACCCAGGCCGTTCCGCTGGCACCCGAAACGCCGCCGTTGACGCGCGTGATCCCCCAAGGTGCGGATTCGCTCGGGCTCGTCGGAGCGGTTCCCGGCGTCGGCGTCGGCGTCGGCGTCGGATCATCCTTGGGCGGCTTCTTGCCCCGGCCCGGATTATCCTTCTTCGGCGCCTTGCCCTTCACTGGGAAATCCAACGTGGCGACCTGGTCCTGTTCGCAATTTTCGACAGCGAAACCATTCTTGTTGAGGAAAGCGCGCGGGTTCGCATTCGAATTCGGCGTCCGCACGGCAAAGCCCTTCACGGCGCGCTTGTAGGTGTGCAGCTTCGTGCCGCCCAGTGCAGCGACGGCGCGCGACGACCGACGATCGACGTCTGCAGCAGCAACGCCGCTATCGAATGTGCAGATATATTGGTTTGCGATATATTTGGGTGCAGCTGCAGCAGGTGCCGCGCTTGCAACCGTCATGACGCCCGCCGCAGTGGCGAGCAGAGTCAGTTTACCAATCATGTAATTCCCTTCCCCAGGTGTGTGTGAGCGCACCCACGGTTCCGATGGGACGGGCAATGGTCAACCGCTTTCGAGTCTCTAATCGAGACATTGTGGCAGTTTTGCAAAAGCGTTGCGTCAGGGACGCAATAAAACCGCAGTTTTACGTCACAGAGTCGGAAAGGCGACCAGTTTAACGCCTATTCACAGCAATCCACTTAACGCCGTTACCCACTTAATCTCTGGCTAGTGGGGCCCAGTCGCCGCCGGGCACTGCACTGACTACGGGGCTGTGATGCCCCCCGTCGGAGACCGACGCGACGCCGAAGATCCAGTCGTCGACACGAATACCTTCGAGCACATATTCGCAGCCTTCCGCCGTGCATGCATCGGGACCGGCGCGGCGATGGTCACCCTCCCAATTCGACGCATCGGTACGCCGCCAGGCGATGCGATAATGATCGGCGCCGGTGACCGGCTGCCAGCGTAATGTGGTCGATGTCTGCACGGCTCCTGCGGCGCGCACATCGGTCGGCGGCGGCGGTGCACTCGCCAGTTCGGCCAGCGCGGCGATATTGAGGCGCGTCACCTTCGCAAGATAGGCAAAGTCCATTTCGTCCGCAGTATCACCATAGGTCACGCCATTTTCGACGCGCAGATCCTGGTGCTGGTGATCGTAATCTTCGACCGCGACGGCAAAGCGGATCGCGGGATAGCCGGCATTGAGGAACTCGATATGGTCACCCCCGCGGCCCCAGCGATCGGTCCGCCAGATCGGGCGCACGTCCAGCCCGATTTGGGGCAAGCGATCGGCGAGCGTGTCGATATAGCGCCCAAGATTACGGCTCGGCGCGTCATTCTCGCCGCCGCGCCGCCGCTGCTGTGCGGCGAGTTCGTCACCATAGCCATCGGTGCGCGGCCCTTCGGAAAACACGCGCACATGGTCGGCATCGCAATGCCCGTCAGAACCACAGCTATTGCCGATCACGTCATTGTTGAGATTGGCGATCACGTTCCAGCCTTGTGCCTTGGCGTAAGCGGCGAGGATCTTGGCGCCGAACAGGCCCTGCTCCTCGCCTGCCAACGTCGCATAGACGATGGTCGCGTCGAAGGCTTTCGGGCTGAGCAACCGCGCCGTCTCGATCACCGCCACCGTGCCCGACCCATCATCGTTGGCGCCCGGCGCATCGTCGGTGTAGTTCATCGCATCGCTTACGCGGCTGTCGATATGCGCGGTCATGATGATCACGTCGTTGGGTCGTTCGGTACCGCGCTGGATACCGATCGCGCTGCACACGCGCGTGGGCTGGGGGATGCGGTCACCGGTCACCACGTCGCAGACCTGGCTTGCCTCCAGCCCCATCTCCGCAAACGTAGCTTCGGCCCAGCGCACCGCCGCACCGATACCGCGCTCCGGATCGGTCTGGCTCGACAGGGTATGGCGCGTGCCGAAGCCCACCAGCGTATCGATATCGGCGCGCAGCCGCTCCTCGCTCACGTCCTCGGACAGGGCAAGCAGCGCCGCATCGCGCTCGGCATGCATGGCGTGCTCGTTGTGCTGCATATGACCGTCACCGTGATGATCGGCAGCGATAGCGGGCGCGGTAAGAAGCGAAGCGGCGAGGAACATGGAACGCATGGGCAAATCTCCTTTGCGCTTGAACTGGCATGTTGCTCGTTCGTTGGCTAGGGGAAGGCCGAAAATCGAAACTAGGAGTGTCATTTCCAATGCGCAGCATCGACCATTTCATCAATGGCAGCCACGTCGGCGGCTCGTCCCGCCAGCATCCGATCTGGAACCCGTCCGAAGGCAAGCAGCAGGCCGAAGTCGGCTTGGGCGATGCCGATTTGCTGAATAAGGCCGTCGATGCTGCAAAAGCGGCCCAGCCCGCCTGGGCGGCGACCAACCCGCAAAAGCGCGCGCGCGTTTTCTTCAAATTCAAGGAACTCGTCGAGGCGCATATGGACGAGCTCGCCGAATTGCTCTCGAGCGAGCACGGCAAGGTCATCGCCGACGCCAAGGGCGATGTGCAGCGCGGGCTCGACGTCATCGAATTCTGCTGCGGCATTCCGCATCTTTTGAAGGGCGAATATACGCAGGGCGCGGGCCCCGGTATCGACGTCTATTCGATGCGCCAGCCGCTCGGCATCGGCGCGGGCATCACGCCGTTCAACTTCCCCGCCATGATCCCGATGTGGATGTTCGGCCCCGCCATCGCGGTCGGCAACGCCTTCATCCTCAAGCCCAGCGAAAAAGATCCCAGCGTCCCGATGCGGCTTGCCGAACTGATGAAGGAAGCGGGCCTGCCCGACGGCATCCTCAATGTCGTCCATGGCGACAAGGAAATGGTCGATGCCATCATCGAACATCCCGACATCAAGGGCATCAGCTTCGTCGGCTCGAGCGCCATTGCCGAATATATCTATTCGGGCGGCACGGCGAACGGGAAGCGCGTCCAGGCCTTTGGCGGCGCCAAGAACCATGGCGTCGTCCTGCCCGATGCAGATCTCGACCAGGTCGTCAACGACCTTACCGGCGCGGCTTTTGGCTCGGCGGGCGAGCGCTGCATGGCGCTCCCGGTTGTCGTTCCCGTGGGCGAAGACACCGCAGAACGCCTGCGCGAAAAGCTGATTCCCGCGATCAACGGCCTGCAGGTCGGCGTCTCGACCGATCCCGACGCGCATTACGGCCCGGTCGTCACCGAACAGCACAAGCAGACGGTCGAAAACTGGATCGCCAAGTGCGCCGAAGAAGGCGGCGAGCTCGTCATCGACGGGCGCGGCCTTGAACTGCAGGGTACCGATGGCTGGTTCGTCGGCCCGACGCTGTTCGACCACGTGAAGCCCGACTTTGAAAGCTACAAGGAAGAGATTTTCGGCCCCGTTCTACAGATGGTGCGCGCCGCCGATTTCGATGAAGCCGTGCGCCTGCCGAGCGATCACCAGTATGGCAACGGCGTCGCCATCTTTACCCGCAATGGTCACGCCGCCCGCGAATTCGCGGCGCGCGTCAATGTCGGCATGGTCGGCGTCAACGTGCCGATCCCCGTGCCGGTGAGCTACCACACCTTTGGCGGCTGGAAGCGCTCGGGCTTCGGCGACATCGACCAGCACGGCCCCGACGGCATCCGCTTCTGGACCAAGGCCAAGAAGGTCACCCAGCGCTGGCCCGATGGCTCGGCGGCGGGCGATCACAAGGAAGCGTTTGTCATTCCGACCATGGGTTGAGCGACAAAAGCCGTCCGGGGGACGGCTTTTTCGCGAACCACCGACTGGTCTCACCGAGACCGATCGGGGCGGGGAACGGTTAAATCGCGGCGCCGCCGCGCCATCCTGTCTGGACACGCTGAAGACGGACTCATAGCGTTCTCCCAAAAAGGGGGACGCTATGAGACTGCCATCAATCGCTGCCGCACTGCTGGCCATTGCCGCACCGGCTGCCGCCCAGCCGCAGCCGCACGAACCGACCGACCCCTACCGCATCACCATGCTGCGCGCCGCGCCCGGCCAGTGGGTCGCGATGCGCGCCAAGATCGAGGCGCTCGGCGAGCAAGGTAGCATCGGCGAGGATGGCTGCACGATCCCCTTTCGTATCCGCCATAGCCAGGGCGACCAATGGGACTTCATGCTGCTCCAGCCCTATGACAGCTTCCAAGCATATTTCGCCAACGACTGTGACGACCCCGCCTGGCGCCGGGCGATTGCCGAGCATGCCGACTTCGAAAGCGACTGGTTCGCCAACGGCCCCTCCCATGGCTTGATGCAATCGACAGCGGCCGAGACCGGCCTGTTCCACCTCGAGATGTTCAAGGCGCGCGCTGGCATGAAGGATGTACTCTTGGACAGCCGCATCCGCGAAAATGCGATATTTGCCGATATCGGCATGCGCCAGAACTTCATCTGGGCGGGCAATCTGGGTTCGGACTATGACGTGATGACCATCGGCATGCACACCACCTGGGCGACCTATGCCGAGCATAATGCAGCGGGCACAGACGTGGAATGGGCCACCTATAGCCGCCGCCACGGATATGACGGCGGCAGCGACCTCGCTCCGCAGCTGCGCAGCTTCCTCACCAGCCACAACGATGGCTTTGCGGTACCGATGCAATGATCCACGCCCTTGCAGCCACCTTGCCGCCGAGCGAGTTCACAGGCCTCGAAACGACGCCCGGCGGCGAAGAGAGGGTGATCAAGGATGCCGATTAAGCGCACCCAAGGCACCTCCCCCTACGAGGCAAAATACGGCTTCAGCCGCGCCGTTCGCAAAAGCAATCGCATCCTCGTCGCGGGCACGGGTCCGGTCGAGGAGGATGGCTCTTCTACGCCCGGCGATGCGGCAGCGCAGACGCGCCGGTGCTTTGAGATCGCGATGAAGGCAATCCGCGAACTGGGCGGCAGCGCTGCCGATGTCGTGCGTACGCGCATGTACATCACTGATCCCGCCGATGGCGATGCGATCGGGCAGGTGCATGCCGAGTTTTTTGCTGACGCCAAGCCTGCTGCCACCATGGTCGTGGTCGCTGCGCTGCTGCGTCCCGAATGGCGCGTAGAGATAGAAGCCGAGGCCCAGCTTAATGCGTAGTTTCCTGATTTTCTGCCTCGTTGTAGCCGCATGCGGTGAGCCCGTCGGCCAGGAAGACGGTCCTGCGCCCGAACTGACACGTGTCGAGGGAATGCACGACCTCACCGACCGTTCGGCGCTTGCGGCACATGTCGGTGCTTACGGGGTCAGCGCC
The DNA here is from genome assembly GCA_013001055.1 of Sphingomonas sp. Lineage (GTDB taxonomy): Bacteria > Pseudomonadota > Alphaproteobacteria > Sphingomonadales > Sphingomonadaceae > Sphingomicrobium. The sequence goes on along the minus strand of JABDNH010000016.1, from coordinate 67,350 downwards.
GCCGACTGCAGTCCCGACAATCTTTATATGGGCGAGATGATCGAAGTCACCGATGTCGGCTTCGCCTATCGCGGCGACCTCCATACGCTGGCCGAGATCATCGACGATGACAGCTTCCGTTTCACCGCGCCCGATGGTGCCGAAGAGCGCATCGACTTTGATGAGGGCAGTCTTATCCGCTGGCCGAACGAGCATTCCTACCGAACGATCTACCTGCCCTGTTCCTAGACCCTATTTCCCTCGCTGTGAGGCAATGCTAGGGGCGCGGCCATGACCCAATTCGACCTTACCGACGACCAGCGCCAGATCTTCGAAATGGCGCAGAAATTCACCGCCGACGAAATCACCCCGCATGCCGCCGAATGGGACGAGAAGCATATCTTCCCCGTCGACACGATCCGGCAGGCCGCCGAACTCGGCTTTGGTGCCATTTACGTGTCCGAGGAATCGGGCGGGATCGGCCTTGGCCGCCTCGAAGCCGCGCTCATCATGGAAGCCATGGCCTATGGCTGCCCTTCGACCAGCGCTTTCATCTCGATCCACAACATGTGCGCCTGGATGATCGACCGCTTTGGCGACGATGCGCTCAAGGAAAAATATCTTCCCAGCCTGATCCCGATGGAAAAGATGGCGAGCTATTGCCTCACCGAACCGTCGAGCGGCTCGGACGCTTCCGCGCTCAAGACCAAGGCGGTTCTCGACGGCGATCATTATGTCGTGTCGGGCTCCAAAGCCTTCATTTCGGGCGGCGGCGAAAACGAAATCTATATCGTCATGACCCGCACCGGCGAGCCGGGCCCCAAGGGCATTACCGCGCTGGTCATCGAAAAGGACATGGAAGGCGTCAGCTTCGGCGCCAACGAGAAGAAGCTCGGCTGGCATTCGCAGCCCACCGCGCAGGTCAATTTAGACAATGTGCGCGTGCCTGTTTCCAACCGTCTCGGCGGCGAAGGCGAAGGCTTTCGCATGGCGATGATGGGATTGGACGGCGGTCGGCTCAACATCGGCGCCTGTTCGCTCGGCGGGGCACAGCGGTGCCTCGACGAAGCTATCAACTACACTAAGGAACGCCACCAGTTCGGCAAGGCGATCGCCGATTTTCAAAACACTCAGTTCATGCTGGCCGATATGGAAACCGAATTGCAGGCAGCGCGTACGTTGCTCTACGCGGCTGCCGTGAAGGTGACCGAAAATGCGCCCGACAAGACAAAATTCGCCGCCATGGCCAAGCGTCTGGCCACCGACACGGGCTCGTCGGTCGTCGACCGCGCGCTGCAACTGCACGGCGGCTATGGCTACCTGCAGGATTACCCGATCGAGCGCTTCTGGCGCGACCTTCGCGTCCACTCGATCCTCGAAGGCACCAACCAGGTCATGCGGCTGATCGTCAGCCGCGAAATGCTCAGGCAATAGCGATCATGAACGATTCGATGACCGATATCGCGCGCCAGATGGCGGCCGCGGCGGAAGCCATGATGACGCAGGCAGGCTTAAAGCGCCATACCCTGCCCTTCGATCCGTTCGCCATCGCCGAAGCCAGCGGCAAGATGGCGATGAGCCTCGCCGCGCGACCCGCCGATCTCATGGCGATCCAGATGAATGCCGCGCAGCAATGGGGTGAATTCTGGCAGAAAACGCTGTCCAACGAGCCCGGCCAGGCTCCGCGCGATCGCCGGTTCCGCAAAAGCGACTGGCAAGATGATCGCTATTACCGCGCGCTGCGCGATGCGTATCTGCTGGCATCCGAACAAATGCGCGATGTCGTCGGCCTCGCTGATGGCGATGAGAAAGCGCAGGCAATGAGCCGTTTCCTGCTCGATCAATATCTCAACGCCGTCTCGCCCGCCAACTACGCGATGACCAACCCCGATGTTGTCCAGCGCACGATCGAGACGAGCGGCGCCAACCTTGTCGGCGGTTTTGCCAATTTCCTTGAGGATGCGCTCTCCGGTGACGGTATCGTCCAGCGTCGCAGTGATCCGGGCGCGTTCGAAAAGGGCAAGACCATCGCCGCCACCCCGGGCGAAATCGTGTTCGAGAACGCACTGTTCCAGCTGATCCAGTATGCGCCGACGACCGAGAAGGTTGCCGCCGAGCCCCTGCTCTATGTCCCGCCGCTGGTGAACCGCTATTACATGATCGACCTCGATCCCTCGCAGTCTTTCGTCAAATGGCTGGTCGAGCAGGGCCGAACCGTCTTCGTCATCAGCTGGGTCAATCCCGGCGAAGAACTCGCGGACAAGGGCGTCGAAGATTATGTCCTCGACGGCATCGTCACCGCTGCCGAGACCGTGAAGAAACGTACCGGCGAGAGCGCCGACCTTTTCAGCTTCTGCCTTGGCGGGACGCTGGTCGCCATCGCGCTCGCCTATCTCGCCGCCGAGAAACGCGCAGACCTTGTAAACAGCGCGACCCTGATCGGCAGCCTCGTCGATTTCTCGGACATGCGCGACTGGTCGGCCTTCGTCCATGAAGGCCACTTGGACGCGCTCGAAGATCATCTCGAGGGACAGGGCTTCATCGACAGCCTGGAACTCCAGCGCCTGTTCGCCGCGATGCGCGCCAACGACCTCATCTGGTCGAGCGTCATCAACCATTACCTATTGGACAAGCCGGCCCCGCCGAGCGACCTGCTCTACTGGTTCGAAGACGGCGCGCGCATCCCCGCCGCCTTCCTCAAAAGCTATAATCGCGACCTCCTGCACGACAACAAACTCGCCGAACCGGCAGGCTTCGAGATCGGCGGTGTCGCCATCGATTTGCCCAAGATCACGACCCCGATGATGGTCATCGCCTTGAAGGACGATCACGTCTCCGCATGGGACGCCGTCTATCGCGGCGCGCGCGACATCGGCGCCGAATTCATCCTCGGCGGCTCGGGCCACAATGCCGGCGTCATCAACCCGCCGCATCGGAACAAGCACGGCTATTGGACCGGCGGTAAAAAGCTTCCCGAAAGCGCCGAGGCCTGGCTTGAAAAGGCCAAGCAGCATGAAGGCAGTTGGTGGCCCTACTGGACCGAATGGCTCGACCAGAATGGCAGCGGCAAGAAAGTCGCAGCCCGCAGGATCGCGGACGGCATCGAGCCCGCCCCCGGTCGTTACGCAATGATGCCCTGATGGAAGTTATGACAGCACAAGACGTGATCACGTACAAGGAAGGCGCGGCTGGCCGTCTTCGCCTCAATCGCCCCAAGGCCATCCACGCGCTGACGCGCGACATGTGTCTCGACATGACCGCTGCCTTGGAAGAATGGCACGAAGATCCGGACGTACGCATCATTCTGATCGACCACGCCGAAGGCCGCGGTTTTTGCGCCGGCGGCGATGTCGTCAGCATCGTCAAGTCGGTCGAAGGCCAAGGCCGCGCTGCGCGCGCCTTCTTCGCCGATGAATATCGGCTCAACCATCTTGAATATACCTATCGCAAGCCCGGCGTCGCCTTCATGGACGGCATCACGATGGGCGGGGGAGTCGGCATTGCCTGCCCGTGCCGTTATCGCGTCGCGACCGAGAATACCGTCTTCGCCATGCCCGAGACCACGATCGGGATTTTCCCCGACGTGGGCGGCGGGCGTTACCTGTCGCGCCTGCGCGGCCGCCTTGCCCAGTTCCTCGCGCTTACCGGCGCCCGCCTCGATGGCGCGGAATGCAAGGCGCTACGCCTCGCCACCCATTATATTCCGTCCGAACGCCTCGAGGAGGTCAAGCAGGCGATCATGGCCGACCCCTATCGGGTGCAGGCCATCCTCGATGAACATGCCGAGCCCGATCCACCGGAAGCACGGATCATGTCGAACCTCGACAAGATCAATCACTATTTCGCCTCCGATCGGCTCGAAGAGATTTTGACTGCCCTCGATGCAGGCGCTGCCGAGGGCGATACGTGGGCCGAACAGGAAGCCAAGACGCTTCGCGCCAAATCGCCCATGGCCTGCAAGGTCAGCCTCAAGCTGCTGACCGAAAGCCCCAAACAGCTCCATTTCGTCGACGAGATGGAGATGGAATACGGCATCATGGTGCGCCTCATCTATCACCCCGACTTCGCCGAGGGCGTACGCGCGCTGCTGATCGACAAGACCGGCGATCCCAAATGGCAACCATCCGATCCGGCAGACATTAGCGATGAAGAAGTCGACGCCTTCTTCGAGCCGCTGCCCGAGGATGAGCGCTGGATCCCGCTCGAAAGCTAGGAGCAAACCCGCATGAGCTATGAAACCGTCATCGTCGAGAAGAAGGGTGCCGTCACCCTCGTCACCTTGAACCGCCCCAAGGCGCTAAATGCGCTCAACAGCCAGGTGCTGGGGGAATTGATCGAAGTCTTCGCCGCCTATGACGCCGACGAAAGCCAGCGCTGCCTCGTCCTCACCGGCTCCGAAAAGGCCTTTGCTGCCGGCGCCGACATCAAGGAAATGCAGGACCAGTCTTTTGCCGACATGTACAAGTCGGACTTCTTCAAAGACTGGGAAAAGGTCACCGCGACCCGCAAGCCGTGGATCGCCGCGGTCGCGGGCTATGCGCTGGGCGGTGGCTGCGAAGTCACCATGATGGCCGACTTCATCATCGCTGCCGACACCGCCAAGTTCGGCCAGCCCGAAATCAAGCTGGGCGTCACCCCCGGTATGGGCGGCTCGCAGCGTCTCACCCTTGCCATCGGCAAGGCCAAGGCCATGCACATGTGCCTGACGGGTGAAATGATGGGCGCTGAGGAAGCTTTAAGCTCCGGCCTCGTCGCCAAGGTGGTCCCCGCCGACGTTCTGATCGATGAAGCCATGAAGACCGCCGAGACCATCGCCTCGATGGCCCCGCTCGCCGCCATGGCGAACAAGGAAATGGTCAACGCCGCCTATGAAATGACGCTGGCCGAAGGCATCAACTTCGAACGCCGCCTCTTCCATGGCCTGTTCGGGACGCAGGACCAGAAAGAGGGTATGACGGCCTTCGTGGAAAAACGCCCGGGCGAGTGGAAGGGCCAGTAAGGAGAGCGATCATGTCCAAAGTAGCATTTATCGGCCTCGGCAATATGGGGGGCGGGATGGCCGCCAACCTCGTGAAGGCCGGACATGAGGTCACCGCTTTCGACCTGTCGCCAGACGCGCTCGATCGCGCCAAGAAAAACGGCTGCGCCATCGCCGACGATGCCGCCGCCGCAGTCAAAGGCGCCGACGCGGTCGTGACCATGCTACCTGCAGGCAAGCATGTCGCTGCCGTCTATGCCGAAAGCGTCATCCCCAACGCCGACAAGAGCGCCATCCTCATCGACTGCTCGACCATCGACGTCGCCACTGCGCGCGATGTCGCGGGCAAGGCGGCCGAAGCAGGCCTGACCATGGTTGATGCGCCCGTTTCAGGCGGTATTGCGGCAGCCGATGCCGGCACGCTGACCTTCATGGTCGGCGGCAGCGCAGACGGCTTCGCCAAGGCCCAGCTCATTCTCGATGCGATGGGCAAGGCGGTAATCCATGCGGGCGATGCAGGGGCCGGCCAGGCCGCCAAGATCTGCAACAACATGCTGCTTGGCGCAACGATGGTCGCCACGTGCGAAACCTTCGCGCTCGCCGAAGCGCTCGGCCTCGATCCGCAGACCTTCTACGACATCAGCTCGCAGGCCTCGGGCCAGAGCTGGTCGATGACGAGCTACTGCCCTGTACCCGGTGTGGGGCCTGAAACCCCCGCCGATCGCAACTATGAAGGCGGGTTCGCCGCTGCGCTGATGCTCAAGGATCTGCGCCTCGCCATGCAGGCCGCGGACAATGCCGAGGCCTATACGCCGATGGGGTCTGCCGCCGAAGAGCTTTACGCGCGGTTCGTCGACCTTGGCGGCGAGCGCAAGGATTTCTCGGGCATCATCAAGATGATCGACGATAGCTGGGACGATCACCAGGGTTGATCCCCCTCGCCTCGACCCCACATGAGTGCCATGCAGATCCATATCGAACAGACGCCCAATCCCTCGACCCGGAAGTTCCTGCCGGGCCGCACCGTCATGGAAAGTGGCGGGCGCGATTTCCCGACATGGGAAGCCGCCGAGGCCAGCCCGCTGGCTGAAGCGCTGTTCGCAACGCATAATGTCGATGGCGTCTATTTCGGGCGTGATTTCGTCTCTGTCAGCGCCGCCCCCAGCGTCGAATGGAGCGTGCTCGAGCCGATGGTGCTCGAAATCCTGCTCGACCATTTCGTCACCGACGCGCCGCTGTTCAAACCGGGCAAGGCCGACTTTGAAGTCGCGCCGCCGCCGATCGCTGACGATCTCGATTTCGAGGACGATCCCAAGGACGCGGAGATTATCGACCAGATCAAGGAACTGCTTGAAACCCGCGTGCGCCCTGCAGTGGCGCAGGACGGCGGCGACATCGTCTATCGCGGTTACAAGGATGGCAAGCTCTACCTTGTCATGCAGGGCGCGTGTGCAGGCTGCCCCTCGAGCACGATCACCTTGAAGAACGGCATCGAAAGCCTTGTCAAACATTACGTTCCAGAAGTGGAAACCGTCGAGGCCGTCTAAACGCCAAAACTTGCGCTTTTCTGCAAATTATGTCCCAATCCCGACTCGGGGACTGGAGAAGTACGCATGATCCTCGCGATCGACACGTCCACTGCTGCCTGCTCGACGGCGCTGTTCGGCGTCAATGGCCAGCTCGTGGAGCGCCGGCACGAAGTGATCGGGCGCGGACATGCCGAAAAACTTGTCCCCATGGTCGAAGAACTTTTGGGCGACCATGTGCCTACTCAGATCATTGTCGGTGTCGGTCCCGGTAGCTTCACTGGCATCCGCGTCGGCATCGCTGCTTCGCAGGGCCTGTCGATCGGTTGGTCGGTGCCGTTGTACGGGATGAGCAGCCTCGCCTTGCTTGCAGCTGCAGCTGTTGGAACGGACAAGGTCGCCGCCGCGATGCAGGGCGGCCACGGCGAACTTTTCGTTCAGCAATTCACCTGCAAGCCACTCGCGCCGGTCGCAGACCATCAAAGTCTTGCCCCGCCCGCCGCGGCGCGCGTGATCGATGCAGCGACGGTCGTCGGGCCGGGTGCGCAGACATTGGTCGATGCGCGCCATACGGGCGAAGCGTGGGACCAATATCCCGATGCGGCCAATACGATGCACCTGCCCAAACCCTTGCGCAGCCTTGCGCCCAAACCGCTCTACGGGCGCCCGCCCGATGCAAAGCCGAAGGCCGCCTGATGGCGACGGCACCGCATCATGTCATGCTCCGCCGCGGCGGTTATGACGATCTCGATGCGGTGATGGTCGTCATGGAACGGGCGTTCGATGCCCACTACGGCGAAGCCTGGACCCGATCGCAATGCGCCGGCATCCTGCCGATGCTTGGCGTCAGCCTCGTGCTTGCCGAAGAGGGGGCCACGCTGATTGGCTTTTCTCTCCACCGCACCATCTCCGATGAAGCCGAACTCATGCTACTTGCTGTCGATCCCACGGCGCAGGGCCGCGGTATCGGTCGCATGCTGCTCGATCAATTCGCCGACGCGTGCGGCGAAATCGGCGCGCGCCGCCTCCACCTTGAAGTGCGTGATGGCAACCCTGCCACGCACTTCTATGAAACTGCCGGGTTCCATGTCGCGGGGCGTCGTCGCCGATATTATTGCGGCGACGGGGGCGATCGCATCGACGCTTTAACATATGTAAAGAATATTTAATTCTTCGTCGGGCAACTTGAGCTTTTCTTATTCTGCTCTTACGAGGTACCTTGCACGTAAGTATTCAATGAACAATTGGCTCGGGAAGACTCAAGCATATGACAGACGAAACAATGATCGACGATACGCTGATCGCGTTGACGGCCGATATCGTGGCGGCCCATGTCTCGAACAACATGGTCGCGGTGAACGACGTGCCGCAACTCATTGAAAACGTGCATAACAGCCTCTCGAAACTGCATGGCGCTGCCGCAGAAGAGGAAAAGCCCGAACCCGCCGTATCCATCCGCTCGTCGATTAAACCCGATTACATTGTCTGCCTCGAGGACGGGAAAAAGCTGAAAATGCTCAAGCGTCACTTGATGACGCACTACAACATGACGCCGGACGAATATCGCGCCAAATGGGGCCTGTCGCCAGACTATCCGATGGTCGCGCCCAACTATGCCGAACAGCGCCGCCAGCTGGCCAAAAAAATCGGGCTCGGCACCAAGGCAAAGCGCGGCGGCCGCAAGAAGAAATAACCCAGATCGACAATTTCACATAATCAGGGGCGGGCAAAAATGGTTGCTCGCCCCTTTTCTTATGGCGCGTGTGACTATATCTCCACCCACATGAGCGAACGAGTTATCGATGTCGAAGCGCTGTGCGCCGAAAAGGGCCTGCGCATTACCGACCAGCGCCGCACAATCGCGAAAGTGCTGAGCGAAGCCGACGACCATCCCGATGTCGACGCGCTGCACCGCCGCGCCTCGCGCGTCGATCCCAACATATCGATCGCCACGGTCTATCGCACCGTCCGCCTGTTCGAAGAGGCGGGAATCCTCGAGCGCCACGAATTTGGTGACGGGCGTTCGCGCTATGAAGCGGCGACCGACGATCATCATGATCATCTCATCGACGTGGAGAACGGCGAAGTCATCGAATTCGTCGACGACGAACTCGAGGAGCTGCAGAAGGTCATCGCCGAGCGGCTGGGCTATCGCCTCGTCGATCACCGCATGGAGCTTTATGGCGTGAAGATCAAAAAGGACGGCGATTGATCCTCCTCGTATTTCGGCTGGTCCTTCTGGCCGTTCTCCTTGCGCTCCTCATCATCCCGCACATCCTGTTCAAAGCGGTCACCGGCCGCGGTGCCGTGGGTCGGCTCTTTCTAAAATGGGCGGCCTGGATCATGGGCATCCGCGCCCACCGCATCGGCCCCGCGCCGACACCGCAAACGCTGATCGTTGCAAATCATGTCAGTTGGCTGGACATTCTGGTCCTTGGCGGCACGCTCGGCAGCGCCTTTGTCTCCAAGGCCGAGGTCAAGCAAAGCGCGTTTCTAAAGTGGCTCGCCGACCAGCGCGAGACGCTTTATGTCGACCGCCAGGCGCGCCGCGATATCGCGCAGCAGGTCGCCGCCGTCCGCCGCCGTTTCGATCATTATCTGCCGCTCGCGGTGTTTCCTGAAGGCACCACCAATGACGGCAAGAGCCTCAAGCGTTTCCGGCCCGCATTATTCGGCGCGGTCATTCCCGCTCCCGAAGGCGCGAAGCTCGTGCCCGTAGCTATCGATTACCGCGACGATGCGACCTTCGTGGCGTGGCACGGCGATGAAGGCGGACTGGCCAATTTCAAGCGTGTACTGTCGCGCTGGCAGCCAATCCATGTCGACATCCGCATGCTCGACCCGCTCGATCCGTCAGAAAATCGCAAGCTGCTTGCCGCGCGCGCCAGCGCAGCAATTGCCGATGCGCTTGGTTTGGGCGCGCCCAACGACTATAGCCCCGCGCCATGACCAAAAGCTTTCGAATCAAGAGCTTCGGCTGCCAGATGAACGTTTATGACGGCGAACGCATGGCGGAACTGCTCGGCGACAAGGGAATGACCGAGGCCAAAGACGGCGAAGATGCCGACCTCGTCGTCCTAAACACCTGCCACATCCGCGAAAAAGCCGCGGAGAAGGCCTATTCCGATGTCGGCCGCCTCAAGAAGACCGATGGCACGCGCCCGATGATCGCGCTGGCCGGCTGCGTTGCGCAGGCCGAAGGCGGCGAAGCACAGCGTCGCTCGGACGCAATAGACATCGTGGTCGGCCCGCAAGCCTATCACCGCCTGCCTGATCTGATCGAAGGAGCAGAAAAGGGCCAGCGGCCGGTCGATACCGACATGCCTGCCATCTCCAAGTTCGACGCCATGCCCGCGCGTTCGAAAGTCGGACCCAGTGCCTTCCTGACGGTGGCAGAGGGCTGCGACAAGTTCTGCACCTACTGCGTCGTGCCCTACACCCGCGGCGCCGAAATCTCGCGTCCGTGGGCCGATATCGTCGCCGAGGCGGAAAGTCTCGTCGACCGCGGCGCGCGCGAAATCACGCTGCTCGGCCAGAACGTCTCCGCATGGAGCGGCGAGAATGAGAAGGGCCAGACCGGCGGTCTTGAACTGCTGGTGCGTCGTCTTGCCAGGATCGATGGCCTGGAGCGCATCCGCTACACCACCAGCCACCCCGCCGACATGGATGAAGGTCTGATCGCTGCGCACGGCGAAGTAGATAAGCTCATGCCCTATCTGCACCTGCCCGTGCAGGCCGGCAGCGACCGCATCCTCAAGGCCATGAACAGGCATCATACTGCCGAAAGCTATCTCAGGCTGATCGAGCGCTTCCGCGCAGCGCGCCCCGACATGGCAGTTAGCGGCGATTTCATCGTCGGCTTTCCGGGCGAAACCGACGCCGAATTCGAAGAAACGCTCGCTATCGTCGATGCGGTGCGATACGCTTCGGCCTATTCGTTCAAATATTCGCCGCGTCCGGGCACACCCGCCGCGCAAATGGAGGACCAGATCGAGCCCGCAGTGATGGATGAGCGCCTACAGCGCCTACAATCCCGCATTTCCGCGCACAGCCTCGATTTTAACCGCTCAAAGGTCGGCGACACCTTGTCGATCCTCATTGAACGCACCGGTAAACGGAGCGGCCAGATGATCGGCAAATCGCCCTGGCTCCAATCCGTTTTCGTCGAGACCGACGCACCTATCGGCGCCATGGTCGATGTCGAGATCGTGCAGGCGCTGCCCAACAGCCTGGGCGGCCGCGTGAAAGAGAAAGTCGCCGCCTGATGGCCAAAAATGCTGCTGCCGTGATCGAAGAAGGCGCCAGACTCGAGCTGGAGTTCGACCAGCCCTATCTGCTCGGACCGCTGTTCGGCGAGTTCGATCGCCATCTCGTCATCATCGAGGACCGGCTCAACGTGAAGGTCGCCGCGCGCGGCAATCGCGTCGCGATCCAGGGCGATCCCGAAGATACGGCGCGTGCGCGTGAAGTATTGATCGGCCTCTACCAGCGTCTCGACCAGGGGCAGGACGTCGACGAAGAAGCGGTCGAAGCCGTGATCGGCATGGCCAGCCAGCCGCAACTGGACGGCATAGTGAACCAGGAGGTCGCGGATCCTCCCAAGGTGATGATCCGCACGCGCAAGAAGACGATCGCCCCGCGCTCTGCGACGCAGACCACCTACATGAAGGCGCTGGCCAAGCAGGACATGATTTTCGCGCTCGGCCCCGCGGGCACGGGCAAGACCTATCTTGCCGTCGCGCAAGCCGTAAGTCAGCTCATCACCGGCAGCGTCGAACGCCTTATCCTGTCGCGACCCGCCGTCGAAGCCGGCGAGCGGCTCGGCTTCCTGCCCGGCGACATGAAGGAAAAGGTCGATCCGTACCTCCGTCCGCTCTACGACGCGCTCTACGACATGCTCCCCGCCGAACAGGTCGAACGCCGCATCGCTTCTGGCGAGATCGAAATTGCCCCCATCGCCTTCATGCGCGGCCGCACCCTGAATGACGCTGTCATCATCCTCGATGAGGCGCAGAACACCACGCCCGCGCAGATGAAGATGTTCCTCACCCGATTCGGCATGCGCAGCCGCATGGTCATCTGCGGCGACCCCAAGCAGGTCGACCTGCCCGATCCGGGAATGAGCGGTCTCGCCGATGCGGTATCCAAGCTCGAGGGCGTCGACGGCATCGCGATGGTGCGCTTCACCGGCGCCGATGTCGTGCGCCACCCTCTGGTCGGACGCATCGTCGATGCTTATGAAGGGCCGTCATGACGCTAGAGATTGCGCTCGATTCCGAAGGGGAATGGGACAGTAGCAGCGGCCACTGGGCCGACCTCGCATCCCGCGCTTTTGCTGCCGCCATCGCGGAAAGTGCACACCCGCATATTGCCCAGGCGAATGCCGAGGTTAGCCTGTCGCTGACCGACGACGAGACAGTGCGCGCGTTGAATGTCCAGTGGCGCGGGAAAGATAAGCCGACCAACGTGCTGAGTTTCCCGATGCTCGACGACTTCGACCTTCCCGCAAACGGTCCGCCTGCAATGCTGGGCGACATCGCCATGGCCTACGAGACTTGCGCCCGCGAGGCGTCCGAAAAGGCGCTGCCGCTCGATCATCATGCCGGTCACCTCATGGTGCACGGCATGCTTCACCTGCTCGGTCACGATCATCAGGACGATGAGACGGCCGAGGACATGGAGACGCGCGAAATCCGCGCCCTTGCCCGTATCGGCATTGCCGATCCCTATCTTGAAAGTGCCGCCTGATGGCCAGCCGCCCCGACGAACCCAACCGATTATGGCGCGGCATGCGCTCGCTGTTCCTCGGCGATGACGACAAAAGCCTGCGCGAAGAGATCGAGGAAGCAATCGACGAGGCCGATGCCGAGCCGGTCAGGGTCGGCGACCTTTCGCCCCACGAGCGCCAGATGCTGCGCAACCTACTGCATTTCGGCGACCGCACCGCCGGCGACATTTGCGTCCCGCGCGGCGAGATCGTGTCAGTCCACAAGGACATCAGCTTCGAACAGCTGGTCGAAGAATTCGCCGAGGCCGAGCATAGCCGCCTCCCCGTCACCGGCGATGGTCTCGATGACATTGTCGGCATGTTGCACATCAAGGACGTTTTCAAAGCCAAGCTGGGTAGCGCCAGCCGCGGCCTCGAGGACATGCTGCGCGATCCGCTTTTCGTTCCCGAATCGATGGGCGTCATCGATATTCTCGGCCGAATGCGCGCCGAGCGCGTGCATCTTGCCATTGTCGTCGATGAATTTGGCGGCACTGAAGGGGTCGTCACGATCGAGGATGTCGTCGAGGAGATCGTCGGCGAGATCGAAGACGAGCATGACGAGATGGATTCCGAACCGCAGCTCATCATGGTTGCGGACGGCATCTGGGACGCCGATGCGCGCGTCGAGATGGAAGAGATCATCGAGAAAGTCGACGAGAAGCTCGTGTGGGAAGAAGACGATGTCGACACCATCGGCGGGCTCGCCTTCCTGCTGGCCGAGCGCATCCTCGAGCCCGGCGAGAGCGTAAGTCACCCCTCGGGCTGGCGTCTCGAATGCGTTTCTGCCGAGCAGCGCCGCGTTACCCGAATACGTCTTCATGCGCCCGAGGAGACGATGGATGAGGCCGAGTAGTTAGTGGGCCGAACGTCGCAATGGCGAGAGGGTAAGCGCGGCGCCCTGGTCGCGCTGGTCGCAGGCAGCCTGTCGGCGACAGCTTTCGCGCCGCTCGGCCTGTGGCCCATGATGCCGTTGGCGCTGCTATTGCTGGTCTGGCTGCTCGATCCGGTCACGAAGGCGAAACGCGCCGGCTTGCTGGGCTGGCTCTTCGGCATGGGTCATTTCACTGTGGGTCTCAACTGGATCGCCACCGCCTGGACCTACCAGGCCGCGATGCCGGCATGGGTCGGCTGGGCCGCTGTCCCCATTCTTTCTTTCTACCTTGCCGTCTATCCTGCCATTGCCACCGCGCTGGCGTGGAAACTTGGCCGCGAAAAGCCGCTTATCACCTTACTGGCGCTGGCGGGCGCCTGGGTCATCACCGAGTGGCTGCGCGGCACGATGCTTACAGGATTCGCGTGGAATCCCATTGGAGCGGCATTCGTGGACACGCCTTGGCGGGCTGCCGCCTCGGTAATCGGCACTTATGGCCTTTCAATGCTGATGGTGCTGCTGGTGGGTGCGATCTGGCTGGCGATCAAGCGCCAGCAATTGAGCAGCTTTATGATGCTTGGCGTCGTCGCGGCATTTGCGCTTTTCCCCGGACCGCAGCCAGCCCCGACATCGGGTGAGCAGCCGCGCATCACCATCGTCCAGCCCAATATCGACCAATCCGACAAGTGGCGTCCGGGCTTTGCTGCCGAGGCGGCGCGTATTCTCGACGAGCTCTCCCGCACAGGGCAGCAAAGCCCCCGCTTGCTTTTCTGGCCCGAGGCCGCGGTCGTGCGACCGCTCGACGATCAGCGCCCCATCGCCGACTTCGCGACCCGGTTCGAACGCGCCCGCGCGGTCCAGCCGATCAACCCCGGCGACTGGCTCGTTACCGGCGGTATCGCGCTTCAGTCCGACGATGGCCAGACCGTCGACGCCGCTACCAACAGCGTTTTTATCCTTGGCCGTGACGCCGAGATCGAGGCGCGCTACGACAAGGCGCATCTGCTCCCTTGGGGCGAATATCTGCCGATGCGCGGGTTGCTCGAGCCATTCGGGCTGGCTCGCCTGGCGCCGGGCGCTTTCGACTTTTCTGCAGGCCCCGGCCCGATGACCTACGAACTGCCCGGTTTCGGCAAGATGGGCGTGCAGATCTGCTATGAAATCGTTTTCCCGGGCCGGGTTATCGACCCGGACAATCGCCCCGAATTCATCTTCAACCCATCCAATGACGCCTGGTTCGGTGCCTGGGGCCCGCCCCAGCATCTTGCCCAGGCGCGCCTGCGCGCCGTCGAGGAGGGTCTGCCCATCATTCGTTCGACACCCACGGGCATCAGCGCGGTCATTGACAGCAAGGGCGCGGTACGAGGCAGCATTCCGTGGCGCCAAGCCGGGGCCATCGACACGGTGCTCCCTGCAGCCGCTGCTACCACTGTTTTCGCAGACTATGGCCGCAACCTGATCCCGCTCTTGCTGGCGTTGGCACTAATGGCCGTTGCCCTTGTCCGCCGCGCCCGTTAGACCGCCCCCCGAAAGTTTCCCACAAGAAAGAAGTCTTGCACCAATGCGTAGCTCCTATCTCTTCACGTCCGAAAGCGTTTCGGAAGGCCATCCGGACAAAGTTTCCGACCAGATTAGCGACGCCGTCGTCGATCTATTCATCGGCAAGGATCCCGAAGCGCGCGTGGCCTGCGAAACCATGGTGACAACGAATCGCGTCATCCTCGCCGGGGAAATTCGCGGCGAGGGCGTGATGACGCCCAAGGGCGAATGGGCGCCCGGTATCCAGCGTGAGATCGAAGACAAGGTTCGCGCCACGGTGAAGCGCATTGGCTATGAGCAGGACGGTTTCCATTGGGACAACCTGACGTTTGAAAACTTCCTCCACGCACAGAGCGCGCACATTGCGCAGGGTGTCGATGCCAGCGGCAACAAGGACGAAGGCGCGGGTGACCAGGGCATCATGTTCGGCTTCGCTTGCGACGAGACCCCCGACCTCATGCCCGCCGCGATCGACTATTCGCACAAGATTCTGGAGGCGATGGCCGACGATCGCCATAGCGGTGCCGCCCCCTTCCTCGAGCCTGACGCCAAGAGCCAGGTCACGCTGCGCTACGAAAACGGCAAACCGGTCGAAGCGACCGCCATCGTGGTCTCGACTCAGCATGCTGAAGGCTATGACGAGGGCGACAAGCAACAAGAGCTGAACGCCTACGTGAAATCGATCGTCGCCAAGGTTCTCCCAGAAGGACTCATCACCGACAACACGGTCTATCACATCAACCCGACAGGCAGCTTCGTGATTGGCGGACCTGACGGCGATGCGGGCATTACCGGACGCAAGATCATCGTCGACACTTATGGAGGCGCAGCGCCCCATGGCGGCGGTGCCTTTTCGGGCAAGGATCCGACCAAGGTGGATCGTTCGGCGGCGTACATCTCGCGTTACCTTGCCAAGAACATCGTCGCTGCGGGGCTGGCCAAGCGCTGCACCATCCAGCTTGCCTACGCCATCGGCGTCAGCCAGCCGCTGTCGCTTTACGTCGATACGCATGGCACCGGCACGGTGGGTGATGACGCGCTCGAAGCCGCAATCTTTTCGGTCGAAAAGCTCGGCGGTCTGACCCCGCGTGCGATCCGCACGCATTTGGGTCTCAACAAGCCCATCTATGAGAAAAGCGCGGCCTACGGCCATTTCGGACGCACCGCCGACGGCGATTATTTCCCGTGGGAACGCACCGACCTGACCGAGGACCTGAAGGCTGCCATAGCCGGTTAATCGGCAGCTGCTTTCCTGCTTTGAGATCCGATGTCGATCGGAAGAATGTCTTCCGGATGCACGGTCTCGACGCGGTCACGGCCATTATCCTTGGCCCGGTAGACCGCCGCATCGGCGAGACGCAGCGTGGCCTCAAGGTTTTCGCCGTCGACGTGCGCGGCATGGCCGACGCTGGCGGTTGGCACGACAGCGGCCGGCAGTTCGTCCAGCCGGATGGCACGAATGCTGGCGACGATCGACTGTGCGACCTTGATCGGGTTCGGTGCCCGGCCCGGCAAGATCAGCAGGACGAATTCTTCGCCGCCGATCCGGCAGATATCGCCATATTTGGCAAAGTCTTTACGCAATATGCGACCGACTTCACGTAGCAAGGCATCGCCAGCTGCGTGACCGAAGCGATCGTTGACCGATTTGAAATGGTCGAGATCGATCGCGATGACATCGCTGATCTGCCGAAGGCCCGCGGCATGTCCGTCAATCGCGCGCTGCAAATTGCGGCGATTGCCTAGTCCGGTGAGGTAATCCGTGCGCGATTCTTCACCCCGCCAGCGCAAGACGTCGAGACCGATCGCAATCATCAGCAGGAAGCCCGACGCCAGCCCCGCCATGGCGCCGATCATATGCGAGAACACCACATATGGCTGGGTGAGTTGCCCGTCAGCGACGGTATCGGGAGTGATCGGCAAAACGAGCGGGAGTGCGGCGCGCGCCAGATAGGATGCTGCGCTGACCATCAGCAATCCGATGACCAGCCTGTCGATCAACTGGTCCTTCCGCGTGGCCCATAGGCATCGCAACCCGCAAGCGATGATGATGAAGCCGACGAGATGGACGATAATCGGGCGGACCGTGAAGTCGGGCCACCAGGGCGCGTTAGGAAACAGGCTGATCATGCCGATCAATGCGGCGATGAACGCGGGCGGCTTCATCGCCAGACGATGACGCGACAGGAATGCCTGCAGCAACATGATCAGGATAAGGAAGTGCAGCACAATCGCCAGATATCCGAGACCGGTGTCCTCGACCGGCCGGAAGACATCGAGCGCGATGGCGACTGCAGAAAGGAGGAAGGCGACAGACGCCCAGCGCGCGACCTTGTGCCCGGGTTCGATGACAGCAATGATGGCTAGCGCCAGCCCGAAAGACGCAAACATCGCTGGAATCAACGCGAAAAACAGACTCGCAGCATCCATCGTCAGGATGGCTATCAGATAAATTGCGAAAGCGTAAGCAGCCTCGTCCAGAAGGTCGGACGGGCGATTCAGGAACATCTATCGCTTTCCGGAAATGGACGGGTTGCCGAGTCCGCAGCGGCTCGTGGCGCATGTTTCGACCAGCGAGGCCAATTGGGGCGCGCCGGCCGAAGAAGTGCGTCAGGCGCGCGTCCAGGTCGTCGAGTAGCAACCCTTGCAGGTCCGTCGGCGCTGCGCTAGCGGCGCGGCCATGACGGCGCACAAGAAGGGCGATCCTACCACCTTGAACCGGCTTTACGGCCGGTCGAGCACGCACAAGCTCAGGAAGGGACAGCAGCAGCTGGTCGACACTCTCCTGCCGCAGATCAGCGTGCCCGAAGAGGGCGAGCTGACAGCGCAGGGGCTGTTCGGCGAAGAGCGTACGATGCATTTCGAGATCGGCTTTGGCGGCGGCGAGCATCTCGCCTACCGCGCCGATCTGCTCCCCGACCACGGCTTTATCGGCTGCGAGCCCTTCGTGAATGGGGTGGCGCAGGCGCTCACCCATATCCGCGATGGCCGTCTTGCCAATATCCGCCTTCACATGGGTGATGCGCTGCCAGTCCTTCGGCGCGTCCCCGACGGCAGTCTAAGCTTCGTCTACCTGCTGCATCCCGATCCGTGGCCCAAGGCGCGCCACGCCAAGCGCCGCATGATGAATGACGGCCCACTCGAAATTATCGCCGCCAAGCTGAAAACCGGCGGCGAATTCCGCCTCGCGACTGATCATCCGGTTTATCTTGCGTGGAGCCTGATGGTGATGCAGCGCGCGCAGCATCGCGCACATTTTGATTGGCTCGCAGACAGCCCCAGCGATTTTCTCGAGAAGCCCGGCGGATGGGTCGACACGCGCTATGCCGCCAAGGCGCGCCGCGAAGGCCGCCGACCCTATTATTTGCGCTATCGGCGGCGTTAGGGGTGTGAAAGTCGGATCGCATCCCTAGATTGGCACCCATGACCATTCGCAACGATGTTCTCGACGCGATCGGCAACACGCCGCTGATCAAGCTACAACGCGCTTCGCAAGAGACGGGGTGCACCATCCTCGGCAAGGCCGAGTGGATGAATCCCGGACAATCGGTGAAGGATCGCGCGGCGAAAAGCCTGGTGCTCGACGCGATCGAGGACGGGCGCCTGCGTAAAGGCGGCACCATCGTCGACGGGACAGCGGGAAATACCGGTATCGGCCTTACCATGGTCGGCAATGCGCTCGGTATGGAGACGGTCATCGTCATCCCCGACACACAGACTCAGGAAAAGAAGGACACGCTCCGGATGCTCGGCGCCCAGCTCGTCGAAGTTCCCGCGGTACCCTACAAGAATCCGAACAATTACGTGAAGATTGCCGGGCGTATTGCCGAAAATCTGGCGAAGACGCGCCCCGGCGGGGCAATGTTCGCCGACCAGTTCGACAACAAGGCCAATCGCCAGGCCCATATCGATACGACCGGTCCCGAAATCTGGGAGCAGACGAGCGGCAAAGTCGATGGCTTCATCTGCGCCGTTGGCACCGGCGGGACGCTCGCCGGGGTTGCGCAGGTGCTGCGCGAGAATAAACCGGACGTGCAGATCGGCATCGCCGATCCGCCTGGCGCGGCGCTCTATAGCTATTACACGACCGGCGAATTGAAGGCCGAAGGCAGCTCGATCACCGAAGGCATCGGCCAGGGCCGCATCACGGGTAACCTCGAAGGCCTCAAGGTCGATCACGCCTTCCGCATTGAGGACCAGGAAAGCCTCGATGTGAATTTTGGCTTGCTTGAGGAAGAGGGTCTCAACCTCGGCCTGTCTTCCGGCATCAATGTCGCCGGCGCGATCCGCCTAGCCAAGGAAATGGGCCCCGGCCACACCATCGTGACAGTGCTTTGCGATCCCGGCACGCGTTACCAGTCGCGCCTCTTCAACCCTGATTTCCTGCGCGAAAAAGGCTATGAGGTCCCCGCGTTTCTCACCCGCGATGTCGATATCGATATCCCCTACCTCCCCACTGACTGAAGGAAAGAGCAATGACGCTTTCGATTGGCAGCACCGCCCCCGATTTCACCGCCGACACCACGACCGGCAAAATCAACTTCCATGATTGGATCGGCGATGGCTGGGCGATCCTCTTTTCGCACCCCAAGGCCTTCACGCCCGTGTGCACTACCGAGCTGGGCTACATGGCCGGCCTCAAGGATGAATTCGCCAAGCGCAACACCAAGATCATCGGCCTGTCTGTCGACACGTCGGATGACAACCGCAACTGGCTTCCCGACATCGAGGAAGTGTCGGGCAACAAGGTCGACTATCCCGTCATCGGCGACAGCGATCTCAATGTCGCCAAGCTGTACAACATGCTCCCCGCCGACGAGAGCGGCACAGCCGAAGGCCGCACCGCCGCCAACAACGCGACCGTGCGCACCGTTTACATCATCGGACCCGACAAGAAGATCCGCGCCATGCTGCTCTACCCGATGAGCACGGGCCGCAACTTCGATGAGGTCCTGCGCCTGCTCGACAGCGTTCAGCTTACCGAGGACAAGGGCGTAGCTACCCCGGTCAACTGGAAGCAGGGTGACGATGTTATCATCCCGCCGACCGTCTCCGATGAGGATGCGAAAGCGAAATATCCGTCTGGCTGGGACACCAAGAAGCCGTATCTGCGCGTCATCCCGCAGCCGGCTGATTAAGGGCGCCCACATCGAGTACAAAAAGGGCGGCGTTCCTCTCTGGGAGCGCCGCCCTCTTCAATCGGTATCGAGACCTACCCCTTGGGCGTCAGCTTGAGCAGCGATCCATCCGATCCGCGGCGGTCGTCCTCCAGCACGTAGATCGCGCCATCAGGGCCTTCCACGACTTCGCGAAGGCGGGCACCCATCGGGTAGTGCGTGATGGAGACAGCGCGGTCACCCTCGATATCGATATGGTTGAGTTCCTGCCCCGACAGTCCGGGCACCAGCGCGTCGCCCGTCCAGGCACCGAATAGGTCGCCCGAGTAGATGACCAGGCTTGCCGGGCTGGTGGCAGGGTCCCAATAGACTTCGGGCTTTTCGAAGCCGTCGTCGGGCGAGTGGTCGGTGATTTCGCGACCATCATAGTGATCGCCATAGCTGCGCTCAGGCCAGCCATAATTCTTGCCCGGTTCGATGACGTTCAGTTCATCGCCATGCGCGGGGCCCATTTCGATTTCCCACAACCGCCCGTCGGGCGCGAAGTCGAGGCCGAGCAGGTTGCGATGGCCGATCGACCAGAATTGTGCGGCGACACCTCCCTGGTCGGCCCACGGATTGCCGGGGGCAGGCTGACCGTCAAGTGTGAGACGCAGTACCGTTCCCAGATTGTTGGACACATCCTGCGCGGGCTCCAGCTTCTGCCGGTCGCCGGAAGTCACGAACATATATTCGCCATCGGGGGAGAAAAGGATACGATGCGAATAGTGGCCACGCCCGGTCGTCTTGTCCTGGCGCCAAAGAACCTGGAAGTCGTCGAGGCGGCAGCTATCGGCCTCTTCGCAGATCAGCGTGCCGCGACCCACTGCCGCACCGCGCGTATCGCCCTCACCGGCTTCGGCATAGCTGAGATAGAGCGAACCGCCGCTCGTCTGTCCGTCGTCCCAATCGGGTCCGAAAGCAATATCGCCGAGACCGCCCTGCCCGCCATAATCGACGCGCGGCAGCCCGCTTTCGATAGATCCCACGCGACCCGTTTCGACATCCCTGAACCAGACTCGCCCCTTCTTTCCCGTGATAAAGAGCAAGCTGGTCCCCGGCATGAAATCCGCCGCCCACGGCTCCTCGTAGTTCCCCATTGCAGCGACCGTGAAAGGTGCATCTTCGAGCGCCACTTCGGCGCCGCGAGTCAGCGGACCGCCCGACGATGCGCTGTCCATCCCGCCGTCTTGTCCGTTGGAAGTCGCTGCACTGTTGCAGGCAGCAAGGGCGATCAGGGGCAGGACGAGAAGGCTTCGCATCATGTTCTCCAATTTTGGCTATCTGCGATGGCCAACGCGCCATGTCCGATTTCTTTCCCTGTTCGGCTTGCAGAAGTTCGCGTTGCGGCCTATATGCGCATCAATTCCTCGACATCGTGAGATGAAGGGGCTGGTCCGAAGCGTCGGTCCGGCACCAAAGAGGCGTGGAAAGGTTTGCATTGGCTGACATCGAGAACGTCACGAAGATTATCGAACCCATCGTCAAGGATATGGGCTTCGAACTCGTGCGCGTGAAGATGGTCGGTGGTGATGACGAACCCACGCTGCAGGTCATGGCCGAACGCCCCGACACCCGCCAGCTGACGATCGAGGATTGTACGAAACTCTCGCACGCGCTCGACGAACCGCTCGAGGAGGCCGATCCGATTGATCATGCATACCGGCTCGAAGTCTCCTCGCCCGGCATCGACAGGCCGTTGACACGCTTCAAGGACTTCGAAGACTGGAAGGGCCACCTCGCCCGCGTCACGCTCACCGAGAAGCGTGATGGCCGTCGCAAGTACAAGGCCTATCTTGATGGTACCGATCCCGAAGCCGGAGTCGTCAAGCTGATCGACGATGCCGACGAGTTTTACGTTATCCCGTTCGAAGCGATCGAGGATGCGAAACTGATTTTTACTGATAAACTTTTGCAAGAAACCCAGCCGCTTTCGACCGAGGGCGCCGAGGATATCGAGGAAGACGAATAATGGCAGAGACACCTGCAGCCGCATCCGCCAACAAGGCCGAATTGCTCGCCATCGCCGATGCCGTTGCGCGCGAAAAGCTGATCGACAAGGGCATCGTCATCGAAGCGATGGAAGACGCGATCCAGCGCGCCGCCCGTGCCCGATACGGCCAGGAAAACGAAATCCGCGCCAAGCTCGATCCCGAAACGGGTGATCTTCGCCTGTGGCGTGTCCTCGAGGTGGTCGAAGAGGTCGACGACAACTTCAAGCAGGTCGACATCAAGGGCGCGCAGAAGCTCGAAGAAGGTGCAACGATCGGCGACTTCATCGTCGATCCGCTACCCCCGATCGAATTCGGCCGTATCGCGGCGCAGGCCGCCAAGCAGGTCATCTTCCAGAAAGTGCGCGACGCCGAGCGCGAGCGCCAGTTCGAGGAATTCCAGGACCGTGCCGGTGAAGTCATCACCGGCGTCGTCAAGCGCGTCGAATTCGGCCACGTCGTGGTTGATCTGGGCCGCGCCGAAGGCGTCATTCGCCGCGACGCGCAGATCCCGCGCGAAATGGTCCGCGTCGGCGATCGTATCCGTTCGCTCATCATGAAGGTCAGCCGCGAAACCCGCGGGCCGCAGATCTTCCTGTCGCGCGCGCACCCCGACTTCATGCGCAAGCTGTTCGCGCAGGAAGTGCCCGAAATTTACGACGGCATCATCGAGATCAAGGCCGCCGCTCGCGATCCGGGCAGCCGCGCCAAGATCGGCGTGATCAGCCATGACAGCTCGATCGATCCGGTCGGCGCTTGCGTCGGCATGAAGGGCAGCCGTGTCCAGGCCGTCGTGCAGGAACTGCAGGGCGAAAAGATCGACATTATTCCCTGGTCCGAAGACAAGGCGACTTTCATCGTCAACGCACTGCAGCCCGCCACGGTCAGCCGCGTCGTCATCGACGAAGAGGAAAGCCGCATCGAAGTCGTCGTGCCCGATGACCAGCTAAGCCTTGCCATCGGTCGCCGCGGCCAGAACGTGCGGCTTGCCAGCCAGCTGACCGACAGCCAGATCGACATCCTCACCGAGGCCGATGCTTCCGAAAAGCGCCAGAAGGAATTCGTGGAGCGTTCGGAAATGTTTCAGAACGAACTGGATGTCGACGAGACGCTGGCCCAGCTGCTGGTTGCCGAGGGCTTCACCGAGATGGAAGAAGTCGCCTATGTCGAGCGGGAAGAACTCGCCACCATCGAAGGTCTTGACGAGGAAATTGCCGAAGAGCTGCAGACCCGTGCCAAGGAAGCGCTCGATAAGCGCGAGGAAGCTGCGCGCGAGAAGCGCCGCGAGCTGGGTGTCGGGGACGATGTCGCCGAGCTGCCGCACCTCACCGAAGCGATGCTGGTAACGCTGGGCGAAGCCGGCCTGACGACGCTTGACGATGTCGCCGACCTTGCCACCGACGAACTCATCCAGAAGAAGCGCGACATGCCGCGTCGCCGTAGCGAAAACAAGCGTTCGGAAGACAAGGGCGGCGTGCTCGGCGAATACGGCCTGACCGAAGAGCAGGGCAATGAGATCATCATGGCCGCTCGCGCTCACTGGTTCGAAGACGAGGAAGCTGAAAGCACTCCCGAAGCTGCCCCCGCCGCCGACGAAACTCCCGAGAAGGAGGACGCGGCTGCGGATGGGGACCAATGATCGCCAGCTAGCGCCTGAGCGCTCGTGCATCCTGACGCGCCGGACCGCGCCCAAGTCGGAGCTGATCCGCCTGGCGCTCGGTCCGGATGGTCGGGTTGCGCCCGATATCCGCGGCAAGGCGCCCGGCCGCGGCGCCTATATCGGTGTCGGCAAAGCCGCGCTCGAAGAGGCGATGGCGAAGGGTAAGCTGAAGCCCGCCCTCGCCCGCGCCTTCAAGGACGGTAAGGCAGTCGCGCCCGATACGCTCGCAGACGACATCGAAGCCGCGCTGGAACGAAATGCGCTTGATCGCATGGGTCTCGAAGCGCGCGGCGGCACCCTCATCAACGGCAGCGAGAAGGTGGAGAAGGCGGCCCGTTCGGGCAAGCTGTGCCTCCTCCTCCACGCTGCCGATGCCTCCGAAGACGGCAACAAGCGTCTCGACCAGGCCTGGCGGGTCGGCGGCGGCGACCAGCGCGGCCTTGTTTTGTTCGCCGATCGCACCATGTTGAGTTCGGCATTGGGGCGTGAAAATGTGGTCCATGTGGGCCTTACCGATCGGGCAGCCGCGAAGAGAGTGCGTGACGCGCTTTCGCGCTGGCACGCTTTCCTTGAACCCCATGCTACGCTAGAGGGCGGTGCTTCCGCTCCTCCGGCTGCGGAAAACGAAGACGAAGGATAAGAATGAGCGACGACAAGAAGAAGCTCGGCACCCGCCCGCCGCTTGGGGTCAAGCGTACGGTGGAAACCGGTAAGGTGAAGCAGAGCTTCAGCCATGGCCGTTCGAATACGGTCGTGGTCGAGGTCAAGAAGCGGCGTATCCTGAAGCCTGGCGACGCACAGCCCGAGGCGCAGGAAGAAACCAAGGCCAAGGAGGCCGCGCCCGAGAAGCAGGAAGCTGCGCCCAAGAAGGCCGCGGTCCCCAAGCCTGCGCCCAAGAAAGAGCTGACCGCCGCGGAACGCCGCGAACAGGTCAAGGAGCTCGAGCGCCAAGCCGAACAGGATCGGATGCGCCTCGAAGCCGAGCAGCGCGAGCGTGACGAAAAGGCAAAAAGCGCCAAGGCCCAGGCAGAAGAACGCCGCGCCGAAGAGAACCGCATGGCCGAGGAAGAGGCCGAGCGCCGGGCTGCCGAAGACGCCAAGAAGGCTGCCGATGACGCCGAACGCACCAAGCATGAAGCCTCAAAGGCGGCGCCGACACCCGCTCCGGCACCGCGCGCTGAAGAGCGCAAGCCCGCGCCCAAGAAGAAGGCCAGCAAGGGTCGCCCGGCACCCGACCGTCGTTCGGGCAAGCTCACCGTCAACCGCGCGCTGCGCGGCGAGGACGGCAACCGCGCTCGCAGTCTCGCGGCACTGAAGCGCAAGCGTGAAAAGGCCAAGCGCGATCACGACAGCGGTCCGCGCGAGAAGCAGGTTCGCGATGTCGTGGTGCCCGACAGCATCACCGTCGCCGAACTCGCCAAGCGCATGGGCGAAAAGTCGGCCGATCTCGTCAAGAGCCTGTTCAATATGGGCATGATGGTGACGGTCAATCAGAATGTCGACCAGGACACCGCCGAACTGCTCGTCACCGAATTCGGTCACAAGATTCAGCGCGTTAGCGAAAGCGATGTCGATATCGACACGACCGAGGATGTGGATCCCGAGGACTCGCTGCAGCCGCGTCCGCCGGTCGTGACGATCATGGGCCATGTCGATCACGGCAAGACCTCGCTGCTCGACGCCATTCGCGGCGCCGATGTGGCGGCGGGGGAAGCTGGCGGCATCACCCAGCATATCGGGGCCTACCAAGTCACGCCCAAGGGCGGCGATCCGATTACCTTCCTCGATACGCCGGGCCACGAAGCCTTTACCGAAATGCGCGCGCGCGGTGCCAACGTCACCGATCTTGCAATCCTGGTGGTGGCGGCCGACGATGGCCTCAAACCCCAGACGATCGAAGCGATCAACCACATCAA
This sequence comes from Sphingomonas sp., assembly GCA_013001055.1. GTDB lineage: Bacteria > Pseudomonadota > Alphaproteobacteria > Sphingomonadales > Sphingomonadaceae > Sphingomicrobium. The sequence continues at coordinate 41,964 of JABDNH010000016.1, read as the reverse complement.
GGCGGCCGAAGTGCCGATGATCGTGGCGATCAACAAGATCGACAAGGATGGTGCCAATCCGCAGAAAGTCCGCGAGGAACTGCTTCAGCACGAAATCATCGTCGAAGCGATGTCGGGCGATGTCCAGGACGTCGAAGTCTCGGCCAAGAAAAAGACCAACATCGACAAGCTGCTTGAGGCGATCAACCTCCAGGCCGAACTGCTCGAACTCAAGGCCAATCCCGACCGCGCGGCAGATGCCACCGTGGTCGAAGCCCAGCTCGACAAGGGCCGCGGCCCGGTGGCCACCGTGCTCATCAATCGCGGTACGCTTAAAGTCGGCGATGTATTCGTCGCGGGTCCCGCCGCCGGTAAGGTGCGCGCGCTCGTCGATGATCGCGGCAAACGTATCAAGGAAGCCGGTCCCGCATTCCCCGTCGAAGTGCTGGGCCTTTCCGCTTTGCCGAGCGCGGGTGATGCCTTCACCGTCGTCGAAAATGACCAGCGTGCCCGCGAAGTCGCGGAATATCGCAAGAGCGTTCTCGACACCAAGCGCACGACTGCAGCGCCCGTCAGCCTCGAAAACATGTTCGACAAGGCAGGATCGGAGGTCATCACCTTCCCGATCATCGTCAAGGCCGACGTGCAGGGCACCTCGGAAGCGATCGTCAACGCGCTGAACAAGCTATCGACTGACGAAATCGAAGTCCGCGTCATCCATTCGGGTGTCGGCGCGATCACCGAAAGCGACGTGACGCTGGCTTCCAGCTCGAACGCGCCGATCATCGGGTTCAACGTGCGCCCCAATTCGAAGGCGCGCGAAATCGCCAAGCGCGATGAAGTCGAATTTCGCTATTACGACGTCATCTACCACCTCACCGACTGGGTGAAGGGTGCGATGGCGGGCGAACTCGGCCCCGAGATCATCGAAACCGTGGTCGGCAAGGCCGAGGTCAAGCAGGTCTTCAAGTCGGGCAAGAAGGACAAGGCCGCCGGTCTCCTCGTCGTCGACGGGGTCATCAAGCTGGGCCTCCACGCCCGCCTGACGCGCGACGATGTCATCGTCTCGAAGACTACGATTGCCTCGCTGCGGCGCTTCAAGGATGACGTCAAGGAAGTCGAAGCCGGAACCGAATGCGGTGCCGTCCTCGAGGACACCAACGACATCGCGCCGGGAGACATGCTCGAAATCTTCGAAGTCGAAGAACGCGAACGGACGTTATAGGAGAATATGGCTCTGACCCGGTCGGCGGGGGTGTCATTGCGACATTTGGCGGGTTCGATTCCCGCCCGTGAGTTTCCAGAGTGATGCCCAAGCCAAACAATAATGACGGACCCTCTGTTCGTGTCCTTCGGGTCGGCGAGCAGGTTCGTCACGTCCTTTCCGAAATCCTCGCGCGCGGCGACGTGCACGATCCGGACCTGAACTCGACCCCCATCTCGGTCACCGAGGTGCGGATGAGCCCAGATCTACGCCATGCCACGGTGTTCGTGAAACCGCTGCTGGGCGACAAGGAGGAGCAGGTGCTGGCCGCGCTCAAGCGCAATCGCCGCTACCTGCAGGGCGAAGTCGCACGGCGTGTGAACACCAAATATGCCGCCGACCTCAAATTCCTGACCGACGAGAGCTTCGACGAAGGCAGTCATATCGACAGCCTCCTGCGCACTGCGCACGTAGCACGCGATCTCGCTAGCGACGACGAGGAATAAGGGGCCCCGGCAACCGCCGAGGCCCGTTTCATTCTATTCGGCGTTCGCCGGTGCCACGCTCTCGATGATCCCGTAATCCGCCGGATTGGTGAATACGTTCGCGCCCGGGCCGAGTGGCAGGTCGAGGCCAACCCAGATCATGATGAGCGCCGTGCCTGCGATTAGCAGGCCGATCGAATAAGGGATCATCATCGCCATCAGGCTGCCGAGCCCGAAATCCTTGGTCCAGCGCTGGCAGAAGATCAGTATCAGCGGGAGGTAGACCATCAGCGGGGTAATGATGTTGGTCGCGCTATCGCCGACGCGGTAAGCCGCAGTCGACGTTTCGGGCGAAATGCCGAGCAGGATCAGCATCGGCACGAGCACCGGTGCCAGCAGTGCCCACTTGGCGCTAGCCGACCCCACGAAAAGGTTGAGGAAGCCCGAGAACAGCACAATCGCCGCGAGAAGAACCGGCGCAGGCAGGTCAAAGCCCTGCAGGAAATTGGCGCCGTTCACTGCAAGGATGATGCCCAGTTCCGACCAGGCGAACATCGCGACGAAGTGAGCCGCCGCGAAGGCCAGCACAAGGTAGTAGGCCAGGTCTTCCATCGCGCCCGCCATCATCTTCACCAGGTCGCGGTGGTTCTCGATGGTGCCGGCCGCAGCGCCGTAAGCCCATGCCGACAGCAGGAAGAGTACGAAGAAGCCCGCAACCAGACTTTGGTAGAAGGGAGTCATCCGCGCTTCCGGATTGGCGGTTTCATCGATCAGGGGAGTGCCCGGTCCGACCGTGAACAATACCCACAAGCCGATGACGCCAAGCGCGGCAAGACCGGCGCGTTTGAGACCCTTCTTCTCGGCAGCGGTAAGCGGCTTGTCCTCATCGACGTCGTCGACTTCGTGGTCGGCCTTACTGGCGTCATACTTGCCGAATTTGGGCTCGATCACCTTGTCGGTGATATACCAGATGACGGGCAGGAAGATGAAGGTCATCGCCGCGATAAAGAACCAGTTGCCCGCGATATTCGCAGTCCAGTCGCCGAAGACGGTCTCGACCGCCGCTTCGGTGATGCCGAACAAGAGCGCATCCAGTTGGCCGGGTAACAGGTTGGCCGAAAAACCCCCCGACACCCCGGCAAAGGCCGCCGCGATCCCTGCGATGGGGTGACGCCCGGCGGCATGGAAGATGATACCGGCCAGCGGGATCAGCACGACATAGGCGGCATCGGCGGCAAGGTTGCCGATCATCCCGACCAATACCACCAGCGGCGTCAGCAGGAACCTGGGCGCATTGCGTACGCCCGCGCGCATTGCCGTGCCAAAGAGCCCGGCGCGCTCCGCGACGCCTGCCCCCAGCATGACCACGAGCACGTAACCGAGCGGGTGGAAGTGGGTGAATGTCGCAGGCATTTCGACCCACAACCGGCGGATATTGTCGGCAGATAACAGGCTTTTGGCTTCGATGATTCGCGCCGCGCCGGTCGCTTCATCGATTTCCGCTGGGTGCGCAGCTGCCAGGTTGGTCGCCGCCGCGATGACCGAAATCACGATCAGGATCGCAATCAGGTAGAAGAAAATGAAGACCGGATCGGGAAGCCGGTTGCCCGCGCGCTCCACCCATCCCAGAAACCCCTTCTGGGTCATCGTTGCTTCTGACAAATTGCCCTCCATTGATCTTGTCGTACGACCATCCGCGCCCTAGCGTCCCTCCGATGGCCAAACTCTATTTCTACTATGCGGCGATGAATGCCGGGAAGTCCACCACCTTGCTACAGGCCGATTTCAACTATCGCGAGCGCGGCATGCACACAATGCTGTGGACCAGCGCGATCGACGAGCGTGCCGGTCGCGGTCGCATCGCCTCTCGCATCGGACTTTCCGCCGAGGCGCATATGTTCGCGGAAGGCACCGCGATCATCCCGGTCGTGATGCGCGAGATCAAGGATAAGCTGATCGACTGCCTGCTGGTCGACGAAGCGCAGTTTCTGTCGCAGCGCCAGGTACTCGAACTGGCCGAGATCGCCGACGGGCTCGATATCCCGGTACTGTGCTACGGGCTGCGCACCGATTTCCAAGGTCGGCTTTTTCCGGGCTCTGCCGCGCTACTCGCGCTCGCCGACAAGCTCATCGAGATGAAGGCGATCTGCGAATGCGGCGCCAAGGCGACGATGAACCTTCGCGTCATGGCCGATGGCCGCGCGGTCAAGGAAGGCGCACAGACCGAGATCGGTGGCAATGACCGCTATGTCGCGCTGTGCCGCAAGCATTTCTTCGAACGGCTGCGCGAAAGCGAGGCAGAACAGCTCAACCTCGCCATACCGCGATGAGTGGAGCTGCCAAGGCGAATGGCTGGCTCGTCATCGACAAGCCGGTAGGTGTCGGCTCGACCTCTATCGTGGGCAAGGTGAAATGGGCTCTGCGCGAATGCGGAGTGAAAAAGCCCAAGGTCGGTCATGGCGGTACACTCGATCCGCTTGCCTCGGGCGTGCTGCCCATCGCCATTGGCGAAGCGACCAAGCTGGCCGGGCGGATGCTCGATGCAACCAAGGCGTATGATTTCACGATAAGGTTTGGCGAAGAGACGTCGACGCTCGATGCCGAAGGCGAGGTCGTCGCCACGAGTGACGTGCGCCCGACCCGCCAGCAGGTCGAGGATATACTTGATGGTTTTACCGGGACGATCGAGCAGGTACCGCCGGCATTCTCCGCGCTCAAGGTCGATGGCAAGCGCGCCTACGACCTCGCCCGCGCAGGCAAGGAGGTTTCGCTCGACAGCCGCACCGTCGTCATTCACGCGCTGACAATCGTCCAAGTCACCAGCGATAGCGTCACCCTGTCTGCCACCGTCTCCAAGGGTACGTATATCCGCTCGCTGGCACGGGATATCGCACGCGCGCTTGAAAGCGTCGGCCACGTCACCAAGTTGCATCGCACAAAGGCGGGGCCCTTTTCCGAAAATCAGGCGATTTCGCTGGACTTTCTCGAGGAAATCACTAAGGGCCGCACCCTGATCGACAAGTTACTCCCGCTAGAAGCGGGGCTGGACGACATCCCGGCACTTGTCGTGACGCCCGAAGAGGCTTCGCTGCTCCGGCATGGACAGCGGCTCCAAGGGCACCCCGCACCGCCGGGCCAGCATCTCGCGATCGAAGGCAATACGCCCGTCGCGCTGGTCGAGGTGGAGGATGGCGAGGTTGCCGTCCTGCGCGGGTTCAATCTCTGAGCACCCCCTTGGGGGAGGCTCAGCAACAAATGATTTGGAAGGAATGACGACGATGTCGATTACGACGGAACGCAAGGCGGAACTCGCCGAAGAACATGGCCGCGGCAAGAACGACACGGGTTCGCCCGAAGTTCAGGTGGCCATCCTCACCGACCGCATCCAGACGCTCACCGAACACTTCAAGACGCACGCGAAGGATAATCACTCGCGCCGCGGCCTGCTGATGCTGGTCAACAAGCGCCGTAACCTGCTTGATTACCTCAAGCGCAAGGATCACCAGCGCTATGCCGACCTGATTGCAAAGCTGGGTCTGCGTAAATAACGAATTCATGGAGGGCGCCCGCGGGCGCCCTTCGCTTATCCGACCTTCATGCAATTCGGCGTGAAGGCACAAAAGGGGCAAGACGAAACGCCCCGAACCGAGGCAGGCCGGTCAGCCTGCCACCATAAGAGGCCCCGCTCGGCATACGGCCCAGCGGGTGACAAAAATATGTTTGATGTGAAAACTGTAGAAATCGAACTTGGCGACGAAACGCTCAAGCTCGAAACGGGCAGGATTGCCCGCCAGGCTGATGGCGCCGTGCTGGCGACCCTCGGCGAAACCGTCGTTCTTTGTGCCGTAACGGCCGCCAGGAACGTCAAGGAAGGGCAGGATTTCTTCCCGCTCACCGTCCACTACCAGGAAAAATTCTCGGCTGCTGGCCGCATCCCGGGTGGCTTCTTCAAGCGTGAAGGCCGCGCCACCGAAAAGGAAACGCTGACCAGCCGCCTCATCGACCGTCCGGTCCGCCCCCTCTTCCCCGAGGGCTTCTACAATGAAATCAACGTCATCGCCCAGGTGCTGAGCTATGACGGCGTCAACGAGCCCGACATCGTCGCGATGATCGCGGCCTCGGCAGCGCTGACGATTTCGGGCGTGCCCTTCATGGGCCCGATCGGCGCCGCGCGCGTCGGCTACAAGGACGGCGACTACGTCCTCAACCCGACCGTTGCCGACATCTTCGAAGATGGCGGCCAGCTCGACCTCGTCGTCGCGGCTACCCGCGATGCCGTCATGATGGTCGAATCCGAAGCCAAGGAACTTCCCGAAGACGTGATGCTGGGCGCCGTCCAATTTGCGCACGACGCCTCCAGGAAGGTCGTCGACGCGATCATCCAGCTCGCCGAACAGGCCGCCAAGGAGCCGTGGGAACTGGATGCCGTCGAAGACAAGTCGGGCAAGCTCGAAACGCTTCGCGGCGTTATCGGCGACGACCTCGCCGCTGCCTACAAGATCACCGACAAGGGTGATCGCCAGGACGCCATCAATGACGCCCGCGAAAAAGCGCGCGAGCATTTTGCCGACCTCCAGGAAAGCGATCCCGCCGAGTATCTCGGTTTGCTCAAGCTGGTGAAAAAGCTCGAAAGCGACATCGTGCGCAAGGCCATCCTCAAGGACGGCCAGCGTATCGACGGTCGTAAGACCGACGAAGTGCGTCCCATCGAAGCGATGGTCGGCCTCCTGCCGCGCACGCACGGTTCGGCGCTGTTCACGCGCGGCGAGACGCAGGCCATCTGCACCGTCACGCTCGGCACCAAGGACGCCGAGCAGATGATCGATGGCCTCGAGGGGCTAAGCTACAATCCCTTCATGCTGCACTATAACTTCCCGCCTTATTCGGTCGGCGAAGTGGGTCGCTTCGGCTTCACCAGCCGCCGCGAAACCGGTCACGGCAAGCTAGCATGGCGTGCGCTGCACCCGGTCCTGCCCGATCATGAGGAGTTCCCCTACACGATCCGCATCCTGTCCGACATCACCGAGTCCAATGGCTCGAGCTCGATGGCGACGGTTTGCGGTGGCTGTCTGTCGATGATGGACGCTGGTGTGCCGATTGAGCGCCCGGTTTCCGGCATCGCGATGGGCCTGATCCTCGAAGGCGACGACTACACCGTCCTGTCCGACATCCTGGGTGACGAAGATCACCTTGGCGACATGGACTTCAAGGTCGCGGGCACCGAGCAAGGCATCACCTCGCTCCAGATGGACATCAAGGTGGCCGGCATCACCGAGGAAATCATGGAGACCGCACTGGCGCAGGCCAAGCAGGGTCGCGCTCACATCCTCGGCGAAATGGCCAAGGCACTTGATCACGCGCGTGATGAAGTCTCCAGCCACGCCCCGCGTATCGAGACGATGCAGATCAACAAGGACAAGATCCGCGACGTCATCGGCACGGGCGGCAAGGTCATTCGCGAAATCGTCGCGGAAACCGGCGCCAAGGTCGACATTGATGATGAAGGCATCATCAAGATTTCGAGCTCCAACGGTGATGAAATCGAAGCCGCCAAGAAGTGGATCGAAGGCATCGTGGCAGAACCCGAAGTCGGCAAGGTCTACACCGGCAAGGTCGCCAACATCGTCGATTTCGGCGCGTTCGTGACCTTCATGCCGGGCAAGGACGGCCTCGTCCACGTGTCGGAAATCAAGAATGAGCGTGTCGAGAAGGTGACCGACGAGCTTTCTGAAGGCCAGGAAGTCATGGTCAAGCTCCTCGAGATCGACCAGCGCGGCAAGGTCCGCCTGTCGATGCGCGTGGTCGACCAGGAAACCGGTGACGAGCTCGAAGACACTCGCCCGCCCCGTGAAAAGGGTCCGCGTCGTGACGGTGGTCGCGATGGTGGCCGTGGTGGCCGTGACGGCGGACGTGGCCCGCGTGGCGGCGGCCGTGACGGCGGCGGCCGTGGCCGTGGTCCGCGCCGGGATCGCGCCGACAAAGGTGGCGAAGACAAGGGCGGCGACAAGGGCGGTGACGATGGTCACATGCCCGCCTTCCTGACCGACGACGAATAAGTCCTCGGGCAAGCGCCAGAAACCAGAGCCCCCGGTGCCTCATGGTGCCGGGGGTTTTGTCTTGGTAGCAACGGAACCTGAGGAGCGCCGCACCCATTACTCCCGCGAGACAAGGAGAAATAGGTATGTCCGGCACAACTCATCAAGGCAAATCAAGCAAATGGCCGACCTTCTTTGCCATGATCGCTACGTCGATCGTCACGATGTTCGTGCTCAAATATTCGAATGTCTGGGAACCGAGCCACGCCTATTTCAGCCAGACGCGCATGTACATGGCGCTCCTGATGGGCATGGCGATGATCGTCATCATGCTCGGGTTCATGTGGGGGATGTACAAGACGCTCGCGACCAAGGTCCTGCTAATGGTCGGCGCAATCATCGGATTTGCGCTGTTCCTGTGGCTGGCGCGTAGCCAGGCCACCGTCGAGGACGAAGCCTGGATGAAGGCGATGATCCCGCACCATTCGATCGCCGTGCTCACGTCCAGCCGCGCCGATATTTCAGATCCGCGAGTACGCGAACTCGCCGATGAGATAATCGAGGCCCAAGTACGAGAGATTGCGGAAATGGAACTGCTGCTCGAAGATATCGAGGCCAATGGCGAGATGGGAGACGGCACGCCGATTGCTCCGCGCAGCGCCCAGCTTACCCCCGAGTTGCTGGAAGAGGCGAAGAAAGTCGTGAAGCGCGACATCGGCGAAGACGCCCGCGAGGAAGTCGAAGTCGGCGACTAGAGGATTGAAGGCTTCACCAACATCCAGACCGCCATCCCGATCATGAAGAGGTTTTCGGTCAGTGAGACGAAGCCCAGCGGCACGTTGCTGTTGCCGCCGACGCAGGCACATTTGAGCGATCTCTTGTCGATGTAGACAGCCTTGAAGACGCTCGCCGCGCCGATCGTACCGATGAACAGCGCGACCGGGATAGAAACGATCTTGAGGACATGCGCTGTCATCAACACGCCCGCCAGCCCTTCGAGCCAAGGGTAAAGGAAGCTGTAGGGTACCCATTTGCGCGCCAGCAGGTCGTAATTGACGAACGATAGCGAGAAAGCCTCGATATCGCGCAGCTTGAGATAGGCGAGCGCGCACATCGAGAAGCTGACGAACCATTCGGCCGTCAAGATCGATATCGCTTGCCCCGTCGCAACCCAGCCCGCGCCCAGCGCCATCAGCGCAGTCATCGCGAACAGGATGCCCACCGGCCAGTAGGTAGTGCCTTCCTGCACCTTTCCAAGATGCTTGCGAAGGTCCGAATATCCGCCGATCCGCTTGTCGCCGAGCCAGACCTGGGGCGTGGTCGCGACATCATGCTTGGCCTTGAACGCCTCGACCTCGGGCCGCGACGTGAGGTGATGATCTTCGACCTTGAAGCCCTCGCGTTTGAGCAGGTCGAGCGCCTTCAGGCCCGAGGGGCAGAGATGGTCGGGCATGACCATCCGATAAAGCGTTGCTTCCTTCATCGCTTGGCCTTTTCAAAGAGGTCGATCAGCTCGGCGAACTTTTCGCGCTGCTCGGCGCTGTCACCGCTGACGATGGCTTCGGACACGCAGCACGCGGCATGGTCTTTCAAGACTTCGCTTTCGGCGCGGGATAGCGCGGCCTTTACCGCCTGGATCTGGTTGAGGATGTCGATGCAATAGCGATCTTCATCCACCATTTTGGCGATGCCGTTCACCTGCCCCGAGATGCGACGGAAACGGTTGGCCTTTTGCGTCTTTCGGTCGGTCGCCATAGGTCCTTTGTCCACTTTACAATACCCTAGGGGGGTATATATAGGCCAGCTAACGACAACGCAAGCTTGATGCCCAAATGAACGAAATCTCTTTTACCCGCCGCGGTCTGTTGAAGACGACCGCCGCATTTGGCCTGGCGGCCGCGGCCATGCCCGCGTGGGCGCGCGGCGCCGACCTCAATCATGGCATGGTGCGCCAAGGCTTCGACGAAGTCCGCGGACCCGCGGTCGATCTGACGGTTGGTGCGCACAAGACGCGCATCGCCGGGCGCAGCGGCCACGCCATCGCGGTTAACGGCAGCGTACCGGGTCCGCTGGTGCGCCTAAAGGAAGGCACGACCGCGCGGCTGACGGTGCACAACAATTTAAACGAAGACACTTCGATCCACTGGCACGGGCTGCTGCTTCCCTTCCAGTTCGATGGCGTTCCAGGCGTCAGCTTCCCGGGCATTGCGCCCGGCGAAAGCTTCACCGCCGAATTCCCCGTCCGCCAGCACGGCACCTATTGGTACCATTCGCATAGCGGGCTCCAGGAACAGGCCGGCCATTACGGCGCCATCATCGTCGATCCGGCGGGCGCAGATCCTGTGCAGGCTGACCGCGATTACATGATGGTCCTGTCGGAATTTACCCCGCTCCACCCCCACACCGTGTTCGACAAGCTGAAAAAGGGCGAAGGCTATTTCAATCGCCAACAACGCAGCTGGACCGATGATTATCCCTTGAGCGCTTCGGAACGCCGCATGTGGGCCGAGATGCGCATGATGCCGACCGACATCCTCGATGTGACGGCAGAGACCTATACCTATCTCATCAACGGCCATGCGCCGGTCGACGGGCTTGAATATGCCTTCACGCCGGGACAGCGGGTGCGCCTGCGCCTCGTCAATGCGGGCGCGATGACTTTCTTCAACGTGCGTATTCCGGGGTTGAGCTTTGAGGTCGTGCAAGCCGACGGACAGGATGTCGAACCGGTCACGGTGGATGAATTGCAGATAGGCGTCGCAGAGACTTACGACATCGTCGTGACGCCCGGCGCCGCCGAGGCCTATACGATTGTCGCGGAATCGATGGATCGTTCGGGCATGGCGATCGCCACGCTCGCCCAGCGCCCCGGTGCCCGCGCGCCGATTCCGTCGCTACGAAAGCCGCCGCTGCTGACCATGAAGGACATGGGGCATGGCGGGATGGCTCATGGCGGCGGTCATGAAGGCCATGACATGGGCGATGGCGACGCGGACGGCATGGACATGTCGGGCGGCATGAACATGCGCGATACCTCGCTGCTGCCCGATAGCGTCAAGGTCGGCCCCGGGATCGACATGGTGGCGATGAACCCGGTCGACCGCATGGGCGATCCAGGGGTCGGGCTCGACGATGTCGACCACCGGGTGATGACCTACAAGGACTTGCGGGCGCTACGCCCCAATCCCGACACGCGCCCGCCGAGCCGGCTGCTGGAATTGCACCTCACCGGCAACATGGAACGCTACATGTGGTCGTTCGACGGGAAGAAGTTCAGCGCGGTTTCCGACACGCCGATCCGCTTCGCCTATAATGAGCGTGTGCGGGTGAAGCTCGTCAACGACACGATGATGGCGCACCCTATCCACCTTCACGGTCACTTTTTCGAGCTGGTCAACGGTGCCGATCAGGCCAGGCAGCCGCAAAAGCATACGCTGATCGTGCAGCCGGGTGGTAGCGCGCAGTTCGACCTTACGGCGAACGAGCCGGGGGACTGGGCTTTCCACTGCCATCTTCTCTACCACATGCACGCCGGGATGTTTCAGGTCGTCACGGTCGCGTCTCCGGCAGGAGGCGCGGCATGAACTTGACGCTCGCGCTGCTGCTGGCGCTTCAGCAACATCAGGGTCATGCCGCGCACGCTCAACCCGAGCCGGTCGAGGAAGAAGCCGTCGATCATAGCGAGATGGACCATGGCGAAGACCATCAGCAGATGGATCATGGCCAAATGAATCATGACCAGATGATCCATGGAGATCCCGAAGAGGTCGACCATTCAACGATGGACCATGGCGATCATCAGGAGATGGACCACTCGCAGATGGACCATAGCGCTCACCAGCAGCACGACATCCCCATTGCGCCGCCGCCGCACGGTGCCGGCAGTGGCCCCGCTCGCGCCGCCGACGAGATCTGGGGCGCCGAGGCCATGGCCAAGTCGCGCGCCGACCTCAAGGAACAGCATGGCGGGCAGGAAATCCTCTGGTTCCAGGCTGACCGCGCCGAAATCCGCATCGCCAACGAAGGCGAAGCCTATTTGTGGGACGTGCAGGGCTATTATGGCGGCGACATCGACAAATTCTGGGTAGAAAGCGAAGGCGAAGGAGAATTCGGCGGCGAGCTTGAAGATGCCAGCATCGAAGGCCTCTGGGCCCACGCCATCGGCCCCTTCTGGGACCTGCAGACAGGCATTCGCCAGGACCTGACGGGCGAAAGGCGCACCTACGCTACCATCGGCGTCCAGGGCCTCGCCCCCTATCTTTTCGAGATCGATGCCGCCGCCTATCTCTCCAATGAAGGCGACCTCACTGCCGAGATCGAGGCCGAAGTCGACCAGCTTATCACCAACCGTTTGATCCTCCAGCCGCGCGCAGAAATCGTCCTTGCGGCACAGGACGTACCCGAACTGGGTATTGCTGCGGGTCTTGCAAAGGCCGAGATAGGCGTACGGCTGCGCTACGAGATCGCACGCGAATTCGCGCCTTATGTCGGCATCGAGCAGGAGTGGGCGTTCCTGGGCGACACGCAGTCCCGAACCAATTTCGTCGCGGGCGTGAAATTCTGGTTCTGACGCCAAGGGTTGCATTCCGGCGCTAACGCCGTCATAGGCCGCGCGACCGGTCGCTTGCAGGCGGCCGTTTTTCTTTTTGCCTGAGGAAATGCCGCTTGGCCCCGCAGCCGAGTGCACCGCCGTTATGATCGATATCACCGCCATTCGCCGCAATTGGTTTGCTAGCCCCCGCGCCGATATCCTGGCCGGCCTGGTCGTCGCACTCGCCTTGATTCCCGAAGCCATCGGCTTCTCGATCATCGCGGGTGTCGATCCGCGCGTCGGGCTTTATGCCAGCTTCACCATCGCCGTGATCATCGCCTTCGTCGGCGGTCGGCCGGGCATGATCAGCGCAGCCACCGCCGCCATCGCGGTGCTGGTGGTTCCGCTGGTGCGCGATCATGGCGTCGAATATCTTTTCGCAGCGACCGTCCTGATGGGCGTGATCCAGGTCATCGCAGGCTTCGCGCGCTTTGACCGGCTCATGCAATTCGTCTCGCGCTCGGTCATCACCGGCTTCGTCAACGCCCTGGCGATCCTCATCTTCATGGCGCAACTGCCGCAGCTCACCGGCGTCAGCTGGCAGGCCTACGCGATGGTCGTGGCCGGCCTGGCCATCATCTACCTCTTGCCGCGCCTCACCAAGGCAATCCCCTCCCCGCTCGTCGCGATCGTCGTGCTGACTGGCATTGCCATCTGGCTCGACATGCCGGTCAACCGTATCGGTGACATGGGCGAACTGCCCGATGCCCTTCCCTTCTTTGCGCTGCCACAGGTCCCGCTGACGATAGAGACGCTGCAGGTCATCCTGCCCTACTCGATCACGATGGCCGCCGTCGGTCTGCTGGAATCGCTGCTGACCGCGCAGATCGTCGATGAACTCACCGACACCGACAGCTCCAAACCGCGCGAAGTGCGCGGCCAGGGCATTGCCAACTTCGTCACCGGCTTTTTCGGGGGCATGGGGGGCTGCGCGATGATTGGCCAGTCGGTCATCAATGTGAAATCCGGTGGCCATGGCCGCCTGTCCGCGCTGGTTGCAGGTTCGGTCCTTTTGTTCCTTATCGTGGTGCTGGGTCCGTGGGTCGCGCAGATCCCCATGCCGGCGCTCGTCGCGGTGATGATCATGGTGTCGATCGGTACGTTTTCCTGGGCCTCGATCGGTCAACTGCGCACCCATCCGTGGCATTCCAGTGTCGTCATGCTTGCGACCGTCGTTACAGTCGTCGCCACGCACGATCTTGCCAAGGGTGTGCTAGCCGGCGTGCTGCTGTCAGGCATCTTTTTTGCCAACAAGGTCGGCCGCCAGTTCACCATCGGCAGTTTCGCATCGGGGGATGGCACCGCGCGCACCTACCGCGTGACCGGCGAGGTATTCTTCGCCTCGACCGAGCGCTTCGTCGCCGGTTTCGACTTCAAGGAAGTGCTCGAACATGTCACCATCGATGTGTCGACGGCGCATTTCTGGGATATCTCGGCGGTCGCGGCGCTCGACAAAGTCGTGCTCAAGTTCCGCCGCGAAGGGACCGAGGTCAATATCGTCGGTCTCAATCGGGCCAGCGCCACCATGGTCGACAAGTTCGGCACGCCTGACGGCGCGCTTCTGGCCCAGTAGGATAAGATGATGAAGCTGCTCGCCTGCCTTGATTTCAGCCAGTACGCCACCAGCGTGACCGACCATGCCGCCTGGCTGGCAGATGGCAGCGATGCGAAGATCACGCTGCTCCATGTCATCCAGCGCACCGATGCCGTCGAAGCGCGGCGCGACCTGTCGGGCGCGATCGGTCTCGGCGCTCGTTCCGGCCTGATGGCCGAGTTGGTCGCCATCGAAGGCGAACAGAGCCGCATCGAACGCGAACAGGGCGCCGTGCTGCTAGATGGTGCGGCGGCCCGTTTGCGCGAGGCCGGCATCAACAATGTCGAAACGCTCCAGCGCCACGGCGATATCGTCGAGACTGTCGTCGCACAGGAAGAGGACGCCGATCTGGTCGTCATTGGCAAGCGCGGCGAACATGCCGATTTTGCCAAGGGACACCTGGGCGGCGTGGTCGAGCGTATCGTTCGCCAGAGTGTGCGCCCCGTTCTGGTAGCCAGCCGGGCCTTCGCGCCCATCGAAACGGTGCTGGTCGCCTATGACGGCGGTGAAAGCGCTGCACGCGCGCTCGATTTCGTTGCGTCGTCGCCGCGGTTCGCGGATGCCAAGATTCACGTCGTTACCGTGGGTGACGACCAGGCCGAAGCGCGCCTCGCGGATGCCGCGGACATTCTTGGCGACCGCCTTGCCGGTAACAACGCGCGGTCAGGCAATGTCGAAGCCGCTATCAAGGAGGAGGCCCAAGCGATCGGCGCCGACCTTCTGGTCATGGGCGCCTACGGCCATTCGCCGCTTCGCCGTCTCATTCTTGGCTCGACCACAAGCGCGATGCTACGCGCGCTGCACAAGCCCGTTCTCCTTTTCCGCTAGTCGAGATCATTGCGGATCAAAGGGCCCAGCGAGGCAATTCCCCGCGGCGGCCAACCGTTGCACAAGTGCAACAAGTTTGGCCGTATTTCTGCGATTGCTCCTGATTTACTGGCACTCCTGTAAGTTAGCTGTCACCTTCAGTCAGTTTAACATTCTTTCAGGGGGAAAAGATGGCTACCAACTTTACGCGTCGCACCAGACAAATCCGTACGGCACTGCTTTGCGGCATCGTCGGCATGGCGGCCGCTACGCCTGCCATTGCGCAGGATAGTGGCACTGTCCAGGACCCGGAAATTCAGGACAACCAGGTGATCATTATCACCGGTACGCGCCAGGCCAATCGCTCGGCCGCCGATACGGTGGCACCGGTCGACATCGTTTCTTCCGAAGAACTTACCAACCAGGCCGACACCGACGTCGGCAACCTGCTGCGTATCGCGGTGCCCTCGTTCAACGTGAACACCCAGCCGATCTCGGACGCCGCGACGCTCGTGCGCCCCGCCAACCTGCGCGGCCTGTCGCCGGACAACACGCTTGTCCTCGTCAACGGCAAGCGCATGCACCGTGCGGCCGTGATCGCCTTCCTTGGCGGCGGTATCGCTGACGGTTCGCAAGGCCCGGACGTGTCGACCGTCCCGACGATCGCGATCAAGCAGCTCGAAGTGCTGCGCGACGGCGCGTCCTCGCAATATGGTTCCGACGCCATTGCCGGGGTCATGAACTTCATCATCAAGGACGATGCCGAAGGTGGCATGGTCACCGCAAAATGGGGCCAGACCTATGAAGGTGACGGCGATCTTTACCAGATCGGCGCTAATATCGGTCTGCCCATTACGGATAACGGCTTCCTCAACCTGAGCGCGGAATATGGCGAGTCCGATGCCACCAGCCGCTCGGTGCAGCGCGACGATGCCGCCGCCCTCATCGCTGCCGGCAATACGGATGTGGCCAACCCTGCCCAGATCTGGGGTCAGCCAAACGTCAATGACGACTTCAAGTCCTTCGTGAATTTCGGCATCGATTTCACGCCCGACATCACGCTCTACGCCTTTGGCAATTATGCCGAGCGTAACGTCGATGGCGGCTTCTTCTTCCGCAATCCCACCAACCGCGGCGGCGTCTATGCCGGCCCGCTGGTCGATCCGACGACCGGTGACGCCGATCCCAATGGCGTTCCCTCCGTGTTGGTCGGCGACTTGTCGAATACGACTGCGGGCGACTGCCCTGCCGGCATTCCGCTGACGGGTACCAACGGGCTGATCCCCGATGCGACAATCCTCGCGGACGTCTCGGCCGACTCGAACTGCTTCTCCTTCGTGGAGCTGTTCCCGGGCGGCTTTACACCGCGCTTTGGCGGCGACCTCCAGGACTTCTCGGTCGCAACGGGCCTGCGCGGCCAGGTGTTCGGCGGGCTCGATTTCGATCTTAGCTATCGTTACGGCAAGAACGCCGTCGACTTCTTCATCAACAACACGATCAACGCGTCGCTCGGTCCCAATACGCCGACCTCGTTCAATCCGGGCGGCTATCGCCAGGCGGAAAACCTGGTCAACCTGAACCTGGGTCACGAAGTGTCGCTAGGCAGCACGGGCAGCATGTACGTGGCTGCCGGCGCGGAATATCGCGACGAAACCTTCACCACGGTCGCCGGTGATCCGGAATCCTTTGCCCTCGGGCCGCTTGCGCAGCCCACCGCCGCATTTCCTTTCGGCCAAGGCTTCTCGACCAGCTCGAACGGTTTCGGCGGCTTCTCGAACAACGCTGCAGGATCGGCCACGGAAGACACCAAGGCCGCCTATATCGATGTCGAGGCTGACCTTGCCGAAACGGTGACCCTGCAGGGTGCCGTTCGCTACGAAGACACCAAGACTTTTGGCGACAACGTGAGCTGGAAGGTAGGCGGCCTCTACAAGCTGTCGGATGATTTCCGCATCCGCAGCACCTATTCGACCGGTTTCCACGTGCCCACGGCGGGACAGGCGAACGTCATCAACGTGACGACGCAGTTCTCCAACGGGATGCTGCAGGATGAAGGGACCTTCCCGCTGTTCAGCCCGGCGGGCCTGATCGTTTCCGACTATGTCGCGGATGCGACGGCCAATGGCGGCCTCGGCCTCGCCCGGCCCACGCTCGGACCGGAAAAGGCCGACAGCTTTACCGTCGGTATGGCGGGCGATGTCGGTGCGGTCACCTTCACGCTCGATTACTTCAACATCACGCTGAAGGATCGTATCTCGCGGTCATCCACCATTAACTTCACCGATGCGCTGCTCTATCTGGCCGCGCGCGAGGGCGTCATGGTGACGAGCACGACGACGGCAGGCCTGCTGGCCGAACTGTCGACCGCCAATGTCATCAACCGTAGTGACTTCACCGGGTTCGAGGATCTGACCTCGTTCGCCTTCTTCAACAACGCGTTCGACACCCGGACCCAGGGTATCGACTTCGTGTCGAATGCGCGCCTCGACCTAGTCGACGGCGGCACGACGCAGGCGACCTTGGCGATCAACTATACCGACACCAAGGTGAAGGATGCCGACGCCACCATCTCGGCGACCCGTATCCGCCAGCTTGAGGAAAACCTGCCGAACTGGAAGGGCTTCTTCAACCTGACGCACCAGCAGGGACGCGTTCGCGGCCTGCTGCGCGCCAACTATTTCGGCAGCTTCTATGAAGCCCATCTCGATGACGGCACGCTGCCGATCGACGCCGAGGCGCGGGTCACCTTCGACGCGGAAATCGCATACGAAGTGATCGAGGGACTGGAGATCGCGGCAGGTGCGCAAAACCTGCTCGACACCTATCCGACGCGTAACCCCTGGGCGGGTATCGCCGGCGCCGAATACGCGGTCACCTCGCCGTTCGGCTTCAACGGTGGCAGCTACTACGTGCGTGCACGCTTCCAGTTCTAGACTGGAACTGCATCGCAGAAGACAGGAGGGGCGGCCGCAAGGTCGCCCCTTTTTCGTTGCGCCATCAGCCAGCAGACGCTCACGTCACTGCAGACCAAATCACTACTCAAGAAAAACCCGAGGGGATGGTGGAGCTAGGGGGATTCGAACCCCCGACCTCTGCCTTGCGAAGGCAGCGCTCTCCCAACTGAGCTACAGCCCCATGACCCTCGGGTGAGCGGCTCTTTAGCGCTGCTCGTCGTTCAGCGCAACGCTTTAGCGGGGCTGCTTCACGGCTCGGCGATTAGCGCGACAATCGGCGGAACGCGGATACCAAAAAAACCGTTAGTTTACTGTATGTTATCGGCACGAAGCCGTAACAATCGGGTCCACGACCCACCACAGTAAAAAGGAGTAACGACCATGACAAACCACAGGTATCCGAGGAACAGGAACCGCAACATGCGCGACAATTCGCCGCATGGTGAACGCTATGAACAGCGTGGTTATGGTCGGGGTTATGGTCGTCCGGCGATGAACCGTTCGGACGATTTTGATGTCGACTATGATCGCAACGATCGCGACTTTTTCGATCGCGCCGGAGACGAAGTGATGAGCTGGTTCGGTGACGAACGCGCCGAAGCTCGTCGCCGTCTCGACGAGCGCTATGGCCATGATGGCCGCGGTTATGTCAATCGCGAGTTCGCCTTCGAAGGCGGTCTCCTCAATACCCGCGACAATGGCTACACGCGCCCCTACGACCAGCGCGATTATGACCGCCGCCCGCGCATGAGCGACAGCTTCGATCGTAGCGACCGTTATGATTATGACCGTGCCTACGGTCAGGGCCGCATGAACCGCGCGATGACCCAGCAAGAATTCACGTCGGTCGACAGCGATTACGATAATTGGCGCAGCCGCCAGATCGACCAGCTCGATCGCGACTACATGGAATGGCGCCAGGAAAACCAGGCGCGCTTCGACAGCGAATTTTCGGCTTGGCGCGACAAGCGTGACAACCAACGCCAGATGCTTCGCCAGATCGACGAACATGCCGAAGTTGTCGGTTCGGACGGCGAATTCGTCGGCAAGGTAGACAAGATCCGCGGCGAACGCATTATCCTGACCAAGGATGACAGCCCCGACAACATGCACCACTCGCTGAAGGCCAATTGTCTCGACGAGATCGAAGACGGCAAGGTCAAGCTCTGCATTACCTCAAGCGAAGCCAAACAGCAGTGGCGTGACGAAGAGCGGGTGATGGAAGCGGGCGACAGCCAGTCCATCGATAACCGACGCTTTGCCGAAAGCTCCTAACGCAAGCTGGCAATGTCGACGCCATTGGCGTCGTGGAGAAGGCCCGGCCCGTTGTGGTCGGGCCTTTTCTTATGCTTCCCGGCGGCCTACCCAACCCGCAACACAATAGGAGACCGAGACGATGGCCAAAGCTTGGCACCTCATGAAGCGCCCGCAGGGCAAGCCAACCCACGACGATGTAACGCTCAAGGATATCGACCTCCCCGCGCTTGAAGACGGCATGATCCATGTCAAGAATGACTGGATTTCGGTCGACCCCTACATGCGCGTGCGCATGGATGACCAGGAAAGCTATTTCGAAAGCTTCCAGCTTGAAAAGCCGATGGACGGCGGCGCGGTCGGCACGGTGGTAGCATCGAAGGCCGATGGCTTTGAAGAAGGCGACAAGGTGCTGCACTTCGGCGGCTGGCGCGACGAGGCTGTCGTGCAAGCGAAGACGGCACAAAAGCTGCCCGACCTGGGCGTCGACTATTTCCACTTCCTCTCCACGCTTGGGCTTACTGGCGGCACGGCCTGGTTCGGGCTGATGGACGTGGCCTCGGCCAAGGAAGGCGACGTCGTCTTCGTATCGGCCGCGGCGGGCGCAGTTGGTTCGATGGTCGTCCAGTTCGCCAAGGCCAAGGGTATGACGGTGATCGGCTCGGCAGGCGGCGCGGACAAGTGCGACTATGTCAAATCGATCGGGGCCGATGCCTGCATCGATTACAAGGCGGGGCCGATCATCAAGGGGCTGCACAAGGCGCTTCAGGAGATTGGCGAAAAAGGGATCGACGTCTATTTCGACAATGTCGGACGCGACCATCTCGATGCCGCCATCGCTCATGCCAAGCAGAATGCGCGCATCGCGATGTGCGGCTTCATCGACGGCATCAATGGCGAGGTTGCTTATCCGTTCAAATATCTCGCCCTGGCGATCGGCAAGCGGATCCGCATGGAAGGTTTCATCTTCACCGACTTCCAGGCGCGCATGCCCGAATTCTACCAGGAAGTCGTCCCGATGATGCTGTCGGGCAAGGTGACGACACGCGAAACCGTGCACGAAGGCATCGAAAGCACGTTCGACGCCTTCCTGGGCCTGTTCGAAGGCGCCAATACCGGCAAGATGTTGGTCAAGATCTAGAGGGATGATCGGGGTAAGGCTCATACTTGCTGGCACTGCATGCCTCGGCCTGTCGGGCTGTTCCGCACCGAACCCGAATAATCCGGAAACCCTTTACGGAACTTGGGCTTTCACTTTCGAGGGCTCCCAATTCCTTCCAGGAGTGAAAATCTCTCCCGACTGCGACGTAGACTGGAATCGTACGGCCTGGCTTGCTGGTGAACCGCGT
The DNA here is from genome assembly GCA_013001055.1 of Sphingomonas sp. Lineage (GTDB taxonomy): Bacteria > Pseudomonadota > Alphaproteobacteria > Sphingomonadales > Sphingomonadaceae > Sphingomicrobium. The sequence continues at coordinate 21,712 of JABDNH010000016.1, read as the reverse complement.
GACTATTTCGGCGCAATGGGCTTCGGCTATCGACCGCTGGTTTTCATCGGCGCGACGGGAAGCGGCACTGTGACGTCAGAATATGGTCGGCATCCGTACGAGTTTTACGAAATCGAATTTGAAGGCCGTCTGGAGCACGGCCCCGACAGATACGGCCATCTTGGTAGCCGGGGCTCGCAAGCCGTCGTCGATCAGATGATATCCATGCGTCCCATCGCCGGAATTCACTGCCAGATAGACTACTCCAAAATTGACTGGCCTCGAAAGCCAAATTTGATCGAGTAGCGGCCTATCTTACCCCGCGTAATTGCAAGCCCGCGGGTCGCCGGTCTGCAAGCCGCGGCGCAGCGCTTCCATGCGCTGGGCACTGGTGCCGTGGGTGAAGCTTTCGGGCTGCACCGCGCGGCCCGAACGCTGCTGTAGCGTGTCGTCACCGATCGAGCTCGCCGCGGTCATGCCTTCCTCGACATCGCCCGGTTCGAGTAGCGAACGGCCCTGGTCATCGCGCGCATTGGCGGCCCACACACCGGCATAGCAGTCGGCCTGCAGTTCGACGCCGACCTGGAGGCGATTGCCCTGCGACTGGCTGACCCGCTGCTGCTGGCGCTGGACGCTGGCGAGCGTGCCTTCGAGCTTCTGGATGTGGTGGCCGACTTCGTGCGCAATGACGTAGCGCGCGGCAAAGTCGCCCTCCGCGCCGAACTTGGTTTCAAGCTCACGGAAGAAATTGGGGTCGATATAGATCCGCTCGTCGGCGGGGCAGTAGAACGGCCCCATGACGGCCTGGCCATAGCCGCACGCCGTCTGGGTGCCGCCGCGATAGGCGACCAGCGTGGGCTCCTGGTAGCCATTGATCAGGCTGCCCCAGATGTCATCGGTCGATTCCAGCGTTCCAGTGAGCAGGTCGCGGTTTTCCGCGCTTAGCGTCGAACTTTCTGGATTGGCGCCGACGGTCTCGGTGGGTTCTCCGCCGCCCATCAGCCCGCTCATCCCGCCCGAAAGGGCGCAATAGCCAAGACCGAGGATGAGTACGCCGACGATGCCGAACTTGTTGAAGACGAAGCGAGCGATGAGCGCGAGGATGCCGACCGAAATGCCACCGCCGCGACCGCCGCTCTGGCCCGTGCGGTCGATAAAATTGTCGCTGTCGCGTCCACCAAGTCGCATATCCGTCTCCCTTTAGCCCCACCAACCCACATCCCCCCTTGGCGGTTGCACGACGATGCGGCAAGCAATGGCCAAAGGAGACACGAATGTCGCTCAAGGACAAGACCGCGCTGGTCACCGGCTCGACCTCGGGAATCGGGTTGGCGATCGCAAAAGCCTTCGCGGCCGAAGGCGCGCGCATCATGATCAACGGCTTTGGCGATGCTGAGGCAATCGAGGAAGAGCGCGCTGCGCTGGCCGACGCTTACGGCACCGACGCTCTGCATGACGGCGCTGACATGTCCAGGCCAGACGAGATCGAGGCCATGGTCGAGCGCTGCACCTCGCAACTTGGCGCGCCTGACATCCTCGTTAATAATGCGGGCATCCAGCATGTCGCCCCGGTCACCGACTTTCCGACGGAAAAATGGGACGCCATCCTGGCTATCAATCTGAGTGCCGTCTTTCATACGACGCGGCTATGCCTTCCCGCGATGCAGTCTGCCGGCTGGGGGCGCGTCATCAACACGGCCAGCGCGCACAGTCTCGTCGCCAGTCCCAACAAAAGCGCTTATGTGGCCGCCAAGCACGGCGTCGCGGGATTCACGAAAACGGTTGCGCTCGAAGTGGCCGAAGCGGGCGTCACGGTAAATTGCATCAGCCCCGGCTATGTCTGGACCCCGCTGGTGGAAAGGCAAATCCCCGACACGATGAAGGCCCGCAACATGACGCGCGAGCAGGTCATGAATGACGTGCTGCTGAAAGCCCAGCCGACCAAGCGTTTCGTCACCGTCGAGGAAGTTGCCGCGACCGCGCTCTTCCTTGCCCGCGAAGAGGCCGCGTCGATCACCGGCGCGAATCTATCCATGGACGGCGGCTGGACGGCGCAATAAGGTCGGCCCCGATGCGTCACGTCATTCTTATCGCCGCACTCGGCCTATCCGCCTGTGCCAGCCTGCCCGGCGAGCCTTTTGTCGAAACTCTGGAAACGCGGGACTGGCGTTTCGTCGCCACCGAGGCCGACCGCGCCCGAATGTCCGAATGGCGCACCGCCTTTACCAGTGCGCTCGCAGAAGCCCGCGCGGATGGCCATGACGCGCAAATCGACGCGCTCGGCGTCACCGGCGAACCCGATGCAGCACGCGTGTTCGACGCCGTCCCCACGGGCAGTTATCGTTGCCGCACGATCAAGCTGGGCACCCAGGGGCGCGGCACACTGAGCTATGTCGATTATCCATTCTTCGACTGCACCATTCGCGTTGAGGAAGACCTGCTCGGCTTTCATAAACTCACCGGCTCGCAGCGCCCTGTCGGCCTGCTCTTCCCTGATAACGACTATCGCCGCGTTTTCCTCGGCACGCTTATGCTGGGCGATGAAACGCGTGCCATGCGCTACGGTGCCGATCCGCAGCGCGACATGATCGGCGCGCTTCAGAACATCGGTGAGGACCGCTGGCGACTGCTGCTGCCTTATCCCGCCTACGAATCCACTATCGACATCATCGAGCTCGTACCCGCAGGAGAATGATCATGCGCCTTACCCTTGTCCTTGCGTCGCTGGCGCTCGCCGCCACGCCCGCTTCAGCGCAGGACCTGCGTAGCGAAGTGCGCGCCGACATGCCCGAGCTGATCGAGCTCTACCAGGATCTACACGCCAATCCCGAATTGTCGGGCATGGAAGTGCAGACTGCCGCCAAGCTGGCTGAGCGCGCCCGCGCGTTGGGGTTCGAGGTGACCGAACAGGTCGGCGGCACCGGCGTCGTCGCGGTGATGGAAAACGGTCCTGGTCCGGTCCTCATGATCCGCGCCGATATGGACGGGCTTCCGGTGGTCGAACAGACCGGCCTGCCCTTTGCTTCGAAAGTCACTGCGGTCGCCCCCGCATCGGGCGTGGAAACCGGCGTCATGCATGCCTGCGGCCACGATACGCACATGACCACCTGGGTTGGCACCGCGCAGCTGCTGGTCGAAAAGAAGGACCAATGGTCGGGCACGCTCGTCATGATCCTGCAGCCCGCCGAGGAAACCGGCGAAGGCGCCAAGGCCATGCTCGATGATGACCTTTACACGCGCTTTCCCAAGCCCACCCATGTCATCGGCTTCCACGATGCCGCCGCCGGACCCGCCGGCTATATCGGCATTTCGCCCGGCTATGCGCTCGCCAATGTCGACAGCGTCGATGTCACCGTACGCGGGCTCGGCGGGCACGGCGCCTACCCGCACACCACGAAGGACCCGATCGTCATTGCCAGCCGCATCGTCACCACCTTGCAGACGATCGTCGCGCGCGAGATCAACCCGCTCGAAAGCGCGGTCATCACCGTCGGCAGCTTCAACGCCGGCGCCAAGCACAATATCGTCCCCGACGAGGCCAAGCTGCTGCTCACCGTGCGCAGCTACACCCCCGAAGTCCGTGCCCAACTGCTCGAGGGCATCGAGCGCATCGCCAACGCCGAAGCCATCGCGGCGGGCGTGCCCGACGACAAGATGCCCATCATCACCATTCGCGAGGACGAGTTCACCCCCTCGACCTACAATACGCCCGAGCTTGCCAACCACGCGCTCGGCCTGTTCAAAGCCAATTTCGGCGATGACAAGGTGCGCGAGACCAGCCCCGTCATGGGCGGCGAGGATTTTTCGCGCTACTGGCTGGCCGATGAAAGCATCGAGAGCCTGATCTTCTGGGTAGGCGGCCAACCCCTCGCCGATTGGGAGGCTGCGGGCGGGGACAGCAGCAAGCTTCCCAGCCTCCACAGCCCGTTCTGGGCCCCCGACGCCGACGCGGTCATCAGCACCGCGACGGAGGCGATGACGCTATTGGCGCTGGATATTCTGGACGAGAAATAGTGCGCTAACGCGCAACTACCGCGTCCGACTTCTCGATCGCCGTCAGGTCGCGCAGCATTGCGTCCACGCTTTCGCGCAGTTCGGGCAGGAAGGTGATTTCGTGGCGGGCGGCGCGGTAGCATTCGACCAGGAGGATCGCATCGATCAAGATCGGTACGACCGCGCTCTCGGGATCGTCGAGTTTGCTCAATCCCTGCAGCTTTTCCATCACCTTGATGCGCGCTTTTTGCGGATCCGCCATCGCGGCCGCGCGTCCGATCAACCAGCCCATCTCGCCTCCTCTATGAAGGTCTCGAGATTATGCCGCATTGCCGCCAACACCTAACGCGCCGGTCGCAGCCCAATCGCATTTCAGCGATAAGACGATTAATCCGCCAAGAGGTCGTCGATAGTTAAAGCCTGGCAAGAACCGATGCCACGGCGGGAAGTCCGTTCAGCCCCAGCCCATCTCGGCGAAAGCATGGCCGTCATTCCAGATCTTGGTCATCTTCTCGATCTTGCCTTCATCGTTCATCTTCATCGCGTAGACAAACTCGCTGGCAGTGGACTTGCCCGTCGGTGGGACGGGACCGCCTTCACCGCCGTGCGTGGCATGGAAGGTGCCGAAGAACAGCGCTGTGGAATTCTTGTCGTCGAACGCCGAGGCATGGATGTCATAATGCGTATCGGTGAACGGTCCGGCGATACCGCCTTCCATCCAATCGGTATAATCCAGCAGCAATTCGATGTCCGCCACCGCGCCCGCCTGGGCATGGAAGGTCGCCCCGTCGGCGACATATTCGGCGCAGCCTGATCGACCCTTCCCGCTTTCACAGGCATCGAAGAATTTGCGCGCATTTTCCAATTTCGACATAACGCCCCCCTAATGTGGATTATAGATGCATGACAAATATTGCGTCTGTGCCCCTTTTTCGGACCACTGGCAAATCACTTCTGCGCCCGCGCCCGGTTTACACTTAATTTGTAAAGTTTTGCGACACCCGCTGCGTGTCGGACGATTTTACAAGGGTGTGGACCTGATGGGCATTGGCCTCGTCACCTTCTGGAGCCATGCGCTCGCTGCCGTGCTGTTCGTGGCGCTGGCGGGCTGGCAACTGGCGCGCGGCGTGCGCGAACCGGGCCAGCGCCTGCTGCTCGCCGCCTTTGCCGTCACAGCCTTGTGGGCCTGGATGGAAGCCATCCTGCCCGCCGATACGCTGACCCATTTCGCCGAAACCGGGCGCAACCTCATCTGGATCGCCTGGCTTTACCACCTTGCCGAAGAACGCGAGGACGAAAGCCGCCAGAAAGGCATCCGCCTCGTCTATGGCGCGGTTGCCGCTGTACTCGGCATCCAGTTCCTCCTCGACATCGCGCCGCTCGTGTCCGATCTTGCCGCCCCCAAGGCGGCGATGCTGCTGCGCATGACCGCTGCTGCCGGCGCGCTCGTCCTCGTCCACAATGTCTACGGCCAGGCCGCACCCTCGAGCCGCCCCGCAATCCGCTACGTCGTGATCGGCCTCTCGGCGCTTTGGCTCTACGATCTCAACTTCTACACACTGGCGTATGTCGATGCCGCGATGACGGGCCTCCTCGCCGACTGGCGCGGGCTGGCCGCCGCGCTCACCACGCCGCTCTTCGCGCTGGGGGCGCGCTCGGGCGAGGCCCTGCGCGTCCGCCTGTCGCGTGCCGCCACCTTCCAGTCGCTATCGCTACTCGCCATCTGCGCATATCTTGCCGTCGTTGCGATCCTCGCCACCGCCTTTCGCGAGACTGGTGCCGGGCAGATCATCGGCAATTTGGCCGTACTTCTTCTCGCGCTGGTCACCGTCGCGCTGATGGTCATCCTGCCAAGCAGCCGCGCGCGCGCCTGGGCCAAGGTCAAGATTGCCAAGCATTTCTTCGAACATCGCTACGATTATCGCGCCGAATGGCTGCGCTTTACCGCGACGCTGGGCGAACCGGGCGCTGCGCCGATGGGCCAACGCGTCATCAAGGCGTTTGCCGACATGCTCGATGCGCCTGGCGGATTAGTCCTCATCACCGACGACAACGGCGCGCTCGAACGCGCGTCGAGCTGGAACTGGCAGGGCAACAAGATCCCGCCGGTCGACGATTGCGAACAAGGCCGCGAATTCTGGCAAGCGATCGCTGTCGAAGGCCGCATCCTCGAACTCGACGGCCTGCGCAAAAACTGGGCCAGCCCCGCCGATAAGGCGCTGCCCGTTCCGCAATGGCTGATCGATGATGCTCATGCCTGGGTGGGCATCCCACTGCAGCATAACGGCCTGCTGGTAGGCCTTGTCGTCCTCGGCGCGCCAGCCCACCGCCGCGCGCTCGACTGGGAAGATTTCGACCTGATGAAAACCGCGGGCAAACAGGCCGCATCGAATTTTGCCGAGGCGCTCGGCCAAGAAGCGCTCGCCAAGGCGCAGCGCTTTGAGGAATTTAACCGCCGCTTCGCCTTCATCATGCATGACATCAAGAACCTGGTGAGCCAGCTCAGCCTGCTGTCGCGCAATGCCGAAAGGCACGCCGACAATCCAGATTTTCGCGCCGACATGGTGGCGACCCTCAAGGGTTCGGTCGGCAAGATGAACACGCTGCTCGCGCGCTTGTCACCCGGCGCACAGTCGGGCGAAGGCCATGCCGCGCCGACACGGCTGAAAGACATCGTCGCCTTTGCCATTGCCGCCAAGCGCCGCGATCATGAGGTGATGCTGGTCGGCGACAGCGATGTCTGGGCGCTGGCCGACGGCGCGCAGCTCGAACAGGCACTGGGTCACCTGATCCAGAACGCCGTCGATGCTTCGGACAATGGCGAACCGGTCATCGTACGCGTCGAACCTGCCGGCACCGATGTTGCCATCACCGTTGCCGATCGCGGCGAAGGAATGGATGCCGATTTTGTCCGCACCCGCCTGTTCGAACCCTTCGTCTCCACCAAGGATGGCGGCTTCGGCATTGGCGCCTATGAAGCCCGCAGCCTCGTCCATGCGATGGGCGGCCGGCTGTCCGTCGAGAGCCGTCGCGATGATGGCACCAGCTTCACCATCCACCTGCCAGCGGCCCGCGCGCCGCAAATGAGGAAATCCGCATGAGCAAGAGCGACCTTCCCACACTGCTGATCGTCGAAGATGACGAAGGCCTGCAGCGCCAGCTTAAATGGGCCTATGAAGGCTATGAGATCGTGATCGCGGGCGACCGCAAGCAAGCCATCGAATTGCTACGCGCCCACGAGCCCAAGGTCGTGACGCTAGATTTGGGCCTGCCGCCCGATCCCGATGGCGTCACCGAGGGTTTTGCGACGCTAGAGGAAATCCTCGCGCTGCAGCCGGGTACCAAGGTGATCGTCGCATCGGGCCATGGCGCGCGCGAAAGTGCATTGAAAGCCATCGCGCTCGGCGCCTACGATTTCTACCGCAAACCCGTCGATATCGACGAGCTCGGGCACATCGTAAAACGTGCTTTCCACCTCCACGAGATCGAGGATGAAAACCGCCGCCTCGAAAGCGCTGCGGCTGATGATCAGACTGTGCTCGGCAATATCGTTTCTGCCAGCCCCGAGATGCTCAAGGTCGCGCACACGATAGAACGGGTCGCATCGGCCGATGTCTCGGTCATGTTGCTTGGCGCCAGCGGCACGGGCAAGGAACTGCTCGCCAAGGCCGTCCACGACCAGAGCCCGCGCAAGGAAGGCAACTTCATCGCAATCAATTGCGCGGCCATTCCCGAAAACCTGCTCGAAGCCGAATTGTTCGGCTACGAACGCGGCGCATTTACCGGCGCGGTAAAGACCACCGAGGGCAAGATTGAACTGGCACAGTGCGGCACGCTCTTCCTCGATGAAGTCGGTGACATTCCGTTGCCCTTGCAGGTCAAGTTGCTGCGCTTTCTCCAGGAACGCGTGATCGAACGCATCGGCGGTCGCAAGCCCATCGACGTCGACACCCGCATTGTCTGCGCCACGCACCGCGATCTCGACGCGATGACCGCCGATGGCAGCTTTCGCGAGGACCTCTATTACCGTCTTGCCGAAATCGTGGTGCCGATCCCGCCGCTTGCCCAGCGCACGGGCGATGCCGTGCTGCTGGCGCGCTATTTCGTGGGCAAGTATGCCAAGGATCTCAACCGCAGTCTCAAGGGCCTGGCCCCCGACGCGGTCGACGCGATCGATGCTTATTCGTGGCCCGGCAACGTTCGCGAACTCGAAAACCGCATCAAGCGCGCGGTCATCATGGCGGACGGCAAGCACGTCACCGCCGCCGATCTGGACCTGCAGGGCAACGCCGGAGCGAATAACGAGACCGCCATCAACCTGCGCGCCGCGCGCGAAGTGGCGGACCGCAAGGCAATCCACCAAGCGCTGACACGGACGGAAAACAATATATCTGGTGCGGCCAAGCTACTCGGCATTTCGCGGCCGACGCTCTACGACCTGATGAAACAGTACAAGCTCAGCGCCTGAGCATGGATTCGGGGGACCTGAAGTGAACCTTTGGCAGCGCATCGCGAACATCACGAAGCGATAGAGTACGGTGCGCCCAAGCTGACCTATATCATCCCGGTCCTGTTCGCGATCATCCTGACCGGGCTCGACAATATTCAGACCCATTTGGAGGACCCGTTCGACCAGATCGGACCCGACGACGTCGCCATCAACGCCGAAAAGTTCGTCGAATTGCTGGATTGCGGCAAGGACCGGGGTAGCTGCGCCGCGGCCTAGTCGCTCCTCTCGTCACCTTCGCCGTGGCCTGCATCCCATTTGTCGGTCAGCGGCCCGCTGGCGACGAGTAGGACGAAGACGATCAACGTGACCATGGCGGCAAGCCAGATTTCGCCCATGCCGCACGCCAGCCCGATCGCGCCGGCAACCCAGATCGAGGCCGCCGAACCGGCACCTTGTACATAGCTCCCCTGCCGAAACATCGCGCCCGCCCCGAGAAATCCGATCCCGGTTATTACGCCTTCGATGACGCGCGTCGGATCGATTTGCGATTGCGGATCCGTTGCCGAATGAAGCAGCTCGATCGATGCCATCAACAGACCGCACGCACCGACACTGATGATGACGAATGGCCGGAAGTCTATCGGCTTGTTGCGAAAAAACCGCTCAAGACCGATCAGAAGCGGAAGCAAGGTGGCGGCGCCGAGACGGATCAGCACCTCGGTCCACGTCATCGCATCGGGATGCAACATGTCTGACATGCTCCATCAACACCTGCGTCGCGCGATAGTTCAAGCGTCCGATCGCGCGGCTTCCAACTGTTTTTCGAGCTCGACAAAATTGGCTTCCATTGCGGCGCGAGTGCGCTCCATATGGTCGCGCGCCTGCCGAGCGGCACTTTCGACTTCTTCGGCTGTATGGTCGCCCGGATTTTCGCGCAATTTCTCGAGCTCCTCGTCGAGCTCCTCGGCGGCTTCGCTGAAATCCTTCTCCAGTTCGCTGCGTGCTTTTTCGATCTCGGCCTTGGCGTTTTCGTATTCGTCTTGAGTCACGACTCTCTCCATGCTGTATTAAGGCAATAACACAGCAAATCGCCAGAGTCGATTACGCGAGACTTTCCGCCATTTCCGCAACCTCGAGCCAGCGTTCTTCAGCGGCATCCTTTTGCGCTCGCTTGTCCTCGATCGCCTTCGTCAGTGCGGCAAACCTGTCCGGATTACTGGTGAATAGATCGGGATCACCCATCGCAGCTTCGGCCTCGGCAATTTCGCGTTCGAGCCGCTCGATCTCGACCGGCAACCGGTCGAAATCGCGCTGGTCCTTGTAGGACAGTTTCGTCGGCGCGGTGCTGGGCGCTTCGTCTTTCTGCGCTTCGGGCTTTTCCTTCTTCGCGGTGCGCTTGCGATCCTTGCGGCGCTTGGCCCAATCCTCATAGCCGCCAGCGACGATATCGACCTTGCCCGATCCGTCGAGCCCCAGCGTTACCGTTACGGTGCGATCGAGAAAGTCGCGGTCATGGCTGACCAGCAGCACGGTGCCCTCATAATCGGAGATCACTTCCTGCAGAAGATCGAGCGTCTCCATGTCGAGATCGTTGGTCGGCTCGTCGAGCACCAGCAAATTGCTCTCGCGCGCAAACTCGCGCGCCAGCAGGATGCGATGCTTTTCGCCACCCGACAGCGTCCCGATCAGCGCGTCCGAAAGGCTCGGATCGAACAGGAATTCCTTCAGATAGCCTTTGATGTGCTTCTTGTTGCCGCGCACCTCGATCCACTCGCCGCCCTCGGCCAGTACGTCGCGCACCTTCTTCTTGGGGTCCATCAGCTTGCGCTGCTGGTCGATGATTATGCCAGAAAGCGTCTTGGCGCGAATGATCTTGCCTTCATCGGGTTCGATCTCGCCGGTAAGCAGCTTCAGGAGCGTGGTCTTGCCCGCTCCGTTCGCACCGACGATACCGATGCGATCGCCGCGCTGGATGCGCAGCGTGAAATCTTCGATGATGGTGCGATCATCGTAGGTCTTGCCCACTTCATGCGCGTCGATCACCGTCTTGGTCTTCACGTCGTCCTTGGCGAGCCCCAGCGCGGCCTTGCCCTGCATCCCGATCATCGCAGCGCGCTGCGCGCGCAATTCTTCCAGCTTCCTCAAACGGCCCTGGTTGCGCTTGCGCCGCGCGGTTACGCCCTTGACCAGCCACTCGGTCTCCTGTCGCAGCTTTTCATCCATCCGCGCCAGTTCGCGCCGGTCCTGCTCGAGCACTTTTTCAGTCCACGCTTCGAAGCCTCCATAGCCGACCTCGGCGCGCCGTAGCGTCTTGCGGTCGAGCCACAGGCAGGAATTGGTCAGCCGCGTAAGGAACGTCCGGTCGTGGCTGATGACGAGGAAGGCACCCGAATAGCGCGACAGCCAGTCTTCAAGCCAGTCGATCGCACCCAGATCGAGGTGGTTGGTCGGCTCGTCGAGCAGCAACAGGTCGGGTTCGCTCGCCAGGGCCCGCGAAAGTGCCGCGCGGCGCCGCTCACCTCCGCTCGCCGTCTTCGCATCGGTCGACAGGTCGATACCCATCTGGTCGGCGATCGCCTCGACCGCGTGCTGCGGCGGGGCCTTGTCGCCGCTCACGGCCCAGTCGAGCAATGTCCGATGGCCCTTCATGACTGGGTCCTGCTCGAGCCACACGATATTGACGCCGGGCATCACCGTACGGCTGCCCCCGTCCAGTTCCAGGTCCCCCATCAAGGTGCGAAACAACGTCGTCTTGCCCGCACCATTGCGCCCAATCAGCGCCAGCCGGTCTTTTGGGCCGACATGGAGCGTCAGCCCGTCGAACAGCATGCCATCGCCGTGGTGGAGCTTGACGTCTTCTAGCGAGAGGATCGGGGGAGCCATAGCGACGCGCCCTACTGCGCCCCGGCGCGCCGTTCAAGCAGCGTTGCTCTTGGGCCACGCTGTTTATGAACCATGCGCAACATGGGCATTCACGACTTGTTCAACGCCTCCCCTGTAGTCCAGAAGCCAGATTCGGAGCACAATCATGCGTATCAGTATTGCCCTTACCGCCCTCGTAGGCGCCTTTGCGATTGCCACACCGGCAAGCGCGCAAAGCTTTGCGCCGCAGGAAGCCGATCGCGCGTTTGAAGCGCGCGAGCAAGGCAAGTCGCTGTCGCTCCCCGAAGTCGAACGCCGCGTGGTGCCGCGCATGCGCGGATACGACTATCTCGGCCCTGAAAAGCGCGGCGACAATTATCGCCTGAAGTTCAAGAAAGATGGCCGCATCGTCTGGGTCGATGTCGAAGCCCGTTCGGGCCGCATTATCGGCCGCCACGGCTTCTAGCGCTTTTTACCCGTTTGCGCCGGGCCTCCATCCCGTTAAGCTTCCGCAACTTTGTCGCCCGTTCCGGTGTTGGAGGGGCTAATAACGAATTTTCGGAGGGCACCATATGCGCATCCTGATCGTCGAAGACGAACCCAATCTCGGGCGGCAGCTCCGCTCCACGCTCGAAGGCGCGGGCTATGCCGTCGATCTCGCCACCGACGGCGAAGACGGCCACTTCCTGGGCGCGCACGAAGCCTATGACGCAATCGTACTCGACCTCGGCCTGCCCGAGATGGACGGGCTCACCGTGCTCAACAAATGGCGCAAGGAAGGCAAGGACATGCCGGTCCTCGTACTGACCGCGCGCGACAGCTGGTCGGACAAGGTCGCGGGCCTCGATGCCGGCGCCGACGATTATCTCGCCAAGCCGTTCCAGACCGAAGAACTGATCGCCCGTCTGCGCGCACTCATCCGCCGCAGCGCCGGTCATGCCAGTTCGGTGCTCGAAGCCGGTGACATTCGCCTCGATACGCGCTCTGGCAAGGTGTCGAAGGGCGGCGAACCGGTGAAGCTCACCGCACAGGAATACAAGCTGCTGTCATACCTGATGCACCACAAGGGCAAGGTGGTCAGCCGTACCGAGCTGATCGAGCATATCTACGACCAGGATTTCGACCGCGATTCGAACACGATCGAAGTCTTCGTGACCCGCATCCGCAAGAAGCTGGGCGCAGAAACCATCACGACGATACGCGGCCTCGGCTACAGCCTCGAGGATCCGGAGGATCGTGACGACAACGCCTGAACCTATCGTCGGCGGGCCGCGCGAAAGCGTGACCCGCCGTATGATCGGCATTGCCGCATTATGGATTGTCGTTCTGCTGCTGGCAGGCGGCTTTGCGCTCGACCGCATCCTGACGCGCGCCGTCGTCGACAATTTCGACGAGCAGCTGACATATAACCTCAATGCAATGCTGATCGCAGCCGAGATCGGGCCCGACGGCGAAGTCTATCTCAACCGCGCGCTGGCCGATCAGCGCTTCTTCGAGGCCTATTCGGGACTTTATTACCAGATCTCCGGTCCCGGGTTCGAAGCCTTTCCGTCGCGTTCGCTGTGGGATCGCCGCCTCGATCCCAGCATCCAGCATAACGACGAAGACATTCACGTCCGCAATTCGTTCGAGTTTGACGGGGAGCCGTTACGGATCGTGGAAACCGACGCCTTTATACCCGAAAGCGACGTCCGCTGGCGCTTCCAGGTCGCGCAAAGCCGCGAAGAGCTGGACGCACAAATCCGCGATCTGCGCACAACGCTCATCCGTTCGTTTGCTGCGCTAGGCCTCGGCCTCATCCTGATGGCAGCAGTGCAGACACTTTATGGTCTTTGGCCGCTACGCCGCGTTGCCAAGGAGGTTGCGGCCATCCGCACCGGCCAGCGCAAACGTATCGACCCCGATTTCCCACGTGAAATCATGCCCTTGACCGAAGAGATCAATGAATTGCTCGAGCATAACGAGAAGCGCGCCGAAGAAGCGCGCCGCCATGCCGGCAATCTTGCGCACGCGCTCAAGACCCCGCTTACCGTCATTACCAACGCGGCAACCGCAAAGGATTCCAAACTCGACGAAATCGTGCGCCGCGAGGCAACCGTGATGCGCCGCCAGGTCGATCACCATCTGGCCCGGGCACGTGCCATCGGGCGCCGGTCGTCCGCACAGGCACGCGCCAATGTCGCAGCCAGCCTCGATACGATCGAACGCGCGGTCGCACGCCTTTATGAAGGCACTACGATCGACATCACCGGCGACCGCGAGGCCTGCGTGCGCGTCGAGCGGCAGGATCTCGATGAAATGCTCGGCAATCTCATCGAGAACGCGGCCAAATATGGCGGTGGCCGCGTCTTCGTGGAAATCGTCAAGTCCGCGCCGATGATCGACATCATCATCGAAGATGACGGGCACGGCATACCTGAAGAGAGGGTCGACGAACTGTTCAAACGCGGCGCAAGGCTGGACGATACCGGCAAGCCCGGCACCGGCCTTGGCCTCGCCATCGTCCGCGATGTCGCCGAAATTTACGACGGCTCCATCACGCTTGCCAGCAGCGAAGACCTAGGCGGCCTGATGGCCACCCTGTCTCTTCCCGCCGCACCCGAAGCGGGTTAGAGAGCCGGCTATGAACGTGACTCCGATCCGCGACCCCGCCGAGCCATCGTTGCAGCCAATGCTGGCGCTGACGGCCGACGACATGCACGCCGTCAACAGCGTCATCCTCGATCGCATGCAGTCGAATGTGGCAATGATTCCCGAACTGGCAGGCCACCTGATCGCGGGCGGCGGCAAGCGCCTGCGCCCCATGTTGACGGTCGCAAGCGCGCGGCTGCTCGATTATCCCGGCACGCGCCACCACAAGCTCGCTGCCGCGGTCGAATTCATTCATACAGCAACCTTGCTCCACGACGATGTCGTCGATGGCAGCGAAATGCGCCGCGGCAAACGCGCTGCAAATCTCATCTGGGGTAATCCGGCGACCGTCCTTGTCGGAGATTTCCTGTTCAGCCGGGCTTTCGAGCTGATGGTCGAGGACGGCAGCCTCAAAGTGTTGAAAATCCTCAGCCACGCCAGCGCGGTTATCGCTGAAGGTGAGGTTGACCAACTGACCGCACAGCGCCAGATCGAAACTTCGGAAGAGGAATATCTTACCATCATCGGCGCCAAGACGGCCGCGCTGTTTGCCGCTGCCTGCCGCGTTGCACCTGTCGTCGCCGAAGCCAGCGAGGAACAGGAAATGGCGCTGGAATCCTATGGTCGCAACCTTGGCGTCGCCTTCCAGCTGGTCGATGACGCGATCGATTACACTTCGGACGAAGCGACGATGGGCAAGGATCTTGGCGATGATTTTCGCGACGGCAAGATGACGTTGCCCGTCATCCTCGCGTACGCACGTGGTTCGGACGAGGACAAGACCTTCTGGAAATCGGCAATGCAGGGCGACCGCAGCAGCGACGCTGATCTGGCCCATGCGGTCACGCTGATGCGCCGTACCGACGCGCTCAGCGACACCGTGGAGGCGGCACGCGCTTATGCCCGCCGCGCTATCGACGCGCTCAGTGTTTTCCCAGACACCAGCGCACGAAAAGCGATGGCAGAAGCCGCGCAATTCGCCGTGGCGCGCGCTTATTAGACGTGCCTAGCCCCAATACGGGGCATCGGCCAAGCTGGGCTGGCACAACACGGACAGTGTCTTTATCCAGCGCGGGTGATGAACAAGCGCATTTCATGGATGCTGGTCCTGTCTGCCTGGCTGTCGGCATGCGGGTCGCCGCAAGAAAATTTCTCCGAGGGCACCCTTGTTGCCATCGGTGGGGACACGCATTTCGGCGAAAATTATGTCGGGTCGGAAGATCTTGGCGATAAGGATCGCTACACTACGGGTTTGGAGCATCTGCGCCCGCTTTTGCGCCGCGCCGACTACAGCATCGTCAATTTCGAAACGCCGATGAGTGAGCGGACTCCCGACCGGCTGCGGAACAAGGACTATATCCATTTCACCGATCCGGCCAAGGCCATCCCGGCGTTGAAGGCGGCGGGTATCGATGCGTTGGGGCTGGCCAATAATCACAGCATGGACCAGGGCGCCGCGGGGCTGGAGAACAGTCTGGACGTGCTGGCACCAAACGGGATCGACAGTTTCGGCATGGGTCGCACCCTTGATGAGGCAGCCGCGCCGCTGATCCGCCAAGTGCCCCGCCCCGGCGGCGGTACGATGACGCTGGCCGTCTTCGCGATGTTCCAGGAACGCGACAATTACCGCAAGAATTGGCCCTTTTACGCGGACACAGCACAGCCTGGCGCCGCACCGCTCGACGTCCAAAACTTCTCAAGACAGGTAGCGCAATTGCGGCGCGAGCATGACGATGCTTTCATCATCGCCTACCCTCATTGGGGCAGCAATTACGCTTGGGTTTCGGAGGAGCAGGAAGCCCTCGGCAAGGCGTTGATCGATGCGGGAGCCGACATGGTGATCGGCCACCACAGCCACGGAACGCAGGAAATCGCTCGCTACAAGGATCGCTGGATTCTCTACGGCATAGGCAACCTCTACTTCAATTCGCGCGGGCGCTTTGCCGACTATGAGCGCGCCCAGCCATTCGGACTGGTGGCGGAATTGAGTTTCGGCGTCGAAGCAGGCAGCGAACCCGGGGTTCGCCTCCACCCATTCCTGTCGGACAATCTGAAAACGGGTTTCAAACCGCGGCCCGCGACGGCGGACGAAGCTGCAGCACTGATGCGCACTGTGCGCTACCGCAAGAAATCGACAAGCTTTGATGCCGTGTTGGTAAAGGATGAGGATGGCCGCACGGCAATCGAGCTGACCCCGCTATCATGGACGAACTGGTGGTAGGCCGATAAAGCGGGCTTCAAATGCCGCGCCATCCCATCGACGATGTCCTGCCCGACCTGGCCGATGCGCTGCGCGGCGGCACACGCGCATTGCTGATCGCGCCGCCCGGCGCGGGGAAGACGACAAGGGTGGCACCAGCATTGCTGGACGAGCCCTGGTGCAAGGGCGAAGTCCTGCTGCTCGTCCCACGCCGTCTTGCCGCGCGTGCCGCAGCCGAGTTCATGGCCAAAGAACGCGGCGAAAGACCGGGGCAGACCATCGGCTACGCAACACGTCTCGACAGCAAATCCGGCAAACGCATCACGGTCATGACGCATGGCGTGTACCTGGCGCGCCTGCAGGCGGACCCCGAACTTTCGGGCGTCAGCGCGGTGCTGTTCGATGAGGTACACGAACGCAGCCTCGACAATGACGTCGCGCTCGCGCTCACGCTCGATGCCGCCGACGGCCTACGCGATGACCTTCGTGTACTGGCAATGTCGGCAACGCTCGACAGCCAGGGCTTCGCCGCGCTCCTCGGCGATCCGCCGATCATCGAGAGCACGGGTGAAAGCTATCCGCTGACCGTCATATACGAAGGCCGCGACGTTGCGCAGCGCATCGAGCCGCAAATTGCCGCCGCCTGTCGCCGCGCCTTGAAAAATCACAAGGGGTCGCTGCTCGCTTTTCTGCCCGGAGTCGCCGAGATCGAGCGGACCGCCGAGGCGCTCGGCGAGGTGCCCGACAATGTGATGCTTCACCGCCTCCACGGGCGGATCGATCCGGCAGCGCAGCGCGCCGCACTCGCGCCGCCGCCGGCGGGTAAACGCAAGCTGGTTCTGGCCAGTGCGATTGCCGAGACCAGCGTCACGCTCGACGACGTGCGCATCGTCGTCGATAGCGGCCTCGCCCGCCGCCCGCGCCACGATGCAGTCGCAGGTTTTACGAGGCTCGTTACCGAGCGCGCCAGCCAGGCCGCCGCCACCCAGCGCGCCGGGCGCGCCGCGCGGCAGGCTCCAGGCGTCGCGATCCGCTTGTGGGAAGAGGCCGCCACCAGCGCGCTACCCGCCCACGACCCCCCCGAGATCGCGAGCGCCGACCTCGCCCCGTTGCTGCTGACGCTGCAAATATGGGGCGCTGAAGCCGACGCGCTCCAGTGGATCGATTCGCCGCCTGCGGCCTCGCTCGATATCGCTCACCATCAGCTGCGCGATCTGGGCGCGATCGGCAAAGATGGCCGCATAACGTCTTTCGGCCGCCAGGTGGCCGGGCTTCCGATGGCGCCGATCCACGCCGCTGCGATACTCTACGGTGCGCAAATCGGCCAAAGCCGCGCTGTTGCCGAACTCGTCCTGCTCGTTCAGGAACGCGGGCTTGGCGGCTCCGGCGAGGATCTCCTCCAGCGCCTCAGCCGGTGGCGCGGCGATCGTGGCAAGCGCGCCAACGCCGCTCGCCAGCTCGCGCGCGGCTGGGCAGAAAGAGCACAGCGAATGATACCCGACGCCGACGAGCGCCCCTACGCTGCCGCCATGGCGCTGGCGCTCGCCCATCCTGACAATGTCGCCAGACCGCGCGATGGCAACGGGGAGCGATGGGTTTCAGCGGGCGGACGTGGCTTCGTGCTCGACCCCGCCTCGCCGCTTGCGCGCAGCGAGTGGCTTTTCATCGCCGATGCGACCGGCAAAGCGAAGGAAGCCCGCATTACAGCCGCGGTGCCGCTCCTTGGCGAAGAGGTAGAGCGGGCCCTCCATTATCGCATTCAAAAGACACCCGTTCTCAAGTGGAAAGCGGGACGCGTCGAAGCGCTGGTCGAGAAACGGATGGGGGCCATCAAGCTTGCCAGCGGGTCCGATCCAGCGCCAGACGAAGACGCCATCGCGGCGCTGTTGCTGGAAAAAGCGGATATCGCCGCGCTGCTCCCCAAGGAATTCCTCGGCCGCGCCCGTTTTGCCGGGATCGATGCCCTCGCGCCGCAAACGCTAGCCGCCACCGCGAACCAATGGCTCGCCCCATTGCTCGTCGGAAAACGGAATCTCGATCTTGCCCCCGCAAAGGTCGCGGAGGCGGCGCTCGCCATGGCCGGTTGGGATACGCAGCAGGCGCTCGAGGAAAAGGCGCCGCGATCATATACCAGCCCCGCGGGTTCAACGCATCCGATCGACTATATCGGCGACGATGCTCCATCAGTCGAGGTGCGCGCACAAGCCTTGTACGGATTGACCCGGCACCCGATGATCGGCAACACGCCGCTTCTCATCAAGCTCACCAGTCCCGCGCATCGCCCGATCCAGGCGACCCGCGATCTGCCTGCATTCTGGCAAGGGTCGTGGGTCGAGGTCGCCAAGGAAATGCGCGGGCGCTACCCCAAGCATTACTGGCCCGATGACCCCGCAAACGCCGCACCGACACTCAAGACCAAGCGCAACATGTCTTGATTCTGGGCCGTTAGCGCGTCAAATGGCGGCCATGAAGACTGCACGCATCATCGAGGAACAGCGCAAGACCACCCAGTCGGGCAAGGCGCAGGCCGGCCGTTGGCTGCTGATGTTCGAACGCAATGAAAAGATGCGGCCTGACCCGTTGACCGGCTGGGCCGGGAGCGGCGACACGGACACCCAGATCCGCCTCACGTTCGAGACGCTCGACGAGGCGCTCGCTTATTGTCAACGAAAGGGCATCGATGCCCACGTCGTGAAAAGCCCGCCCAACAGCCTCAAGATCCAGGCCTACGCCGACAATTTCAAATAGGCGCTAGCTTTCTGCGCCTGCGTCCTCGCCCTTGCCGGGAAACTGCTTGATGTACACATCTCGCTGCGGGAACGGAATTTCGATGCCTTCGTCCTTGAAGGCCCACCACACCGCCTTGAGCACTTCGCTGCGCACATTTCCGACGCCTGCCTCGGGGTCGCGGATCCAGGCCTGGATTTCGAAATTGACGCTATTGTCGCCGAATTCCTTCAGCCAGACATTGGGCTTGGGGTTTTTCAGGACCCGGGTGCAGGCTGCAGTACACTCGATGAGGATCTCCTCAACGCGGTTAAGGTCGCTCGAATAGCTCACTCCGACCGGTATCTGCACGCGCACGTTCTTGGAGCTGTATGACCAGTTTTCCACTGTCTCGGTCATCAGCAACTCGTTCGGGATAAGGAACTCCTTGCCGTCGCGCGTGATCATGCTGACCGCGCGCGTTCCGATCTTGCTGATCGCGCCGAAATAATCGTTCACGACGATGACGTCGCCTGGCTTTACCGACCGGTCCATCAGCAGGATCAGACCCGCGATGAAATTACCGAAGGTCTTTTGCAGCCCGAAACCGACTGCGAGGCCGACCGCGCCCGAAAAGAAAGCCAGGCTCGTAAGGTCGAACCCGGTCATGTCGATACCGATCAGGACGACGACTGCGATGATGATGATCGTCGCGATCTTCTCGGCCAGCAGGCCCTGCGTCGCATCGAACCGATTGGCACGGCGGATCAGGCGTTTGACGCCCCATAGTGCCACCCTTGCAAGGACGAATAGCGAGATGCCGACGACCAGCCAGGTACCAAGATCGAGCACCGACACGCGGAAATTGCCGATCGCCAGCGCGACGTCCTCGAGACCCGCAAAAAGCTGCACCGTGGTGTCCACGGTGCCTTCAACGGCACCTTCTACGATCCGCTCTGCTTGCTCTCCCGCGCTTTGTGCAGCGGACTCGACCCGCGAAGGCGCGGCGACCGCCACTTCATTTGAAACTTCGTTGGCAATCTCGTCGCTGCCGTTGGTGATCGTCGTCGTCATGACACACGACCTAGCACAGGGTCAGCTAAAGAAAAGGCAGCTAAAGAAGGTAGCGCAGCTTCACGCGTTGCTCGCTATCACCGCCGGTGACTGAGAAGCGCACGTGGTGGGCCCGCGGCGGACCGGCGCGCAGAGCGGGATTGTTCGAAAAGCCGAAGCCTTCCTTGGGCACGCCAAGGAATGTGTCCATTTTCCCGTTGGCGTTTTCGTCATGCAGGACCATCAGGTAATAGGTGCCGGGCGCCAACCTGTCGATCTTGATCGTGCGGCCGGCCGACACCTTGATCTCGCGCCGCACCGAACCAGCATGTTCTTCGCATTTGATGTAATCGTGCTCGACATCGGTGAGGCACATGCTGAGCATGCCCTTGCCGCTGCGAAGGTTTTCGACGGTGACGGTCAGGCTGACGCTGGCAGAGGCGCCCGATGCAGCCGCGCTGGCGCCGTCAGACGGCGCGGCGCTCGGGTTTGCCATCGCCAACAATGGCAGCGCGGCCAGCGCGACGAGCGGGCGCCGACTTGAACGTACCAAGCCCGCCGTCTGTCTTGCAGAGATGGTCCCAGAACCGAAAATAGAGCCCATAGTTACACCGATACTTGCTATGATGCAGTTCGTGATGGCTGGCTGTTATCAACCCCCGCCCCAACACACCATGAACGAGACGTTTTGGGAAGAGCTCCCATCCCATATGATTGGTCACGCCCATTATTGTCATGATGGTGAGGACTACGAGCAACATATTGAGATGGATGGGAATTAGGAACACTAGTGCCGGGATCACCACCGCGCCGGTGAGCGCCTCCCACGGGTGAAAGCTCATCGCCGCCCAGGCCGTCGGCGGTCGGCTGGCATGATGGACGGCGTGGACGCGCTTGAAAAGCGGCGGCCAATGCATCGCCCGATGCGTCCAGTAAAACCAGGTGTCATGCATGAAGAGATAGAGCAGCACACTGACGGGCGCCCACCACAGCGGATAGTCGCCCCATTCGGAATAGACCCTGGTCCAGCCATGCTCAGCCCAGCCCCAGGCGATGATGCCTGCCGGCACCCCGTAGATCGCCATCGACAGAAGCGACCAGCGCAATTCCATCGCGACCTGTTTCTTCTGCCCCGCCATCCGCCCCGGGAAACGCCGCGCCGTCCACGCCGCGAACAGGCCGCTGACCGCGAAATAGCGCAGCGTGATGATTACGGTCATGCCGAGCGCCGAAAGAAGGATCGCAGTCCACATGTGACTAGCTCTAGGCGAGCCTGCCGCCCGTCGCTAGGGATATTGCCGTGACTAATCTGATCATCCTTGGTGGTGGCCTCGCCGGTGGCCTGTGCGCCCTGGCTCTGAAGCATCGCCGCCCCGATCTTTCGGTGACGCTGGTCGATCGCGGCGAAACGCTCGGTGGCAATCACGTCTGGTCCTTCTTCGACAGCGACATCGCCCCCGAGGACCGCCATCTGGTCAATCCTTTCGTCGTCCAGCGCTGGGTCTGCAACGCGGTGCGGTTCCCCGCGATGAAGCGGACGTTCGATGCCGCCTACAACAGCATGACGAGCGAGCGCTTCGACCGCGAATTGAAGGCCCGCCTCGATCCCGATCAGATCGTCACCGGTAATGTCATCCACGCCACGCCGACGACCGTACGCATGGAAGGCGGCGTGCAGCTTGAGGCGGCCGCCGTGCTCGATGCGCGCGGGCTCACCGAACCGCGCAGCACGGCGATACCTTCGTCGATCTGGTCCGCCATCAGGCGTCGCCAGTCCCGCTGTTCCAGTTGGGTCTTGAGCGGGATGCCTGACAGCGCATTCAGCGCGTTGTTCAAGT
>JABDNH010000003.1 GCA_013001055.1 Sphingomonas sp. | reverse complement strand
TCACCGAACCGTCGGGGCACGTCTGCGTCGCCGGAGGCGGCGGAGGCGGCGGGGGCGGCGGCGGCGGCGGCGGGGGCGGAGGCGGCGTTGCACCACCGAAGTTGAAAGTCAGCGAGCCCATCAGGCTGTGGCCACGCGGGCTTTCACCATTCAGCTCGAGACCGGCCACATCATAGGTGAATTCGGGCCCGTTGAGGTAACGATAGCGCACGCCCAGGTCGAGGTTGGGGCTGACGGCCTTGCGCACTTCGGCAAGCAGCTGCCAGGCAAATCCACTGTCGCTGTCATCAACGCCAAAGTCCTGCGTCAGGACAAAGTCGTGATCGATCGACATGTAGCCGACACCACCACCAGCGCTGAACTGGAAGCCGTCATCTTCGCCAAGGTCGATGAGCGCGTTGGCGAAGCCGCCGAACGTGGTCATGTCGCCCTGCGCGGGCAGGCTGTTGAAATCTGAAATGTCGGCAGCGACGATAACCGGGTCGAACGACGTCGTTTCGACACCGATCTGGCTATAATTGCCTTCTACTTCGAGGCGGAACGCGCCGAAGTCGTAGCCGAGACGACCCGAAAAGGTCGAACCATAGTCCTCGTATTCGTTGGTGATGTCGTTGTCGACGCCGACACCGGCGATGTCGAGGTCGACATCATTGACGGTCATCACACCGCCATCGAGAGCGAAATAAAGGCTGCCGTCGCGAGCCTGCGCCGGTGTCGCCACCATTGCAGTCGTTGCGAGAGCCGCAAAAATCAGTTTTTTCATACTCATGTACCCCTTGATTGGTCATTCGCTCAATCGCGCGGCGGCGCAGCCGTTCCGTAAGTTGATTGCGATTGCGTTGACCCGTGACATTCTTGCGCCGATCCGTGGTAAAGCGCAGGTCAATGTTCCACAGCCTATTGAAAAAAGGGCTGAAAGGCTGAAGTTGTATTGCAGAGCACCGGGAACCAAATTCAAGCGATGAGGCGTTACAGGAATATGAAAATTGCTACATTTCTAAGTGGTTTGGTGCTGCCCGCTGCGGCGATGGCACAGCAGACCACGCCGCCCCAACCGAGTTTCCAATCGGCGCTTCCCTCGCAGCAGCAGGCCCCCGGCGCACTCGCCGTCGGTAATGCCACGCTCGAATGGACGGCAGATGCAGACGGCTATGCAGCAGCTACATTCCTTGCCGCACGCCTCGCTGTCTCCGACATAGAAGGCTATGCCAAGGGCCCTGCCGACGCGGCAGCGATCAACCAGGCGTTGGCGGCCGCACGCACGGGCAGCGAAGCAGACAAGCAGACGGCCGATCGGGTCCTGACCGCAGCATTTCTCGACTTCGTCGAGTTCCTGCAGGCTCCCGTTCCGGGCGTCATCTACGGTGATGATTGGGCAAGGCCCGATCGTATCTCGCGCGGCGTCCATCTTAAAAACGGCACGGCCGTCCCGTCGCTTGCGGCCTATGTCGAGCGGACGCTGACGCTGAATTCTTTTTATGAGGGCCTGCGCACGGCCGCGATGCAGGAAGCCCCGACGGGTGAAGATCTCGACAAGGTGATAGCCAGCCTTGCGCGGGCGCGCGCTTTCCCAAAGCGCGGGCGCTTCGTGGTGGTCGATTCCGCTTCGCAGCGCATGTACATGTACGAACAGGGTCGCCTCGTCGATCACATGAAGATCGTCGTCGGGAAGACCGAAGAAGGGCCGCAGCTGTATACGCCGGAAATCGCCAGCGTGATCTATCGCGCGACCTTCAATCCTTACTGGCACGTGCCCGATCATCTCGTGAAAAACGTGACCAATCGCTACCTCGCGGAAGGCGATCGCTACCTGAATGGCAAGGGCTACGAGGTCATCGACAGCTGGGACGTCAACGCCAAAGTTCTCGACCCCAAGACGGTCGACTGGCGTGGCGCGGGGCGCCGCGGCGAGCTCAAGATCCGGCAGCGCCCGGGGCCGACCAATTCGATGGGCAACATGAAGTTCAATTTCCCCAATCCGGAAGGCATCTACCTTCACGACACCGAGAAGCCCGAATATTTCGACCTGCAAAATCGCGCCAAATCGAACGGCTGCGTGCGTGTCGAGGACTATGAACGCTTCGCCAAGTGGCTGTACAAGGGTGGGCCGATTCCCCAAACCGACCAGACTGAGCACCATATCCTCATTCCCGAGCCGACGCCGGTCTACGTGACCTACATGACCGCACACGCGCATGATGGTCCGATCGCTTATTCCCAGGACCGATACCAGAAAGACGCGACGACATTGGCGGCGCTCAATGCTCGCAACCAACTTGTGGCACCGTCCGCGCAAGCGCCTGCTTTGGGGATGGATTAGGCCGGCGGGCGCATTGCCTTAATGGTCGCCCGACCCTATCTCGCGCGAAACGACACACCCGAGGGGGAGCATCAATGACCGATTTCAACGACCGCGAGAAGGCATTCGAGACCAAGTTCGCGCGCGATGAGGAAATGCAGTTCAAGGTTATCGCGCGGCGCAACAGGCTCTTTGGCCTGTGGGCGGCGGACAAGATGAACCTGTCCGAGGTTGAGGCGGAAGCCTATGCCAAGGACGTCATTCGCGCCGACTTCGAGGAAGCTGGCGATGAAGATGTCATCCGAAAAGTTCTCGGCGACCTGACTGGCGCGGGCATCGATGTTGACGATGCGACCGTCCGGCAGGAACTCGAGCACAAGGAAGTCGAAGCCCGCCGGCACTTTATCGAAAGTCTCGACTAATGCCGATGGCCGCCGCCGATATCGAGTGGCTGATCAAGGAGGCCATGCCCGACGCGTCGGTAGAGATCACCGACCTTGCCGGGGACGGTGACCATTATTCTGCCACGGTTATCAGCAAGGAATTTGCTGGAAAGCCGCGCGTTCGCCAACACCAGATGGTGTATGCCGCGCTCGGCGGCCGCATGGGCGGAGAATTGCATGCGCTCCAATTGGTAACGCGCGCGCCACAAAAGGAAGACTGATGAGCGACGTAAAGACCCGTATCGAGGAAACCGTAAAGGACCATGAAACGGTCCTTTTCATGAAGGGCAGCGAGCTGTTTCCGCAATGCGGCTTTTCCAGCCGCGCAGTCGCTATTCTGCAGCACCTTGGCGTCGATTTCGAAACGGTCGATGTGCTGCAGGACATGGAAATCCGCGAAGGCATCAAGGCCTATTCGGACTGGCCGACCATCCCGCAACTCTACGTGAAGGGCGAATTCGTCGGCGGCAGCGACATCATGATGGAAATGTTCGAGAACGGCGAGCTGCACCAGCTGTTCGGTATCGAAAAAGCTGAAGGCTGAGAGCCTTGCCGTCGGCAGAAATAAGAAGGGACGGCGGAGCGAGACCAGATATCGCTGCGCCGTCCCTCTTATGGTTTGTGGAACCAGTGTGTGGACACCGGATACTTTGCACGCCCCGTGCCAGTTTTGAAAAACCCCGAAAAACTAATGTTTTTCAATTAACGCGCTTCCGACAGAAGGGCGCGGGCGTAAAAAATTCCGACAGAACTTCGGGTTCGCCGGGCGAAAAAAGGAAAGTCGATGCTGGTTCCCGCTGAACGCGACCCGCAGTCGCTGATGATCTGCGACCTGACGCAGAGCTGGTCGGAAACAGGCGGCGGTATCGGTACGTACATTCGCCGCAAGCGCCGCCACATCATCGAAAAGACGCCGCATCACCACCTGCTGATCGTGCCTGGCCCCGTCGACGACGTCGTCGTCAGCGATGGCGGGCGTGCGATCACCGTCCATATCAAGTCACCGCTGGTGCCCAAGCGGACCAATTACCGCCTGCTGCTGCGCAACCGTAAGGTGCGCGAGGTGCTGGCGGAATATCGACCCGACCTGATCGAATGTCAGGACGCTTACAACCTGCCCTGGCAAGCGCTAAAGCATGCCAGGAAACATGCCGGAACGGCGACGGTCGGGGGTTACTGCACCGATTTTCCCACGGTTTACGTCGAACATACGCTGCGTGACTGGAAATGGCCGGGCGAGGGTGTTGCCAAATGGGCAGGGCGCGTCGCCTATCGCTACTGCAAGCGGCTTTATTCCAAATTCGACGCCGTCTACGCGATGAGCGAACATGGCGGCGGCAAGCGCCTGCGCGAACTCGGTATCGGTCGCGTCCACCGCATGCACCGCGGTGTCGATCGCCATACCTTCCATCCCGATCGCCGCAGCGACGAAAAGCGCGCGTTGGTCGGCGCCGACCCCGATACGCCGCTGTTCATCTATGTCGGCCGGCTCGACCAGGAGAAGGGGGCCGACCTGGTGGTCGACGCCTTTACTCGCCTGCCCAAGGACCTGGGCGCGCGGCTCATCATGTTCGGCGATGGACCCTTGCGCGACGAGATCGACGCGATGGGCCGGGAATTCCCGGTGCGTGCCTGCGGATATGTCGCGGACCGCGCCAAGCTGGCCGAATGGCAGGCCAGCGCGGACCTGTTCCTGTCCGGAATGGCGCATGAGACCTTCGGCATCTCGACGCTGGAAGCGCAAGCCTGCGGGTTGCCGGTTGTCGGGGTGCGTGCCGGTGCAATGATTGACCGCGTTCCCCCCGAAGCGGGTAGCCTGGCTGAGCCGGGCGACCCCGAGGCGCTCAAGGATGCCATTCTTCACGTCTGGAATGGTGACCGCGAAGCGATGAGCAGAAACGCGCGCGCACTGGCGGAAAGCTTTAGCTGGGACGCGGCAATGAGCCGCCTGTTCGACAAGATCTACCCCGCTGCATTCCGCCGGGCCGCCGCTAGAGCGAAAATTGCAGGCGTCCAGCCGAGCGTCGGGGCCTTGTCGATGATCGAGCGTGCAGGCTAATATTCAACCGTAGTTCAGGCGCACTGCGGCACCCGCGGTGCGACAAGGATAGAGGGAGAGAACCATGAGCCACTGGAAATATCTTGCCGCTGCCGCGCTGATCGCCACCCCGGCCTTCGCCCAGCCCGCAGAAGAGACCGAAGTCGAAACGGTCGAGGAGAAGGTAACGGTCGACGAGAATGGCGAACGCCATGTGGAAAAGACCGTGGTGCGCAAGGTTGGTGTCGGCGGTGAAGGCCTTGATACGATGAAGCGCGAGCGCGCCGAGAAAATGGCTTCCGACTGCCCCGGCCGCATATTCGCTACCAAGGTCGGAATGACCAGCGATGACGGCAAGAAGCAGTCGCGCGAGATCAAGCTGTGCGGCGAAAGCGACGATCCCGCCGAATGGATCACACTGCTGGAAAGCGCCAAGGAAAAGGTGATGCGCATGGATGCCATCGATGCTGCCGCGAAGGCCAGCCTGCTCGATGATATCGATGCCGAAATCGAGCGCACGCAGAGCGAAGCCGACGAAGGCTAGCGACTAAGGAGCGGTCGCACCCCCGTTCGTCCGTTTGTCGAAAACCGACTTGCCTGACCGTTTACAAGCGTAAGCGGAATGATTACATACGTAATCGAAAGAGGGAGTCGTCATGCGCATATCCGAAGCCGAATGGGTCATCATGGAAAGCGTCTGGGCCGCGCCCGGGCCGCTGACTGCCACCGACATCGCCGATCGCGTACCGACATCGCGGGACTGGAGCCTCGCGACCGTCAAGACGATGCTCTCCCGCCTCGCGAGCAAGGGTGCTTTGAAGCACGAGCAGGATGGTCGCCGTTACCTGTATAGCGCAGCGGTCGAACGCAGCGCGACGGTCCGCGATGAATCAAAGCGGCTCGTGAAACGTCTTTTCGGGGGAAAGCTGACCCCGATGATCGCACATCTCGCCGAAGATAACGCGCTTACCGAAGACGATATCGCCGATATCGAAGCGCTGCTGAAGGAGCTCAAGCAATGAGTGAATGGCTCCTCGATACGCTGCTCGTCACTACCGCGCTGATGCTGTTGGTGCTGGCTATTCGTCGCCCTGTCGCCGAGGCCTTCGGGGCCCAGGTGGCTTATATGCTGTGGCTCATTCCGGGCGCGCGCATGCTTATGCCCGTGTTGACCGAAACGGTTGAGCGACCCGCTGCCGCGGTCGGGGCAATGCCCGATATTGGCGCTTCGCCGAGCGCCGTGCTCATGGCGGCGGCTACCGCGCCGGCCGAACCGGTCATGCCGCCGTTGGCCACCGAGGTCGCTGCTGCGCCGGGCCTGCTCGAAAGCCAGGTGGCGGCCATCGGCGGTGCACCAGGTGTCTTGCTGCTGGCCTGGGCGATGGGTGCGGCGGGTTTTTTCGCCGGCCGTCTTTTCATATATGCCCGCGAGCGCGCCGATATCATGGACAAGGCCGAGCGCGTCGCGACACTCGGCAAGGTCCGGCTCGTGCGCTCACCTGCCGTTACGGGCCCTGTGGCTTTCGGCATCGTCGACAAGGTTATCGCCCTGCCAATCGATTTCGACGACAACTTCACCACCCGTGAACAGGAACTGGCGCTCGACCACGAGCTTGCCCACCACCGTTCCGGAGACCTTATCGCCAATCTCGCCGCCTTTGCCGTGCTGTCGATCCACTGGTTCAATCCGGTGGCCTGGGCCGCATGGCGCGCTTTTCGCTTCGATCAGGAAGCGGCCTGCGATGCGCGCGTGATTGGCACCATCACTTCAGGGGATCGCGTCACCTACGGGCGTGCCATCGCCAAGGCGGCAAGTGGGCGTGCAACGCTCTTCGCCGCCGCGTTGGACGACCCGGAAAACCTGAAACGGAGACTGAAGACCATGACTTTCCGCAAGAACAAGATGCTGCGTCACGCTGGCACTGCGGCGATTGCCGCAACGCTGGTCGTCGGCCTGCCGCTGACTGCTACCAAGGCGGTCG
This sequence comes from Sphingomonas sp., assembly GCA_013001055.1. Lineage (GTDB taxonomy): Bacteria > Pseudomonadota > Alphaproteobacteria > Sphingomonadales > Sphingomonadaceae > Sphingomicrobium. Next base: position 288,902 of record JABDNH010000003.1, on the reverse strand, counting down.
AATATGTCGATCGACCGGCTGCCCCGGCAGCTCCTGCAGCCGCGACAGCGCCGGCTGCACCGACCGCAGTGATCGCACCGAATGCACCGGCAGCGCCGGTCGCGCCTGCTGCACCGCTTGCACCGACAGCGCCTATTCTCATCGAAGGTGTACCGACGCCGGTGATCGCCCCGCGCGCCCCGCGGCCGCCGCGTGCGCCCATGGTGCCCGTTGCAGCGAACAGCTGGACCGCGCATCCGCACACCATCTCGAACGATGGCAAGACGAACGAGTGGAAGGATTTGACTCCCGAGGAAAAAGCCGAAGTCCGCGCCGAGCTTGCCGAGGCCAAGCGCGAAATGCGTGAGGCAATTCGCGAACTCCGTCAGGAACGGCGCGAGATCCGATCGGCACAGAGCGACACGCGGCGCGAGCTTCTGGTCGACCGCGAGGAAATGCGCCGCGATCTCGATGAAGCACGCCGCGAAATCCGTCTTGAACTGCGCAACCTCGATCGCTCGGGCGGCGATCCCGAAAAAGTCCGCATCCAGAAGATTGCGCTGACCGAGGCGCTGCATAATCTGGAGAACATGGATATGGAAAAGGTCATCAACGAAGCGATGGCCTCGGTCGATTGGGACCAGATCGACGCGCAAATGGCACGGGCAGAAGCGGACATGGAACGCGCGATCGCCAAGATGGACGCTTACGCGCAGGACTAGCATGAGCGGGGCGTCCGTGGCAGGAGGCTGCCGTGGACGCCCCCTACGCCAAGATCGAGCCGGTTCATGCCGGAATTGCGCGCCTGCTGGCGCGAAACCCCTCTCCCTATACCTATACCGGAACGCAAACCTACCTGGTGGGCGATGACGCGGCCGTGATTGTCGTCGATCCGGGTCCCGATCTCGACGAACATATCGAGGCTATCGTCGACGCCATCGGTGGGCGCGACCTGGTAGCGATCAGCTGCACCCATACCCATCGCGATCACAGCCCGGGTGCCGCTCCGCTCAAGGCGCGTACCGGGGCACCGATCATCGGTTGTGCGCCGCTGGCGCTGGAGGCCGTCGGCCCGCGTGCCGATGCGTCGTTCGATGAGCAATATTCTCCAGATCGCGTGCTCGAAGATGGCGAGAGCCTGGAGGCGGGTAGTGTCACGATGACGGCCGTGGCGACCCCAGGCCACACGTCGAACCATTTGTGCTTTGCGGTGGGCGATGCGCTGATCACGGGCGATCATGTCATGGGCTGGTCGACCACGGTGGTGGTGCCTCCCGATGGCGACATGCGCGCCTATCTCGACAGTCTCGAAAAGTTGCGGATGCGGGAGGACAGCATCTACTTTCCGGCGCACGGTTCGCCGGTGGAACGCCCGCAAAGGTTGGTGCGTCATCTCATCGGGCACCGCCTGTCGCGCGAAAAGCAGATCCTGAAGCGGCTCGAAGATGGAGACCGGGATATCGAGACCATCGTTCTCAACTGCTACCCTGGCCTCGACCCACGCCTTCGCCCGGCTGCAGGCGGATCGGTCCTTGCCCACCTCGTCGATCTGGCGCAGCGCGGACTGGTCGAGCAAACGGAGGATGGATGGAAGACGATCGCGTAGAGCAGCCAGAGAGCAGCCGGAATGTGATTATCGCCGGGTTGTTGGGCATCGCGGCAATCCTTGCGCTATATTTTGTCGGCTCGTCGCTGCTCGACCGGGCCGAAAAGGGACCCGATCCTGAAACCATCATGACCACGAGCCTCGAAGCGCTGCAGGCGCAGAACCGGCTGGTGCCCTTTACCGCACGTTTCGTGTCGGTCGTGACGTCGCGGCAGGAGCGGTTTGCCGGTCTGCTCGATGCAGAGCGCACGCTCATCCTGCCGGGTACCGCCCGCTATGAGATCGATATGGCGAAAATCGACCGCGGCGACCTCGATTGGGACGAAGCCAGCCAGACGTTGACGATCACCATCCCCGATATCGAGATCGCCGGTCCCGAGGTCGATCTCACAGCGGCGCGGGAATATGGCGAGACCGGCATTCTGGGCGCGGTTACCGATGCCGATGAATTGCTGACGCGCGCCAACCAGCAAGGCGCGATCGAAGACTTGCGCAAGCAAGCGGGCGGCGCGGTGCCGCTCGGGCTCGCCCGCGAAGCCGCCAGGGACGCCGTGCGACGCAATTTCGAGCTCCCACTACGCGCCGCGGGGATCAAGGGCGCGCGCGTCGACGCGCGGTTCCGTAGCGATCCGCAACCCTCGACGGCCGTGCTCGATCATTCTACATCTTATGACAACGCCCTTGCGGAGGCCGAACGCCGCCGCAACGCCAAAGGAGAATAAGGCATGACCGCCCCCGTGCGTCCCCCAGTCGGCGAAGACCTGCTCGCCGAAATCGACCGGCTCAAGAAAGAGCGGAACGCGGTCATCCTCGCGCATTATTATCAGAAGCCCGAGATCCAGGATCTCGCCGATTTCGTCGGCGACAGCCTCGACTTGTCTCGAAAGGCCGCGGCGACCGATGCCGATGTCATTGCCTTTTGCGGCGTCCGTTTCATGGCCGAGACCGCCAAAATCCTTTCTCCCGAGAAGACGGTCATACTGCCTGACATGGATGCCGGCTGCAGTCTTGAAGATAGCTGCCCGCCCGAGGAATTCAGGAAATTCCGCGAACAGCACCCCGATCATATTGCGCTGACCTACATCAATTGCTCGGCCGAAGTGAAAGCGCTGTCGGACATCATCGTGACCTCGTCATCTGCGGGCGTGATCCTCGACCAGATCCCGATGGACCAGAAAATCATCTTCGCGCCCGATCGTCACCTTGGCGGCTATCTCGCCCGCAAGACCGGCCGCGACATGCTTCTGTGGCCCGGCATCTGCATCGTCCACCAGGCATTCAGCGAAACCGAATTGCTCAAGCTCAAGGAAGAGCATCCCGGCGCGCCGGTCGCGGCACACCCAGAATGTCCGCCGCACATCGTCGAACATGCCGATCATGTCGGCTCGACCAGCTCGATTCTCAAATTCTGCACCGAGACCGACGCCGAGACGGTGCTGGTCGCAACCGAACCGCATATCATCCACCAGATGAGCAAGGCGCGGCCCGAAACCGAGTTCATCGGCGTGCCGGGCGGCGATGGTAACTGCAACTGCAACATGTGCCCCTACATGGCGCTCAACACGCTCGAGAAGCTCTACACCGCGTTGCGCGATCTTGAACCGCGGATCGAATTGTCGGACGAACTGATGGATGCAGCGCGCAAGCCGCTCGATCGCATGCTCGACATGGCCGGCCGCACGGTGGGGCAGGGCGACGTCGGAAAACCGCAGGTTTGAGCGATTCGGGAATCGCCAGACTAATATGCGTTGTGTATGGGTGTTGGGTTGATTGACGGAGTAAGCGTAGCGTTCTGACCAGTCTTGGGGGTTTGCCGACGCGCATGAGCGACATTTTCATTTCCTATGCGCGCTCGACTGAAGAGGTCGCCAAAGCGGTTGGGCAACAGCTCGTTGCGGCGGGTCATAAAGTATGGCGAGACGACGAATTGCCGGCGCACCGCAGCTATAGCGACGTTATCGAGGAACGACTTGAACAGGCCAAGGCCGTCGTGGTGCTATGGTCTGCCGAGGCAGCGCGGTCACAGTGGGTGCGGGCAGAAGCCGATATCGCCCGTAACCGCGGAACCCTTGTCCAGATGAGCGTGGATGGCACGACGCCGCCGATCCCTTTCAACCAGATACAGTGCGCGGATCTCAACGGATGGTCGGGCAATGACGATCACGCGGGCTGGAAAAAGGTGCTCGATAGCGTGCGATCGCTGACCGGTTCGGCGGAACAGGAATCGGTGGTGAAGCAGAAACGCGCAGGAACACAAACTATGCGCGTTCTCGTCCTACCTTTTGAAAATATGAGCGATGACAGCGAGCAAGAGTATTTTTCTGACGGTATCAGCGAAGACATCATCACCGACCTCAGCAAAGTTTCATCGCTGGACGTCGTAGCTCGCAATCGCGCCTTTTCCTTTAAGAACAAAGCGGTCGACGTCGAGCAGTTGGCCGATGATCTGGGCGTTACGCACGTCGTCGAAGGCAGCGTTCGCAAGGGACCTGGTCGCGTGCGGATTACGGCGCAGCTGACCGACGCGATCAATGAAAGCCAGCTGTGGGCGGACCGCTTCGATCGCGAACTCGACGACATTTTCGTGATCCAGGATGAAATTTCTAAAGCGATCGTTTCGGCTTTGCGGCTGAAATTGCTGCCCAAGGAAAAGAAGGCAATCGAAAGCCGCGGTACGTCTAGCTCGGAAGCCTATGATCTCTATCTGCTGGCTCGTCAGCACTGGATCAACGGCTACGGCGTCGACAAACGCAGCATGGAGATCGCGGTGCGTATCTGTCAGCGTGCTGTCGCGCTTGACGATAATTACGCCAAGGCCTGGGGCCTTATGGCGCTAGCCCAGATGCGCCTTCGTATGACGTATGATGTCGAGATTGACCCGGAACCGGCGACCGCGAGAGCGCTCGAGCTCGATCCCGAGAATGTTGAGGCGATGTGTGCCAAGGCCGTGTTGTTGGCGGGTGAGGACAAGCGCGAGGAAGCCGGCGAATTGCTGGCCAAAGCGCTTGAAATCGATCCTAATTCTTTTGAAGCCCACAAAGAAGCAGCGCGCGAATTCTTCCAGACGGGTAATCTTGACCGGGCGATTGAGCATTACGAATTAGCACTCGCATTGCTGGAAGAAGACCATCATGGGCCTGCCATGCTGGTGACCTGTTATAAGGCAAAGGGCGACCGCCAAAACGAGATTCGGGCCGCAAAAATCAGTATCGAGCGGTGCGAAAAATGCATTGCGCGCGATCCGAGTAACGGGTCGGCACTCGGCCTTGGCGTCTACTGCCTTGCCGCGATTGGCGATAATGCGCGCGCCAAGCAATGGATCGAGCGCGCCCTACTGATCGATCCAGATAATGTGATGATGCGTTACAATCTAGCGTGCACCTTGGTGTGCGAGATGGATGACAACGATAAAGCGATCGAAGTGCTGGAGCCGTTTTTCGCCAAGATTGCCCGCGAATCGCTGATACATTGCGAGGTTGATCCCGACATGGACAAGATCCGCGATGATCCCCGCTTCCAAAAAATGTTGGCCGAAGCGAAGGACCGTACGGACAAGGAGAAGATTGCAGCCAAATGAGCGACATCTTCATTTCCTATGCGCGCTCGACCGAAGCAGTGGCAAAGGCGGCAGCGGATTCTCTGCGCCAGGCCGGCTTTCGGGTATGGCGCGACGACGAGCTTCCCGCGCATCGCTCCTACAGCGAAGTCATCGAAGAGCGGCTGCAGAATGCCAAGGCGGTGCTGGTGCTGTGGTCGGCCGAGGCGGTGCGTTCGCAGTGGGTGCGCGCTGAGGCGGATATTGCGCGCGAGGCCGGCACGCTTGTCCAGATGAGCGTCGATGGCACCACCCCGCCAATCCCCTTCAACCAGATCCAATGTGCCGATCTCGCCGATTGGTCGGGCAATGCCGATCATGCCGGTTGGAAGAAAATTCTCGACAGTGTCGGCTCCCTTGTCGGTCCGACGCTGTCGACAGATGCGCCTGCGGCCGAAACACGAAAGTCGGACCGCAAGCGGATCATCGTGCTGCCGTTCCAGAACATGAGCGGGGATAGCGAGCAGGAATATTTCTCCGACGGCATCAGCGAAGACATCATCACCGATCTTGCCAAGGTATCGGCGCTCGATGTCGTTTCAAGAAACCAGGCCTTCTCGCTGAAGGGCAAGACTATCGAGATCGATCGCCTTGGCGCGGACATGGGGATCAGCCATGTCGTCGAAGGCAGCGTGCGCAAGGCCGGGGGGCGGGTTCGGATCACCGCGCAGCTTACCGACGCGGAGAATTGCAACCAGATCTGGGCCGAGCGCTACGATCGCGAACTGCAGGACATTTTTGCGCTGCAGGACGAGATATCCAAGGCCATCGTGGCGGCGCTTCGCCTCAACCTCCTGCCCAAGGAGAAGAAGGCGATCGAGGAGCGCGGCACCACCAATTCCGACGCCTACAACCTTTATCTGAAGGCGCGGCAGCAGTGGATCACCAGTAATGACAGCGATCCAGGCCCGCTCGACACGGTCATTCGTATCAGTCGCCAGGCCACCGCGATCGATCCCGACTATGCAAAGGCATGGGGGCTTATGGCACTTGCGCAGGCGCGGCTGATCGTGACCTTTAATCGCAAGGTGGATGCGCGAAGCGCGGCCAGGACGGCGCTGGCGATCGATCCCGACCTTCCCGAAGCACGCCTCGCGCTCGCGCTCCTGGCAGCCGGGGACAGCGACTTCGACGAGGCCAATCGCGAGGTTGCGGCGGCGCTCGCGGTCGATCCTGAAAGCTTCGAGGTCAACAAGGTCGCGGCGCGGATATTCTTCCAGCAGGAAGACATCGACAAGGCGATCGAGCATTATGAAAAGGCCGTGGCAATGGTCGACGGCGACTATCATGCTTCCGGCATGCTGCTCACCTGTTACGTTGCGAAGGACGATGAGGAGAACAGCAAGCGCACGGCACAGATGACGATCGATCGTTGCAAGGCGGCGCTTGAGAAGGATCCCGGCAATGGCGGTGCCTATGGCATGGGAGCGGGCGGATTGGGTGTGCTCGGCATGGCCGACGAAGCCCGCGAATGGACCCGCAAGGCGCTGCTGATCGATCCTGAGAACCAAAGCATGCGTTACAATCTGGCATGCAACCTGACGCGCTCGTTACACGATGACGAGAGCGCGATGGACATCCTCGAAACGCTTTTCCAGGAAACCGGGACGGCGTTACTGGTGCACGCCGAGGCCGATCCCGATCTCCAGCGTATTCGGGACAATCCGCGCTTTCAGAAGATGCTGGCCGACGCCAAGGAGCGCGCTTCGGGACAATAAAAAGGGCGCCCCGCTCCACCCGAGACGCCCTCTACCTTCAAAAATGTTACAGCGCTATGCGCCGATATAGACCGTCGAATCCAGGTTGGTGATGCCATAGAGATTCTTGGCGAACTGCTGAGGCAGGCGAATACAACCAGCGCTTGCGGGGTAGCCGGGATTATGGCCGGCGTGCAGCGCGATGCCGTATTTGTCGATCATCTGCATATAGGGCATCGGTGCATTGTCGTACTTGGACGAATAATGCATCGGCTTTTTCAGCCAGATCGGGAAGATGCCCTTGGGTGTCAGCTTGCCTTCCTTGGCAGTCGATACCGACGCTGCGCCAACGAGCGAGTCGCCCTTATAGGCGAAGGCCATCTGCCGATCGAGCGAAACGACGACGCGCGCCTCGCCGCTCGCGCCTTTTGCGTCCCATACATAGCTGTTGGGTTTCAAGGACGTGCGGTCGAACTTCATTACGAAATCAGCATAGGCTTCGTCAGCGAGCTCGGTCGATGTCTGCTTGGCTTCGACCGTCTCGATCGTGGTGATGTTCATTTCGGCTAGAGCGGGTGAATTCAGGGCGAGCGCACCCGCTGCCAGCGCAAGTGCTAGCTTCTTCATGGTGCAATACTTTCTTTTAAAAAGCGTTTGTACTCACAACGACTTACCTGCGAGTCGGGTTCCTGATTCCCTACCGCATCGTCGCTAAAATAGATCGATTCGCCTTAACCCCAGCTTTCCGGAAAACCCGGATCTGTTTCAGACGTCGATCGTGCGCGTTTCGGGGTGATGTCTGTCGAGATGCTTTCGGATAATGCGCAGGTTCCGGCTGTTGGACCGGAAGAAGAAATCGGGGACCACGCCAATTACGGGAATAGCGCCCAACAGCATGTCGAAACCGGTATTCAGGCTCATTCGCGCCATGTGCCACTTGGTCAGGTTGAGATTGCGCGCTTCCCAGATAATGTAGCTGCCGAGCGCCGCGGCGCTGACCGATCCGACGCCCGGGATGAGGCTGAGGATCGCATCCAGCCCCACCGGTTGGTTGATCCCCGGCACGACGAACATGCGTTCGAGCAGTTTTTCCAGCGTTTCGACCCGGTAGCGGATCGAGCGCGGATCGGTGCGGCGGCTGTCGGCGCCCTGCGGCGGGTAAATCGGATCGGTCATGGCGCACTTTCTGCAAGGGTTCGTTTCAGGCCGGTCAATGGATGATGGCCGAGGCTGTTGGTCGCGAAGCCGGTAACGAGCGGGCTCGCCAGTGACCAGCGTATCGGCGCGGTGAGCGGAATAAACAGCTCGGCCCGGTCCATCGCAGCACTCGCGTCGACCAGGATCCGCTGCCGCTGGGCAGGTGCATCGGTGGTGTCGGCCTGTTCGAACAAGAGCTCGACGGCTTCATCGCAAATCCTGGCGCGCGCGCAGCGAAACCGATTGACGAACCAGTCGAGTCCCATCGACGGCGCCACGGCATCGATTAGCCTATAGTCGGCCTGCGCGGCGGTTTCGACGCGGCTGGCTTCCACGCCGATACGTCCCCAATCCGCCGCCAGACGGTTGAAAAGGATATCGCTGCCCGGCCCCGTCGGCAAAAAGACCGAGACCCTGGCCAATGCAGACTGCTGGCCATCGGGCAGGTCCAAGTGCGCGCGCAACCGCGCCGCGATGGTGGCCTGGCGCTCGGTAACGGGCGTTTCGAGCCATGCAGGCCCTGCGATCCGCGTATCGCCAACCAGTCCATCTTGTAAGATTGTGGCGCGCGGCGTGAGCCCCGGAACGCCAAGATCGTTGATCAACGCGGCGCGATCGATCGCCTGGCTTAGCGCCCGACGAAATTCACGATCGGCGAGGGGGCCACGCTCGCGCATCGGGACCAGGCCGAACAGGCCGCGCACCGGATCGAACTGCAGGGCCCCGCCCGGCAGGTTGGCATTCTGGGCAAACGGCAAAGTGTCGTAGCGTCCGCCAAGTACGAGATCGGCTCGGCTGTCGAGGTAGGCGGCGATCGCCGCTTGCGCGTCAAGGCCGGTGAGGTGGACGATTTCCTCGCTGCTGGTTTCGCGTACGCGGTCGGTGACGAGACGGCTCAGGTGAAAGCCGGCGGTTTCGCCTTCGTCTTCATTTTCTCCGAGCAGGAAGGGGCCGCTTCCGCCTTCACGGCTGATAATCCCAACTTCGGGCTGCGCGAGGATGCTGAGCAGGCCGGCTTGCGGCCGCAGCAAGCGAATTTCGATGACCCGGTCAGTCATGGCCACCACGTCGTCGACGTTGCCAAGAGCATCGCGAAGCGGGTGGCGCGGCGCGTCGATGAGCCGTTCGAGCGCTTGTGCAACATCGCGGGCCACGACCGGCTGGCCGTCCGACCAGTTGGCAGCACCGAGGCGAAAAATATAGCTGCGCCCGTCGTCGCTGACATGCCACCGTTCCGCTAGCCCCGGGACGACCTGACCGCGTGCGTCTAGACGCACGAGACCCTGCGCCAGTGCATCGATCAGCACCGCATCGCCGGCATCGGGGGCCGTTCGCGCCGGGTCGACCAGTTCGGGCTGTTGGTCGATCACGATCACCCGCGTCTCGCCCGGATTGTCATCGCCGCACGCAGCGAGCGTGCCCACGGTGCCAAGCGCAACGAGGAAGGAGACAGGGCGGATCATGAGATTGCTATGCTCTTTTCAACCATGGTTCAGCAAGCCACTGGTAATTCGGTCTAGCTGTATTACATAGGTAAGACGGCATATGGCAAAGACAAGGAGGCTCGAGCCAAGCATGGGGTTTTTCTGGCGCAAGAAGGTGCAAGAGCCCCCCATGTGGCATGTCCCGGAATATGATGGGGACTGGGAAGGCGCGGCCAATTCCCTACCGCCAGCCGGCGATCCTCCCGACGGCACGGCGCCGCTACCGACCAAGCGCAGGCGTTTTCGCTGGATTCGGTGGGGCTTGATGGCGCTGTCATTGTTATTCCTTTTCACGATCATTTGGCTGATCGTGACCGCGCCTTTGGGGCGCGCACTCGAACCGCTCGATGACCCGGCCATGCTGTTTGTGTCCGTCGAAGGCCAGCCCATTGCCCGCCACGGGCAGATCAAGGACGAACCGGTCGACGTGGCGCAATTGCCCGCGCACGTATCGGGCGCGTTTGTCGCTATCGAGGACAAGCGCTTCCGCCAGCATTGGGGAGTAGATCCGGTGGGTATCGGACGTGCCGCCTGGACCAATGCGCAGGCAGGCGGCATCCGCCAGGGTGGCTCGACCATCACGCAGCAGCTCGCCAAGACCAGTTTCCTTTCGTCCGAACGCTCGATGAAGCGCAAGGCGCAGGAAGCGATCATCGCACTCTGGCTTGAAAGCTGGCTGACCAAGGACGAAATCCTTTCTCGCTACTTGTCGAGCATCTACTTTGGCGACGGGGTCTATGGGCTGCGCGCCGCCAGCCGCCATTATTTCGATTCGGAGCCCGATGGCCTCCAGCTTGGACAGGCGGCCATGCTGGCCGGAATGGTAAAGGCACCGTCGCGGCTTGCGCCGACGCGCGACCTGGAGGCTGCGCGCGAACGATCGAAACTGGTCCTTGCCGCGATGGCTGACCAGCAGATGATCAGCGAGGAACAACGTGCCGCAGCACGCATGGCGCGGCCGGTTGGGCAGGGGGCACGCGTTCCCACCGGCACCTATTTTGCAGACTGGGTGTCGCCGTACGCAGCACAGATGGTCGGAGCCGACTACGGGCTTGCCACGGTGCCGACCACGCTTGATGCCGATCTCCAGCGCCTGGCAGTGCGTAGTGTCATCAACGCGCCGATCGGCGATGCGCAAATCGGTTTTGTCGCGATGCGCCCGACAGGGGAGGTCGTCGCAATGGTCGGCGGGCGCAGCTACAAGAAGTCGCCCTTCAACCGCGCTACGCAGGCCAAGCGCCAACCCGGCAGTGCCTTCAAGACGATCGTCTATCTCGCTGCGCTTCGTTCGGGGTGGAGCCCCGACGATATCATAGAAGACGCACCGGTCAGCATCGATGGGTGGAGCCCTTCGAATAGCGATGGCCGGTTTCGCGGTCCGATCACGCTACGCGAGGCGTTCGCCCGATCCTCCAATGCCGCGACGGTGCGGCTAGCGGAAAAGGTAGGGCGGGACCGCATCATTCGCACCGCGCGCGAATTGGGCATTCAGTCAGATTTGACCGACAGTCCCAGTCTGTCGCTCGGCACCTCGGGAATTCCGCTGATCGAGCTCACGGCGGCGTACGCGGCGATCTATTCGGGGCGTTACCCTGTAGACGTAACGGGACTGGCGGCGGATCGCGATGGCGAGAACGTGGGCCGCCTGCTTGCTTCGCAGGCACGCATGGACAGCGATGAAGTCTGGGCGCCGATGCTCGATCTTCTATATGCTGCGGCCAACGACGGCACGGGCCGCCGCGCCGCGCTACGCACACCGACGTTCGGCAAGACCGGGACGACGCAGGAGAACCGCGACGCCGTCTTCATCGGCTTTGCAGGCAATCTGGTGGTTGGTGTCTGGGTCGGCCATGACGACAACGCCTCGCTCGGCAATATCAGCGGTGGCAATGCGCCCGCGCAGGTCTTCCGCAGCTTCATGGCCGGTGCGCTTCAGATCGATGGTGCCCGTGGACCCCGTTTGCCACGCCGGTTTGGCGCGCCGCCACCCCCGCCGCCACAGCTGCCGCCCGTTAATGAATCGGACAATCCGATGGAAAGAATTGTACGGGAAATCGAGAAAATTTTCAGCTGAATTTCCGTAAGTATCTGAAAAACAACCAAAACGACTTTTATGGTTAAGATAAATACACTGGCCGGTTTAAAACTTTCTCAACTCCTCGCCCCGTAAAAGGGCCTCATCCAACGCGGCGCTCCGCGTCGGTGTTGTGAAACCGGGCACGCCCCGGAGTGGAACTAGAGGAGACCAGTTATGAGCAAGTTTGTTAAGATGCTGAAGAACGAAGAAGGCGCGACGGCCATTGAATACGGCCTGATTGCTGCCCTGATTGCGGTTGCTGCTATCGGTGCCATGGGCGCCATCGGCGACGGCCTCGACAGCACCTTCAACGACGTGGCTTCGGAACTCTAAGAGTTCGATCCACAGAAGGACTAAGGACGGCGTCTCCCTCGGGAGGCGCCGTCTTCTTTTGTGCGTTCATCGCGCGCGCCGCGGGTTGATGCGCAGTCCGGTCTGCTCTTCGATCCAGTCCGTATAGGCGCTGACCCGCGTATAGATGCCCGGCACACCCTGGCGGGCGCAGCCTCGGCCCCAGCTGACGATGCCGACCTGTACGACGGGCTGGCGCCGTTTGTTGAGCACGAGAGGCCCACCGCTGTCGCCTTTGCAGGCGTCGGCCTGGTCACGATAGGCGCAGATGTTGCTATCCGTGACCTTGCTGGCATCGATGCCCTTTCTCTTGAGTTCTTTGATGCACTCCTCGTTGACCCAATATTCCAGGTTGGCGCCCAATAGCCGCGCCGACTTGCGGCCCGACCGTCCTTCTTTTGTCTTGCCCCAGCCGAAGACCCGCACCCCATCGGCGTCGTTCAAGTCGACCTGTCCGTAATCGATCTTCACCGGCTTGAGCGCCGCCATGCAGGCGGCATTGCGATGGGGCAGAATCTCCAGAAGCCCGATGTCGTCAGCCTTTTTCTCTTCGGTCCAGCCGGGGTGTCGGATCCGGCGGCCGACCTTGAACTCGCACCCACCCATCGGCTCGAGGTTCGTGGTACCGATGCGCAGGCGAAGGTCGAACTCAGGCTTGCGGCGTTCGTCGGTGATGCAATGTGCCGCCGTCAGCACCCACCGCCTGGAAATGACCGTGCCGCCACATTTATGGCGATGCTCCCATTCGGCATGCGCCCGTAATTCGACTGGGGTAAGATCCTTATATTTGAAAGACTGGATGGAAACCTGCCACGGCGCCATCGCGTTACTCGCGACGAATGCATTCGCGCCGGCCACGCGCTTGACGGGGCAATTTCCCTCTTCGTCTTGGAATTCCGCTGCGCAATCATTCTCCGGCTCGACAACGATCTCTTCGAGTTCGAGGACATGACCGCGCGCATCGGGACCTTCATCCGGTGCGGCATTGGCCGCCGGTGAAAACGGCATCGTCGCAATCAATACGAGCAGTGAGATATTCATCTTGGCACCCCCAGCCGCGTCTGACCGGCGCAGATAGTAGCTTGAGATGACCAGATTTGCTAACTTGAATCAGGGCTACTGTCGCAGGGGGGCGTTGATGGCGGAAATGGCAACTCGGACGATCTGGGTCCTGCTACTTGTGGCGGGACTGGTTCTGGCACCTGCATCAGCGCTGGCGCAGGAGCAGGAGCGACCGATCATCGACGGCAAGCGTGTCGCGCTTGTCATCGGTAACAGCAATTATATCGAAGATCCGATGTGGAAGCGGCTATCCAACGCGGCCCTCGATGCCGAGACGATAGCGCACCAGCTACGCAATCCGGTGGGCGGCGACGGGTCTTTTGACGTGCTGCTGCTGGTCGATGCCGATAACGAAACAATGCGCGCAGGGATCGAGCGTTTCGCGGCGCTTGCCAAGGAAGCCGACGTGGCCCTCGTTTACTTTTCGGGACACGGCTTCATGTTCAATCTGAAGAATTACATCGTGCCGATCGATGCGCCGCAGGCCATTTCTGAACGCACGATCGACCGCTCCTACATCGACATGGCCGATGTCATCGCGGCGGGGCAATCGAAGGGCATCAGCCTTTTTTTCCTCGATGCGTGCCGGACGACCGATGCGCTAAAGAACACGGGGGAAGACAACCAAGCGACCAAGTTCGGGACGATCAAGGCGCGCGGCTCGGCGGTGTTTTATTCCACCTCGGATCGCGAGCCCGCTTATGATGCGGTGCCGCCCGGCACGCAGCGCAGCCCGTTCGCGCGTGCGGTGCTGCGCTCTTTGCAACGGCCCGGCTTGGAATTCTCCGTGTTTTCTAAGGACGTGACCGCTGCGGTGTACCGGGAAACGACAGGGCTGAACCCAAGCCAATATCCCTATCTCGGCTCCCAGATGTTCCAGGATTTCTACTTCCTACCGCCGTCTCTTCCCCAATACACGAGCGCGAACGGGACGGCTTCTGTCCAACCGGCGCCGACCGAGGCTCGACCGCCCGATCGCATCGAGGAACCCCGGCACAGCGCCCCTGCGTCCCCGCGGGCTCCGCCTGTAGACGCGCAAGGCTCGGAGGCTATCGACGTCATTTTCACCGAGGAAGGGTTTGCAAAGTGCATGCGCGGCGACCTGGTGATCGACGGTGTGCGGATGTCCCCCCAAACCTGTCGCGATTTCGTCTCCGACACCGAGCCCGAGCCGGCAGCGGGACCCATGGTCGCCTATTCGCCCAGCATCCTGATCGCGCTGCCGGCGATGACGCCGCTCGACATTGCTGCCGAACTTATCGACCGGACCGATGACGAACTCCTGATACTGGACATTCTGGAAGACTATTCGCCGGAGCGTTTGCACGCCCTGAGCGATCAGGGTGATCCCGTCGCCGCCTACATTCTTGGCCAGATGTATTTCGATGGTGTTGGGGTGTTTCGCAATCTGCACACTGCCGGGGAGCAATTCGAAAAGTCGGCTGCCAGCGGACACCCCGCCGGCCAATATGGTCTCGGCCGTTTCTTGGAGCGAATGATCTTCGAATATAACGAGCCGGTCGAAGACGGCGGCCGTATCACCGACCTTTACCGCGCATCGTTTGCGCAAGGGTTCGGCAAGGCAGGGGTGCGGTTGGCGGATCTATATGCCGATGGCCGTGTCGCGCTGCCCGATGATAATCCCGATGAGAATATCGACATCTGGAAGACCATGGCGGCCCGCGGGCATGCGGGATCTCGCTACGAATTGATGGTTCGCGAAATCGATGCGGACGCACAATTTGCGTCGTTGGCGGCTGATGCGCGCGGCGCGAACGGCGAGGCGGCCTTGTGGTTGTGTCGCTACGATGACCAGCGGCAGGCCTTGCGGGAGCGATTTGATCATTGCGTGTATGCTGCCAGCCGCGGCCACGAGATGGCGGTCATCGCGATGGCCACCGATCTGTATTCGCAAGGAGACCTCAATCTGAGCCGATCCGATTTGGCCTATTGGGCCCGGCTTGCGATCGGTAGCCCGCTATTGCCCGACCAATGGCTGCCCTGCATCGAGGCCATCGCCGACACCGGGCAGATCACGGCTGCATGCGATCTGAGCGGCAAAGGACCCTGACACGATAAAGGCGCCCGAAGTTGGACGCCTTTTAAAAGGTAATGGTGGAGCCGAGGGGGATCGAACCCCTGACCTCTACAATGCCATTGTAGCGCTCTCCCAGCTGAGCTACGGCCCCATGGGAAGGCGCCCTCTAAAATGAAATCCCCTTGTTTGCAACGGGAATTTCCTCGGGCGCCCAGCCTTTAATTATCGTCTTCGGCGTCGTCGTCCTTGACCACCTTGATGTCGGCATCACCGGTATCGAGGTCGACATCATCGTCGGCGCTGCCGCCATCGTCGTCCTCGACATCTTCGAGGTCGTCGGCGGCCAGATCGTCGTCGTCTTCCTTCTTCTTGTCTTCCTTATCATCGAACGGCATCGGCTGCTTCGACTTCAGGACCGGCTCGGGCATCCACTGCTCATCGCATTCGATGCAGGTGAC
The DNA here is from genome assembly GCA_013001055.1 of Sphingomonas sp. Classification (GTDB taxonomy): domain Bacteria; phylum Pseudomonadota; class Alphaproteobacteria; order Sphingomonadales; family Sphingomonadaceae; genus Sphingomicrobium. The sequence continues at coordinate 273,358 of JABDNH010000003.1, read as the reverse complement.
AGGATCTTCCTTGCCCAGATCATAGAAACGCGTGCCGCATTTCGGGCAGGTGCGCTTGGTACCCCATTCGGGTTTCACCATGGATATGTTCCTCGAATAGTATTTCGTGTGGAAGCCAGCAGAGACGCGCCGCAGCTTCCGGATCGGAGCGCGCCTTGCCATAGGGCAAAGGCGCTGTAAAGCGTGTGTCATGACTTCACGTCCCGATAATCTCGTTATCGCCGTCGATGGGCCCGCGGCCAGCGGCAAGGGCACCGTCGCCAAGGCGTTGTCCCGCCATTACGGGTTGCCGCACATGGACACCGGTATGCTTTATCGCTCGGTGGCCTTGTCGCTGTGGCGTTTTGGCGGCGATGCGGGCAACCCCTTCGAAGCGGTGCGCGCGGTCGACGAGATCGGCAATATCGATCCCGACGACGAAGAATTGCGGTCGGAAACCGTGGGCGAGCTCGCCAGCCGCGTTTCGGCCTACCCCGCCGTGCGCAAGGCCCTGCTGGCGCGGCAGCAGGCTTTCGCTGCGCAGCCCGGTGGCGCGGTCCTCGATGGGCGCGACATCGGCACCGTGATCGCGCCAGATGCACACGCCAAGCTGTTCGTCACCGCATCCGCGCAAGTGCGCGCCGAGCGCCGCCATAAAGAAATCACCGGTCGCGGCGTCGATGCGCATTTTGAAGAAGTGCTCGCCGACATCCGCGCCCGCGACGAACGCGATGCCGGCCGCGCCGCCGCGCCGCTAGTGCCGGCCCAAGACGCCGACCAACTCGATACAAGCGAGCTTGGCGTGGACGACGCGATTGCTGCGGCGATCGATCTGGTAGAAGCGGCGCTCGTACGCCGTTCCTAGACAAAGATGCGACTATCTAAGCCCGTTGGCTTGCTAGATTGCTGCATTCCGACTATAGGCGCGCTCGTCCAACGAACGACTTGTGTTCGTGAAGGCCCGTCTCCAGGCGAGTGGATTGATTTTGCGGCATTTTACCGCTGCCACGCCCGTTGAAGCTTTTGCGACCTTATCGTCACCGGGGATGTTCTTGCGGGATGGGCCCGTGGGGGCGGTTTTCAGGTTTGTCCAAGTCCGCATAACGGAAGTCCGGCCACGGTGGTTCGGATCAGCGGCAGACCCAGAGACGAAAGCATTTATATTTATGGCCGATACGGCATTTCCGAGCCGCGACGATTTCGCGGCGCTACTCAATGAAAAACTCGGCGGCGAAGACGAAGGCTTCGAAGGCAAGGTTGTCACCGGCAAGGTGACCGCCATCGAAAACGACCTCGCCGTCATCGACGTGGGCCTCAAGAGTGAAGGCCGCGTCCCGCTGCGCGAATTCGCAGCCCCCGGCCAGAAGGCCGAACTTTCTGTCGGCGACGAAGTCGAAGTCTATGTCGACCGCGTCGAGAATGCCAACGGCGAAGCAATGCTCAGCCGCGACCGCGCCCGCCGCGAAGCCGCGTGGGACAAGCTGGAAAAGGACTTCGAAGGCGAAGGCCGCGTCGAAGGCACCATCTTTGGCCGCGTCAAGGGCGGCTTTACCGTCGATCTTGGCGGTGCGGTGGCCTTCCTGCCCGGCAGCCAGGTCGATATCCGCCCGGTGCGCGATGTCGGTCCGCTAATGGACATCCCGCAGCCCTTCCAGATCCTCAAGATGGATCGCCGCCGCGGCAACATCGTTGTCTCGCGCCGCGCTATTCTTGAAGAGACCCGCGCCGAACAGCGCAGCGACCTCATACAGAACCTCACCGAAAACCAGGTGATCGAAGGCGTCGTCAAGAACATCACCGATTATGGTGCGTTCGTTGACCTTGGCGGCATCGACGGCCTGCTCCACGTCACCGACATCAGCTACAAGCGCGTCGGTCACCCGAGCGAAGTGCTCAACATCGGTGACAAGGTTAAGGTGCAGATCATCCGCATCAACCGCGAAACCCAGCGCATCAGCCTCGGCATGAAGCAGCTCGAAGCCGATCCGTGGGAAGGCGCAACCGCCAAGTATCCGATCGACGGGCTCTTCACCGGCCGCGTGACGAACATCACCGAATATGGTGCCTTCGTCGAGCTCGAGCCTGGCATCGAGGGTCTCGTCCACGTGTCGGAAATGAGCTGGACCAAGAAGAACGTGCACCCGGGCAAGATCGTCTCCACCAGCCAGGAAGTCGAAGTGAAGGTGCTGGAGGTCGACGAGGAAAAGCGTCGCATCAGCCTCGGCCTCAAGCAGGCCCAGTCGAACCCCTGGAACGATTTCGCGGAGAAGTTCCCCGTCGGCACCGAAGTCGAAGGCGAAGTCAAGAATTCGACCGAATTCGGCCTCTTCATCGGCCTTCCCGGCGACGTCGACGGCATGGTCCACATGTCGGACATCGCGTGGGGCGTGTCGGGCGAAGAAGCGCTCAACATGCATCACAAGGGTGAAACGGTTAAGGCCGTGGTTCTCGACGTCGATGTCGACAAGGAGCGCATCAGCCTTGGCATGAAGCAGCTCGAGCGTGGCGGCGTTGCCGCCGGCGGCGCCGATGGCGTCAAGAAGGGTCAGATTTCGACCGTTACCGTTCTCGACGTGCGTGACGGTGGTCTCGAAGTGCAGATCGGCGAAGACGGCGCGATCGGCTTCATCCGTCGCACCGATCTTGGCCGCGACCGCGACGAGCAGCGTCCGGAGCGTTTCCAGGTCGGCCAGCAGTTCGATGCCATGGTCACCGGCTTCGATCGCTCGAAGAAGCCCAACTTCTCGATCAAGGCGCTGCAGATCAGCGAAGAGAAGCAGGCCGTTGCCCAGTATGGTTCGTCGGATAGCGGCGCATCGCTTGGCGACATCCTTGGCGAAGCGCTCAAGCAGAAGGACGACTAAGTCGACCTGTTGCAGCTTTGCAATGCTTTTGAACGGGCGGTGCAACGAGGGTTGCGCCGCCCATTTTTTCTTTTATTCCTAGTCACTAGCAGCCACCCGGGGGAGGTGGCGTTTTGATGAATGACCATTGGGGGCCTTGAATGATCCGTTCCGAACTCGTGCAGAAACTCTGCCAGGATTTTCCCGATCTGACACAGCGCGAGGTCGAGACGGTGGTCAGCGCCCTGTTCGACAGCATCACCGACCAGCTAGCCAATGGTGGCCGGGTGGAGCTTCGCGGGTTTGGCGCCTTCTCGACCCGCCAGCGCGATGCTCGCGTCGGCCGCAACCCGCGCACTGGTGAGCCTGTCGACGTGGCCGCCAAGCGCGTTCCCTATTTCAAGCCGGGCAAGGAAATGCGCGAACGCTTGAATTTGGGCGCTGGAGCGTCCAACGACGCCTAACAGCCGGGCCGATCGACGGCCTGCCACATCAGCGGACGTGGCGGAATGGTAGACGCTGGAGACTTAAAATCTTCTTCCCGTAAGGGAGTGCGGGTTCAAGTCCCGCCGTCCGCACCACTTTAATGACTAAAAATTCTTTCAGGGTGGAGAATGTGTTAAGCATTTTCGCCTAATGCGGCTGCGTGACCAGTGGGATTTCATTAGGCCGTTTCTTCAAACGGGAGCGGCAGCGTGTGCGTCGGGACTTGTTCGTTCTTGGCGTGCTCATCCTTTCGGTAATGCTTCTGATCTGGAACGGCAGCAGCTTTTTCGGCACGATCGGTCGGCTCAGCACCGGCTTCGGCATCGATCACAAGCTCAGCTTTACTGCGCTGACACTTAACGTCGCACTGATTCTGTTTGGTTGGCGCTATTATGTCGATCTCCAGCAGGAGATGGAGCGCCGCGCCGAAAGCGAAGCGCGCGCTGCCTATATCGCCTCGACCGACGGCATGACGGGTCTGCTCAATCGCAAGGGTTTTGCCGAAGAGAGCGAACGAATGCGCGTCGAAGCGATAGCGGATGACCGCCACGTCGCAATTATCTCCATCCAGCTGGCGCGATTCAAGGTCGTCAACGACCGCTACGGCTTCGATGTGGGCGATGAGGCCTTGCGGCGGATCGCATCCGCCATCGAGAGCGTCGCCGGCGAGCAGCGCAAGGTTGCACGCATCAGCGGCGACGAATTCGTGATCATGACGGTTGTCAAACGGGGCGGCCGTGAAGGCCCGATGGCGCTGGCCGAAGCGGCGCTTGCCGCGGTGACCCAGCCGATGATGATCGAGGACAAGCTCATAACTGTCGGCGCTTTCGTGGGTATTGCGTCGGCCTGTCCTGGAGAACTTAAAAGTCGCGACATCCTACGCCGGGCCGACATAGCGCTGGCGCATGCGCGTACCGGTCGCATCGCGCGCCCGATGTGGTTCGATGAAGGCATGGAACGGGAATTGCTCCGCCATAGCGAGATCGAACAGAGCATTCGCGGCGGGATCGACCAGGACCAGTTCATCCCCTATTTCGAACCACAGATGGATCTGGAGACCAACCGGGTCAAAGGCTTCGAGGTGCTGGCGCGGTGGGAGCACCCGCTTTCGGGAATCGTCACCCCCGACCGCTTCATCGCGGTGGCCGAGGAAAACGGTCTGATCGGCGCGCTTTCGGAAAGCGTCATCCGCAAGGCCCTGGAAGCGGCCGTCAAATGGGACGAGCCTGTTGACCTTTCCGTCAATATCGCACCGATCCAACTGGGCGATGCATGGCTTGCGCAAAAGCTGGTGCGGCTGTTGACCGAAACCGGCTTTCCGCCCGAGCGACTGACCGTCGAAATCACCGAAAGCTCGCTGTTTTCCGACCTCGACATGGCCAGGACCATCGTCGAAAGCCTCAAGAATCAGGGCATCAAGCTCGCGCTTGACGATTTCGGCACCGGGTTTTCGTCACTGTCCCACCTTCGCGCGCTGCCGTTTAATTCTATCAAGATCGACCGCGCCTTCGTATCGGCGATCCATCACGATGTCGAAGCCGAGGCTATTGTTCGCGCTGTGACGACGTTAGCCGAAGCCATTGATATTCCGGTCACGGTTGAAGGGATCGAGAGCGAAGAAACCCATGCGGCGGTGCTGCGCTATGGCTGCGCTGTTGGGCAAGGCTGGTATTTCGGAAAGCCGATGACCGCCGATCAGGCCGAACAATTGCTCCGTCACGGCAGTGCCGATCTTGTAGCCGGGCGCGAGAGCAAGATCGCCAAATCGGCCTAGCCGTCCCGGATCGGAACAGGCTGCGGGAGCCCTGCTTCCTTCATGGTAAAGAGCGCGTTAACAAGTGGTCATGGATCTGGCCCAACGCCTCGCTTTCGAGAAATTCCTGCGCCGCTTGCGCGCAGCCTATGCGATCGCATTCAGATGCGAGAAAGCAGCCGAGCAGCAGAAGCGCGACGATATCCGCTTATTCGCGATAACCTTCGTTTGCGGCTTCACCTTCATGAGCCTGTTCATCGCCTGACGTTTCCCGGACAAGTCGGTAGCCGAGCCATGACGCGACGAGCGTGGCGGCGGCGACCAATACGAGACTGTCGACCACAGTCAGCCCGGCCTGCACTACCAACGTAAGGATCAGCGACCCGGCCACCATCAATCCTGCATTGATGATGTTGTTGACCGCAATCGTGCGCGCGGTTGCGCTCTTGTCGACAGTCGTGGTGACGAAGGCATAGAGCGGCACGACGAAGGCACCGCCCATCAGCGCGATCAGAAACAGCGTACCCGCAACGAGCGCGCCGCCCGGGAGCGATATGAATGTGGCGATGTCGTAAAGCTCGTCGGCCGTGTCCCAATCACGAACCAGCAGGAACAGCGCGATGACGGAAATCCCCATCCCGAGCGCCGACCATGGCGCGAAACGCGCGCTGACCTTTCCTCCAAGCAAGCGATTCACGGCGACAGAACCGACGGCTACGCCGATCGAGAACAATGCGAGGAACAGCGTCGCGACGCGCTGATCGGCGCCAAGCCCGTTCTTCACCAGTGGCGGGAATTGCGCCAGCAGTACGGCACCTAGCGCCCAGAACAGGCTGATCGCCATGATGGCCAGGCGTATCCGCCGATGGGCCATCACCTCACGCGTGACGCGGATCGATGCAGCGACGATGTTCCATTGAGGTTTGGCAGTGCTGCCCTCGGCTGGCGGGGCAGGGGGCACGAATTGCGCTGCTATGCGCCCCAATGTGGCGACCAGCACCACACCTATGGCCGCGTCGCGCGCGACCAGCGCCCCGGTGGCGTTCGCCACGACAAGCGCGCCGCCCAACAATGTGCCCACAAGTATCGCGACATAGGTCCCTGCCTGCACAACGCCGGTGCCGCCCAGCACTTCGACCTTTTCGAGGTGCTGCGGGATGATCGCGTACTTGATCGGGCCGAAGAAGGAAGATTGCACCCCCGTGGCCGTCAACGTGGCCAGCATCAGCGGCACGCTCTGGAAGTAGATGCCCGCGGCGCCCGTCATCATAATGACGATCTCCGCCGTCTTGATGCGCCGGATCAGGAGCGCCTTGTCCTCACTATCGGCAAGGCTTCCGGCGAAGGCGGAAAACAGGAAGAAGGGCAGGATGAAGAGGCCGCCGGCAACCGCACTCAACGTCGCTTCCGCCGTCGGGTCCTGGTAGATGCCGTAGATGATCAGCAGCACCATCGCGGTGCGAAACAGATTGTCGTTCAGGGCACCAAGGAACTGGACGATGAAGAGCGGCAGGAAGCGACGCTTGGACAACAGGCTGATCGACGTTTTCAAGCAATCACATCCTTCAAAGGGCGGGGGCAGTGGGTCGAGCCTAGCGACAAAACAAGGCGCCACAAGCCATGTTGGCCTTTTGGCGTCGCTGGCCTACACAAAGCTTCGAGATGCTGACCCTTCCCAACATGCTGACGCTATCGCGCATCCTTGCGGTGCCGATCCTCGTCTGGCTGCTTTGGACGCCGACGCCGCTTGAATATTTCATCACCTGGGTGCTGTACTCGATCGTCGGCATCACCGACTATATCGACGGATATTTGGCGCGGGCCCAGGGGCAGATCAGCCGGCTCGGTCAATTCCTCGATCCGATCGCGGACAAGATCATGGTGGCCGCGGTCATCATCATGTTGATCGCAACGCGCCGCGTTGCCGATGAGCCTGAACCGGTGATCGCAGGCCTCACCATTATCCCGGCGCTGGTCATCCTGCTTCGCGAGATCATCGTGTCGGGGCTGAGGGAATTTCTGGGGCCGCTCAACATCTCGGTGCCGGTCTCGAAGCTGGCCAAGTGGAAGACTACGCTGCAGATGCTCTCGCTCGGCGGTCTGATCCTGGGCGGGGCAGTACCGGCGCAGGAATGGGTTCACGATGTCAGCGTAGGCATGCTCTGGGGCGCCGCGATCCTAACGCTGATAACCGGCTACGACTATTTGCGCGTGGGGCTCAAACATATGGATTAGGGCTTGGCGAGCTTTGTCGTGAGCTCGCGCAAGGTCTCCGCAAGCATCGTGAATTCCTCGCCGCGCGGGCTTTGCTTTCGCCATGCCAGTGCAATCCGGCGGCTGGCATGGTCTGCTTCCAGCTTGCGCGCCTCGATCCCCGTGTGATCGAGGATACCGGCATGGAGGGCCATTTCGGGCACGAAAGTGAGCCCGAGCCCGTTGTCGACCATCTGCACCAGCGTGTGAAGCGACGTTCCCATCATCGAGGCCGAAGCGCGGATTTCCGGTCGATTGCAGGCAGAGAGGGCATGATCCTTCAGGCAGTGTCCGTCTTCCAGCAACAATAGGCGACCTTCCTCGATCTCGGCGGGTGCGATCGCGCTTGCGGGCGGTGCCTCGCCTTCGGGGTAGGCGATGTAAAGATGGTCCTCGTAAATCTCGGCGCTCTCGACCTCGCCGCAGGCATAGGGCAGCGCAAGCAAAACGCAATCGAGCTGCCCGCGATGCAGCGCCTCGCAGCTCGCCTGGCTGGTTTCCTCGCGCAGGAATAATTTAAGGTCGGGGTAATTCTTGCGCAGGTGTGGGAGCAGTGCTGGCAGAAGAAAGGGCGCGATGGTGGGGATGACCCCCATACGCAATTCGCCCGTCAAAGGCTTGCCTTCCGCCTGCGCCAATGACGCAAGAATCTGCACCTCGCGCAGCACCTCGCGGGCTTGCCCGGCAATTTTTTCCCCCAGCGCAGTAAAGCGAACAACGCGCCGCGTGCGCTCGACGAGCACGACGTCGAGCAGGCTTTCGAGTTCGCGGATACCGGCCGACAGGGTCGACTGGGTAACGAAGCACTGCTCGGCGGCGCGACCGAAATGCCCATGCTGGTTAAGCGCTACCAGATATTGCAGCTGCTTGATGGTCGGCAAGTGGACAGTCATTTACGAATCCGATCAGAGGACGGGAGTTTAATCGCCTGAATCGTTTACCACTCTGGGAGAGGGGCGCAAGTTTGCGGTCTTTTCAGCGCTGCAATCGGTTCCTACATTGGCGCCAATGGCAGAAGACAGTTCTCCGGCTAGCGGCCTGATCGCTTATCTCGACAGCGTGAAGGCGCGTGACCCCGCGGCCCGTTCGCGCTGGGAAGTGTTGCTTTACCCAGGCGCCTGGGCGCTTTTCTTCCACCGCATCGCTCACTGGCTATTTGAAGGTAAGCTTTTTTTTCTTGCCCGCTGGGTCAATCATTTCAGCCGGTTCATTACCGCGATCGACATCCACCCGGGGGCGACGATCGGGCGCAACCTGTTCATCGATCACGGTTTTACCGTGATCGGTGAGACCGCCGAAATCGGCGACGATGTGACCATCTACCAGTGCGTCACGTTGGGGGGGACGAGCCCGTTCGACGGCGTGGCCGGAAAACGCCATCCGACATTGAAGGACCGCGTCGTCATCGGTTCGGGTGCGCAGATCCTGGGCCCGATCACGGTCGGCGAGGAAGCGCGTGTTGGTGCCAATAGCGTGGTCGCCAAGGACGTCGCGCCGGGTGCCACCATGGTCTGCCAGCTGGCGCGACCGATCCCGGTAAAGGCCGAGCTGGCGCACGAATTCGTGCCTTATGGTACGCCGTGCGAGGAACTGACCGACCCGGTCGACGTCAAGCTTTGCCAGATGGAACAGGAGATCAAGGCGCTCCAGAAAAAGCTTGAAGAAACGCGCGCTGACGCCAAGCGGAGCCGCAGCGCATGAGCGTGGTGATGCCTTTCCCGCACAGCGGGCAAGCAGCCTTCGACCGCAGCGAATTCATGAAGTTGATCGATTTGTATGGCCGGATGGTGGCCGCGGGCCACTGGAGGGATTATGCGCTCCGCTTCGACCATGACGTCGCGACCTTCGCCGCCTTTCGCCGCGCCGCCGAGCATCCCGAGATAAGAATCGAAAAGCGCCCCAAGCTTGCACAGCGTCAGGGCGCTTTTGCGTTGATCGCCGAACACGGCCAGACGTTGAAGCGGGGCCATGAACTTCATCAGGTTCTGGCCCCGCTGGAACGGCGTCTTATGCGTCTGGTGCGTGATTGACGGCAGGTGGGGTCAGGCTGTGCAGCGGCGGCAGTTTGGCCGTAAGCCCCGCCGGCAATATGCCAATGACTGCATGGCGCGCCTGGTGCCAGAACGCTGACAGCAGCAACAGTGCCGAGCCGATGACGAGCGCCGTCAGCGCGATATTGAGGCCGATCGCACCAAACTCCTCGAACAGTTCAGCGATCGCGTAAAGCACATAGGCAAGTCCAGACACGAGCAAGGCGCGGCGATCGATCGCCAGCGCGGCAATCCCGAGCGCGACGTAGATGCCAACCACCACAAACGCTTCGGCGATAGATGCGTTGCCGTCGGTCAGGCCAAGCAGGTTGAACACCGGATGCGCGATCATCGGGGCAGCAAGAAGATGCAGCCAGAATGCCACATCGCTGCGCCGCGTGACTCTTTCCGGATCGCTACCGTCCCAGCGCATGGCAAGCGCGAAGACGCCGATGCCGAGTACCAGGACGGTCGTCAGCATCAACGTTTCCATCTGCCCATTGGTCAGCGCATCGCCAACAGCGGCCGCGACGAGCGCGGCGACAATGCCCGATACGGCGGCAGCGCCGACGGCGATCGTGATGGGTACCTTGAAGCGCTTCCAGTGTAGCCAAGCGCCGCCGGCGGTGATCGCGGCAGCGGCGGCCGTCACAAGCCCTTGCACGGAATCGCTCGCATCATCGGGAAGCGGAAGCGCAAGCACAGTAAAGCTTGTCCACATGACCCCGATGGCGAATGCGATCAGCAGCACGATTGAAGGCAGCGCCATGCGGCGCTTGGCGGTGAAGTAGGTCGCAAGACCCCAGGCGGTGGCGGCAAGCGCCGCGCCGCCGAGCGGAGAGGGACCGTCGTTGCTGACAACGAGATTCAGGCCTTCGCCAAGGACCTGGCCAATCCATGACACTGCGACCAGCAGGATCACGCTCGCCAGCGCGACAAAAATATCGTTGAAGCCCGTGATCAGGCGAAACTGTTCTTCATCGACAATGCTGGCCGAGCGTTGTGTCGAAATGAACGCCCGCAAGGCATTGGCGCTGTCGGCAGTAATCGCACCGGCAGCGACGGCGTCATCCAGTTCTTGTTGGCTATACATAAAACATCCCCTCTACTCGAAAGCGACGATAGACAGGGGTGTGTTATTATGTCAATACAGTGTGATGGATGAAGGGAGCCAGGCAGAGATATTTGGGGGCATGACTGCCCGGCTCCCAACCCCATTAGCGGCAGTAGCGCGGCCGCTTGTTGATGATGTTCTGCTCGATCTTCTTGCCGAGGATTGCGCCCGCAGCGGCGCCGAGGATAGTGCCAACGGCCTTGTCGCCGCGCCCGTCAAGTTCGCGACCGAGGATTGCGCCGCCCGCCGCGCCCACCAGCATGCCGGTGGTGCCGTCGGACTTCTTGCAGCGATAATAGCCGCGGCGATCCTGCCACACGCGACCCGAATAAGGGCGATCATAGCCCCGCTCGTAATAGCGCTGGGCTTCTGCCTGGACCGGCGCAACGGTTGCGGCAACGGGGATCGCCATGGTCGCGGCACCGAACGCCAACATCATATTCTTCATCGTCAATCTCCTTCACGATTCTTGTGTCGTGACAGGCGTGCGCCCGCGTCGCTGAACGGCGCGCAACGGGCGCGTAAGTTTAATCGTTATTTACCCTATTTACGGCGAGCCGAGGGGTAGCGAGCGGCGATGTGTAATCTCTATTCCATGACAGCCAGCGTGGATGCGATGAAGCAGTTGTTCGGCAGCTTCGCCGGGGAGCGCGCCAACGTGCAAAGCTATGCCGAGATCTACCCCAAGCAAATGGCGCCTGTACTGCGCGGCGCGGGCGACACCCTTCTGCTCGAAGAAATGGAATGGGGTTTTCCGGGACCGCAGGCGGCGAAGGGCCGCCCTGTCACCAACGTGCGCAACCTGGCGTCGCCCTTCTGGCGTTCTGCACTGAACATGCCGGAACGCCGCTGCCTTGTCCCGGTCACCAAGTTCAGCGAATGGACCGCGGAACCCGACCCTGACACCGGCCGCAAGAAGAAGATGTGGTTCGATCTTGCGGACCGCCCGCTCTTTTCGTTCGCGGGTATCTGGCGTCCCGGCGGCGAGACCTCCTTCATGGCCTTCCTGACCTGCGGACCCAACGATACGGTTGGCGCAATTCATCCCAAGGCGATGCCCGTGATCCTGCATGAAGCCGATCATGAAACATGGCTGCGCGCTCCTGTTGAGGAGGCAATCAAGCTGGCGCAGCCTTACCCCGACACCAACATGCGCATATTCGAGTGAGAGGAGCCATCATGGCGAAGAAGAAAAAAAAGGACGGCGAGGCTACGGCGAAAGCCAAATCGGCCAAGGTCGTGAAGCCCAAAAAGCCGAAGAAGGCAAAGAAGCAGAAGAAGGCCAAGCCTGTGCGCGTCGCGATCGAGGAAGAGGTCGTCGAGAAGAAGGCGACCAAATCCAAGACCAAGAAAGTCAAGGACGAGAGTGTCGAGGCGCTGTCGAAGCTGGCCGATCATCCGCTTGTCGCCGACCTGGTAGCGGCCGGCGCGGTTGCTGCGGTCGGCGCGCTTGCGGAGAAAAAGGTGACGACCGCGAGGGGCGCCAAATCACAGGGATCGAAGGCGGCGCTCAAGCTGGCAGGTGCGGCAGCGGCGGCCGCGATCGGCAAGCGACTGATGGCGGAATTCGAGGAGTCGAAGAAACGCCGTGACGAAGAAGCCGACGACGAGGATTAGGACTTTGGCGCGCGGCTGAGCAGGGTTACTCGCGAGCGGCCGACCTTGCGGCTGACCTCCAACTTCATGGGGCCGGGCGCGACCTCTTCCTTGGCATCGGTCTCGATCGCGAGCCAACCACCAGGCAAAAGCCAGTTCGCCGCGTCTATAGCTTCGACTACCGCATCACCGCTGCCCGGCTCGTATGGTGGATCGGCAAAGACGATGTCGAACCCGCGCTTGACCGGGGTTGTCAGGATTTTGGCACTTTGTGGGCGCACCTCGCTGCGCGCTTCATATCCCAGAGCGGCGATATTCTGCCGGATGGCATCGAGCGCAGCGCGGTCATTCTCCACGAAGACGGCCCTGGCGGCGCCGCGCGACAACGCTTCCAGGCCAAGTGCCCCGCTACCGGCAAATAGATCCGCAACCCAAAGTTCGCCGAGGTCGCCGATCCGGCTGACCAGCATAGAAAACAGCGTTTCGCGCGTGCGGTCCGCGGTCGGGCGTGTGTCCTGTCCGCGTGGAGCGATCAACGGGCGGCCGCGATGCTGGCCGGCGATGATCCTCACAATGTGCGCCGGTAGTGAAACAGAACGTCGCGCTGGATCTGGTCAATATCGCCGGGCTTCATGCCATCCGCCGTGAAAGGCCCGTAGGCGGTACGAATGAGACGCGATACTTCAAGCCCCAGATGGCCCAGCACCTTGCGCACTTCGCGGTTCTTGCCCTCGGTAAGCGTGAGTTCGATCCATTTGTTGGCACCGCTCGATCGTTCAAGGTTCGCATCGATCGGACCATAATGCATGCCCTCGACCGTGATGCCCTCGGCGAGTTCTTCAAGTTGCTCCTGCGTCACGTCGCCAAAGGCGCGCGCGCGGTAGGTGCGCGGGACGCCGCTCGATGGCAATTCCATCTGCCGCTTGAACTCGCCGTCGTTGGTCATCAGCAGCAGACCCTCGGTCGTGAAATCGAGGCGGCCGATCGGCATTAGACGGGGGAGGCCCTTGGGCAAAACGTCATAGATCGTCTTGCGGCCCTTGGGGTCGCGTTCGGCGGTCAGTGTCAGGTTCGGCTTGTAAAAACGGTAAAGGCGCGTCGCCACCGGCTTGGCTACAGGCTTGCCATCCACCGTCACGCCATTGAGGTTTTCCAACAAGGTCGCGGGCGTATCCAGTTTCTCGCCATTGATGGCGATGCGACCGTCCGCAATCATCCGCTCGACTTCGCGCCGCGAGGCGACGCCGGCGCGGGCGAGCAGCTTGGCGATGCGCTGCGGTCCGCTATCGCGCGGTGCATTTCGCGGCTGCGGCGGACCGCGTCGGTTTTTTTGCTGCCTGGGTGGTCCTTTCCGGGAACCGCGGGGGCCATCGGGGCGCTTATCGTTTGCCATGGCGGCCTTGTTAGGGAGCATCGTCCTGTTCGGGAAGAGAAAGCGTGCAATCGAGCGGATCCTCATCGTCGAGGATGAACCGCTGACCGCGTTCGATAACGAACAGCGGCTCGAACGGCTCGGTTATACCGTCGTCGGTACGCGCGACAATTATAGCGATGCCGTTCGCGATCTTGAAAACGAGAAAATCGATCTGGTCGTCGCCGACATCAAGTTGTCGGGCGAGAAAAGTGGGATCGCGGTTGCGGAAGTGGCGGCAGGCAAGGGCATTCCGGTGCTTTTCGCGACGGGAACACCGCCTACCGAATGTGCCGTCTTTGCACTGGGCAGCCTTGAAAAACCATTCGACGCCAAGCAGTTCAAGGACGCTATCGACACGATCGACAAGATCATCGCGGGCGAACATCCCAAGCCCCCCAAGGGGCTGACTCTCTACGAGCGCGCCTGAAGCAGCTCGTCCAGCTGGTCATGAAATTGGGTGATGCCTGCTTCGAGACGGCCGATGATCATCTCCTTGCGCACGCCTGAATCGATGCCTTGTTGACATAATGCGGCGGCGCGAAAATCCTCGCCGCCAAAGGTGCCTTTATCGAGCAATTGCCAGCTGCGTTCCCATTTATCCGAGAATAAAGACGGATCGGTATCGCCCGGCACGAGCATGAAGTTTTCCGCCCGACAGCTTCGAGCGTCCTTGCCCGGATGGACCATCATGACGTTGCAATAATCGGGGCTGAGCACAAGAACGCCATTGGGGAAGATATGGTAGGTCAGCGTCACCGTTTCGCGCAGTTGACTCCAGTCGGTCGGATCGATCTTGCGGTCATAGTCGACCCGCCCCACGGCAAATCGTTGGTGGCGCCCGATACAGTCTGCCGTTGCCATACCGTCGGCGAAGAATTCGCCAATGCTGCCTTGGTGGAGCCGTTTGACGTGGTAGCTTTCAAGAAAGGCATCGATCACCAGCTTCCAGTTGGCTGCGATCCTGTGCGTGCCGCGCTGGAAAAAGCGCATTTCGCCAAGGCCGATGGCGTCGAAATCGTCGGCGAGTTGCTGGGCAACCGCGAAGTCGGCTTGCGTGTCGGGCGAGAACCAGATGAGGCCGCCTTGCTCTGCGGCGCCATATTCGACGAGGCCGTGGTCATCCTTGCACAGGCCAGGAAAGGCATCAGGGCGCGGAAAGCCGACCAGCGCGCCTTCGAGATTATAGACCCATGCGTGATAGGGGCAGGCGATTTTGCGCCCTTCGACGACATCGCCTGCATCGAGGAGACGCGTGCCGCGATGAGCGCAGGCATTGGCAAATATACGGGCCTTGCCGTGTTGATCGCGAGTGATGAGCAGCGCGCGACCGCTATCGTCATGCGCCAGCGCGCTTCCCGGTTCGGCAAGCAGTGTCGAGGGGACGAGCGGCGTCGCCATTCCCTCGAGCAGTTTCTTTTCCGCGTCATGGCGCGTTTCGTCGACATAGCGGTCGACCGACAGGGTCACGACGTCATCGGCCATGAAGGTCTCGCCGCGGGCCAATTTTTCGGCCAACGCGATCTGGCCCGGCGTCGGAGAAATGCTCTTTCTCGGTGCGTCCATGCCCGTGATGCTGCGCCTGCCAACCCGATAAGGCAAGTCAACATCCATTCATCCCCTTTTCCCTAGCCGTGAAGCTGCTAGCGTGATTTCAGTTCAATCGAGGGGAGGGCGTATGAGCGCCGAATCAGTCGCAAAACGTCCGGGTTTCGTTGGAGCAATAGCGCCTTATTTCAAACCGATGCCGCTTACCGCCGGCATCATCGGCATCAGTTCGGGCTTCCCGCTGACGCTGCTGTTGGCGACGATGACCTACTGGCTCTCGAAAGTTGGGATCGACAAGTCGACCATCGGTTTTGCGATCGGCCTGACGACCCCCTATACGCTCAAGTGGATCTGGGCGCCCCTAGTCGACAAGATCCCCATCCCGATCCTGACGAGGCTGGTGGGGCAGCGGCGCGCTTGGCTCTATCTCGTGCAAGCGCTGCTTTTCCTGGCACTCTGGCAACTGGGCGGCTCCAACCCGTCCAACGGCAACATGGGAACGTTTGCTTTCTGGGCGATCGTCGTCGCCTTCCTGTCGGCAACGCAGGACATCGTGATCGACGCCTACCGCATCGAGATCCTCTCCGATGAAGAGCTGCCTTACGGCACCGCGATGAACCAGTTTGGCTATCGTCTCGGCAATCTAATTGCGGGTGCCGGCACCATCTACCTCGCCAGCCAGGAAGGTGCCGGTCTTGGCTGGGCGGTTGCCTATGGTCTCACCGGTTTGGCCGTCCTGCCTGCCGCCTTTGCTGCCCTGGTGGCGGGGCCGGGCCGCTATGTCGATCGATCCGCGGAGATGGGTGATCGCACCTTTGGCGAATGGATGACCGAAACCGTCTGGAACCCGTTCAAGGACTTCTTCAAGCGTCGCGGCGCGGTACTCATCCTGCTCTTCGTGCTGATCTACAAGGTCGGCGATGCGATGGGTCAGGTCATGCTCGGGCCGATGATCGATGAGCTGGGCTTTTCGGACACCGACTATATCACCGCTAACAAGCTGGTCGGTTTCTGGGCGCTGATTGCAGGATCTGCCGTGTCTGCGCCCTTCATCTACTATCTCGGCATGGGACGCGCGCTGTTTTTCTCGGGCATCTTCATGATGATCACGAATTTCCTGTTCGCGATCCTCGCCAACATGGGCGCCAATACCTTCATGCTGGGGCTGGCTGTCGGGTTCGAGAACTTCTCCTCGGGGCTCGGTCTGACCGTGTTCGTCGTGTATCTGTCGGGGCTGTCGAGCCTTGCCTATACCGCTACCCAGTTTGCGCTCCTGTCGAGCTTTGCAGCGGTCGGCCGAACCTGGCTTGCCGCGCCGGCGGGTTATCTCGCGGAAGGACTGGGCTGGTTCTGGTTCTGGATCGCCACCATGCTGATCGCCATTCCGGGTCTCATCCTGCTCGGCGTCATGTGGAAGAAGGGCTTTGTCGTGAATTCGGTTCGCCAGCCGGGTGTCGACGGCGAGATCGTCGACGCGCCGCCCAAGGAGCAGCAACCGGCCAAGCCGGTCGGCACCTAGTCGGGTAACGTCTCGTTGGCCTCGAGCAACTGGCCGGCGAGATAGAGCGATCCGAACACGAGCACGCGCCCGGGTTTTTCGATCTTGTCGAAGGCCGCTTCAATTGTTGCGGCTGGCACCGCATCATGACCCATGCCCCTCGCCAGTTCGGCGAGCCATTCGGGCGGATGGCAATCGTGATGATTGATGCCGAGGGTGAACAGTTTTTCGGTCATGCCGTCGAACGGCGCGAGCAAGCCTTCTGCATCTTTGCTCGATAGCGCCGCGAAGATGATCGTCAGCGGCTTGTCGTCCATGCTCTTCACCGCCATCGCGACCTCGCGCGCGGCCGACGGGTTGTGACCACCATCGACCCATAATTCGCTGCCCGCCGGCAGGCGGGCGAACAGCTTGCCTTCGCGCAGGCGCTGCAGTCTTGCCGGCCAGTCTGTCCAGCCCAAGGCAGCGGCGTAGGCGGCATCGGGTATGTCGAAATGTCCCTGCAGTCGAAGCATCGCGATGGCGAGCCCTGCATTATGCTGTTGATGCCGGCCCGGCATGCGCGGCGGCGGCAATTCCAGACGCCCCAACGCGTCGCGGTAATGCAGTTTGCCGTGTCGCACGATCACGTCCCAAGCCTTGCGCCGCGGCCGCCAGCGTGCGCCCTTCTTGTCCGCGATCTTGGCGATCCCGGCTTCGGTGGCTGGCGGGTAAGCCTGGGTGACCAACATCACACCTTTTTTCGCGATCCCCGCTTTCTCCGCACCGATCTTCGGCATGGTGCCGCCAAGGAATTGCTGGTGATCGAGGCCAAGGCTCGCGATCCCGGTTACCAGTGGCTCTTCGATGATATTAGTCGCATCGAGCCTACCGCCCAGCCCGACTTCGACCAAGGTGGCATCGGCGGGCGTTCGCGCGAAGGCGAGAAAGGCTGCGGCTGTCGTGGCTTCGAAGAAGGTCGGCTTGATGTCGCCCGCGGCATCCAGCACCTCTTCGAGCAGATCGGCCAGCGCCTCGTCTTCGATCAGCTTGCCCGCCAGCCGGATGCGCTCGTTGAAGCGGACGAGGTGCGGGGAGGTGAAGACGTGGACGCTCTTGCCCGTTGCCTCCAGCGCAGCGCGCAGGAACGCAATGGTCGATCCCTTGCCGTTTGTGCCAGCGACATGAAAAACTGGCGGCATCTTGTCCTGTGGATTGCCGAGCTTGGCGCACAGCGCGCTCACGCGTTCCAGCCCCAACACATCGCCGCCCATGCCGAGCGCCATCAGCCGGTCGAGCTGTTCCTGCACCTTGGGGTGGGACGAGCGCGCCCCGTCAGCCATCAGGCTGCGTCGGCTTCCGGCGCGAGGTAGGCGATAAGCCGGCCCAGTCGCTCGCGCAGATCATGACGATGGACGACCATGTCGATCATGCCATGCTCAAGCAGATATTCGGCGCGCTGGAAGCCTTCGGGCAGCTTTTCGCGGATCGTCTGTTCGATCACGCGTTGTCCGGCAAAGCCGATCAGGGCACCGGGTTCGGCCAGCTGCACATCGCCCAGCATCGCGTAGCTGGCGGTCACGCCGCCCGTGGTCGGATCGGTGAGCACGACAATGTAAGGCAGGCCCGCTTCGCGCATTTCCGCCAGAGCCACCGTCGTTTTTGGCATCTGCATGAGGCTGAGGATGCCTTCCTGCATCCGCGCACCGCCAGCGGCGGTGAAAAGAATGTAAGGCTTGCGCTCCTTAATAGCGGCGCGCAGGCCGGCGACCACCGAGGCGCCGACGGCAATCCCCATCGAGCCACCCATGAAATTGAAGTCCTGCACGCCGACGATGGCATCATGTCCGTTAATTTTGCCGCGCGCATTGGTCAGCGCGTCCTTCGCCCCGGTCTTGGCGCGTGCCTGCTTTATGCGCTCGCCATATTTCTTGCTGTCCTTGAATTTCAGCGGGTCTTCGCGGACCTCGGGACTGGGTAACGTCTCATATCTGCCGTCGTCGAACGTCAGCGCGAGTCGCTCCTTCACGCCGATGCGGTCATGATGTTCGCACCGCGGGCAGACGAAGCTGTTCTCCTCCCATTCGCGGGTGAAGACCATCGTCTCGCACTTCTTGCATTTGTGCCACAGCTGATCCTCGCTCTGCCGCTTGGGCAGGAAGGGGATCCCGTTGCGTACCTTGTCGATCCAGCTCATGCGCGGCGGGTTAGGACGAAGTCGGGTTCAAGTCTATAGGGTCGCACCAATGGCGCGCAGCGCGTCATCGGGATTTTCGGCGTTGGTGACGGCGCGTCCGATGACCAGCACCGATGCACCTGCATCCAGGGCCTGGCGGGGCGTCATGATGCGCTTCTGGTCTCCGACATCGCTGCCTTGCGGGCGGATGCCCGGCACGACGAAATATCCGTCTTTCCAGTCCTTCTTGACCGCGCCGACTTCGTTGCCCGAACACACGATGCCGTCGAGGCCTGCTTCGCGCGCCAGCCCTGCGAGCCGATTGACCTGATCCTGCGGATTTCCCTTGAGTCCGATCGCCTTCAAATCGTCGCTGTCGAGGCTGGTCAGCACGCTGACGCCGACAACCTTGGTGCTTTCGGGCGCAGCCGCTTTGGCATCCTCCATCATCGCGCGTCCGCCGCCTGCATGCACGGTCATGATCGAGGGCGTGAAGGGACGCATCGCCTGCACCGCCTTGCCGACGGTGCTTGGAATGTCGTGCAGCTTGAGATCGAGAAATACGGGAAGTCCTCCCGCAGCTATTTCCTCGACACCCGCCATGCCGTTGGCGACAAAAAACTCCAGCCCGAGCTTCAGCCCGCCGGCGTGCCTGGATACCGCCGATGCGATTTCCTTGGCCCGTCTGAGATTGGGCGTATCGATCGCGACATAGATGGGATTGGACATAATCTAGAACGGACTTTCCGTCTCTTTGGTCGTGGACGCGGCGACTGGCGGCGGCGGCGGGGTCTGCGGCGCCATCTTGGCGTTGCGATCGGCCAGCGCGAGCTGTCGCCGTAGCTGCCAGATCTTGGCCCGATAATAAAACAGCGTCGGCAAAAAGCCTATGGCGAAGGTGATACCGAGCAGGACCGGCAGCTTGATCGCCATGCGCAGGTCGCCCCACAGGTCCAGCATGACGTCGTGCCAATTCGCAGTCGCGAATATGGCCACGCCCACGGCCAGGATTACCCACATGATGGTGCGCAGGAAATTCATCCGGTCTCTCCTCTTGCCCTTGCTGTA
Organism: Sphingomonas sp.; assembly: GCA_013001055.1. GTDB lineage: Bacteria > Pseudomonadota > Alphaproteobacteria > Sphingomonadales > Sphingomonadaceae > Sphingomicrobium. The sequence continues at coordinate 253,624 of JABDNH010000003.1, read as the reverse complement.
AGCGAGCGCGCCAAAAAGCGCCAGCCATGCGACGAGGCGGCTTGCCAGCGGAGGGCCGTCCTAACTATCGAGGTATCGGGAGGGGTGATTATCAAGACGATCGTTCTATTTGGCATTGCCGCGTTGCTGGCAATTTTTGCCGTATCGATTTTGCAATCGGAAGAGGGGGCCGAGGCACCCGCCATGACTGCTGCGCCCGTCGTGAGCGAGGCCTTGACCGAAACACCCGCGCAGCGACGCATCGATTATCGCCGCCTTGATGCACGTATTCAACGATTGATGCAGGAAGAAAACCTGGTCGGTCTCGCCGTCGGCGTGGTCGAAAATGGCGAAGTGAGCTTTCTCAAGGGATACGGAAAGCGCGCGGCCGACAGTGATGCACCGGTGACGTCCGATACGGTGTTCCGCTGGGCTTCTTTATCGAAGGGGGTTGCCGGAACTTTGGCATCGAAGCTCGATGCGCGCGGTGCCATCGGGCTTGACCTGTCCATCGCCAATTATTCGCGCAGCCTGCAATTGCCAGGCGGTGCACAGGTCAGGGCCAGCGTGCGCGATGTCCTTAGCCACCGGCTAGGCCTTTGGCGCAATGCCTATGACGATCGGCTGGAAGGCGGGCAGGACCCGGCGATCATTCGCCGCGCTTTGTCAGGAACACAGCTTACCTGCGAGCCCGGGACATGCTGGAGTTACCAGAATGTCGCATTCGACGCGTTTTCCGACGTCATCGAGAAAACGACCGGGAAAACCTATGCGACCGTCGTGAAGCAAGAACTGTTCGGGCCGCTTGGCATGGACAGTGCCAGCCTGACGCGCGAAGATCTTGTCACCGCCCGCAATTGGGCACAACCGCACAGCGCGGGTGGGCGCCTGCTCGATGTCGACATGGATTATTACCGCGTGCCCACGGCGGGCGGGGTGAACAGCGATATTGGCGACCTGGTAACATGGATGCAGGCACAAATGGGCCAGTATCCCGATGTCATCGCCCCTGCGGTCACCAGAGAGGCGCAGCGCGCGCTGGTCGACACGCCGAACGAGCGACGACGCCTAAGCAAATATCGGGAGCGCCTTTCCGATCCTCGCTACGGGCTCGGCTGGCGCATCTATGACTACGCGGGGCATCAACTGGTCGGCCATCGCGGCGGCGTCGACGGTTATCGCGCCTTCATCCTGTTCGATCCCGCCGAAAAAACCGGGATAGTTGCAATGTGGAACAGCAACCACGGCAAGCCCCACGGACTGCAGTTCGAAGCGATGGACCTGTATTACGGCCTTGAATTTCGCGACTGGCTGCGGCTCGACCAGGGATAAACGCGCGTTCCGACGCAACAATGTGCGCTCACCCTTCGTTGGGGCCACATGATGATCACGAAACAACTCTTCGCCGCAGCGGCCGCAATCGCGCTCGCTGTTCCGTCCGCAGCTGCCACGCAACAATCTTCACCCTCGTTCACCTGGGGTGAGGAAGTGCCTGATGGGCCGTTCGCCCAGAAGCGACAGAAAGAAACACTAGCCGCGCAGATCTTGTTGGCACGGCTCAACCACTCCCCCGGCGTGATCGATGGCTTCCCGGGCGGAAACACCGCCCGTGCCATCAGCACGTTCGAGGAAATGCAGGGGCTCTCGGCGGACGGGAAGGTCGACAAGGAAATGTTGGCTGCTCTCAAGAGCGCTGCTGGAAATGCTCCCCTCCTCAAAACTTATACGATCACCTCGGAAGACATCGGAGACGGATTCACCAAACCGGCGCAGGGTATGAAGGCGCAGGCGCAAACCGGCAAAGTTGGCTACGGTTCTGCCAGCGAAATGCTGGCCGAGAAATTCGGCATGTCGGAACGCTTCCTCAAGCGGTTGAATCCGAATACCGATTTCAACGCCGGATCGAACATTCTCGTCGCCAATGTCGATGCCGGTCCGATCGGTGATGTCGCCCGCATCGAAGTCGACGCCAGCAGCAATGAGCTGCGTGCCTATGATGACGGGGGAACCCTCCTCGCGTCTTTCCCTGCCACCGTGGGATCGGCCGAATTTCCGAGCCCGTCGGGGACACGCGAAGTGAGCGCGATTGCCCCCGCCGCCAGCTATTATTTCGATCCGTCCGATCAGGACTGGGGTGGTGATGAGAAGCTTACCATACCGGCTGGCCCGAATAATCCGATCGGTGGTGTCTGGATCGATCTTGGAAGCGATGGATACGGTATCCACGGCAGCCCCGATCCGGCAAGAATCGGCAAGACTGCCAGCCACGGCTGCGTCCGTCTGACGAATTTCGACGTGCGCCGTCTCCTCGATGCCGTTGATCAGGGCGTGACGGTCAAATTCGTCTAGGCTCCCTTGTGCCGCGGGATTGTTCGACGAAGCGTGGGGTGGCAAGGGTCGTTGGCGAACCAGATCGACGGTCAGCCCGTTGAATGAGTATGACCAAGACCAAAGCAAAGACATTCGATCGACCGCTCTTTCCCGCCTTGGCGGCCGCCTATCTCTACAGTCCGGTAGCAGACCGCGACGAGCGCTAGCCCTCGGGCCGGCGCTCGATTCGCGCGAGAATTGGCGAAAATGGCGGTTTTTTGCGTTTTTTTGCGACTTGCCTTATTATTGCCATATCGCGATTCGGATTCTCCAACAGCGGCGCTACGCCATGTTGCCCCTCACGGGGTTTGAGTCTTGTTCGCACCTGCCGACAACGGGTCGTTTTCCGGGCATTCTCGCCTGGCGATCTGCATAGAACACCGCTTACGCGCTATCCTCCGGGTGGCGCGTTTTTCGTTTGAGGAGACGCTTTTTGGCACATCAGACCGAATTTCTGATTGATCGTATGAATGAAGAAAAAGCCAAGGCGAAGGCCGCCACGCTGGTCCGCGTGCGCGCCCTTCACGAGCGTGCCGCGAGAAGTTGGGAAAAACTCGCCAACCGTGCCATCGCTGCTGACAACCTGCGCGCTGCGGAGGAGAAGCGCAAAGCCAAGATGCGCGCTGAAGCCGAGGCCAAGAAGCCGATCGAACTAGCTGACGCCTAGTCGATAAAAGTTGCAACCCAAAAGGGCGGTCTTCGGGCCGCCCTCTTTCATTTCGCGGGGCCTAGAGCGAACGGCAGATTTTTGCGGCCGGGGCAGCCTTGCAGAAATCGGGCGTCCCGCCGTCTCGCTTCCAATAGGCAAGCAAACCGCTCCGCTGTGCCAGCGAAGCGAATTCGGGTTCGTCGTAGACGGGTGCCGATCGCGGCAGCCACAGCCACTCCAGCACAATGGGGCCGTACATCTCATAAGCTGCTTCGATCATGTCCAAGGCGGCATCGGGTCTGTCGGCAGCCAAAAGCGAGAGATACTGGGTCGAAGTGGGGCGTTGTTTCGCTGCCTCTGTCAGGTACGCGCTCGACGCTTCGATACGGGCAGCATCGCCGCTATCGAGCGCTTGCAGGAATGACACCGCGCGAGGATTGGCGTTCTCCGCCGCCAGCTCGCGGTAGATTGCCAATGCTTCGGTATAATCTCGTTCGACCATTGCGATGTTAAGCCGATGCGTTTTGGTCCAGCCGGCATTCGGCCATTCATCTTCGACCTTATCGAGCTGTGCCTCAGCGGTGCGCAATTGCCCGGCGAGGATAAGGTTGCCGATATATTCGTTGAGATGGCCCATGTTACGGCGGTCCTGGTTCACAGCCTGGCGATACAACGGCAAGGCTTGTGACGGCTGACCGAGGATTTGCTTGGCGCGGGCATATTGCGGGCCTTCGCAGCCGCAATCGCTCGGTCGTGCGTCAAGCGATTGCTGCGCAAGCCTCTCCCATTCATCGAAATTGCCCAATGTCGTGGCCTGACTGTCTGTGTCGAAACTGCCGGTGGTGATCCCGAGCGCGATTAGCGCTTTGACGGCATAGGCCTTGGCAGTAGTGTCATCGAGCTCGATCGCCCTGTCCAGCGCGGCCTCGGCTTCGGCAACCATCGCGCGGCCTTCGTCGCCTCTGCCGCGGCTCGCCCAAACAAGATTCTCGCCGAGATTGGCCCAACCATTGGCAAAGTCGGGCGCCGCTTCAACCACGCTCCGCAGCGTGGCAACGCGCGATCCCATATCGGCACTTTCGACAGTCGTCATGCGGCAAAAATCGGCCCACGGTTTGATCGCGGGCTCGGGCAAGCGAACGATATCGCTCCCGGTGCTGTCGCTAGCGGTCGCTACGCAGCGCATGAGGCTGGCTAGCCTGCTGCCGACGGTCAGCGGTAGCGCGTCCATCTGTTCGGTCGGCCGCTCCATGCGCGTCGTCAGCACGGGGCCATCGATGCCGGGGGCAAAAATGCGCGCAAAAATACGCACGTCTTCGTCGGTTGCGTCAATCGAGCCTTGAAGCTGGTACGCGTCGAGCCGCCGCGTACCGTCCCCGTCTTCGGGTGTTATGCGCGAGGACGCAGAGAAATCGGTCGCCATTTCATCGTGCATGGTCTGCACAAAGCCAGCCGGGATGATGTCCGACCGTGATTCGAACAGGTCGATCACCACGTCCGGCTGGGGTAGTTCCGGCTCGGCCTGCCCAGCGCCCAAAAAGCTGAAGCCCGCAGCGCCAATGGCGATCAGTCCGGCAAGCCCAAAGGCGATGGCCGGTCGCTTCCTGGGGCCGAGCCAGCTTTTGTTCTTGAGCCGGGGCGCTGGTGTCGCTTCGCCAAGCTGCTCACTCGTGACGCGCGCGCTATCTTTCTCCGCAATCCACTCGAGGAGGCGCTGCCACTCGGGATTGGATTGAGAGAAGTCCTGGCTAGACAAGTCCCACCGCCTGGCGAAGCATGAAGGCGAGGGGTAGCGTGCACTCCTCAATCTTCACTGGCACCATCTTGCCATGATCTTGCGCATAATGGGCTTCCGAGCGCACCCAGTCCGACTTGACCGCGCGCGGGCTCCACAAGACGAGCACCTTCCTCGCCGCAGCGATTTCCTGCTCGATAATCGAGTCCCAAGCCGCTTTCGGATTGAGCGCATTGTCCCACCAAACGCTCAGACCTTCGGCCTCAAGCGCGGCCGCAAGCGCCTCGGTAACCTTCCGGTCTTCCTTCTTGTACGAAATGAAAATGTCGGCCACGGCCCAGTTCCCCAACCCCAATTACGCTGCAAACAGGGTTATCTTTAAGTGCCGCGTGATGGAACCCCCTAAAAACGTTGAGGAAATCGTTATGCAGCCGGTGTGGCATCAATGTCTCGACGTGCCGCGAAAACTAACCCTGATTAAGTTTTCAGAATCTTTTCATCATCTTCCAAGGATGTTCGCGCGGGTCCGGCATACAACAGCTTTGTCGAAAGGGGATGGAAGATGCGACTGCTAATGAGCAACATGGCGATGGTCATCATGGTGGCGCTGCTGGTGCCAATCGTGACCGGAGACATCGTACCGGCGAAAAATCGCTGGGCCGTTGACGAAGACATCGCGGACGGTTTTTGCACGCTGACCTACGACGGGGTCGACGCGGGCGGCTATGCCTGCAGCTAGCGCTCTACTGCCTTAGCGCAGGGGCCGCCAGGGCTCGAACTCGTCACCGTTGGTCGAATAGCGATGCGGCTTGCCGTCCCGTGATGGACTTTGCCGTCTCCCTGTTGTTGGATCGACGCAAGAGCCAATTCTAGGGGGAACATCATGAAAATCACTGCAACCGTGCGCGCTGCGCTATTCCTTAGTGCAGCCGCAGCGCCGCTTGCCTTAGCGCCCGCCGCCGCACTTTCCACGGTGCAGGAGGCCAACGCGCAGGCGCCTGCCACCACCCCACGCGGCACGGAATACGTCATCCCCGATGATTGGACGATGACAGTCGAAAACGGCACTTATGTCTTCACGCTGCCCGAAGGCGACAGCAGCATCACGCTGGTCGAAATCGAGGGTGCTGAAGACGGACCCGACGCGATCGCCAAGGGCTGGGCGATTGTCAATCCCGACTTCTCGCTCACAGCCGCCAACGAGACCGAGATCCCCGGCAATCAAGGCTGGGAATCAGGCTATGTTGCAAACTATCCCTATCCGCCGGCCGAGCGCCGCTTCGCGCAGGCCGTCGCCCTGCTCAAGAACGGTCAATGGACGGCGATCTTTGCCGATATCGCGCTGGCGACGGCGGAACGCCGCGGCGCGCAATTCGGCCAGTTCAATGCGGGCCTCAAGCCGGGCGATTTCGAGGAAGTCAGCCTTGCCGACAATCCCACAGCAGAATTGACGCCCGCGCTGATCGCCGAATGGACCGGCTTTATCGAAGGCGCGATGGCCGATCTCAAAATCCCCGGCGCGGCGGTCGCCATCATCAAGAATGGCCAGATCGTCCATAGCGCGGGCCTTGGCGTCAAAAGCGTCGAGACGGGCGAACCGGTGGATACCGACACGCTCTTCATGGTCGGCTCTAACACCAAGGGCATGACCACGCTGCTGATCGGCACGATGGTCGAAGACGGGCTCATCGCCTACGACCAGCCGGTCACCAACTACATGGCCGATTTCAAGCTCGGTGATGCCGCAACGACCGAGAAGGTCCTGGTCAAGCATCTCATCTGCGCGTGTACCGGCCTGCCGCGTAAGGACCTCGAATGGGTGCTCAACCAGCCGGAGGGGACGCCCGCGTCGAACACTTTCGACCTGTTGGCTGCCACGCAGCCGACGACCGATTTTGGCGAGCTCTTCCAGTATAACAACACCATCGCGGCGGCGGCGGGCTATGTCGCAGGGCACGTGCTGTACCCCGACATGGAAGTGGGCGCTGCCTATGACCGCGCCATGCAGGAGCGCGTCTTCGCGCCGCTCGGCATGGACAATGTCACCTTCCGCGTTTCCGAAGCGGCGGCGGGTAATTATGCCGCGCCCCACGGTCTCGATGCCGAGATGAATGCGGCTGCACACACGGTCGATTTCAACGAGGCCATCTATCCCGTCCGCCCGGCGGGGGCGCTGTGGGCGGATATCGACAGCTTTGCCAAATATGTCGCCAACGAAATGAGCGGCGGGGTCAACACGGCGGGCGAGCGGGTAATGCCCGAGGCCGCCGTCTTCGATCGCCGCGCGCCGCAGGTCGCGATGGGCGCCGACAGCCATTACGGCATGGGTATCATGACCGGCGAGGTGAAAGGACTTCCCACCACCTTCCATGGCGGTTCGACCTTCGGCTACCAGAGCAATTACCAGGTCTATACCGACCGCGGCATTGCTATCGTGATGCTGACCAATGGCAGCGGCGGGATGGGGCTCATTGCCGAAAGCTTCGATCGTTTTAACGAGCTGGTCTTTGGCGACGAACCCGATGCGGCAAACGATATCGAACGCGCTGTCGAGCAGATGGAAGAGGCCTTCCCGAAATTCTGGGAAAAGCTCGATAGGCCGGCGAACGCCGACATGGTCGCGAAGCTTGCCCCCGCCTACACCAACGATGCGCTGGGCCAGCTGTCGGTGGTGACCGAGGGCGACCGGCTCTTCTTCGACTTTCCCAACGGCCGAGCCGAAGTGGCGACGCGTAAGGAAGAAGATGGCTCGACGAGCTTCGTGACGTTCGAGCCCAGTTTCCTGCGCGGAGTGCCGATCCTGATGCGCGACGATGGCACACTGGTGCTGGCCGATGCACAGCATGAATATATCTACACGCCGATGGAGTAGTGACTGGCGCTAATCCTGCGCTAGGATGGCATCATGATTCGCAAGATTGCTGCTGTTACCGCCATTGCTGGATGGGCCGTCCTGCTGCTGCGGCTCTGGCTGATGGTTCCCGAGATGGGGATCGCAGGCGGCCTTTGGCGCTTTGTCGGTTTCTTCACGATCCTGACGAACATCGCCGTTGCGGTGGTGGCGACCGCGATGGCGGTGGGGCGGGAAGGCTGGCTGACCAGTGCTCGGGTGCGTCTTGCCATGGCGGTGGGTATCGCCTTTGTCGGCATTGCCTACTGGGTGCTTCTGGCGTCCTTATGGGACCCGCAGGGTTGGGTGCTAGTTGCGGATGTCGGGCTACACACGACTCAGCCTCTATTTTTTGTCGCCACATGGTTCGCCGCGCGCGATGGATCGCTGGGCGTACGCGATGCGGCCTGGGCCATGGCCTGGCCGATCGGCTATTGTGCGTATGCATTGGCGCGCGGCGCGGTGGACGGCTGGTATGCCTATTGGTTTCTCAATCCGATCGAGCAAGGCTGGCCGGGCGCACTGGCAAGTATTGCGGGTCTATCCGCGGCGTTCTTCCTGCTGGCGCTCCTCTTCGTGGCGCTAGACCGGCGGGTACGAGTATAGCGTCCTGAGTGCGGCTCAGGGGGGCGGCCATTGATGATCAATCCGAGCCCGGGAAAGCGGGGGGGCGAACCCTCGCGATGACGCGGGTGGGTGATGGGTAAGGCGGCGGGCGCACCGGGCGCGCTTAGATCTCGGCGGTGACGAAGCTGTCGAGGACGCGCTTGCTGCCCGAATGTTCAAAATCGACTTCGAGCTTGTTTCCTTCGATGACGGTGATCGTGCCGTAGCCGAATTTCTGGTGGAAGACACGCTGACCCAGTTCGAGGTCATCGCGGCCCCTATTACCAAGGCTGACAGCGCTCGCCTTGGCTTCGATCACGGGGCCTTGGGCGCGTTTGGAGCGGATCATCTTTTCCTCGCGCGACAGCCCATCGCTCCTGAGCGCGCGCTGGAAGCCGGGGCCGCGGCGCGAGGGACGGGCGACGTGCGCGAAGGGATCGTCATGCGCGCTGAACTGCGCCTGCCAGAGCGAGGCGCCGCCGGTCATCGTCTCCTCGGTCTCGATGTGATCCTCGGGCAGTTCATCGACAAAGCGGCTGGGAATGCTGCTGGTCCACTGGCCATAGATCTGGCGATTGGCGGCATGGAAAATCATCGCCTTTTCGCGCGCGCGCGTGATCGCGACATAGGCAAGTCGGCGTTCTTCCTCGAGACTCGCGATGCCCCCTTCGTCGAGCGCACGCTGCGAGGGGAAGAGCCCTTCTTCCCAGCCGGCGAGGAAGACCAGCGGGAATTCCAGCCCCTTGGCGGCGTGGATCGTCATGATGGTTACGCGCTCGCCCTTCTTGTTGGCATCGTTATCCATGACGAGGCTGACATGTTCGAGAAAGCTTTCGAGCGTGTCATATTCTTCCATCGCGCGCGCCAGCTCGGACAGGTTGTCGAGGCGGCCAGCGGCTTCGGCGCTTTTGTCGGCCTGCAGCATGCCGGTATAGCCGCATTCGTCCATGACGACCTGCATAAGCTCGGACGGCGTGATGCCGTCTTCGTCACCCTTGCTGCCATACATCTGCCGCCAGCGCGCAATGTCGCCAACGAAGCGGGCGAGGCTGTTGCGCGCGGCGGGGCGCAGCTCGTCCGTGTCTAGGATATTTGCGGCGGCCATGAGTAGCGGCTGCCTTTCCGCGCGGGCGAAGCGGTGGATTGTCTGCACCGCCTTGTCACCTAGGCCGCGCTTGGGTGTGTTGACGATGCGATCGAAGGCGAGGTCATCTTGCGGCTGGTGGATGAGGCGCAAATAGGCGATGGCGTCGCGGATCTCGGCGCGCTCGTAGAAGCGAAAGCCCCCGATGATCTGATAATCGATGCCGATCGAAATGAAACGGTCTTCAAAAAGGCGTGTCTGGTGCTGGGCGCGCACCAGGATGGCGATATCGTTGAGGCTGCCGCCCTTCGACACATGGTTCTCGATTTCCTCGCCGACGCGGCGGGCTTCTTCGGGGCCGTCCCACACGCCGACGACCTTGACCTTTTCGCCCATGTCGGCCTCGGTCCAGAGCGTCTTGCCGAGGCGCGAGCCGTTGTGCGCGATGACGCCGCTGGCCGCGGCAAGGATGTGGCCGGTGCTGCGGTAATTCTGTTCGAGGCGGATGATTTTGGCGTCGGGAAAGTCTTTCTCGAAACGCAGGATGTTGGCGACCTCCGCGCCGCGCCACGAATAGATCGACTGGTCGTCATCGCCGACGCAGCAGATATTGTTGCGCGGAGCGGCAAGGAGGCGGAGCCATTCATACTGGCTGCCATTGGTATCCTGATATTCATCGACGAGGATGTACCTAAAGCGCTTGCGATAGCTTTCGAGCACGTCGGCATGCTGCTTGAAGATTTGCAGCATGTGGAGCAGCAGGTCGCCAAAGTCGGCGGCGTTCACATCGCGCAGGCGCTGCTGATATTGCTTATATAGGTCGGCGCCCTTGCCGTTGGCATAGGCTTCCGCATCGGCAGCGCTGACCTTGTCCGGCGTGACGCCTTTGTTCTTCCATTCATCGATTAGGCCGGCGAGCTGCCGGGCGGGCCATCTCTTGTCGTCGATGTTGGAGGCTTGGATCAACTGCTTGAGCAGGCGAAGCTGGTCGTCCGTATCGATAATGGTGAAATTGCTTTGCAGCCCGACGAGTTCGGCATGACTGCGCAGCATGCGTGCGCACACCGAGTGAAAGGTGCCGAGATAGGGCATACCCTCGACCGCGCCGCCGGTGATGTCGCTGATGCGCTCGCGCATCTCGCGCGCAGCCTTGTTGGTAAAGGTCACCGCCAGGATCTGGCTCGGCCAGGCACGCCGCGTCGCGATGATGTGGGCGAGACGGCTGGTCAGCGCGCGCGTCTTACCCGTACCCGCCCCCGCGAGCATGAGGACGGGCCCCTCGGTCGTCAGCACGGCATCGCGCTGCGGCGCGTTGAGGTCGGCGAGCCAGGGCGCGTCGTCAGGGACCTCGGTCGGTTGTGGCAGGGATTCGGTCACCACAGACAGATAGGGTCGAGGGAACATAGAGGCAACACGCGTAAAGGGCTGCCATCGAAATTGAGGGCAGAGCCGGTTCGATGTGAAATCTTACATCGATTCGCGGCGAATCAGGCTTGCGAATCGACTTTTCGGAGGTTAGAGGCGCGGCTGAAATGGGGATGTTCCCCAAAATTCCCCGACTTACACACGATATCCACGTTATCCACAGGCTGAAACACCGTTTCGGGCGTTGGAACGGGTCATGGGGTCGTGCATAACAATACTCGTGATCGGGACGAAGTGCCCGGCCCCCTCGGGGGAAGGGATCACCAAGTACCGATCTCCGCCGACAGGCGCTTGTCAGGTCTGTAAGCCTCCTCCGGGAGGCCCCGTGGAACTGACGTAGACCAGTCGGTTGGATGGCGCCGGAAGAGCTAGTCTTCCTGTCGCAGCGCAGACCGGAGCTTCGGCAATGGTCAAGCGGCGCGAAGGAGCTAGCCCAAGAAGGGCCGCGGAAGTCCGAGTGGCTGTGGGCATGCTTGCATGACCAGGCCGATGCGGACCGGAAGGAAAAGCGAGGGGAACCGCAAGGGGAACCTGCGCTAGCCGGAAGGAAAGCATTGGCTCCTCACGGAGGCCAATCGGCACGGAAGCGACGCCTGAGTGGGTGCGCAAGGATTGTGGAAAGTTGTCCTTCGGGACGAACGGAAGCAAAGACCGGCAAACCATGCTCGGCGCAGAGGGGACCAGCAGCAATGCTGGTCCCCTTTTCCGTTTGGGCGTCGCGTTTGCGCTTGCGGCAGCTAACTGATTGCTTGTGCGGGACGCGGTGCTGGCGCAGGGTGGCTCTCGTGCAACGACGCCCCACTCATATTCCGCATATCCCGGGACTAAAACGCCGCGGCGTCAATGTACCGGATCTGCCCAAGTGGCAGCGCATCACGTCGCCTAAGGCGCGCACCTCGGATCGTAAGGCAAGTTGGCCAGCGAATTGGGGGCAGCGCAGCGATAGGAAGAACAACCAGTCGGGCTGCGGCTTTCCCTTTTGGCTCATCATTTTGGCCTTCATCGGCTGGAACATGGTGGGCAAGGATGTCGACTCGTCATGGGTCCTGGAACAGATGCGCAAGTTCGCCAATTGACGAACGACCAGGGCGCTTCGCCGATTGAGCGATGGTGCCCTGCGCAAATTGTTCCGCAAGGTCTAAGCCGGGACTGCAACAAAAGGGGAGAATGATATGAAACCGCTTATTTCGGTGGTCGCCTTGATGATGGCATCCGCGGCCATGGCGGCGCCCGCCGACGTCGCCAAGAGCGCTGCTGCGGAGACGCGGAGCGAACGTAACGTCGCGCTCGATGCCAGCCGCAAACCGGTCGAGTTGTTGCAATGGGCGGGGGTCGAGCAGGGTGACCGCGTGCTCGATATCTTCGGTGCCAATCTTTATTGGGCCGAGATTGTCGCCCCCGCGATCGGCAGCGAGGGTCGCTACACGATCTGGCAGCCAACGCAATTCTTCGGCGAACCGGCGCAGGCCGCGACCGGGGCCTTCGTGGAGGCTCATCCCCACGGCGATGTCGCGTCGGGGCGTTTCGAGGATATGAGCTTCGAGGACGACGCCTACGATTTCATCATCCTCAATCTCAATGCGCACGACTTCTGGTTCGTCAGCGAGCGGTTCGACATTCCCGAGATGGATCCTGCCGCGCATGCACAGGAGGTTGCCGATGCGCTGGCGCCTGGTGGCAAGCTACTGCTGATCGATCATCGCGGCGCGCCGACGGACGATCCGCGGGCGCAGGTCAATGCGTTGCACCGGATCGATCCGGCGGCGATCATCGAATTGTTCGGGGACGCCGGCCTCTATCTGAAAGGCACTAACGATGCCCTCGTGAACAACGACGACGATTTGTCGCGGAACGTGTTCGATGAGGCGATTGCGGGCAAAACAAGCCGCTTCGTGCATATCTTCGTCAAACCCGAATAAGTGATTACCGAGTATAGGGCGTCGCCTCCTTTGGGGGCGGCACCCATTGTCATTCTGCGAAGCCCGCTTCAGCGGGCGGCAATCTCACGGACTTTTTCGCTGTAGAGACGGCCGACGGGTTGTTCGGTGCCGTCTGCCAGGCGGGCGACCCACCGGCCTGACGCGTTGCGCGAAAAACCGGCAATGAAGTCACGGCGAACCATTGCGGAGCGATGGAGACGCACGAAGACCGACGGGTCGAGCCCCTCTTCCAACGCCGTCATCGAATGGTGGATCAGCCAGCTTCGTTGGCCGACATGGAGGCGCATATAGTCGCGTTCTGCCGTCACGCGTTCGATGTCGCGCGCGGCGATGCGCACGAGACCCGACAGGTCGCTCGCCCAGAATTCCTCGAGCCACGGACTTTTCTCTTCGCCGGTGGCAGGCGCAGCGGCGTCTTCTTCACGCGTTTCGATCGCCGCCCTGGCGCGATCGATCGCGGTGACGAGCCGATCCTGATCGACCGGCTTCATGACATAATCGACCGCCGCAACCTCGAAGGCGGCGACAGCGAACTGGTCGAAGGCGGTGACGAAGATTACCGCGGGCGGCTCCTGCTGCTTGCCAAGCGCACGAGCGACTTCGATCCCGTCGAGGCCGGGCATTGCGATGTCGAGCAGGAGGATGTCGGGCTTGAGCTCGTTTGCCTTGGCAACGGCTTCATCGCCATCTTCGGCGATACCGACGAGTTCGAGCCCGTCCATGCGCTCGATCAGTATCTGCAGGCGCTCGGCTGCCAGCGGCTCGTCATCGGCGACGAGCACCGTCAATTTGTCAGTCATCATCTTCCTCGTTGGAATGGGCTGGAACCGCGATTGAAACCTTGTAGCCGTCGCTCACGGCACCAAAGCGGCAATCGGCGCGGCCGCCGAAATGGGTTTCGAGCCGCTGGCACACATTGGTGAGGCCGGTGCCGGTACCGGTCGGGCGTGGCCGGTCGGCCGACACGTCTTGGGGCAAAGTATTATGGACGTCGATCTGGATGCGTCCATCGCCGAGCGGCTTGGCGGCGATGGTGATCGTCACCTTCTCGCGCGTCTGGCTGACGCCATATTTGATGGCGTTCTCGACGATGGGCTGAAGGATGAGCGCCGGAACTTCGACTTGCGAGAGATGGTCGGGCACGTCGATGTTGACGCTGAGCCGGCTGGGGAAGCGCGCTTGTTCGATATCGAGGTAGAGGCGTTGCAGATCGATTTCTTCGGCAAGGCTGACGCTCTCAGCGGGGTCGAGCGATAGCGATGTGCGGAAGAAAGTCGACAGTGCCATCAGCATGCTTTCGGCGCGTTCGGTGCGGCCCGTCATGACCAGCGACGACAGGCTGTTGAGCGTATTGAAGAGGAAGTGCGGATTGACCTGGTAGCGCAGCGCACGAACCTGGGCGGCCTGGGCCGCTGCTTCGGCGGCAGCGAGGCGGCGGCGGCCTTCGGCGACCTGCGCAGTCGAAACGCCGGCGATGTAAACGGCGCTCCACGCGGCAAAGAAGAAGAGCCAGATGACCGCGGCATCGGCGGCGATCCGCGCCTTGTCCATCGTGTCGAGCTCGTCGATCCGCGGCAAGGTCAGGACAAGCGGCTCGTCGGCTGTGCGGTTGATGGTGATTTCCTGCCCGCGCTGGACGATGACGGCGCCTTCGCGTGCCTGGACGCGATATTCGGCTTTGCTGTCGTTCATCAGCGGAGCAAGCAGCATGAATGCAAGTCCTTGGCCGATGGCGGCAAAGATGCTGGCCACGGCGGCCACGATAGTGCGGCGCTTGACGCCCGCGCCTTCGGCTACCGAATGGATCGCAAAATAGATGCCAAAGGTCAGAAGAACGCCGGTGATGATCGTCGGCGCGCGGTTCATGATCACGGCATCGAAATCGCCCGAGAGGATGGCGCGCACGACGACGGTGACGATGTAGATCGCCCACACCGCGCCGATGGTCTTGGCGGCAAAACCGAGGTCCCCGAACGTACGCCGACCACCTTGAATCGCTGAATGCTGCATGAATGCAGGTGTACGCCCAGCGCGTAACCGGGGAAAGGGGCCAGCGAGGCGCTGGTAGAAGCGTCGCATCCACTGGTCGAATTCGGAACGCAACAGCGCGCCGGCTCGTTGGAGTAAAAACGACTGAAGGAGCCCGATGATGACCGATCACAAGCCCAAGGACGAACCGAGCGCGGAACTGGAAAAGAAGGTGCGCAAACATCCCGAGAACGAGGACCTGCAGGTCGATCTCGGCAGCGATGAATCGATGGACGCCAGCGATCCGCCCTCGTCCACCCAACCAGGCGCCTATCGCGGCGACCCAGTGACGGGTGAGGAAGAATAGACACGGTTTTGATACGGGTAATCAATAACCTGTTCAGATCGTTGCCAAATTCACACAGTTGCCGGCGAATGCGCGTCGCGATCGCAAACTATGGTTGTATCCCAAGCCGCTTGCGGCTTCACTCGCTCCATATCCCGGGTGGGGGATCAGGTCGGCGGGTTAATGTCGCGCTAACGCATAGTTAACGTAACGCTAACGATCGTCGGCCTAAGATCTCCTTGTAAAGTAAGGAGATTGATGATGTCGAAGGCGAAGGGCACTGGCGCGACAGGCGCAATGCTCATCAGCGAGATGAAGGAGTTTGCGGGCTTTGCAAAAGCTACGCAGCGCTACATCCGACGGTCGCTCGACATTGCATTCAATCGCAGCGCCGATCCGCTCGACACCTGGGCGCGTGACGAAATCGAGGCTGCGTCGATCAATGCGCAGGCGCGCATCTACCGGCATATCGACCCCGTACGCTCGGACATCCCCGACGACAGCGGTCTCGACATGCTCGAACCCTTTTTCGGCGAACTGGTGACGATGTCGGCTTTCGACCTCGGCCAGGACCGTCTGCTGGCCTTTGCGCCCTATCGTTTCCTTTATGAACGTCTTTTGGGTGCAGCGGTGCGCCCGTGGCTGCCCAGCGCTTTTTGCGGCGCGGCGTCGCTGCCGCATCTGCATCCCGATCGCCGCCGCACGCTGCTGCAGTCGATCAGCGAGAGCGCCGCGACCGCACCCGGCTGGTCGACGCGCGAACCGGTTTTCTGGCCCGAATGGGTAAGCAAGGTCGAACCCGCAGCCGCCTAAGCGGTGCTGACGGACGGAAAAATCCAGCTCAATTCTTCAAGGGTCGTTTCGGGACTGCGGTGCAGCACGAAGCGGCCCTTGCCCTTTTCGACCCAGGGATTGCGGGCTTTCTCGCGATCATCCACCAATACATCACCGGGGCGGGCATAGCGCCATTTGTCACGCGCCATGCAGGTGACGATTTTTAGGTCGGGGAAGTGCTGCTTCGCCCATTTGCGCTTCTGCGGGGCCGCCCATTTGCCGAGCGGCAGGCCAGTCAGCAGGATAGGCTCGAGATGACGCAGCTGCTCGACCATCTGAGGCGCACCGGGCAGGGGATCCAGGTTGGCATAGAACCCCTCGGCGCGCGCCAGCGCTTTCCAGAAACCACCGCGCCCACGCTGCTTTTCAAGTTCTTCGGGGGGTAGTCCCGTAATACGCACCACACCGCCATCGAAATCGGCAAGCACGCCGTCTACATCCAGGAAAAGCTGTGTCACAGTAAGCCAGGCTCCGCATCGAAGGTGATCGACGGCTCGACCGGCGCCCATCCCGCTTCGGCGATCAGATCGTTGCTGTGCTTAGGGGCAAGCCCGCTGGCGGGGTCGAGCGACCAAGTGACATGGTAGGTGCTTCCGTCGGGGCGTTCGGTTTTGCCATCGCACGTCACGACCAGCGCCTCGATCCCGCGGCCGTCATCGGCATGACCGACGACTTCAAAACTTGCCGGGCCAGGAACCGGTTTGGCGGCCTTGTGACCCGACAAGGTGACGTGGTGGGCGATGGTCTTGGCATATCGTGGGGGGAAACGCTCGAGCAGGCGTGAGCGATCCTCTTCGTTCAAAATCCACCCGACAGCGCGCGGCATCAGCTTCGCTCGGCAAGGCTCGCGACAATGCCTTGCGCATAGGCGATCAGGCTATCGTCGCGCGCTCCCATGACAAGGATCGTGTCGCCCGGCTCGGCCTCTTCGGCAAGCCGCGCGGCGATGATGTCCCGATCGGGAATGTGCGTCGCCTGGCCGCCATTTCTCCTGACCTCGGCAGACAACCAGTCCGACCCGCGCGATTTGTCTGCAGTCCCGCCGTGATAGACGGGATCGGGAAAGTAGAGCTTGTCGCCGGACTTGAGATGCTCGGCAAAGACGGCAGCCAATTCCTCGCCCATCTGCTTCAAGGGACCATAGCCGTGCGGCTGGAACATGATGAGCAGCGGATCGTGGGAAAGCGTGCGTAACGTGGCGCGCACCTTGTCCGGATTGTGGCCGAAATCGTCATATACCGCGACGCCCGCAACCTCGCCGACTTTTTCGAGGCGGCGCTTGAGGCCCAGGAAGCGCGCCAAAGCGCCCGCAGCCTGTTCGAGCGGGACGCCGAGTTCACCGACGGCCGCAAGCGCGGCCAACGCGTTCTCGGCATTGTGGCGACCGCGCATGGGAAGCGCGACCGGCACCACCTCGCCCCTGGCCCGCAGCGTGAAGGTGAGCCCCATATCTTCGAGATGGAGATCAGAACCGCGGTAGGTTGCTTCGCCGTCGAAGCCGAAGGTTGCAACGTGGTCGCGGCCTTCTGCGAGCGCGAGCGCCTCGGCATCGTCACGATTGACCGCGCCCTTATCAGCCGCATCGAGAAAATTGCCGAACAGCGACCGCAATTCCTCCATCGATTTATGGTCGAGGCTGACATTATTCACGATCGCTACCGTAGGCGTATAGAGCGCGATCGATCCATCGCTTTCGTCGACCTCGGCTACAAACAGGTCGGGATCGCCCGACAAGGCCGAAGCAAAGGGTGCGCTGGGCGACGCAAAATTCTTCATCACGCCGCCATTCATGACAGTGGGTTCGCGGCCCGTGGCTACCAGCATCCAGGCGACCATACCGGTGACCGTCGATTTCCCGCTGGTGCCGCCGATGGCGATCGATTTCGCGGCGGCGTTCAACTGCTGCGAAAGAAGTTCGGGGCGGGTCACACGATCAAGCCCAAGCTCGGTTGCGCGGACCATGTCGGGCACCGTGTCCTCGACCGCCGCGCTGGCGACCAACGTCATCCCCTCGGCCAGTCCGCTACCGTCCTGCGCAAATAGCTCGATCCCCATACTGCGCAGATAGTCGAACTTGGGCGCAATGCGTCCCGCATCGAGACTGCGATCCGAACCCGAGACCTTGGCACCGCGGGCGCGCAAAATGGCAGCGAGCGGGAGCATTCCGGAGCCGCCAATGCCGCAGAAGAAATAGTGGTTGGTCATTAGCTCCGCGCTATGCGATTGCGCGTGTATGGGCAAGGCATCCACCATTGCTGTCGTCGCACCGGGGCGCGCGTTGGACGCATCGCTGGTGCCGTTGGTGCAGGCGCGTGCCGAAGCCGCCGGTGCCGAGCTGATCGTGCACCCTCAATGTTTTGCCGATGACGGGCATTTCGCCGGAAGCGATGCCGAGCGTCTGGATGCGCTGCGTCGGGTCATGGCGGATGAGCGTGTCGATGCGGTCTGGTTTGCGCGCGGCGGCTACGGGGCAGGGCGGATCGCCGAAGCGGCGATGGCTGACTTACCTGAGGCTGCGCGGGGCAAGGCATACATGGGGTACTCTGACGCCGGTTTTCTGCTCGCCGCGCTACACAAGGTCGGCTGCGCCGTGGTGCACGGACCAATGCCACAGGATGCCGCGCGCGAAGGCGGCGAAGAAGCGCTCGACCGCGCGCTAGCGTGGCTGATGCGGCGCGACGAGGCGACGCTTGAGCCTGGGCTTTCGCCAGGCCTTCCCGCCATGGCGTTCAATCTCACCGTATTATCGCATCTCGTCGGCACACCGATGGCGCCGACGCTGACCGGCGTCGACTTGCTGATCGAGGATGTCGGCGAATATCTATACGCCACCGACCGTGCACTTCTTCACGTCACGGGGCAGGAGGAGGTGCGCGGGGTCGCGCGATTGCGGCATGGCCGTTTCAGCGACGTTCCGGAGAATGACGTACCTTTCGGGCAGGGGCTCGATGATATGGTCAAAAGCTGGTGCGAACTGTCGGGAATCCGACACGGCGGAAGTGCTGATATCGGTCATGACGCAGCCAACAAGATCGTCCCTTTCGGCCCGCGGACTGCCTAAACCGGCCCTAAGGGGCGCCTAAGGGAAAAACTTATCCACAATTTGCGATTCTCTCTCTTGGCAAAGAAGGAAAAGCCCGCTCTACTTTTTCATGACAATAACAGGAGGGCCAAAACAAATGGCAGATTCAAAGCGCAAAGCAGGTGGTGGACTTGCACGTCCGGTAACCCCGTCGTCCGAACTGGCGGCAATCGTGGGACCCGCCCCGCTGCCGCGCAGCGAAGTCGTCTCGAAAATGTGGACGTACATCAAAGCTAATAATCTTCAAAATCCGCAGAATAAGCGGGAAATCATGGCTGACGACAAACTCCGTCCGATTTTCGGGCAGGACAAGGTCACCATGTTCGAAATGAACAAACATTTGTCGAAGCACCTCAGCTAGAGGCGCTATCATCGACAAGAAGGGGTCGCGGGAAACCGCGGCCCTTTTTTGTTGCAGCGCAGCGACTCAGGGTGTGGCGTAGGCGCGACTCGCCTCTAACGGCAAATCGACCACCCCGCTGGGCGTCCCGAGGCCATGTCAAAATGAAGATGGTCGGCGTGCGCGGCGTTGTAATCGGGTGACAGGGTCGTGCGGAAAAGCGTGCAGGCGCCATCGCGCACCTCTCGCAGGAAGGCGGCTTCTCCAGGCGTTCCGTCCCAGTTGCCGGACAGCGTCAGGGTGCGCCCATCGGCCAGATCAAAGCCCGATATGTCGATGGCATTCGCGGTGGCGTGCTCACTCCATGCGCCGTCGGCACGGCCATATAGGCGTCGACAACTGTAGCTGCCGAGCGTGCGCACGCGCACGACAGCGGATCCCAGATGACGGGCTGCGGCAGGCTGGAGGATATCGCGCTCCCACAGGGCGAGTGCTGCGGCCACGGGACAGGCGGTGATTGAAACACCATAGTCCAGCCGAGACCCGTCGCCGGCACCGAGGCGGATACCGTCTTGATAGCCGCATTGTGGTGTGTCGGCCGCCATCGCTGGGGCCGGTACATCGCCAGTTCCCGCCGCCTCGAGCAGCGCGCGGCAGCGCGGGGCATCCGTTGTCAGCGCGGCAAGCTTGTCATCGGTAAAACTGCCAACCGGATCGTTCAGATCGAGCGGGGTCCAAGGAAAGAGTTGCGGCTCTTCGCGCAACAATCGCTGATATTCGCGCCACCCGACGATGGCCACGGCCGCCAGCAAGGCGAGGATAAGCAAGCCTTTCCAGGGGAAGCGATCAGGCACGCGTGGCGGTGGTCAGCGGTTCTGCGGTAACCGGGTAGCCCATCCCTTCGGGAATCACGATATGATCTACCCCGTTTCGCGTCTCGATCCACGGGGTGATGGGGTCGGTCGGGTGCGCGGCGGCATCGGCGAAGGCTTCATCGATGGACGCGAACCCTGCAAGCCGCTCGAGGTTGCGCACCGTGGGAAAGATGGCGCTGGCGTCGCCGCAGGCAATCCGATCCAGCATGGCCTGTGCGCTAGTCCACATTGCATCGATAATCTCGCCGTCCTGAAGATCGAGCGTCCAGTCGACTCGCGGCGCGCGCGCCAGGAAGAACCAGGTGTCGAAACGTCGCTCGACGTTGAACTTGGGGAGCCAGCGGGCGAAGGGGACGAGGCTCTTGGGATCGAGCGCCGGCATGGCAACTTCTTCGGTGGCTTCACGAACCGCAGCGATCTGCGCGGCGTGGAGATCATCCAATGCGGCCAGACGGTCTTCCGGATCGACGCGTCCGCCAGGCCATACCCAGGCACCTGCCGCAAATGCCATGGCGCGATCGCGGCGTACCATCAGCATTTCAGGTGGGCCGCTCGGTGCATCGCGCAGGACGATCAGCGTGGCAGCAGGTTTGGCGTCATCCATGGACCGGGCCTAGCGCTCATCTCGGCGACAAAAAAGGGGCCGGACAATGCCCGACCCCTCTTTTTGGTCCGAAAGACGCGCGGCTTACATGCCAGGAACGTCTTCGGTGCCCTGATCCTCGACCGTAAGATCCTCTTCGGCAATGGGCGGCGGAGCCGTCGGCTCTGCTTCCTCGACCACTTCTTCGAGGACCTCGTTCGAAGCCTCGATGGCGTTGTCGAGAATTTCTTCCGCTCCGACATCGTTTTCCATGGCTTCTTCAGCCGCTTCTTCGGTGCCGGAACAGGCAGCAATCGTCAGCGCAACGCCACCCATCATCGCAAAGGTCAGTTTTTTCATCTGAACAAATCCTTATCGGTCGAGAAAGCGACTATTCGGTCGCTTCTTCGATTTCGGCACCGGCTTCGGCAGCTTCGTCACCAGCTTCTTCAACGGTCGCCTCGGTATCGGCTTCAAGCTCATCGCCAGCAGCTTCGATCTCGTCGTCCATCGCTTCGGCGTCGGCTTCCATCGCCTCATCGACGTCGCTGGCAGCATCTTCGGTGTTCGAGCAGGCAGCCATGCCCAGGGCGGCAACGCCGGCAATTGCGAAAACAGTCTTCTTCATGATAATTTTCCTATTCAACGAATTATTGAATTACATATCGCCTTCGGCGACTTCTTCAGCAACTTCACCGGCTTCGTCGACCTGTTCGGCCTGCTCTTCGAGCGCTTCGGCAGTGGCTTCGTCACCCATTGCTTCTGCGCCTTCAGCAGCTTCTTCCAGAATTTCTTCCTGGGCTTCGGCTTCTTCGGCTACGGCGTCGCCAGCAGCGTCTTCCGACGGATTGCAGGCAGCAAGGCCAAGAGCGGTGGCACCGACTACGGCGAATACAACTTTCTTCATAATAAAATCCCCTTCTTCGAATTTTTGGAACATGCGGACCTCTTGCGGGCCCTTATTCCGCGACCTCTGAATTGGCCACGGGCTCCTCGATGGAGTCATTTGTATTGGCGAGCTCAGCATCACTGCTGACCTCCTCGAGGCTGGGCGCATCCGGATCATACTCGCCCTCCGCCAACGTGCCTTCGGCGTCTCCACCGCAAGCCAACAGCGAAAGCAGCGCCAACGGCGCCGCGAGAAGTACCAACCTTTTGCGCCCGTCACGCAATAGTTATCTTCCTGTCCTCATTACCAATCGAGGCTCCAACGCGGATGGACCGCCAGGGTTCCTCGCCGCGTATCGAACGGTCATGATGGTTGTTTGTCAACCATATAGTGCTTATCTTGGTCTCGCTGGCTTGCCAGCTATGTCGGTAGATGATCGAGTGGAATAGGCATTGCGGACCCGGGGGGCAGTACCCCGGCACCTCCACCACCAGCCGCGAATACCGCAGTTTTACGCGGTTGCTGATGGGGGTGAAACAGGATCGACGCGTGTAATAAAGGCTCGGTTGCCGATCGGTATGAGACCACCGTGACGGCTCATATTCACAAGTGCCAACGATAACGAGGCGCTCGCTATTGCTGCGTAACGATTAGCCTAACGGCGAAAGTTACAAAGTCTTAAGCGCGGTCGGACCCCACCGGGCAACAGAAGGGGATTCCAGCGGTTCGGAGGGTACCGGGCAACAGAAACCCTCCACTTTTTCCATCGCATTCAGGCACAAAAAAGGAGCCGCCGCATCGGGCCGCTCCTTTTTTTCCCTGCGCTAGCGAAGCGCGAAAGGTTTAGCCGAGGCTGACCGGCAGATCGTCATCTTCGTCATCGAGACCCTGCTCGATCAGGAACGCGATAGCTGCCACGATAATGACGGCGCCGATGATGATATAGATGGCTTCAAACCCGTCATCGTCATCATACAGCATCGCGTTCGAAGCGCCGGCGCCGCTGCTTGCGGCGACAACCGGAACGGCGGCAGCCGGGCGCGTTTCGGCGCTGGCGATGCTCGTGCTGGCAACCAGCGACAGCGCTGCAGCCGCAGTGGCAAATTTCTTGAACATGCTTCGTTTACTCCCTGTGCGACGCGCCGCAAATGGGCGGCCCCCGAAAGCAAGACTTATAACAAGTTAATCTTCAAGATTGAACCCTTATTTAAAGTAGGCGCTTCAATCGCTTGCGGATAGCAAGGGGCAGGCGCATGGTTTCGCCTGTCAAGAAGGGGAGAATCAATATGGGTCGTCTGGCGCTTTTTACTGCGGGACTTTTTGTTTCCACCGCTGCATTGGCGCAACCGGTACCCAAGGACGAACTCTTCGAGCCGCCCGAGAATGCGACCCAATATATCATCGTTTCGGAAACCAATAAGCACGGCAGCGAATGGCGCTGGACCACCCAAGGCGGTGAAGAGGCGTTTCGCAAATCGCAGAGTTTGCGCGGCTGGATCACCGAGACCGATGCGCTGGTCGAACTTGGACCGGACGGCCGGATCCACGGCCTTGAAATACGCGGGGTCACGCCGTCGGGCGACGCCGCGGAAACGCTGGCAAACGAGGGTGGCAAGCTGCGCTGGGATAGCGGTGCTGACCAGGGCGAGGGCGATTCAGGCTTCTATTTGCCCAGAGGCGGCCCCGAAGCGATCTTCGGGCTGCTGGCTGAATATCTGTATCCGACGGGTGACGTAGACCTGTTGCCCACTGGCAAGGCAACCAGGCGCATGGGTCCTTCGGTCGACATCGAGGACGATGATGGCGACATTACTGCGCAGCTTATGTTCATCGACGGGCTCACCACCAATCCGACGCCTGTCTGGCTCGACCAGGACGGCCGCCATCTGGCTACCATCAACTGGATGGGACTGATGCGCGAGGGCTATGAAGAGCACTTCATGACTCTCAAGGCCGTGCAGGAAGACGCGGCCGCAGAGGCGACCGAGGCGATCGCAGCTCGCTTCCTGACCGAAGAAGCACGCGCACCCGTGCTGTTTCACAATGTGTTACTGTTCGACGCCGAAGCCGGAGCTTTCGTCCCTAACCAGTCGGTTGCCGCGGTCGATGGCAAGATCGTGGCCGTCGGCCCGGTCGGCAGCATATCACCGCGCAATGGCTGGCGGGTGGTCGACGGCACCGGCAAAAGTCTGGTGCCGGGCCTGTGGGATGCGCACAAACATTTCTCCAACGGCTATGACCTGCTCGCAAACATGGCAACGGGGATGACCAGCATCCGTAGCCCGGGCAACGGTACGGCCGAACTGGTGAGGTTCGGCGCCGCGCAGCGCGAAGGCAGGATCGTGGCGCCCGAGATATTCGGGACCCCCATCATCGACCAGAGGCACCCGCTCTCCGCGCAGGGCGCCGACCTTGTGTCAAGCGAGGAAGAGACGATTGCCGCGGTGCGCAAGGCGCATGAAAACGGGCTCTGGGGCGTGAAATTCTACACATCGATGAACCCCGATTGGATCGCACCGGCCGCCGAGGAGGCCCACCGGTTGGGTCTCAATGTCCTTGGCCACGTTCCCGCGACGATGCGGCCCTCCGAGGCGGTGAAGGCAGGGTATGACGAGGTCACGCACCTCAACTTCATCATGATGGAAGCGCTGCCGCAAAGCGTGGTCGATATCTCCAACACCGCGGCGCGTTTCGAGGGGCCGGCGCAATATGCCAAGGACGTCGATCTCGACGGCGAGGTGATGAGCGACTTTGTTGCATTGCTCAAGGAGCGCGGCACGTGGGTCGATCCGACAATCATGATCTTCGAAGGCAGCTTCACCTATACCGATCCGCAGCTGGCCCCGGCGTACCAACCCTATGCTGGCACCTTGCCCGCAGTATTCGAACGCCAGCTCAACCAAGGGGGGTACCCGCTGTTCGGCGACCTGACGCGCGATGATATGCGCAAAAGCTATCAGAAGATGCTCGACCTTATCGGCAAGCTCGATGACAACGGTATCAAGATGGTGGCCGGCACCGATGGCTATGGGCTCGAACTGGTCCGCGAGATCGAGATCTACGAAATTGCCGGCTTGTCCAAGGAGGAGGCGCTGCGCACCGCGACGCTTTACCCCGCCATGCTGGTGGGAATCGACGATCGCACCGGCTCGATCACCATCGGCAAGGAAGCCGACATGGTGCTGGTCGATGGCGACGTGAGCGAAGAGCTTGGCGCGCTGCGCCGCGTCGTGACGGTGGTCAGCGACGGCTATGTCATGGACGGCGATGAGCTGCGCGCGGCGGCGGGCTTTAGCGGTATGCCGAAATAGAGGTACGAAAAGGCGCGGTCATGTCCGACCGCGCCCTTACCTTTGATTGGAACTAGTCCTTCTTGAGGAGGTCGCGGATCTCCTTGAGGAGGTCGGTCTCGCTGGGACCCGGATCGGCGGCTTCTTCTTCCTTCTTGGCGATCATCTTGTTCACCTGCTTGACCATGATGAAAATGATGAAGGCGAGGATCAGGAAGTTGATCACCACGGTGATGAATTGACCCCAGCCGACAACCGCAGCGCCGGCTTCCTTGAGATCGGCATAGCTGTTCGGGTTTCCCTCGAATCCTTCTGGCAGGTCGCTGAGGAGCGTGAAGTAATTGGAGAAGTCCGCGCCACCGAAGATTGCGCCGACGATCGGCATGATGATATCGTCCGTCAGGCTGGCGGTGATGAGCGCAAAGGCGCCGCCGATAATGACCGCGACAGCAAGATCGATGACATTGCCCTTGGCGATAAAATCGCGAAATTCTTTCAACATGCCCTGTATTCCCCCTTCATTTTGATGACGATGGGCACCTTATGAAATTTTTCCGACATTGAAAGGGGGGCCTCCAATACCTACCTATTAGGGTAACACAGTACAAAAATGGGGAAATTCGAAATATGAGCAAACTTCGTCTGGCCATTCTGGCCCCGATTGCCGCGCTTAGCCTTGCCGGTTGCGGCCTCAACAGCGTGCCCACGGCCGAAGAGGAAGTGAATGCGGCATTCGGGAATCTGCAGGCCGAGTATCAGCGTCGCAACGATCTCATCGGCAACCTTGTCGAGACGGTGCAGGCGGCAGCCGATAGCGAAGAGCAGATCCTGACGCAGATCACCGAAGCGCGCGCCAGCGCGACGTCGGCGCAGCTCAGCCCCGACCAGCTCGACAATCCCGAGGCGGTGCAAGCCTATGCGAATGCGCAGGGCCAGCTGGCCAATGCGCGCAGCCTGCTCGGCACGGTGATCATGGAACGCTATCCGCAGCTTGCCAGCCAGGAGCGTTTCGCCGACCTGATGGTGCAGCTCGAAGGGACGGAGAATTCGATCCTCGTGGCGCGGCGCGATTATAACGAGGAAGTGCGGCAGTATAATACGACCATCCGTACTTTCCCCGACGCCATCGGTGCGAAGGTCTTCTACGACGCCGAGCCCAAGGTGCCGTTCGAAGCCGCCGAGGGCGCGGAAGAAGCGCCGACCGTCGATTTCGACCAGTAAGTGAAAGCGCTTATTACGCACATAGTTGCCGGTTGGGCGTTGCTCCTTGCAGCGCTCTCTGCGCCCGCATCTGCACAGGATCTCGATTTTCCCGCGCCGCCGCAAGATAGCTGGATTCTCGATCAGGGCGAATTCCTGTCGGACCAGGAAGAATTGGCGCTCAACCAGAAATTGCAGGACAGTTTCGAGGCGACGGACAGGCCAATCTATATCGTGACGCAGCAGGACCTGCAGGGCTCGACGATCGAAAATTATGGCTATCAGCTGGGGCGCGAATGGGGCGTCGGCGATGCCGAGCGCGATGACGGCGTATTGCTGATCGTGGCGCGCGAGGAGCGGCGCATCCGGATCGAGACAGGCTATGGTGCGCGCGTTTTCCTGCCCGACATCATCAGCGGACGGATCATCCGCAACCAGATCGAGCCGGCCTTCAAGGCGGGTAACTTTTACGCGGGCTTCGATGCGGGGACCGACGCGATGCTCGAAAGTCTCGCGCTGACCCCCGAAGAAGCGCAGGCGCGTGCCGACGAACTCGCTGCGGAACGCTCGACCAGCCGCGACGGTGCGGCCAAGGTTGCCGGTGGCAGTGTCATCATGATTGTCATGATCGTGCTGTTCGTCGTGCTCAGCATCGCGCGGTCGGCTGGCGGCAGGCGCTATCGCGGCAAAGGCAATAAGGGCAAGCGGCGGCGTCGCAAGGGCATGGATAGCGGCGATCTGGCCGTGCTGCTGTGGGGCATCGATGCGGCGACCCGTATTGCGACCCGCGGCGGTGGTGGGTTTGGCGGCGGCGGTTTTGGTGGCTTCGGCGGCGGCGGCGGCTTCGGTGGCGGCTTTGGCGGCGGCGGATTTGGGGGCGGCGGCGCCTCGGGGGGTTGGTAAATGCGCGATATGACGCAAGATGATCACAAGCGCGTATCCGAAGCGATTGCCAAGGCGGAATTGCTGTCGGACGGCGAGATTATCGCGGTCACCACCGAGTATTCGGACAAATATCACGATGTCGCGCTGCACTTTGCGGTGCTGGCGACCTTCCTGTGGCTGGGGGCGGTGTCGATCTGGCCTCAGATCCTGACGCGGCCTTATGTCTGGATGTTCGATAGCTGGGCCGAGCCAACGCTACAGGGGCAGCTGACGCTGCTGCTGGGGATCGCGCTGGCGCTATTTCTGGGCGTGCTGGGGATCATGCGCCACATGCCGCTTAGGCTCGCACTGACGCCGGGGTCGACCAAGACGCGGCGGGTGCGGCGGCGCGCCATCGATATCTACAAGGCGGGGGCCGAGCGGCGGACGATCGGGCGCACCGGTATCCTCATCTATCTGTCGATGGGTGAGCATCGCGCCGAAATCGTGCATGACGATGCAATCAGCGAAGTGGTCGAACCCGATACTTGGGCCGAGGCGATGATCGCGCTGTTGGGGCCGCTCAAAGAAGGCCGCGTGGTCGACGGGATATGCAATTGCATCGAGGAAATCGGCGATGTGCTGGCCGAGCATTTCCCCAAATCATCGGACGACACCAACGAAATTCCCGATAAGCTCATCGAACTATGACCAGCGTCTGGCGCGGCAACTATCTCGAAATGCATGACGATGACGGTTGGGAATATGTCGGCCGCGTCGGGGGAATGAGCGCGGTCGCGATCGAGGCGATCATCGATGGTGATATCCTGCTGGTGGAGCAGTATCGCGCACCCTTGAAGCAGCGCTGCATCGAATTTCCCGCGGGACTCATCGGCGATGATGATGGCGGCGAAGACGACACGCCAGAGGCTGCCGCGATCCGCGAGCTCGAAGAGGAGACGGGTTATCGGGCTGGCCGCATCGAATATGTCGGCCGTTACTTTTCCTCGCCCGGCATGGTCAGCGAAAGCTTCCATCTTGTCCGCGCGCATGACCTTGAAAAAGTTGGTGCAGGTGGCGGCACCGCCAGCGAAGACATTCTCGTACATCGCGTGCCCCTTGGTGACGTGCGGCGCTTCGTACAGGAAAAGCGCGACGACGGCATCGCGATCGACGTGCGGCTGATGCAATTCGCCTGACCTTGCGCGTTGACCGCCGCTGCGCCACAAGCGGCGAAATTATTCAAACCGGAGAGACCTTTATGCTGAAGAAGCTGCTTTTTACCTCGACTGCCACGCTCGCGCTCGGCGCCTGCGGGACGATCGGCGAGGACAAGGCGATCGCCACCGCCGAAGCGTTTGCCGTCGAGGCGGCCGACATGATGCAAGCCGAAGCTGCCGTCAGCAATCCGCTGCTGGCGGAGTGGACCGGACCCTACGGAGGCGTGCCGCAGTGGGACCAGTATGAACTGAGCCAGGTCGATGAGGCGATGCAGGTCGCAATCGACGAATATCTCGCCGAAGTCATGGCGATTGCGACCAATCCCGAAACGCCGACCTGGGCGAACACGATCGATCCGCTGGAGCTTTCGGGCGAGAGGCTGGGCCGCGTCACCGCAATCACCGGCCTATGGGCTAACAATCTATCGAGCCCCGAAGTGCAGGACCTGAACGCCAAGTGGAGCCCGCGCCTGTCGGCCGCGTTCGACCAGGTGACGTTGAACCAGGATCTGTTCGACCGGATCAAGTATCTGCATGATCGCCGTGACAGCCTTGGACTGACCGACCAGCAGATGCGCGTTCTGACGCGTCGCTACGATGCCTATGTGCGCGGCGGCGCGCTGCTCGATGAGGCGGGCAAGGAGCAGCTGTCGGCATACAACCAGGAACTGGCGGGTCTGTTCAGCGAATTTTCCAAGCGCGTGCTTGCCGATGAAAGCACTTATACCGCTGTGCCCGAGGCGCGGATGGAAGGCGTTCCGGCCGACGTGAAGAGCGCTGCGCTGGCGCTGGCGCGGGCGAACGACCTGCCCGAGGGCACCTATGCCATCAAGAATACACGTTCGATGGTCGACCCGGTGCTCACCGGTGCGACCGATCGTGCGCTGCGCGAGGAAATTTGGCGCAAATTCGTCAATCGCGGGGACAATGGCGATGCCAATGACACCAACGAAATCATCGCAAAGATCGTGAAGATCCGCGCCGAGCGCGCCGATCTGCTGGGCTACGAAAGCCATGCCGACTGGCGCATGCAGGACACGATGGCGGGTAGCCCCGAACGGGCGATGGACCTCATGAACCGCGTCTGGCCGGCCGCCGTCGCGCGTGTCGATGAAGAAGTCGCGGAGATGATGGAGTTCGCCGCGCAAGACGGTCTCAGCGAGATCGAGCCGTGGGATTATCTCTACTATCTCGAGAAACTGCGCGAAGCGAAGTACGATCTTAGCGCTGACGAGCTGAAGCCCTATTTCGAGCTCAACAACATGATCGACGGCATGTTCTGGTCGGCCGAACAGCTTTACGATCTCAAGTTGACCGAGAACACCGGCGCCGTTCCGGTCTATCACCCCGATGTCCGCACCTTCGAAGTGACCAATTCGAAAAGCGGCGAAGTGCTTGGCGTGTTCTATTTCGACACCTATGCGCGTGATGGGAAACGCTCGGGCGCGTGGATGAACAGCTTCCGTCTCGAGACCGAGATGGAAGGCGGTGCGCCGGGGCTGTGGACCAACAACAACAATTTCAACAAGCCGGGACCGGGCGAGCCGGTGCTGATCAGCCTCGATGACGCCGCGACGCTGTGGCACGAGTTCGGTCACGCCATCCACTACATGCTGGTCGATGTGGACTACCCGTCGTTGCAAGGCGCGCAGCGCGATTTTGTCGAATATCCGAGCCAGGTGAACGAGAATTGGCTGCTGTCGAAGCCGATCCTCGAACGCTTTGCCGTGCATTATGAAACGGGCGAACCGATGCCGCAGGAATTGCTCGACAAGATCGAAGCGTCGAGCACCTTCGGCGAAGGCTATGCGACCGTGCAGTATCTCTCGTCGGCGCTGGTCGACATGGCGCTGCACACCGATCCCGATGGCGATGTCGATGTCGATGCGTTCGAGCGCGAGACGCTCGAGCGGCTGAACATGCCCGAAGAAACGGTGATGCGTCACCGCCTGCCGCAGTTCAATCACCTCTTCTCCTCGGACGCCTATTCGGCGGGCTATTACAGCTACCTTTGGTCGGAAACGATGGACGCCGATACGTGGGCCTATTTCGAGAGCACTGGCGACGTTTATGACCGCCGCATTGCCGATGCCTTCCGCATCCACGTGCTGGCGACGGGCAACGCCACCGACCGGGCCGAGGCCTATCGCAAATTCCGCGGCCGCGATCCCGAAGTGGAGGCACTGCTCGAGCGTCGCGGTTTCCCGACCGGGGACGACGAATAGGAAGTTAGAGCCGCGCTGTCTGGGCTTGCTGCCACGCCAGCGCGGCCAACGGTTCGAGCGCCTTCGCGGTTTGCGCCGCGTGGGCGCTCGATGCGTTTCCGCGTACGACGCGGCCCTTGATGCCGTGGATGATGCCCGCCAGCCGGAACAGGTTGTAGACGATCAGGTAGTCAAGCTGCGGCAGGCCATCGCGCCCCGTGCGCTCGCAATAGCGCGCGACATAGTCGTCCTCGCTCGGGATACCGAGCTCGTCGAAATCGAGACCCTGGATACCGCGGAAGACGCCCGCGGGCACGCGGTACATCATGAGGTGATAGGCAAAGTCGGCGGCGGGATCGCCCAGCGTCGACAGCTCCCAGTCCAGCACGGCAAGCACTTCGGGCTTCTGCGCGTCGAAGATCATGTTGTCACAACGAAAATCGCCGTGAATGAGCCGCACGGGTTCATCCATGTCGGGTGCATTGTCGTGTAGCCAGTCCACCAGCAAGTCCATGTGCTCATTGCGGCCTGCATCGACGTCCCTGCGATAATTGTCGCTCCAACGTTCGACCTGGCGGGCAACGAATTTCTCGCCCTTTCCGTAGTCGCCAAGGTCGATCGCGGCTGGCTTGTAGTTATGGAGCTTGGCTATCGTCGCGTTCATCGCGTCGAAGTGCGCGGCGCGTTCGGCCTTCTCCATCATCGGGAATTGCGCTTCCCAGATTATGCGGCCCGATACCATGTCCATGACGAAGAAGGGCGTGCCGATGATCTCTTCGTCTTCACATAGATAGTGTACCTTCGGGACGGGAAAGTCTTGTGCGCCGAGCGCCTTCATCACGCGATATTCGCGCTCGACCGCGTGCGCGCCCGGTAGCAATTTGCCCGGCGGCTTGCGCCGCAGCACGTAAGAGGCGCCCGGCGTGTCGATCTTGTAGGTCGGGTTGGACTGGCCCCCTTTGAACTGGCTGACCTCCATCGGGCCGTGATAGCCATCGACATTTGCGCGCATCCAATATTCGAGCGCAGCCGTTTCAAATTTGAGCGCGTCGGCGACCTCGCGGGTGCCGCTATTGTCTGTGGTGCGATCCATGGAGCCAGCGATAGCGCGGGGGTGAACGAAAGTCAGCCTTCGTGCGTTCGGGAATTATGCATACATTTGTACACTTGTCCGACATTCATTTCGGCATCCACGAGGACCATATCGTTGATGCTTGCGAACGATGGATAGCCAAAGCCGACGCCGATCTCGTGCTCGTTGCGGGCGACCTCACCCAGTGGGCATCCAAGGAAGAATTCGACCTGGCCGAAGCGTGGCTCGACAAGATCGAGGGCCATGGACACAAGGTACTGTTCGTACCCGGCAACCACGATGTCCCCGCGGTCAACCTGTTCGAGCGCTTCGTCAAGCCGCACGGGCGCTGGGACAGATATATGGGCGAAGAGCACCGCAACTGGTGGCATGAAGAGCCCGGGCTGGCGATCCTGGGCCTCAATTCGGCGCGCGGCCTGGTGGTAAAGAACGGCAAGATTTCCGAAGACCAAATCCAGATGATGCGCGAGAGGTTCGCCAGCGCGGCGGATGACGCCCTGCGCGTCCTGATGTGTCATCACCCGTTGTGGGAACTACCGCGCGGCGACGATCCGGGCGATGCGATCCAGAACCAGATGGCCGTGGTCAATGCGACAGACGATGTCGGCATCGACCTCGTGCTGACGGGGCACAACCACACCAGCAGCGTGCATCGCACGCTCGACCTGCCACATGGCGACGGCAGCGCGCTGGCGATCCAGGCGGGCACTGCTTTTTCGACAAGGCTGCGGACCGAACCGCCAAGTTTCAACATCATAAACGCGCATCGTACCGACTGCCATATCCGCGTGATCGGCTGGGACGGCGACAATTTTGTCGAGCGTCGCCAGCACCGCTATCTGCGCGATCATGACGAGGCGCATTGGCAGCCGACCGAGGCTAGCGCGGCGAGCGTCGTCGCGCAGCTTGCCCGCGACGTCGAGAGCGATTAGCGCCAACGGTCGAAAAGGGGATCGCATGATCGAGAATTTCGACCTTGAAGCTTATGTCCGCAGCGTCCTGGCCGAGGATCTGGGGGAGGGCGGCGATGTCACCAGCAACAACACGATTGCCGCCGACGCGAAATTTACGGCCGTCATGGATACGCGCGAAGATATCGTCATCGCGGGCATTGGAGTGGCGGCAGCGTTCTTCGAAACGCTCGATCCTGACATCAGCGTCAAACGATTGGTAGCCGATGGCGACCGCGTGCCTGCGGGGACCGATCTGATGCACCTATCGGGTAATGCGCGCGCGATGCTGGCGGCGGAGCGATCGGCGCTCAACACGCTGCAGGTGCTGTGCGGGATCGCGACAATGGCGCGGCGCTATGCGCAAGCGATCGAGGGCACGGGTGCCAAGGTTCTCGATACGCGCAAGACAATCCCCGGGCTTCGCGCTCTGTCCAAATATGCGAGCAAGATGGGCGGTGCGACCAACCACCGCATGCGCATGGATGACGGGCTGCTCATCAAGGACAATCATATCGCCGTGAATGGCGGCGACGTGGCGAAGACGGTTGCAGCGGCAAAGGCCGGCAATCATGGTCTTCGGGTGCAGGTTGAAGTCGATCGTCTCGACCAGATCGAACCGGCGCTGATGGCGGGTGCAGATCGCCTGCTGCTCGACAACATGCCGCCCGCGGTGCTGCGCGAAGCAGTCGCGCTTGTTGCCGGACGGGTGCCGCTGGAAGCCT
This sequence comes from Sphingomonas sp., assembly GCA_013001055.1. Lineage (GTDB taxonomy): Bacteria > Pseudomonadota > Alphaproteobacteria > Sphingomonadales > Sphingomonadaceae > Sphingomicrobium. Next base: position 220,483 of record JABDNH010000003.1, on the reverse strand, counting down.
CGGGCGGGATCACTCTCGACACCATACGCGCGGTCGCCGAAACGGGGGTCGACTATATCTCGACCAGCCGCATAACGATGGGCAGCGAGGCCGTGGATATCGGGCTCGATTACGCCTTGCAGTAGTGATTGCCCCTAGGGCATCGGCGGCCTATAGCGTCGCCAACACAGGAGAGTATTTTGTTCAAGGGTTTGAAGCCCATCCAGTATAACGGCAAGGAAGTCTGGCCGTTGATCGAGGGTGGCAAGGGCGTTTCGGCGACCAATCATGCATCGTCGGGCGCCTGGGCCGCTGCCGGGGGGATCGGCACGGTCAGCGCGGTCAATGCCGACAGCTATGACGCCGAAGGACGCATCGTCCCGCAGGTCTATGAAGAGATGACGCGGCGCGGGCGCCACGAAGAGCTGATCCAGTACGCCATCGACGGCGCGAGCGCGCAGGTCGAGCGCGCCTACGACGTTGCATCGGGCAAGGGCGCGATCAATATCAATGTGTTGTGGGAAATGGGCGGCGCGCAGCGCGTGCTGCACGGCGTTCTAGAGCGCTGCAAGGGGCTGGTCGACGGGGTCACCTGCGGTGCAGGAATGCCCTACAAGCTTTCGGAAATCGCGGCACAGTACGGGGTGAAATATCTCCCCATCGTTTCCTCGGGCCGCGCCTTCCGCGCGCTCTGGAAGCGGGCCTATTCGAAGTTCGAAGAAGGCTTGGCCGCAGTCGTCTATGAAGATCCGTGGCTGGCAGGCGGGCATAACGGCCTGTCCAATGCCGAAGACCCCAAGAAGCCGCAGGACCCGTATCCGCGCGTCGCCGAGCTTCGAAAGATGATGCGCGCCGAGGGCGTGTCGGAAGAGGTGCCGATCATCATGGCAGGCGGCGTCTGGCGCCTCGACGAATGGAACGACTGGATCGACAATGAGGAACTAGGCGCCATCGCTTTCCAGTTCGGCACCCGGCCGCTGCTGACCCAGGAAAGCCCGATCCCGCCCGAGTGGAAGGCGCGGCTGATGACGCTGGAGGAAGGCGATATCCTTCTCCACAAATTCAGCCCCACCGGCTTCTATTCTTCCGCAGTGCGCAATCCGTTCCTGCGCAACCTCGAGGCGCGGTCGCAGCGCCAGATCGCGTTCACCAAGGAAGAAGTCGGCGAGCACAAGTTCACGCTCGATGTTGGCGTCAAGAGCAGGAAGCAATTCTGGGTCACCAAGGGCGACCTCAACCATGCGCGCGAATGGCATGGCGCCGGCTTTACCGAGGCAATGAAGACGCCCGAAGATACGCTGATCTTTGTCACGCCCGAAGAAATGAAGGAAATCCGCAAGGACCAGGCCGATTGCATGGGTTGCCTCTCGCAGTGCAGCTTTTCGAGCTGGGCGGACAATGAGAAAAACACGACCGGGCGACTGGCCGATCCGCGTTCGTTCTGCATCCAGAAAACGCTGCAGGATATCGCGCACGGCGGCCCGGTGGACGAAAACCTCATGTTTGCGGGCCACTCGGCGTTCCGCTTCAAGTCCGACCCCTTCTACTCGAATGGCTTCGTGCCGACGGTGAAGCAATTGGTCGACCGGATCCTGACCGGCGCATGACGCGCTGGGCGGTCCTACTTCTGATGCTGGCGGCGCCGGCAGCGGCTCAAGAGGCCGAGGACGTCCAATATTGGGCGTCGATCAGTTCGGGTGAAGCGCTGATGCGCACGGGGCCCGGCAAGACCTATCCCGCGACCTGGAAGTATCAGCGCCGCGACCTGCCGGTGAGAATCACGCAGCGCTATGACAATTGGCGCAAGATTACCGATCCGGACGGCGAAACCGGCTGGATGGCGGTTGCCCTACTTTCGGAGCGGCGCACCGGGATGATCCGGGGCGACGAGGCCGTTCCGCTTTACGTGACGCCCGATTTCGAAGCACCGATACGCTATCGCGCAGAACCGGGCGTGGTCGGCAAACTGGACGAATGCAACGGCACCTTCTGCCTGATGGTGATGGACGACAGCCGCGATGGCTGGGTCTCGCAAGACGTGCTGTGGGGCGTCGATCCAGGCGAGACGTTCGAATAGATTTCTTCAACCGGCCGGCCGGATCGTGGCGGCCGAACCGTCATCGCCGACCACTTCGTAGCTGCCATCGGGGCGCGTATCGCCCTCGCTGAAACAGGTGGTCTCATAGTCGCCATCGGGCAGGAAGCAGACGCGCGTGCCGGATTCGCGCCTGATCTGGCCGGTGACAACGGTGCCGTCGGCGTATTTCGACGCGTAGCGACCATCGGGCTCGATGTCGGTCGTGCCCATCAATTCGCCGTCTACGATGACCTCGAAGCTGCCAACGCCTGTGGGTCCGCTACTCACACCGCTATCGAGTATCACGACGTTGTCACCCTCATCGATCGTGTCGTTCGAGCACGCGGGTAGCAGGGCGGGAAGCCCGAGGAGCAGGAGCGCATATTTCATGCGCCCCTTATGCGATTGCCGCGCCATCATGGCCAGCGCAATTAGCCCGCAGGAATGAAGGCAATCGGTTGGTAGGCGACGCGGGTGAAACGGGCGGTTTCGCCATCGTCATTTTCCGTCTCCCACGTTTCGCCGACGTCGAGCGGATAGAATTTTTTGGCGAGGAAGCAGCCGGGTTCGTCGTCGAGCAGTTCGCTGTCGAAGCACAGCCGATCATCCTTGACCTGCCATCGCCCCTGGTCGAGCAGTTCGCCTGCTCCCGCGGTGCGATAGGTGCCGGCGGCATCGAGATTGGTGGTCACGATGGTGGCTTCGGCAGACTGCCATTCCCAAGCCGTGTCGGCAAAACGCGGGTCGGCGTCCTTCACCTCGCCGGCGAGATCGGTCTCACTCTCGGGAATTGCGGTTTCGTCGAGCGGTTCCAGGCTCGGTTCGGCCTCGCCGCAGGCGGAAAGCGCGAGCACTGCAGTCGAAGCAATAATGAGCTGTTTCATGTTCTGTCCTCAAAGTCGTTTGAGGCAATAACAAACAGCTACAGCGGCGCGTTCAAACGTTATCCCGCTTCGGGACGATAAATGGTTAATGTGAAATGCAAAAAGGGGCGGCACACATGTGGCCGCCCCTTTCCGATCGGTCTGTCAAATTAGTGCCTAGCCTTCGACACGTGCGACCGTCACCGTGCCCCGTTCACCGGTTGCAGTCCAGGCACCGTCTTCGCCGATGCTGCTTTCGCTGCACATCGGGCCTTCCTCATCGGCCGCATTGTCAAAGCAGGCGGTCATTTCGTCCTGCATGGCCATCGTACCGGTTTCCACGGTGCCATCGGCATAGGTGGTCGTATACGAGCCATCTGCGGCGATCGCCGTGGTCCACGCATCGCCTTCTTCGGGCGTCACTTCGTAAGTACCGGCGATCGGCCCGCCATCGGGTGCCAGCGCGGCTTCCTCCATCGCGGTGTCTTCCATAGCGGTCTCGTCGACCGCTTCTTCATCGTCATAGGCGCTATCGTTCGCCGAGCAGGCGGCAAGCGTTGCAGCGCCCGCTAAAAGGATCAATTTCTTCATGTCGTGCTTCTCCCCCTCTGTTCAGAGAAAGGGGGACATAGCATAATGATTTCAGTTAGGCGAATGTCGAAGCTGGGCTCAGATCTGGGCGCTGGCGTTCTGGGTTCACCAGCCGGATCCAGGGAAGCTGATGATCTTTTGTGACCAACAAAAAAGCCCTCTCCGCCATGGCGAAGAGGGCTCTATCATTATCGAGGCCGGGCGTTAGGCCAGTTCAAGCGCGATCGCGGTGGCTTCGCCGCCGCCGATGCACAGCGACGCGACGCCCTTCTTGAGCCCGCGTTTCTTTAGCGCGTTCAAGAGCGTGACGATGATGCGTGTGCCGCTAGCGCCGATCGGGTGACCTAGCGCGGTGCCACCACCATTCACGTTGATCTTGTCATGCGGGATGCCGATGTCCTTCATCGCGAACATGGCGACGCATGCAAAGGCTTCGTTGATCTCCCACAGGTCGACATCGGCGACGTCCCAGCCGGCTTTCTCGAGCACCTTTTCGATCGCGCCGATGGGGGCGACCGTGAAGTCCTTGGGCTCGCGCGCATGCGCGGCGGTGGCGACGATATGCGCGACCGGCGTTTTGCCTGCGGCTTCGGCAGCATCGCGCGAAGTGACGACGACAGCAGCCGCGCCGTCCGAGATGGACGAGCTGGTGGCAGCGGTAATCGTGCCGTCCTTGGCAAAGGCTGGGCGCAGCGTCGGGATCTTGTCGGGGCGGCCGCGGCCAGGCGCTTCGTCGGTATCGACAACCACATCGCCCTTGCGCGTGCTCATCGTGACGGGGACGACTTCGTCGGCAAAGTCACCTTCGCTGATCGCGCGCTGGGCGCGGGCGAGGCTTTCGATGGAATATTCGTCCATATCCTCGCGGGTCAGCTGGTACTCGTTGGCCGTATCCTGCGCGAAGGTGCCCATGGCGCGGCCCTGGTCATAAGCGTCTTCGAGACCGTCGAGGAACATGTGGTCATAGGCGGTATCGTGCCCGATGCGCGCGCCCGAGCGGTGCTTCTTCAACAGGTAAGGCGCGTTGGTCATGCTCTCCATGCCGCCCGCGATGATCGTGGTGGCATTGCCCGCCTTGATCGCTTCGTCGGCCTGGATGACCGTTTGCATGCCGCTGCCGCAAACCTTGTTGACGGTGGTGGCCTGCACCGATTTGGGCAGGCCAGCTTTTAGCGCCGCCTGGCGCGCCGGGGCCTGACCGAGGCCCGCGGGCAGCACGCAGCCCATGTAGATACGGTCGATCTTGTCGCCGTCGACACCGGCACGCTCAACCGCGGCCTTAACCGCGGTGGCGCCCAGATCCGTCGCACTGGCGTCCGCAAGTGCGCCCTGCATCGATCCCATCGGAGTGCGGGCATAGGAAAGAATAACGGTGTCGGTCATTGGTCGGGCTCCGGTCGTTTAGAATTGCTTCGTGCGCTACGTAGGTCTCGCGACGCCCAAAATCGAGTCCTGAGTGTTCCGATCGGACGAGAATGTTCTCTAGGGCGGTATTTGACACGCCGGTCGTGCTGCACCTTGCGTCGCCGCTACTTGTGGGAGTAGCGTTCGCTTGAAATCGGGAGGTACGGAAATGCGCAAGATTGCAGCGGCGGTGCTGTCGGCCGGACTTTGCACCATGGGTTTGTCGATGGCGATCGCCCATCCCGACGCGGCCGAGCATGAGAGCAAGAATGTCCTGCCAGCGGACATGGACCGGGGAGCGCGTACCGAGCTGATGAAACATTTCGCGCAATCGCTGGGCGTGCGTTGTTCCTACTGCCATGTCGGCGAAGAAGGCGCACCCTTGTCGACTTACGACTTCGAAAGCGACGCCAAGCCCGCCAAGGAACGTGCGCGCCAGATGCTGCTGCTGACGCACAAGCTCAACATGGATGAAAAACTGCCCGGAGAAGAACGAGTAAGCCTGACGGACATGAGCGAGAACCGGGTGACCTGCTACACTTGCCATCGCGGCGAATTGCGGCCTGCTACGATGGTCCCATCACCGGAAGGCTAATCCTCTTGTCGCCCAAGCGCAGCCAATGCTAGGCGCGGCGCGAACAGGAGAAAACACCCCATGAACGACATGCCCGGCCTCGACTTCCAGCTCGGGGAAATGGCGGACGAGATCCGCGACCTCACGCGCCGCTTCTCGATGGACAAGATCGAGCCTATTGCAGAGGAAATCGACCGCGAAGACCGCTTTCCGATCGAGCTCTGGCCGCAAATGGGTGAGCTCGGCCTGCACGGCATTACCGTCCCCGAAGACGATGGCGGGTTGGGGCTCGGCTATCTGGAACATTGCGTGGCGCAGGAAGAAATTGCACGCGCCTCCGCGTCGGTCGGTCTTTCTTATGGTGCGCACACCAACCTGTGTATCAACCAGATCGCCAAGTGGGCGAACCCCGAGCAAAAAGAGAAATATCTGCCGGGCCTGATTTCGGGCGAGCATGTCGGTGCGCTGGCAATGAGCGAGGCGGGTGCGGGCTCGGACGTCGTCGGCATGAAGCTGAAGGCCGACAAGGTCGATGGCGGCTATCGCCTCAACGGCACCAAGTTCTGGATTACCAATGGCGCCTATGCCGAGACGTTGGTCGTCTATGCCAAGACAGGCGAAGGCTCGCGCGGCATCACCACCTTCCTGATCGAGAAGGACGATGAAGGATTCTCGATCGGTCAGAAAATCGACAAGGTGGGAATGCGCGGTTCGCCGACTTCGGAGTTGGTCTTCAACGACTGTTTCGTACCCGAAGATCGCGTGATGGGCCCGGTCAATGGCGGCGTTGCGGTGCTGATGAGCGGGCTCGATTACGAGCGCACAGTGCTGTCGGGCATCCAGCTCGGTATCATGCAGGCCTGCCTCGATGTGGTTCTGCCATATGTGCGCGAGCGCAAGCAGTTCGACACGCCGATCGGCAATTTCCAGCTGATCCAGGCGAAGGTCGCCGACATGTATGTCGCGCTCAATTCGGCGCGGGCCTATGTCTATACCGTCGCCAAGAATTGCGATGCGGGCAAGACGACGCGTTTCGATGCGGCGGGTGCGATCCTGCTGGCGAGCGAAAGCGCGTTCAAGGTAGCGGGCGAAGCCGTGCAGGCGCTTGGCGGCGCGGGCTACACCAAGGACTGGCCGGTCGAACGCTACATGCGCGATGCCAAGCTGCTCGACATCGGCGCGGGCACCAACGAAATCCGCCGCATGCTGATCGGTCGCGAGCTGGTGGGCGCCGGGGGCTAGTTTGATCCTGCTCAAGGCGGCGGGCCAATTGGTTTCGTAGTATAGTCCCAGTTAATCAGGGAGGATGCCCATGCGCCCGTTGGTTTCTATGATTTTGGCCAGCCTGCTGGCCGGATGTACGATGCCCGTCGAGGATCCAGCGTCGGTCGAAGCCGCGCCCGCAGCGATGCCGGCAAGCTTTGTCGGCGCCGAAGCTGCCACAGGCGATGCCAAGCGCGATCATGGCAAGCGGCTCAGCGTCGTTCTTGGCTGCAACAGTTGCCACGGGGCGGACTATCGCGGCGGCAATTATAGCGATGATCCCGACGGCGGATTCATCTTCGCGTCCAACCTCACGCGGCGGATGCCCGATCTGACCGACGAACAGCTGATCAAACTGATGCGCGAAGGCGTGCATCCGCGGCGCGATGCGCTTTGGTACATGCCGGCCAAGACACTACAGCGGTTGAGCGCGCCCGACACAGACGCGCTGATCGCTTTCCTGCGGACCCTGGAACCCGCCGGGCGCGACTGGCCGCTGCCGCGCGGGGGCGAGGCGACCGGTGCGTTGCTCGATTACGGCATCATCGACCAGTCGCCAGCCTTGGTCGAAGAATACCGGCGCAATCTCCCCCCTGATCGGGGCAATGCGCTGGCGCTGGGGCGCTATGTGGCCTCGGTCACGTGTTCCGAATGCCACGGCGCGGCGCTGCAAGGCACGTCGAGCGCGCCGCCGCTGACGGGTGTTTCCGCCTTGGGGCGTGAGCGGCTGGCCATGCTGCTGCGCACGGGGACGCGCGACGATGGCATGAGCCATGGCGTGATGAAGTTCGTGGCAGTGCGCAATCTGTCGTCGCTGGAGGACGCGGAAAGGGATGCGTTGCTCGATTATCTGGTGGCGCTGGGGCCGCCCGAAAAGGCCGAATAGGCTGGCGACTCACATTAACCTGTGTTAAACCGCTGCAAGATGTAGGGGAGATGCAGGATGCGCCAGTTTCTCGTCCTGCTGGCAGGTGCCAGCCTGTTTGCGTGTTCCAATGAATCGCCGGTAGAGAGCGAAGCCGATGCTGGGCAGGCTGCGACGGCGGCGCTGGCCTTCGAAGGAGCGATGGCGACAGAGGCCAGTGCACGCATCGCTCACGGCGAGAGGCTCAGTCACATTCTCGGGTGTAAGGGGTGTCATCGCGTCAATCTCGAGGGCGGCAATATGGGCGATTTCGAGCCGCCGCTCGATGGCATTTACGCTTCGAACCTGACGACCGAATTGCCCAAGATGGACGATGGCGAGCTGCGATTGCTGCTGCGAAAGGGTGTCCATCCGACGCGCGGCGATATGTGGTTGATGCCTTCGGGCGTGATTAATCGCCTGAGTGAGCCCGACATGGACGCGCTGATCGCCTATCTTCGAACCGTACCGCCATCGGGAGAACCGACTCCGCCGACCGAGATCAAACCGGCGGCACAAGCGATGGTGGATGCTGGCGCGCTGACGACGAGCGGTGAGCAGGTTAGGCAGTTCAATGCTACGCAGATGGACGATCTTGGAGAAGCGCGCGAATGGGGGCGCTACCTCACAGCCACGACATGTGCCGAATGTCACGGACCTGCACTTGGAGGTTCGCCTGATTTCGCGCCAAACCTCGATATCGCAGGGGCCTACTCGAATGCAGAACTGCGGCGTCTTCTTACCGAAGGCATCGGCAAGGATGGGCGCGACCTGGGGCTGATGAGCCTCGTTGGGGTCGAGCATTTCTCCTACCTGACCGACCGCGAACGCGACGCCATAATCGCCTATGTCAAGGAGCGCGCCGAGCGGAATATCGCGCAATAGCTTTGCAAGTCGAAGCCGGTTCGCTAGGCCGCTAGGCCATGAGTGCACCGACCCTGACCAGCAAGATCGACATGGACGGGCCCGAAGCAAAGGCCCGCGCCAAGCATAACCGTGAACTCGCGCAGAAATTGCGCGAAGACGTCGCCGAGGCCGCCGTGGGTGGCTCAGAACGTTCGCGCGAAAGGCATCTGTCGCGCGGCAAATTGCTGCCGCGCGATCGGGTCGAGCGGTTGCTCGATCCGGGCTCGCCCTTTCTGGAGATCGGGCAATTGGCGGCGTGCGACATGTATGGCGGCGAAGTACCGGGCGCTGGCGTGATCGCCGGCATCGGCCGCGTATCGGGCCGGCAGGCCATGATCGTGTGCAATGATGCCACCGTGAAGGGTGGTACCTATTACCCGATGACGGTGAAGAAACACCTGCGCGCGCAGGAAATTGCCGAGCAGAACCGTTTACCGTGCATCTACCTCGTCGATTCCGGCGGCGCGAACTTGCCGCACCAGGCGGAGGTGTTTCCCGACCGCGATCATTTCGGGCGGATATTCTACAACCAGGCCAACCTCAGCGCGAAGGGCATTCCGCAGGTCGCTTGCGTCATGGGCAGCTGCACCGCGGGAGGCGCCTATGTGCCCGCGATGAGCGATGAGAGCGTCATCGTGAAGGAACAGGGCACGATCTTCCTTGCCGGGCCGCCGCTGGTGAAGGCCGCGACGGGCGAAGAGATTTCGGCCGAGGACCTGGGCGGCGGCGCGCTCCATGCCAAGAAATCTGGCGTGGTCGATCACCTCGCCGAGAATGACGAGCACGCACTGACCATAGTTCGCGATATTTTGTCGACCGTGCCCGGCGGGGCAGAAAATGCGGATCTCAACTTTGCCGAAGCCCGCCCGCCGAAGTTCGATCCTGAAGAGCTTTATTCGATCATTCCTGAAGACGTGCGCGCGCCTTATGACGTCCACGAAGTGATTGCGCGGATTGTCGACGGCTCGGAGTTTAACGAGTTCAAGGCGCTGTACGGGCAATCGCTGGTGTGCGGCTTTGCGCATATCCATGGCATACCGGTCGCTATCCTCGCCAATAATGGTGTGCTGTTCTCAGAGAGCGCGGTGAAGGGCGCGCACTTCATCGAGCTGGCCGCGCAGCGCAAGATCCCGCTGCTGTTCCTGCAGAATATCTCGGGCTTCATGGTGGGCGGCAAATACGAGGCCGAGGGAATCGCCAAACACGGCGCCAAGCTGGTGACCGCGGTGGCGACCGCGCAGGTGCCCAAGATCACGGTGTTGATCGGCGGCAGCTTTGGCGCGGGCAATTATGGCATGGCGGGGCGGGCCTATTCGCCCAATTTCCTGTTCAGCTGGCCCAATTCGCGCATCAGCGTGATGGGCGGGGAGCAGGCGGCAAGCGTGCTCGCGACCGTGCACCGCGATGCAGACAAATGGAGCGCGGAAGAAGCCGAAGAATTCAAGGCCCCGATCCGCCAGAAATATGAGGATGAGGGCAACCCCTGGCACGCCACCGCGCGGCTGTGGGACGACGGTATTATCGATCCAGCGCAGACGCGCGACGTGTTGGGACTGGCCTTCGCGGCCTGCTTGAATGCGTCCGTACCCGACCAGCCGAAATTCGGCGTGTTCAGGATGTAATCAATGTTGATGCGCACTCGGCATGGCTGGTCCGACAATCCTGACGCTGAGGACGTTCGGGCCGCATTGGAAAGCGCGGCCGATGCGACGCGAAATCGCTTTGTCATAATCGAGAACGACGAAGATCATTATATGCAAACGCTTGCCCATGATGACGGCTGGTGGTTGGAAAAACGGACGGGCGGCGCGGAACACCATTATCGCGCCGAAAAGGAGGGCGGCCCGCTCCCCGTGGACAAGGTTGACCGGGAAGACGTGCTGGAGGCGTTGCTCGGTTATCTCAACGGAAATGACCAAGGCCCCGGCCATCTGATATGGGCCAAGATCAGTGTCTGAAGTTCGATATCGCCACTCCACCAACAAAGGTTGCGCTTTCGCCGGAATTGTCGGGCTGTTTGGGCTGCCGACGCTGGTGCTCGCATGGCTAGCGTTTCAAGCGCATGACGGGCGGGCGTGCGAGGGTGCGCGCAGCGCGTCCTGCTGGCCGACGGAGGACTATTTTGCGGCCTATGCGGGCCTTGCTGGTGTCTTCTTCCTCTTCACTGTCACCTTGCTGATCCTGCTGGCACGGAAGCGCTGACGATGACTGAACTCATCAGCGCGCCTGCCGCCGAGATCAACTTGATCCGTATCTCCTCTCTGATCGCGCTCGTCGTGATCCTTATCTCTTACCTTCGACGGGAAATCCCGGAAGTGCTGCGCGGCGGCTACGGCTGGGTGCGCGACGAAGCGCGGCGTTGTCGCGAACAGAGCGGATACGTCGGCGCGGTATTGGGGCGCTATTCGATCCTGATGGCAGGCAGCTCGATGGGCTTCGCGGTTTTCCGCAGCGTGAATTTCTTGTCCGAGACAGCGAAGGCATGGGCGTCCACCCTGTCGGGGCTGGCTCTCTTGCTCGGTCTGGTCGCTGGCAGTGCCGTGTTTTCGATTACCGGCGAAATCATTCGACAGGCAAAACACTAGAATCTTGGCATCTGCGCGCCATGCGCTAGCGTGGCTGCGGCGATGAACAGATTCGACACCAAGCTTGCTGCCGCCTTCAGGCGCGCGCCGATCCTCTTGCCGTGGGGGCTTGGGCTGCTTTTGCTCACTTTGGGCTATTACCTGATCTTCTCGGGCGGAAACCTCAATCCGCGGGTGCTGCCTTCGACCATTATCAACACGCTCAGCGCTTTTATCACCGGCGCTTTGTTTGCATGGCCGATGAAGCGGTGGCTGCCACGTTTCTCGCCGAGCGCGTTGCTGGGCTTTCACGTGTTGGCGGGCGCGGTTTTCGCACTGGCCTGGTATATCATAAATATCACCATGCAGGGGTGGTCCTATGGCAGCCTGGCGACCGGCGCGCAAATCGAGCCGTTCCGCGGGCCCGCCTTTTTGTGGCAATATTTCCAGGGCTTTGCCCTTTACGGCGCATTGGCGGGACTGGTGCACGCGGCGATCAAGGAACCAGCCATGCCGGTAGACGAGCCTACACGCAAATTGCCCGAGCGACTTCTGCTCAGGACCGGCGATGAAATGGTGACGATCGAACCCGGAGAGATCATCGCCATTGTCGCGGCGGACGATTATTGCGAAGTGCGTACCGCCAAAGGCGATCACCTCGTGCGCCGTCGTCTCGGCGAATTTGAAAGCGACCTGCCCGATAACTTCGTGCGCGTGCACCGCTCGGCCATCGTCAACCTCGATCGCGTGGTGCGGTGCGAACCGGCGGGTTCGGGACGAATCAGCGTGCATCTGGCAGGCAGCGACTCCGTCATTGCCAGCCGCGCCGGTGCCAAAATCCTGCGCGAACGCACACTTTAGACTGTCCGTTCACCGAAGATTGTGTCGATTCGCAGCTTTTCCCGGAAGCGTACCGGCTCGACGATCATAAGCGCGGCGAAAGGAATTTTGGCATGTGGATGACCTATCGGATCTGGCTGTTACTGGGAGCAAGTGCGGGGATTTATGCGACGCTCGGCAGCGAAGCCGCATTGGCGCAGGACGCGGCGCGCTGCGACATCGTCCTCGAAGGCGCGACTGTCTTCACTGGGACAGGCTTCGAGACACGCGACCTCGCGGTTTCCAATGGGCGTTTTGTCACGCATGTGCCCGAAGGTGCCGAGCGGTTGAATGCGGCCCGCTGGACGATCCTGCCGCCTTTGGCGGACGTCCACACGCATATGATCGATGAACCGCGCCCATCGGGTGCGCGCAGTCATTCGGACTATCTCGATCAGGGCATCTATTTCGTGCTGAACCCCAACAACATCCGTTTCGATGACGCGCTTCCGACCAGTCATGAGACGGTCGATGGCAGCTATACGGGCGGCGGCCTGACCGGAGCAGGCGGCCATCCGCGCCCGCTGTACGAACAACTGGTCGACTGGGGCGTTTACCCGATGAGCAAGGAAGAGCTTGCCGGACGGGCCTATCACGAGGTGTCGAACGAGGCAGACGCACGCGCCGCCGTTGCCGAAGTGAAGCGGCAGGGCGCGAGCCATATCAAACTCTATCTGACCCATCACGAACAACCGGACTCCACCGGCCTGACCGCCAAGAATTTCCGCCATGCCGTGCATTTCGCGCGCGAAGCCGGACTGCATCCTGTTGTTCATGTCAACAGCCGCGCCGATTTCCGGCTCGCCGCGGAAGCGGGCGTGCATGCAATGGTGCACATGCCGGGCGCGTGGCCTCGCGGGGAGGACCCCGAGCGGCTGATGATCACCGCCGAAGACGCGGCCATCGCGGCGCAAAACGAGGTTTTCGTGGTGCCGACGCTGGCGGTGGGCTTCAACGCTCTTTTCGGCGAGGAGCTGGAAGCAGCGCGGGGGATCTGGCGGCACAATCTGTCGCTGTTGATGGCGGCAGGCGTGCGCATCGCAGCGGGCGCCGACCGCGGCGGCGCGACAGCGCTCAGCGAACTCGACATACTGCATTCGACCGGGCTGTATTCGGGCGCGGAGTTGATCGAAATCGGCACTACCAACGGTATCGAGCTGGCTTTTCCCGAACGCGACGTTGGGCGGATCGCGCCCGGGCAGGAGGCGAGCTTTATCGTCATGCGGTTCAACCCTGAAGGAAGCTGGTACGGCTGGCGCAATGTGCTCGGCGGCATGCGCGAGGGCCAGACGATCCGCGGCGACATCTTCCCGGAGGCCTGCGCCCCCTAGACCACGACCGCTCTGCCCGATAAGCGATGGCCCATGTTTGCAAAACTCCTGATCGCCAATCGCGGCGAGATTGCGTGCCGGGTCATGCGCACTGCGCAGGCCATGGGGATCGAATGCGTCGCCGTCTATTCGGAGGCCGATGCGAAAGCGCTGCACGTCCGCATGGCGGACGAGGCGGTGTGCATCGGACCGGCGCCTTCGGCCGAGAGCTATCTTTGCGGTGACAAGATCATCGCGGCGGCCAAGGCAACGGGCGCCGAGGCGATCCACCCTGGCTATGGTTTCCTGTCTGAAAATGCGGACTTTGCGCAGGCGGTAATCGATGCGGGGCTGGTGTGGGTCGGCCCCAAGCCCGATAGCATCCGCGCGATGGGCTTGAAGGACGCCGCCAAGAAACTGATGGCTGAGGCTGGGGTGCCCGTGACGCCGGGCTACATGGGCGATGACCAGTCGGTCGCGACGTTGAAGGCCGAAGCCGAAAAGATCGGCTATCCGGTGCTGATCAAGGCGGTCGCGGGGGGCGGCGGCAAGGGCATGCGCAAGGTCGATGATCCCGGGAATTTCGAAGACGCGCTGGAAAGTTGCCGGCGCGAGGCCAAGGCGAGCTTCGGTAACGATGTCGTGATCCTCGAAAAATGGATCGAAAGCCCGCGCCATATCGAGGTGCAGCTGTTCGGCGACAGCCATGGTACCGTGGTGCACCTGTTCGAACGCGATTGCTCGCTCCAGCGCCGCCACCAGAAGGTGATCGAGGAAGCGCCAGCGCCCGGCATGGATGAGGAAACACGCGCCGAAGTGTGCGCGGCTGCGGTGCGTGCGGGCGAAGCAGTGAATTATGAAGGCGCGGGCACGGTGGAGTTCATCGCGGACGCATCCGAAGGTCTACGCGCCGACCGCATCTACTTCATGGAAATGAACACCCGCCTGCAGGTCGAACATCCGGTGACCGAAGAGATTACCGGCGTCGACCTGGTCGAATGGCAGCTGCGCGCTGCTGCGGGAGAGAAGGTGCCGCTGGGGCAGGACGAGCTCAGCATCAACGGTCATGCGATCGAGGCGCGGCTATACGCCGAAGACCCGGCGTCTGGGTTTCTGCCGTCGACTGGAAAGCTGGAGCATTTCGAGTTGGGTGACGTCGGTCGAGTCGAAACCGGTGTCGAAGAAGGCGACGACATCAGTCCTCACTATGACCCGATGATCGCAAAGCTGGTTGCGCACGGCCGGAACCGAGAAAATGCCATCGGCAAACTTTCGATGCTGATCGAAGAGCTGGAAATATGGCCGGTGCGCACCAACGCGGCCTTCCTGAAGCGCGCGGTAACGCATGACGACTTCGTCGATGCGAAGCTGGATACGGGCTTCATTGCAGCGCACGAAGAAGACCTGATACCACGATCAGGTCCGACTGATGCGCACTGGCAGACTGCGGCAATGATTGCAGTCGCCGAGCCGGACGCGCAGCCGCTGGCGGGATTTCGAATGAATGCGGCTCCTCGCACCTCCGTATCGCTAACGTACAAAGGTGAAACGCGCTCGATCGATCTGGCTGACTCTACTGAGACACTCCCGGCTTCCGGCTTCGATGACGGTGAGCGCGTCGTGCTGTTCGTCGATGGCGAAGCGACCGAATTTGCGTTGTCGACGCGGGCAGGGGCCGCGGGTATCGCCAGCGACGGTGCCATTCTCGCCCCGATGCCCGGAAAAGTCATCAATGTCGATATTTCCGAAGGCGAAAAGGTTGTCGCAGGACAAAAGTTGATGACGTTAGAAGCGATGAAGATGGAGCATTCGCTTACCGCGCCCTTCGATGGCGCGATCACCGAGTTGGCTGCCGAACCCGGCCAGCAGGTTCAGGTGGAAACGCTGCTGGCGCGGGTCGAAGCGGTATCTGAGGACGCCTAATTCTCGTTTATCTTGCTGCCTTTGATCACGGGATCGCGCTTGTCATAGCTGAAGGCGATTTTGTTGTAATAGAAGGCCACTTCTTCGGTCGGACGGTCATCGGCGTCGCCGCTGGACGCAATGGTCTTGGCACAACCTTCTACTCGCGCCCCCGTCAGCAGCCATTCGCCATCGTCCGAACGGATGCGCAAGGCGTCGTGCATCTGGCCCGGCTTGCAGCTGGCGAAGTGACCGGCAACGACCATCAGCGGAGTGCCCTTGGCTAGCGGGCGGTGCATTACGACCTTGGCCTTGCCGCTGTTGGATGCCTGGCTCAGCCGCGGACTGGCCCGCTCCACTTGGCGGCTTCGCGCTCGCAGCCGCGGTTTGGCGTCTTGCGCGGCGCCTGGCCGCAACCCTTCGAACCAGAATTCGCCATCGGGCGAAGCGCTGGGGAAGCTGACCGATTCAATGACGATCCAGTCCTTGTGATCGGCGTCGGTGGACTCGCCTTCGATGTCGTCGATCTTGAGGAAGACGGGACCGGCACCGGCGGCGCTCGCCAACAGGCTGGCGGCAGCGGCGCCAAGCAGTGCATGTAGATATGGATGTGGCATGGCGGCTCTCCTTGATAGCCGCTGCGCATCATACACCTTTGGGGTCGAGTCGGTCGAATCTCGGCCCTCGGAGCAGTCGGGGCAGGGGCGGCTTGGCATTCCGTGCGCGCCCGCCTAAGCGGGGGCGAGTTCACAATATGCAAAGGATGGACGGATGGACGTGAATGGCATGGCCGCAGTCGTGACCGGCGGCGCCTCGGGGCTCGGTGAAGCTACGGCGCGCAAGCTCGCCTCGCAGGGTGCGAAGGTCGCGATTTTTGACCGCAACGCGGATGCTGGCGCGAAGGTCGCCGACGAAATCGGCGGTGTGTTCTGCGAAGTCGATGTGACCAGCGACGACAGCGTTAAGTCCGGGTTCGAAAAAGCGCGAGAAGCGCATGGGCAGGAGCGCATCCTGGTCAACTGCGCGGGCGTGGCCAATGCCGCCAAGACGGTCGGCACCAACAAGGAAACGGGCGAGCGACTGCTCTACCCGATGATCCAGTTCGAGCTGGCCATCAACATCAACCTTATCGGCTCGTTCCGATGCATTGCGCATTCGGCGCAGGGTATGGTCGGTCTTGACCCGCTGGAAGACGGCGAGCGTGGCTGCATCATCAATACCGCCAGCGTCGCGGCGCAGGACGGGCAGATCGGACAGGCGGCGTATTCGGCCTCCAAAGGCGGCGTGCTGGCGATGGCGCTGCCGATCGCGCGCGACCTCATGAATGACGGCGTGCGCGTCAACACCATCCTGCCGGGCGTATTCAAGACGCCGATGGTCGCGATGATGCCCGAAAAGGTGCAGGACGCGCTGGGTCAGCAGGTGCCGTTTCCCAAGCGCCTCGGAAAGGCCGAGGAATATGCGGACCTCGCGTCCTTCATCTGTGCGACGCCCTATCTCAACGCGGAAGCCATTCGCCTCGATGGCGGTATCCGCATGGCGCCGCGTTGATCGCCGACGAGAAATTGATGAACCAGCTCGGGGAGGCGGCGCGCGAAGCGGGCGCCGTCATCCTCGAGGTGGTTCGCAAGGGCTTCACCGCCGAAAAGAAGACCGATGCTTCGCCCGTGACCGACGCCGATCATGCGTCGGAAGCGGTACTCCTCGATGCGTTGCGCCGGTTTGTGCCCGATGTGCCGGTGGTCGCCGAAGAGCAAGTCGAGGCGGGAAATATCCCGCCCCATGAAGACACTTTCTTCCTTGTCGATGCGCTCGACGGAACCAAGGCCTTCGTCGAGGGCCGACCCGATTACACCGTCAATATCGGGCTGATCGAAAACGGCGTCCCGACACTCGGCGTCATCTTCGCGCCGGCGTCGGGCAAACTGCATCTGGGGCGTGCAGGCGGCAGTCCGCTCGTTGAGGTTGACGGGCAGCGACGCGCCATTTCCACCCGCGACCGTGGCCGTCCTCTGGTCGCGCTAACCTCCCGCTCGCACTTCACGCAAGGAGCGATCGACTATCTGGAGCGCGCTTTCCCAGGAGAGCCGGTGGAACGCGAGGAATTTGGTTCGAGCCTGAAGTTCACAATCCTCGCCGAAGGGCAAGCCGACATCTATCCGCGCGTCGGACCAACCAGCGAATGGGACACTGCTGCGGGTCACGCAATCTTGCTTGCCGCAGGTGGCCGGTGCGACGGCATGGACGGCACGCCGCTGCAGTATGGCAAGAAGGCCTATCTTAATCCCGGTTTCTGCGCGACGGGCGGCTGGAAGGCTCCCGCGATCAACGCCTAGTCGATCCGGTTGCCGCGCCATGTAGCGAGGCTGGACTGGGCGACAGGTCGGCTGTTCTCGCCAATGCCCAACGGACGCGCGCGGCGGATGCGCGAAATCTCTTCCTTTGCGGCGGCAATATCGCGGCGCAGCACTTCGGCCTGCTGACTATCCTCCGCGCAATTGCGCAGCGTACGGGCGAGCGCGTCGCAATGATCGAGCGCAGCTTCCAAGGCGTTGAGCCATTGCGCGCGAGCGGCGGCTCGGTGCGTGGGTGGGATCACGTCCATGGCGCGGGCGTAGGCGCGCAGGCGTAAGCGGGCGGCTAAATGAATGTCCGAAATGGTGGCGAGACGGTTGTGTTCGCTCCATTACGGACTAGTCTCGGCGCTGCTCGGACAATGGCAGCGCGCGGCATGCAAGCGCCTGCGCACCCGTGGGGAAGTGATGGCCGGGCCCGAATATGCGCGTGAGCGCGATGGACAGATCCTTTTGATCAGTGACGAGGACAGGAATGGCCGCGAGGCCTATGTGTTCCTGATGGGTGAGGGAGTGGCCGTCTCCAGGCCGCAACGGGTTGAAACTGCGAGGCTCGACGGGCCGGGGGCGCCGGTGTGGATCGAATTGTCACGCGATGATGCCCAGATCGAGACCTGGCTGTCGGGACTGGAGAATGCGCTTTGCGGCGTTCCGGCGACAATCGTCATTCCGTACGCGATGCTCGACATGACCACCGCGCGGCTGGATGGCGCCGAAGTGGAAATACTGGTCGATCCCGATGTCGGCGAGAAGATGACCGCGCTCGCGTTGCTGCAGGCGCGCAACAAGGCGCTGCTTTCCGGTGCCCGCGAGGCCAATGAGGCCGGAGTAGGCGCCGATCTGGAGCGGCTTGCGCAGGAAGTGGCGCGAATAGCTTCGTCGCTTGCCATGCTGACGCAGCCAAGCGGGCCGGCGGTGAGAACCGATAAACCCGCAGCGTCGCCTGGGTCCGTTCATGCCGAACAAGTGCGGCGCGAAATCCAGGCGCGTCGCAGGCGCTTCGACCATTTCGATCGCACCTTATTCTCCGACCCGGCGTGGGACATGCTGCTGGAGCTGACCGAGGCAGACCTCAAGCGGCAGGACGTGCCTGTCAGTGCGCTCTGCATGGCCGCCAATGTGCCGCCAACGACAGCGCTGCGCTGGATCCGCACGATGTGCCAGCGCGAGATCTTTCGCAGGCGCCCCGATGCGCGAGACGGACGGCGGGTCTTCCTGGAGCTGGAGCCCGATGCGCGCGCGGCCATGCACGCTTATTTCGCCAACGCCCAGGCTTGAGGCTTGCGCGAGGCCCGTCATTGCGGCTAGGGAGCCGCTCGCAATAAGGGCGGTTAGCTCAGTTGGTAGAGCATCTCGTTTACACCGAGAGGGTCGGCGGTTCGAGCCCGTCACCGCCCACCATGGCACATTGTGCACGCCAATCCGTTGAGGCTGCATGTGGTTAGCTGATCCCCAGAACTTGTTACGCGTGCTTGGCCCCGGGCTTGTTGCCTATGGTCTGCTCATCCTGTTCCTGCGCCTTGGCGGCAAACGCAGCCTTGCCAAGCTCAACGCCTTCGATTTCGTCGTGACGATCGCGATCGGCTCGATCCTTGCCAACGCGCTGACTGCGACAGACCTTGCGCTTGCGCAGGCAGCATTGGCGATGGGGGTGCTGATCGTAATGCAGACGATGGTGAGCTGGTTGTCGGTGCGATCGAATGCTTTTCAGGACCTGATCCGCGCTTGCCCTCGCATCCTGCTCAAGGACGGCGTCATCGATGAACAGGCGCTCAAGGACGAGCGCGTGACGCGCGGCGATCTCATGCAGGTTCTACGCGATGGCGGGTTCGGGCGATTGGACGAGGTGGCTGCGGTGGTGCTGGAAGCCGATGGCACGCTCAGCACGATCGGCAAAAAGGAGGGGCGCGGAGTGCTCGAGACCCTGGAAGACGTCAAAGGCGCCTAAAGTTTACGCACCAGCGTTTCCGCTACTGCGGCCCATTCCGGATCCTTGACCACGCTTTGCCGTTGGCCAGCGCCCAGCGGCAGGATCAACAACTGACCATCTCCCTGGTCGATCAGGCGGCCGAACAGGAAGCGGCCCGCGGGTCGAGGGACAAGAACGTCCCGGTTCAAGGCTTTGCCGTAATCGGCAGGCGCGACCTTGCGACACCAGATTTCATCGCCGGCACGATAGTCGCCGATCCCGGTTGCGACGCTGATGGCGACCTGGTCCGATGAAGCGCTGGGGGGCACGACGATGCCCGCTCGGCGCGGGGCCCTCACGCCGTTGGCGCCAAGCACGGCAGCAATGCCGATATCTTCGCGATCTTCACTCACCACCAGCGCGCTTGCCTCGACCCCCAATGCGGCGGCGATGCGGTTGATCCAGTCGACGGACAAAGTGCGCATCCCGGTTTCGAGGCGCCCGATCGTTTGGGGTGTCGTGGGTGGATCACATGCCTTGGCGACGTCGTCGAGCGTCATGCGCTTTGCTTTGCGAACGTCACGAATTCGGCTGATCATCGTTCACCTCTTGAACCAAATCGGTTTTTCTTCTGTCCTACAGATAACCGTTCATGGCAAGTCCTTTCTTCGATTCGAACCGGCAAACAGGAGAAATGACATGACGGCGCGCGCTAATAGATGGCTCGAAGACGTGGCACTACAAGGCGAAGTAGCCGGCGGTCGCCGCGACGCCGGGAAACGCAGCGTCACGGTCAATCGACTTGAAAGTCCGCTCGGTTGGCTGCGCGCGCGCGGCCACGTCTCCGAACGGCAGTTCGCGGCCGGTGAGAAATTGCGCTGCGATTGGGAACGCGCGCAGCTCGGCAGCCGGATTACCATGCGCTGGGACGCAATGCCTGCGACCCGCGACCGTTCGCGCGGTAGCGCGCCCGACCTTGGTGCAGGTGCACTCGATGCCAAGCGGCGCTTCGAGGAAGCGCTACACCAGGCGGGGCCCGGTTTGGGCGATATCTTGTGGCGGATTGCGTGTGCCGGCGAGGGGATGCGCGATGCGGAAACCGCGCTTGGATGGCCCGCGCGCTCGGGCAAGTTGGTGCTGACCCTAGCGCTTGATCGGGTCGCCGATTATTACCGGATAAACTGATCGGATCGAGGGAGCACAATTGATGATTGTCTATGGGTCGAGCATGAGCCCGTTTGTGCGCAAGGTCATCGCGGTGCTTACGGTCAAGGGGGTCGACTTCAACCTGAAGTCCGTCGGATTTCAGGATCCTGACCCCGACTTTCGCGCAGCGAGCCCGCTCGGCAAGATGCCGGCGATCGACGATGACGGCTACAAACTCGCCGATAGTAGTGCGATTTGCCATTATATAGAGGCACGGCATCCCGAACCGACACTGATCCCAGGCGCGGCGGAGGACAGGGGTCGCGTGATCTGGTGGGACAAATATGCCGACACGGTATTGATGCCGACTGGCGGCAAGATTTTCTTCAACCGCGTCGTGGCCCCGGTCTTCATGAAGATGCCTGGGGATGACGAGATGGCAGACAAGGCCGAAGCCGACGAATTGCCGGTCATCCTCGACTACCTTGAACGCGAAGTCCCTGACGCGGGATCATTTCTGGTCGGCGATTCGCTCAGCCTGGCCGACATTTCGCTCGCCAGCCCTTTTGCAAATCTTAGCCACGCGGGCGTCAGTATCGACGAGGGGCGCTTTGCAAGAGTGAAAGCATGGACGGATTCAATGCTGGCGCATCCGTGCCTTGCCGGTTCGGTGGCGCGCGAGCGCGCTTTTTTCGAAAAGATGGGTGCGCCGCGCGACTAGGACGTCGTGCATATGCTGTCGGCATGCCCCATCAATCGACAAACGGCGGTTAGTTCGACGGTTTTTTGACGGTAAAGGAACGGCTGGCCCTATGGCCACGCGCTACCTCTCTTCGCATCCGGTCGCCCCCACTGGCCGGTCCGAGAAATGGAGAGAGCAATGATGAAAACGTTTCTGATCGCCGCCGCAACCCTATCCCTGGCCACCCCCGCAATCGCCGAACCGGTCACCGTTTTCGGCTCGTCCGATGCACCCCAGGCGCGCGTCGTCTATGGAGACCTCAACCTCTCCGACAAGGCCGGACTGAACACGCTCAAGCAGCGGGTTCGCGGCGCAGCCAAGGATATGTGCCTGGTGCATTACCAAGCGACGCTTTCCGAGCGCGCCGCGCGCCAGCAATGTTATTCCACTGCGCGTGCCGACGGATATGCGCAGGCCGATGCGTTGCACGATCGTGCCGCTCAAGGCTTTGCTTATGCCGTGGATGCAGCGTTCGTGGTTGCCGCCAGCAACCGTTAACGACCTGTTCCAAGGGACGTGGGCGCAAGGGACCGGCAGGCTCCTTGCGCCCATCGCGCATCCGTTAAAGGCAGTTCATCGACAATTGTCGACCGATTGCCGGAAGCTTACGTCCGTTCATCGAAGTACCCCTAGCCCCGCGCGTGCCGCCGCCTACAAACGTAATCCGGTGCTTGCGTCACGGCACGAACAGGAGGGGAGCTCATGGCTTCCGCGCCGGGGAATGCAGAGGCAAACTGCCGTTGGGAGCTGGGACTGACCGGCTGCTTTTCGATCCACGACATCCAGAGCGGGCGCAATGTCACGCCGCAAAGCCGCAAGGCTTGTGCGCTGCTGGCATACCTGGCCGGGCGACAGGGGCAAAATGTGCCGCGAGATAGACTTGCGGCCATGCTTTGGCAGGAAAGCGACGAAGCGCATGCCCGCGCCAGCTTGCGCCAAGCACTGTGCGATGTACGCAGCGCTACGGGCTGCGACGCTTCGCCCATTATCGCCGATCGCCACCATGCGCGACTTGATGAAAATGCGGTCCGCATTGCAGGGTTAAGCGTGGGCGATGATGATGACGGCGAATGTGAGCCGCTCGAAGACCTGGACGGTATCTCCGAAAGTTTCGATAGCTGGCTCGCGCAGGAACGCGCTCGCCTGACAGAAGCTATGGTAGAAGAAGCGGCCGCACACGTACGCCAGCAGTTGGATCTCGGGCATGGGCCCAAATTGCTTCCTTTGATCCGCAGGTTGCAACGGATCGACCCGCTCAATGAGGATTTCCTGCAATTTGCGATGGTGGCCGAATATCAATGCGGCCATGCCGCAGCGATACGCAAGCGCTACCGCGAGTTTGCGACTAGGATTCGCGACGAGCTTGGTGTGTCGCCAACGTTCGAAACAACAAAGCTCGAGGCGGAATTGATCGGGGCGCTGACCCGCGCCGTGTCACCACCTCGCAAGCCCTGGGCAGCCTAGATCGGCTTGCCGGGCGAGGGGCCGGCTTTGGGTCGAACGGGGGCGAGTGCAGCCATGCGATCAACGCGCCGAAGCGCCGGTGCCATTTCATTGGCTACCTGTTCGCGTTCCAGTGGCTTGCGTTTCTTCATCGGCGGCGCGCGTCTTTCTTGAGCTCTTTCTTGAGGCCCTTGTGCGGCTTGCCCTGGCCCTCTTCCTGATACTCGACGGGATCGAACGTATCGACTTCCATCGCTTCCAGGCGTTCCATGACTTCGGGTTTGTCGTCTTTGTGCTTGCTCATTCTTTATCTCCTTATTCAAGGACATAACGGGCGAAGAGCGTTCGGCGTTCCGCAATGAAAAAGGCCGCCCGCTGAAGAGCGGACGGCCTGTTTTCATTCTGCGATGAAGCTGACGAGGCTTACTCTTCCTCGCCGGACTTCTTGGCCTCCTCGTCGGAAGCCTCCACTTCGGGAGCTGCATCGGCAACGGCTTCGTCACCAGCTTCGTCACCGGCTTCGGCGCCGGCTTCGACAACTTCCACGGACTCGACAGCCGGACCATCGGCAGGCTCGACTTCGCCATCTTCGTTGATGACCTGGCCGGGCTCAAGCGTCGGCGCTGCATCTTCGGCAGCTTCCTTGATCGCTTCTTCTTCATCTTCCAGCATCTGCTGGATGATGTCGACGCCCTGCGCCTGCAGTTCGGCTTCTTCAGGCGAACGGGCCACGTTAGCCTTGACCACGATGGTGACCTCGGGGTGCAGCACGACATTCACGTCATGCATGCCGATGGTCTTGATCGGGCGGACCAGCTGGACCTGGCTGCGTTCGATGTCGAAGCCTTCTTCCTTCATGCTGGTGACCATGTCGCGGGTCGACACCGAGCCGTACAACTGGCCGGTGTTCGAGGCCTGGCGGATGAGGACCAGCGTGGTGCCGTCCATCTTTTTGCCTTCGGCCTCGGCGCCCGAGCGCTTTTCGGCGTTTTCTTTTTCGAGACGCTCGCGATTGGCTTCGAAGATTTCCTTGTTCGCCTTGTTGGCGCGCAGGGCCTTCTTGTTGGGCAGCAGGAAGTTACGGGCATAACCGTTCTTCACGGTGACAACGTCACCGATGGTGCCAAGCTTTTCGACGCGTTCAAGCAGGATCACATCCATGTCGAGTTCTCCTTACTTCACGAGGTAGGGCAGGAGGCCGATGTGACGCGCGCGCTTGATCGCCTTGGCGAGTTCGCGCTGCTTCTTGGCCGACACTGCGGTGATGCGGGACGGGACGATCTTGCCACGCTCGGAGGTGAACCCCTGAAGCAGGCGGACGTCCTTGTAATCGATGACGGGCGCGTCCTTGCCGGAAAACGGGCAGGACTTGCGGCGGCGGAAAAACGGACGGGCCATTAGTTACGCTCCTTCTTTCCGCGCTTTTCCTTGCGCATCATGGCCGAGGGGCCTTCTTCGTGCTCTTCAACCTTGATGGTCATGTAGCGCACGATGTCTTCGTTGACGCGGGTGAGGCGTTCCAGTTCGGCGATCGCCGCGGGCGGCGTGTCGAGGCGGAGCATCACATAATGCGCCTTGCGATTTTTCTGGATCTTGTAGGCCATCGACTTGAGGCCCCAATTTTCGGTGTCGACCACCTTGCCGCCATTATCGGCAATGATCTTGGTCGCTTCCTCGGTCATCGTGTCGACCTGCGCTTGCGCAAGGTCCTGACGCGCGAGGAAGATGTGCTCATAGAGCGCCATGCTTCTTCTCTCATTTTGGCCGATCGCTGACGCTGCACCATGCAAACGCCCCTCCGGCTGTCGTCTAGTCATTCGATGCAACAAGTGGGGGCGGAATCGCTTCCGTCCGATGCTGCGAGGCGCCCATTGCCGGAATTATCGCGCTGTGGCAAGCCCTTGGACATGGCGACGCGACGTCTTGAAGAGCCCGATCCGCAGGCTGGTGAGAGCCTTCCCGGCTGGGTCTATCACGACGCTGGATTCTTCGAAGCCGAGAAAAACGCTTTCCTGAGGGCCGCGCCGCAGGTTGTTTGCCACGTGAGCGAAATCCCAAACCCCGGCGACTGGCGCAAGCTCGACTATCTTGGCGAGAGCGTGATCGTCATCCGCGGCGACGATGGAGCGGTGCGCGCGTTCCATAATGTCTGCCGCCATCGCGGCAGCCGGATCGTCGATGACCACGGTGGCTGTGCCAAGCTGCTGACCTGCCCCTATCATGGTTGGAGCTGGAGCCGCGAGGGAGCGCTCAAGGGCGTCCCGAGCCGCGCCGATTATCCGGCGCTCGATGAGGAACGGCTGGGACTTAAGCCGGTGGCGCTGGAAGAATGGCAGGGCTTCTACTTCGTGACGCTGGAACGCGGCGCTCCGAGCGTGGCCGAGATGATGGCGCCATACCAGGACGAAATCGCGCCTTACCGCTTCGAGGAACTGGAGCCGATCGGGCGGGTAACGCTCAGGCCGCGGCGATTGAATTGGAAAACCATCGCCGACAATTATTCGGACGGGCTACATATTTCGGTAGGGCATCCCGGGCTGACGCGCTTGTTCGGCAAGAGCTATGGCATCGAGGCGCGCGAACATGCCGACAAGATGTGGGGCGATTTGCGCGATACGCCATCGGCCAATCCGTCAGAGCGGGCCTACCAGCATTTCCTTCCCGAGGTGCCGCATTTGCCGCCGTCCCATCGGCGCAAGTGGATCTATTTCAAACTGTTTCCCAACGTCGCGTTCGACATATACCCGGACCAGGTGGACTACATGCAATTCCTGCCCGTCAGCCCAACCGAAACGGTGATCCGCGAGATCAGCTACGCGCTGCCCGATAATCGGCGCGAGATGCGTGCAGCACGCTATCTCAACTGGCGGATCAACAGGCAGGTGAATGCCGAGGACACGGTGCTGATCGAGCGCGTGCAGGCGGGCATGGAAAGCGGCGCGTATGAGCCCGGTCCATTGGGAACGAGCGAAGTATGCCTGCGCAGCTTTGCCTCGAAACTGCGGCGATATCTGCCGCAGGCCCGGTTCGCGCAGCCGCCCGCCGGCCAATAAAAAGGGGCCGGACGCAGGAACGCGCCCGACCCCTTTCTTCCGGGTCTGGGGGAAGACCTAGAATTTGATGCCGACACCCGCGGTCAGGCGCAGCGTGTCGAATTCGATCGTGTCGGCGCCAAGGCGAAGGAACGCCGCTTCGCCAAGACCGATGTCCGCACCGGCGCCCACGAGGAAGCCGCTGTCATTGTCGTCATTGCCGACACCGTCGATTACGCCGGCGATGAAGGCATCGCGATCGGCGCCCGACAGGTTGAGATCGTCGGCAACGTCCTCGGCGATCGAACCGATGTCATATTCGATCCACTGGTAGCCGCCACGCACGTAGAGGCGCGTGTTTTCGCCGACCATCGTGCCGAACATGCCACTGACGCCATATTCGTTGTCGATGGCATCGGTGCCGAAGCGGAATTCGCCTTCGGCGCCAGCAAACAGCTGCTCGCCCACCGGGAAAGTGACGCCGGCAAAGCCGCCGTAGGTCATGCCGTCAATGTCGCTTTCGGCGTTGATACCGATATCGTTGAAATCGATCGTTTCGATCTGGTGGTAACCAACGGTCGCGCCGGCGTGGAAGTCGGCCTGGCTGTCCTGCGCCATCGCGGGCGTAGCGAATGCAGTGGTGGCCGCTGCAGCGGCGAACAAAAACTTCTTCATTACTAAACTCCAATTCCTTTTTTGGCGGGTTTTGAACCCTGTGCCATTCCTATTGGACGCGCCATCTGGTGCGTGCTTATTCGATTGCAAGAGTCGGGTGAGCCTTTTCTGACCGCAGCGTTATGCATGGTTCAGCAAAAGCGACGAGACGCTCTTGCCAGTGCGCGCATTGCTTCCTAGTCGGAGCCCAAACACAGGGAGGTCCGCATCGATGCGTGCATTTATTTTTCCGGGTCAAGGCAGCCAGAAAGTCGGCATGGGCGTGGAGTTGGCGGACGCCAGCGGCGCCGCGCGAGACGTGTTCGGCGAAGTCGATGAGGCGCTGGGCCAGCATCTCGCCAAGCTGATGGCAGAGGGGCCAGCAGGCGAGCTGACGATGACGGCCAACGCGCAGCCGGCAATCATGGCGCACTCGATCGCGGTGTTGCGAACGCTGGGAGTCGATCTTGATGGCAATGCCGATTTTGTGGCTGGCCACTCGCTCGGCGAGTATTCCGCGCTTTGCGGAGCCGGAACGTTCGCACTGGCCGAGACGGCCAAGCTCTTGCGCATACGCGGCAATGCGATGCAGGCAGCGGTGCCGGTCGGCGTCGGTGCGATGGCGGCGCTGCTGGGCGTCGATATCGCAATGGCAGAAGAGATTGCCGCAGCCTGCGCCGAAGGCGAAGTATGCGAAGTAGCCAATGACAACGACCCGGGGCAGGTGGTGCTATCGGGCCATGCAGGTGCCATCGACCGCGTCGTCGAACGCGCCAAGGACATGGGTGCCAAGCGCGCGATCAAGCTGCCGGTGTCGGCGCCCTTTCATTGCTCGCTGATGCAGCCCGCCGCCGACCGCATGGCCGAAGCGCTGGGTCGGGCCAGCATGCATAGCCCAAGCGTCCCGCTGGTTGCTAACGTCACCGCGTCGGCTGGCGCCGATGTCGATGCGATCCGCGACCAGCTGGTGACGCAGGTGACGGGCCGCGTGCGCTGGCGCGAAAGCGTGGCGTGGATGGCCGACCAGGGTGTCACCCAGTTCGTCGAAGTGGGCGGCAAGGTGCTTGGCCCCATGGTCAAGAAAATCGCGCCCGACGCGGAGACGGTCAATCTCGTGTCGATGGATGATATCGAAGCATTTGCGAAGGAAGTCTGATGTTTTCACTCGAAGGTAAAACCGCGCTCGTCACGGGTGCATCGGGCGGGCTGGGCTCGGAGATTTCGAAGGCGCTCGCGGCGCAGGGGGCGCGCCTCGCGCTGTCGGGCTCGAACGAGGAGAAGCTCAAGGCTTTTGCCGCCGAACTTGGCGGCGATCACGTGACGTTGGTGGCCGATTTGTCGGATGCGGAAAGCGTCGATGGGCTCGTGCCCGCGGCGGTCGAGGCGCTCGGCAAGCTCGACATTCTCGTCAATAATGCGGGCATTACGCGCGATAATCTCGCGATGCGCATGAAGGACGAGGAATGGGAGCAGGTCATCAAGGTCAATCTTGAGGCTGCCTTCCGGCTGATGCGTGCGGCCGTCAAACCGATGATGCGCGCGCGCGGCGGACGCATTATCAATATCAGCTCGGTCGTGGGTGAGACGGGCAATCCGGGGCAGGTGAACTATGTCGCGGCCAAGGCGGGCCTGGTCGGCATGGGCAAGGCATTGGCGCAGGAAGTCGCGAGCCGCGGGATCACGGTGAACGCGGTGGCGCCGGGCTTCATGGAAAGCGCGATGACCGATTCGCTCGACGACAAGCAGCGCGATGCAATCCTGTCGCGAATCCCGATGGGCAAGATGGGCACGGGCGGCGATATCGGCGCTGCGGTCGCCTATCTGGCTAGCGACGAAGCCAGCTATATTACGGGGCAGACCCTTCACGTGAATGGCGGGATGGCGATGCCTTAAGGCGTCGTACCGCAACCCATAACGTCAGCATCAGCGATATCGGGCCGAGGGGAATCGCTGCGGTCAGCGCCGCGACGCGCGCAAAAAGCGGGGCGGCCCAGCTCCAGCCGATCAGGGTTCGATCCCAATCGAGATAGCCGAGCGTCTGCGCATCACGCCACAGGAAGTAGGTGGCGACCAAGAGCAGGACGAGGTCATAATCGAGCAGGTAGGGCGTTGCCAGCAAGGCGGCGGTCGCTGCGGCAGCCTTTGTAAGATCGGGGCGACCCTTGGTAGCAAGCCAGAGCGTCGTGCCGATGGCGATGATGGTTACAAGCAGCTGCGCGGCGTAGGCGAGCGGGACGCTGCCGCCCCAGAGGCGCACCCAGGCAAAGGCGCTCATGATCTTGAAGAAGCCGGTGCGGCCTTCTTCGAGTATGACCGTGCGCGTTAGGTCGAGGCTGTCGATGAACGCCTGCCAGACCGGCCAGCCCCAAATGGCAAGCGTGATTGCAATCAGGCCGAGGCTGGAGATTGCCGCACCGGCAATGGTGCGCCATGCGCGCAGGACCAGCAAGAGAAGTGGAAGAAGCAGCGCAAAATGCGGCTTGTAGACGAGCGCGCCGATCAGCAGCCCCGCTACCCAGGGCCGTTTTTCCATTAGGAGCATCCCGCCGCCGAACAGCGCCGCGGTGAGGAAGCCGTTATGTCCATGGCCGATGCAAATGAAGGTGACCGGCGCACCGAGGATCCAGAGCCACCAGTCCTTTCGGTCGATGGCGGCGCGCGCAAGCAGGGCGAACGCACCGAGCGTCACAGTCTGCCACACAATCAGCGCTGCCCAATAGGGTAAAAGCGCAAGCGGTGCGGCGATGAGCAGGAAGGGCGGAGGATAATGCCAGCCGTAAAGGTCGACATTGGTCGATCCGTGGATCGCTTGCTGCACCAAGCCATGCGCGGTCCAATTCCAAACCCCGGCGGCATCGCCCGCCCACACCATCTGGCCGGCCGCATAGACCTGGCTGAAATCGGCGCCGACGGGGCGTCCGAAGCGGTCGATCGTTCCGTCGGCAGTGCCCCATAAAAGCGCCAACCAGAGCACGCCCAGGCCCAGCATGATCGTCGCAATTCGCCGCGTCCGCTCGATGCCAAGCCAGTTACCGTCCCGTAACGAACTCAACATTGCGGCTGATTTCCAAGACTTCTGGTTGAGCCTTGTGGTTGAAAATTGCGCACCTATATCGCCTCTCAGAAACTTACATTGCACGTTCCCAAGGGACGGCTCAACAGGGCTCGAGAGAGGGATAGATTTTATGAGCAAGGTTATCGGTATCGACCTTGGCACCACCAATAGCGTGGTCGCCGTCATGGAAGGCGGCAAACCCAAGGTGATTGAAAATAGCGAGGGCGGTCGCACGACCCCTTCGATTGTGGCGTTCACCAAGGACGGCGAACGTCTCGTCGGACAGCCAGCCAAGCGCCAGGCAGTCACCAATCCGGACAACACAGTATTTGCGGTCAAGCGCCTGATCGGGCGCCGCTTCGACGATCCGATTACGAAGAAGGACACCAAATTGGTGCCCTACGAAATCGTCAAGGGCTCGAATGGCGATGCCTGGGTCAAGGCAGGTGGCAAGGACTATAGTCCCTCGCAAATCTCGGCTTTCATCCTGCAGAAAATGAAGGAAACCGCCGAGGCTTATCTTGGCGAGACTGTGACGCAGGCGGTCATTACGGTTCCAGCCTACTTCAATGACGCACAGCGCCAGGCGACCAAGGATGCCGGCAAGATCGCCGGCCTTGAAGTGCTGCGCATCATCAACGAGCCGACCGCGGCAGCGCTCGGCTATGGTATCGACAAGGAAGAAGGCAACAAGACGATTGCGGTCTATGACCTTGGCGGCGGTACGTTCGATATCTCCATCCTTGAACTGGGCGATGGCGTGTTCGAAGTGAAGTCCACCAACGGCGACACCTTCCTTGGTGGTGAGGATTTCGACGTCGCGATTGTCGAATATCTCGCCGACAAGTTTCAGGAAAAGGAGAATATCGATCTCCGCAAGGATCGCCTCGCGCTCCAGCGCCTGAAGGAAGCGGCCGAAAAAGCGAAAATCGAGCTGTCGTCGACGCAGACGACCGAAGTCAACCAGCCCTTCATCACCGCGCGCATGGAAGGCGGTTCGTCCACCCCGCTTCACCTGGTGGAAACGATCAGCCGTTCGGATCTCGAGAAGTTGGTCGGCGATCTCATCAAGCGCACGCTCGAACCGTCGAAGAAGGCATTGAAGGATGCCGGGATCGACAAGAAGGAAATCGATGAAGTCGTGTTGGTCGGCGGCATGACACGCATGCCCAAGGTCCGCGAGACGGTCGAGGAATTCTTCGGCAAGAAGCCGCACACTGGCGTCAACCCGGACGAAGTCGTTGCGCTCGGCGCGGCGATCCAGGCGGGCGTGCTGCAGGGCGACGTGAAGGACGTGTTGCTGCTCGACGTGACGCCGCTGTCGCTGGGCATCGAGACGCTGGGCGGGGTGTTCACCCGCATGATCGATCGCAACACCACGATTCCGACCAAGAAGTCGCAGACCTTCTCGACCGCCGAAGACAATCAGAACGCGGTGACGATCCGCGTCTTCCAGGGCGAGCGCGAAATGGCGTCGGACAACAAGATGCTCGGTCAGTTCGATCTGGTCGGTATCCCGGCCGCACCGCGCGGCGTGCCGCAGATCGAAGTCACCTTCGACATCGACGCCAACGGCATCGTCAACGTGTCGGCCAAGGACAAGGGCACGGGCAAGGAGCAGCAGATCCGCATCCAGGCGTCCGGAGGCCTGTCTGATGACGATATCGAGAATATGGTCAAGGAAGCGGAGCAGTTCGCCGACGAAGACAAGAAGCGCAAGGAAGGTGCCGAGGCGAAGAATAACGCCGAGAGCGCGGTCCACTCGATCGAAAAGCAGCTCGAAGAGCATGGCGACAAGATCTCCGACAGCGACAAGAGCGAGATCGAAACCGCGCTTCAGGAAACCCGTGATGCCATCGAAGGTGGCGATCCCGAGACGATGAAGACCAAGACCGATGCGCTGGCGCAGGCCAGCATGAAGCTCGGTCAGGCGATCTATGAAAGCCAGCAGGCCGAAGCCGCAAGCGATGCGGGTGACGCCGATGCCGGTGACGGGAAGCCTGAGGAAGAAGAAGTTGTCGACGCGGAATTCTCCGAAGTCGACGACGACGAAAACGAAAAGGCAAGCTAGGTATGACGGCGCCGACTGCGAGTAAGCGGTCGGCGCCGCTTAGCGACCGGGGCGGGTTTGAGTGACAACTACCGATTATTATGAAACGCTGGGCGTGGCGCGCAATGCAGACGCGGCCACGATAAAGCGCGCCTATCGCAAGCTGGCGATGGAACATCACCCTGATCGCAAGGGCGGGTGCAAGGTTTCCGAGGCCAAGTTCAAGGCCGTGAACGAGGCTTATGACTGCCTCAAGGACGACCAGAGGCGCGCCGCCTATGACCGGTTCGGCCATGAAGCCTTCACCAACGGCGGAGCAGGTGGCGGGCAGGGCCCCTTTGGCGGTGGTTCCCAGGACTTCTCCGATATCTTCTCGTCGATCTTCGGCGATTTTATGGACCAGCAGCGCGCTGGCGGCGGCCGCGGTGGCGCGGCCAACGTCGGTCGTGGGTCCGATCTTCGTTACGATCTCGATCTGACATTGGAAGAAGCGTTTGCGGGCGCTGAAAAGACCATCACGATCGATGCGTTGGCGCCGTGCGAACCTTGCGGTGGCAACGGATCGCGAGGAGCGTCCACTCCCGAAGTCTGCCACGCTTGTGGCGGGGCGGGACGGGTGCGCGCGCAGCAGGGTTTCTTCGTGGTCGAGCGCGGTTGCGCCGTGTGCATGGGCTCGGGCCAGACGATCGCCGATCCGTGTCCCAAGTGTGATGGCGAAGGGCGATCGCTAAAGAAGCGCAAGCTGACCGTGACGGTACCCAAGGGCGTCGACGAGGGCACCCGCATCCGCGTTGCCGGAGAGGGCGAAGCCGGGGTGCGCGGGTCGCCAGCGGGCGACCTGTACCTGTTCGTACACATGAAGCGGCATCCAATTTTTGCGCGCGAGGGTACGACACTGGTCGCCGATTGCCCGGTAAGTTTCACCACCGCAGCCTTGGGCGGCGAGATAGAGGTTCCGGGCGTCGATGGCGAGAAGATCGCCTTCAAGATTCCGGCGGGCACGCAATCGGGAGAGGCGCTGCGGAAACGCGGCGCAGGCATGAGCGTGCTTCAGGGCAAGGGCCGCGGTGACATGGTTGCGCGTATTCTCGTCGAAACCCCGACCAGGATGAGCAAGAAGCAAAAAGAGCTGCTGGCGAAATTCCGCGAGACCGAGACAGGCGATGAATGCCCGCAAAGCCAGGGCTTCTTCGCGCGTATCAAGACCCTGTTCGAGGGGAACAACGAGTAAGCCCGCCTCGTTACGCCTCCATCACTCTTCGGGGAGGCTTTACATGTTCCGTCACATTCTCGCTGCTACCGCTGTGGCTACAGTCACCGTGCCGACGGCAGCTCACCAGGACCGTTTTGCCGGCGTTGAGATCGAAACGCAGGAGATTGCCCCCGGTGTGGCAGTGCTTTTCGGTGCCGGCGGCAATATTGGTGTGAGCTATGGCGATGACGGTACGATCCTCGTTGATGACCAGTATGCTCCGCTGACCGACAAGATCGTCGCCGCCGCCATGGCGCTCGACGACGACCCGATCCGCTTCGTCTTCAACACGCATTATCATGGCGACCACACCGGCGGTAACGAGAACCTCGGTGAAGGCGGCACGCTGATCATGGCGCATGACAATGTGCGCGCGCGTCTTGCTGCGGCGCTCGAGGAAGGCGACAGCGACGGCGGCCTGCCGGTCATCACCTTTTCCGACGGCGTGACCTTCCACTGGAATGGCGACGAAATTCACGTCATGCACGTGCACCATGCTCATACGGATGGCGACAGTATCGTGCATTGGCGCGGCGCCAATGTCGTCCATATGGGCGACACGTTTTTCAACAAGGTGACCTGGCCCTATATCGACCTCAAGGCCGGCGGCTCGATCGAGGGGGTCATCGCGACGGCCAAGCGCGTGCTCGACCACAGCAATGCCGATACCAGGATCATCCCCGGTCACGGCCCGCTTGCGACCCGGGCGGATTTGCAGGCCTATCATGACATGCTGATCGCCATCCGCGATGGCGTGAAGGCAGGTATCGACGCCGGGGAAAGTCTTGAGCAGGTGCAGTCCCGCGACCTTACGCAACCCTATGACACGCAGGAAGGCTTCATAACCGGCGCGAAGTTCGTCGAAGCGGTGTACAAGAGCCTGACGGGCGAGACCGATTACTCCCCGCGCTAGGCCTTGTTCTCACCCTCTTTCCAAGCGGTCAGGCGACGCGAGACAGTAGCGATCGTATAAGGTTTTTGCAGGACCAGACGGTCTGCATGCTGTTCCGGCAAAGCGGCCTGCTCACCATATCCTGACGCAAAAACGAACGGGATATCTCTCGCCAGCAAGACGTCGGCAACGCTGAAGCTGTCGCGTTCGCCGAGATTGATATCCAGCAGCGCGAAATCTGGTTCTTCTTTATCGATCGCTGCCAGCGCGTTTTCTACTGTTGCTTCGGTGACCACGTCGCGCGCGCCCAGCCGAACCAGAATGTCCTCGGCATCGAGCGCGATGATAAGGCTGTCTTCGACCAGTAACACCCGCTGGCCGGCGAGCAGCTCCGGATCGACTTCGCTTTTGATCACTGGCACGCCGTCTTTTGCGCTTGAAGGAGAAGGTGGCATTTGGGATTCCATCGGCTTTGGCCCGTCATGAAGATGTCTGGTCGGGATCGTGAAAATGGCTTTCAGGCCCGCCGGATCGAAATCCGTCTTGGCCGTACCACCAAGGTCATAAGGAACGCTATGTTCGATGATGGTCGTGCCGAAGCCCTTGCGCATCGGCTTCTGGACAGCGGGGCCGCCATGTTCTTCCCATTCTATCGTTAGCGTGCCTTCATTATCGCGCGCCCAATGGATCGTCACTTCGCCTTTATCTGACAGGCTGCCATATTTGGCCGAATTGGTGACCAATTCGTGCACTACCAGCGCCATCGTCGAATAGGCTTGCGGATTGAGCAGGACAGTCTTGCCCTTGAGATGGACGCGGTCCGCCTGTTCAACGAGGAAGGCAGCGACCTCCGCCTCGATAAGCTGTTGGAAGGGCGCGGGGCCCCAGTGATCATCGGTAATCTGGTTGTGCGCGCGCGCGAGCGCGTGGACGCGGCCATCCACCAGCTTCACGAATTCCTCGATTGGCATGTCGGCCGAGGGCTTCGACTGGCGAATTAGGCCGCGGATTAGCGACAGGATGTTGCGCACTCGGTGGTTGAGTTCGGCGATGAGCAATTCCTGCCGGTCGGCAGCAGCTTTCTGCTCCAGCGATGCCTCGTCCGCGAGGCGCAGCACGACCTCGAGCAGGGTGGACCGGATATGCAGAGCTGCGCGCAATTCGCTATCGCTGAAGGGACGCGAACGGCCTTGGACGAGTTCTTTCCATTCGTCGAAGCTCTTGCGCGGGTGCAGACGGGTCCCATTGGGACCATAGCTCGCAGGCTTTTGCGGATTGCCTGCCCAGCGCACGGATTTCACGCGTTCTTCGCGGAAAAGGACGACATAGTCGCGTGGGGTACGGCTGATCGGGATCGACAACATCCCGGCGGCAGTCCCGGCATGCTGCTCGGCCTCGGGTAGCAAGTCGCTGATGCGATCAGTTGCGTACACCTTGCCGCCCTTAGTGGCGTTGAGCGCGCGCACGAGGCGAGAGAATTGTTCGGTGCTAGGGGTCTGGCCGGCAAATGCATAGCTACCGTTGATCCAGACGCCGACACCGTCACAATCGATCGCACGGCCGATCACATCGGATAGCCAGTTGGGATCGCGTAGCAGGCTGTCATTCGATGCCACCGCCCCGAGCAATTGATCCGAAACCTTGCGCGCGAGGCGTTCGTATTCGACAAGTTTCTTCCGCTCGCGGGTCTCGACCTGCATCGCGAACATTTGCGCGAACAACTCGGCAACCGACCGGCGTTCGAAACTGGGGCTGCGCGGACTATAATGGTGACAGGCGATCAATCCCCAAAGCTCGCCATCGACGATGATCGAAATCGACATCGAGGCCTGCACGCCCATGTTGCGCAGATATTCAATATGAATGGGAGAAACCGAACGCAGTACCGAAAGCGACAGATCGAGAGGATCACCATCCACGCCCTGCTCGGGATGGATGGCGACGGGTTCGGCATCGATATCGGTAATCACGCGAAGCAGGCTGCGCTTGTAGAGCTCGCGCGCCTGCTTGGGAATGTCGGTGGCTGGATAATGAAGTCCGAGGAAGGTGCCGATGCCGCCCTTCGCAGCTTCGCCGACCACTTCTCCCGAACCATCCTCATCGAAGCGGTAGACCATGACACGATCGAAGCCGGTAAGCGCGCGAACCTGGCGCGCGCCTTCCCGGAAAAACCCTTCCATGTCGTCGGCCAGATCAAGTCGATTGATCATCGAACGAATCGTTCCGGTGGCATCGCCATGCTCGCGCGTGTCGGTTGGCTGCCCCTCCAGGATGATCACACCATCGACCATGTGGATGGCGACATCGAAGCGGCGGTCATCTTTATGGGAAAGCTGAATGCCAAAGGCCCGTTCCAGCGAATCGTCGCCGCGCAAAAGGGCTAGGCGGTTACGTAATGTGTGAATCGCATCGCTCGTCAGGAAGACCGAGGCCGGTGTACCGATCAGATCGTTACAAGAGACGGGGAGAAATTCACTGATGTTCCTGGAGCAGCGCATGACCATCCAGTCGGTCGACAGCGCAAGGAGGAAGCCGATCGGCTGGATCGCGCCCAGCAGATGGATCGGTTCGCGGTCGCAGTTGGTAAGATCGACCTCCCGAAAGCCTTCATCCTTGTTCATACGCTGACATATCCCCGCAATCCTATGGCAGCACGTTCGAACAAAGCGAACGTGTCGATCGCAGCACGTTGGGCCTGCGTTTCCTCAACGGCTGTCGACACCGCTCGTTCAATGAGAGTAACAAATTTTTTCCAGCCAGGTCCGGAAGAGGCGTCCAGGAATGCGGTCGGAAAGCTGCTTCCTACGCTGCGCCGAATGAGCTTCGCACCCAGCCGGGATCCTTCAAGCACATAGGCGCCGCCAACCACGGCAGCAGCGCTATTGAATGGCGGCGCGGGCAGGAGCGGGGGCAATGCCAGCCCGAGCACCTCCAGATCATCGATCAAGGCATCGCTACGACGATGACTACGCCAATCGGGGATGACCTTATCGGCGCGGGCATTTTCGAGTGCGGTCTCAATGGGGATGAACGCGGCCGCGTGCGCCTGCAAGAAGCGCATATAATGGTCGCGGCGGGTCAGATCGTAAGCGGAGAAAAGCGCGTCCAGCCTGTCATGGGCGTCGCGCGTTGCCAACTTGAGAGCCGCGTGGGCGCTCACCCGAAAACCCGGTCGAAAATCTCGTCGACGCGTTGCATGTGATAATCGAGGTCGAAACTCTCCTCGAGCTTTTGCGGTGCGATCTTGTCGGTGACCTCGGGATCGGCCTTGAGAAGGTCGAGCAGCTGCTTTTCACCATCGGATTGCCAAACTTGCATCGCGTTACGCTGGACGATGGCATAGGCGTCTTCGCGGCTGAGGCCTGCCTGCGTCAGCGCCAGCAGTACGCGCTGCGAGTGGATAAGGCCGCCCATGCGGTCCATATTCTTCTGCATGCGCTCGGGGTAGACAAGCAGCTTGTCCATGACCCCGGTCAGGCGCGCCAATGCGAAATCGAGCGTGATCGTTGCATCGGGGCCGATGAAGCGCTCGACCGACGAATGCGAAATATCGCGTTCGTGCCAAAGCGCGACGTTTTCCATGGCCGGCACGACTGCCGAGCGCACCATGCGAGCCAGACCGGTAAGGTTTTCGGTCAGGATCGGATTGCGCTTGTGTGGCATCGCCGACGAGCCTTTCTGGCCTTTCGAAAAATATTCTTCGGCTTCGAGGACTTCGGTGCGCTGGAGATGGCGCACTTCGACCGCGAGACGCTCGATCGACGAGGCGATGACGCCAAGCACGGCAAAGAACATCGCATGTCGGTCGCGCGGGATCACCTGCGTGGAGGTAGGCTCGGGCGACAGGCCCATCTGCTCTGCAACATAGGCTTCGACCCGCGGATCGATATTGGCAAAGGTGCCGACAGCACCCGAAATCGCAGCGGTCGCGATTTCGGCGCGCGCGGCCTTCATGCGCTGAAGGTTGCGGTCGAACTCGGCATAGGCTTGCGCCATCTTGAGACCGAAGGTGACGGGTTCGGCATGGATGCCATGGCTGCGACCGATCGTGGCGGTATATTTATGCTCCTCGGCGCGGCGCTTGAGCACGTCGAGCAGCTTTTCCAGGCCGGCAATCAGGATGTCGCTGGCCTGCGTCAATTGCACCGCAAGGCTGGTGTCCAGCACGTCCGAGCTGGTCATACCCTGATGGAGCCAGCGGCGCTCGGGCCCCAATTTCTCGCCCGCCCAGGTCAGGAAGGCGATCACGTCATGCTTGGTGACCTTTTCGATCTCGTCGATCGCGTTCACGTCGATGGGATCGATGGCATCCAGCTTAGCCCCGATCTTGTCCGCGTCGTCCTTTGGTATCATGCCAATTTCGCCCATGGCGACAGCGGCATGGACTTCGATTTGCCACCAGATGCGGAAGCGGTTTTCGGCTTCCCAGATAGCGCTCATTTCGGGGCGGGCGTAGCGAGTGATCATGGGCCAGCCGACTAGCCCCGTTTGCCGCCTACAACAAGCCCTCGGCGCGCAGGCTTTTCTGTCCTTTGCTGCCGACTATGATGTGATCGTGAAGGCTGATTTTCATATGGCGAGCGGCCTCGGCGAGGTCGCGGGTGATACGAATATCGGCAGGGCTGGGGGCGGTATCGCCCGAGGGGTGGTTGTGTACGAGAATGATGGCGGCCGCACCATGCGACAGCGCGCGCGCGATGATTTCGCGTACATGGACAGCGCTTTCATCAATGCTGCCGGTCCACATCTGCTCGTTGGCGAGCAGGTGGTTCTTCGCATCGAGAAACAAGACCCGCACCGCCTCGGTTTTGCGCGCGGCCATCGTCGCGCGGAGATAATCGGTCAGCGCATCATAATTGTTGAGTAGCGGGAGATCTTCGATTCGCGTTTCGAGCAATCGTCTGGCCGTCAGACGCGCGATGTTGAGCGCGCCGATCTGGGCATCGGACACACCGTCCCGACGCAATATCTCCGGATCCACCGCCAATAGTCGCCCGAAGCCGCCATATTGCTTGAGCAGTTTCTTGGCGATTGGCTTGGTGTCTCGCCGCCGCAGGTGCAGCCCGAGCAGGTATTCGATGAGTTCATGGTCGAGCAGCGATTCATCGGCCGCGTAAATGCGCTCGCGAAGGCGCGAACGGTGGCCTTCTAGGTCACGATTGTCGGAATCCGCCATGTTTCCCCGCAAAATTGGGGTGGGCCGAGCATTTGGAGCATAGCGATAAGCGGGCACTCCGGTCTAGGAGTGAGTGGTGACGACCGAGGAAGAAGCTGCAGCACCGCCGCGACGGCGTGGTCGCAAGCGCCGCATAGCGGGGCGTTCGCTTCTGTTGATGCTACTGGTCGCGGTCTTCATCCTTGCCGGAGCATGGTGGCAGCGTGAACGGCTGGTCGACGACATGCTGCGCGACCAGCTGGCCGAACTGGGTGTCGAGGGCGACTATACGATCGAGCGCGTCGGGCTGCGGACCCAGCGCTTTCGTCACCTGGTGTTGGGGCCAAGAGACGATCCGGATCTCACCGCACGCTATGTCGAATTGCAAACGCGCTTTTCGCTGTTGGGAAAGGTGCAGGTCTATCGCGTAGTCGCGCGAGGTGTTCGTCTCAAAGGCGTCATCGCCGAAGACGGAAGCTATACCTTCGGCGCGCTCGATCCGCTGCTGCCTGAACCTAGTGACGAGGCATTCAAGCTTCCCACGATCTCGGTCGATCTTGCGGATACTTCCATCTCCCTCGTGACGCCCTACGGGCCACTCGGCATCGGGATTGAGGGCAGCGGGAACCTTACGGGTGGATTTGTCGGAAAGGCGGCGTTGGCCTCGCGCCGGCTGGCAACCGGCCAATGCAGGATCGATGGGTTGGGCGGTACGATCGATATTGCGATTACGGCGCGGCGAATCGGCGTGGACGGGCCGATCGATGCCGACGCGTTGGCTTGCGGCGACGTGCTGGCGGCCGAGGCGCCGCGCCTGGTGTTCGGGCTCGAGGTGGCCGAGAGCTTCGACCGCCTATTCGATAGCGACCTACGGCTGGAAGCGGCGGGGTTCGAGGCAGGCGATCTCCTTGTGGCCCAGCGCAGTGCCTTACGGCTTTCCGGGGCAGGGTCGCTCGACCGGATCATGGGCGATTACGGGTTTACTGCGCGCCAAGGTGACGGCGCTGGCCTCGATGCCGGGACGCTTTCCAGCGATGGCGATTTTCGTATCGATCTCAACGCCCCTTCCGCGTTGGTCGAAGGATCGCTGTTTGCACGCGATGCGCGGCTCAGCGGCGCGAGAATGGCCGACCTGGTCGATGCGCTCGATTCGCTTGGATCAACGCCGCTCGAACCGGTAGCCGATCATCTGGCCGGTGCGCTCAAGGCCAATATGCGCCAGTTCGACGCCCAGGTCGAAGCGCGGCTGGCATGGGAGGACGGCGCAGCGCTTGACCTACGACTTCGCGGGCTACGTGGCAGTTCGGCAGCAGGCGCCCGGCTGACGAGCACCGGGCAGGCGCAGCTCTCGGGCGGAGCGTGGACGATCGACGGGCGGATGGCGCTGGATGGTGGGGGGATGCCCTCGACGCAGCTCGCGCTGCGTGACGCGCCGGGCGAGCCCTTGTCGGGCGTGATCAATATCGCGCCGTACCGCGCCGGCTCGGCGTCGGTCGCGCTATCGCAATTGGGTTTTCGCAGTGTCGGCAATGGTTATGCCTTCAATGGCGATGTGCGCATCAGCGGGCCGTTCAAGGGCGGGCGGCTCGATGGGCTTGAAGTGCCGCTGGAAGGGCGGCTTGCCGATGGCCGTCTGTCGCTCGGCCAGGGTTGCATTCCGGTACGATTTGAACGCCTGGTGCTCAACAGCCTCGATCTGGCGCGCACCGCGTTTCGCCTGTGCGGGCAACGCGGAGCACTGCTGACGGCAGGCCCAGAAGGCACGCGCTATGCGGTTTCCACCCGTGATGTTGCGCTCGACGGGACGCTGGGCGGCAATCCGTTTGCGCTCACCGCCAGCGAAGCGGCGCTGGCAAGCGAGCAGTTCACCTTGGACGGCGTTGCCACCACGCTGGGGAGTCCGCTTAACCCAGTCTCTATCGAGGCGGAAAGCGTCGCGGGTGACTTCGCCGCTGCCGGGATCGACGGCACCTTCACGGGGGCGCAGGCGACAATCGGCGAGGTGCCGCTGCTCATTTCGGAGGCCGAAGGCACGTGGCAGGAGCGCGCGGGCGTAGTCACGCTTGCAGGCAGCATCACGGTGAGCGATCGCGTCGATCCGGTTCGCTTCTATCCCTTGGAGAGTGACACGGCACGGCTTGTCATCGGTGACGGACGCATCGACGGCTCGGCCATATTACGACACCCGTATAGCGGCATCTCGATCGCCGACGTGACCGTTGCACAGGATCTCGAAAGCGGGCTGGGCAGCGCCGATATCGTCGTGGAAGGCATCGCATTCGGCGAAGCGCTCCAGCCCGAGGAAATCACGCCCCTCACCGAAGGAGTGGTGGCGCTTGTCATCGGGCGCGTCGAAGGTGTGGGACGTATCGACTGGGGCGGGGCCGCAGAGGTGCGTTCGACCGGCACTTTCCGCATTATCGACACCGATCTTGCGGCCGCGTTCGGTCCGGTCGAAGGGCTCAACAGCACGATCCACTTCACGGACCTCCTCGAATTGCAAACCGCGCCCGCGCAGACTGCGACGGTCGACGTTATCAATCCGGGCATCCCGGTCGAAGACGGCGTCATCACCTATCAGCTGCTCGGCAACAAACTGGTCAAGATTGACGAAGGGCGCTGGCCATTCATGGGCGGCACGCTGACGCTCGACACCACCGTCCTCAATTTCGAGAGCGGCCAGCCCAAGCGCCTGACCTTTGTGGTCGATGGGTTCGATGCCGCAATTTTTGCTGATACGCTGGAGCTTACCGCGATATCGATGAGCGGCATTTTCGACGGGGTCTTGCCCACCATCTTCGATATCCAGGGCGGTCGTGTCGTCGGCGGTCGCCTTGATGCGCGGCCTGGCGGCGGGATACTCGCCTATAATGGCGACTGGAGCGAGAGCAGCCTGGCAACGCGGCTGACCATGGGGCTCATCAGCAACCTGCGCTATGAAAGCATGATCGTGCGGCTCGACGGCGATCTCGATGGCGAATTTGCAACGCGACTCGATGTCGAAGGGGTGAGACTGGGCGAAAGCCGTGCGGCGACGATCCTGAAGAGCTTCACGCGCGTGCCGGTGAATCTCGACGTGACCATTACCGGCCCGCTGCGCGCGGTCATCGCGACCCTGCAAAGCTTCCGCGACCCGCGTACATTGATAACGGACATATTGCCGCGCCCGCTGGAGGATATCCCGGATGCGACGACGAGCGTCGTGGTACTCGACCAAGAACGCGAGGAAAAGCAAGGCTCGACAGATACGGACGATGTCCGCAAGGAGGATGAGTGATGAAACGACTGGTCATATTGCCGGCCCTGCTGGGCTTGGGCGGTTGCGTCACGTTGGAGCAGCCCGAAAAGCCGATCGACATCAACCTTAACGTCAAAATCGAGCAGGAAGTGCTTGTCCGCCTCGATCGCGAGGTTGATGCGCTCATCAGCGAAAATCCTGATGCCTTTCCCGTGCCAAATGAGGCGGAAGAACCCGAATGATCTCGCTGGTGGCATTGATGCTGGCGGCGCAGGCGCCGAGCGCGAGCGAGCGCGTGACCATCGCGCTGGCCGACGGAAGCGTGGGCGAGCGTTACGACGGCTATCTCGATTTCGTTATCGACCCCGACCTTTCGACACGCCGTGCGGTCGGCAACGTGAACGCGCGGCGGCGGTCACTTTATACCGAGCTTGGACAGCGGCGGAATATCGCGCCCGAACGGGTCGGTATCTACACGGCTTGCCGGTTGATGGCGCGGATGCCCGAAAACGGCTGGTACCAGCTGGCGAACCGCGCTTGGCAGCAGCGGATCGCGGGCGCGCCGCCGCCAAGGCCCGATTATTGCCCGGTCACGAACGACGCGCGATAGGCCGGCCTGAGCGCGCATCTTTTTTCCCTCGTGCGGACCGTTACAAGCCGCGAGAGTGTTGACACTCAAAGCCCCCCTTCATAAAGGGGCGGCGCCTAGGCGGATTTGTTTGATCCCAACGCCCTTTGCGCCAGCCTTTTTCAAAGGGTTGGCGCGTTTCATAAAGGAAGGACGATGGCTAAAAACGAAGAAGCCGGGGGGCCGCGGAAAACTCCCGAGGATGTGCGGATCGATTCGCTTGAAGAGCGGCTCGAACGAGCACAGGCGAGGGAGGCCGAGCGGACGGGAACGAAGCAGAAGGGCCCAGACGAAAACGAACGGGTCGGAAGCAGGGTAATCTCGCTC
Source organism: Sphingomonas sp. (assembly GCA_013001055.1). GTDB lineage: Bacteria > Pseudomonadota > Alphaproteobacteria > Sphingomonadales > Sphingomonadaceae > Sphingomicrobium. The sequence continues at coordinate 177,390 of JABDNH010000003.1, read as the reverse complement.
CTCATCGGTGGTCTTGTAGGCGGGATTGTTATCGGATGGGCGCTCGATCGCGTGTTCGATAGCGGTGGGGTCCTCCTCATCGTCGGTCTCGTCCTCGGGATAGTAGGCGGCTTCTGGAGTATTATCCGGGTGGCGATGGGATCGTCCAAGCCACCCCAGGGACTTGATTAGGACGAGAGCTACGTGGCGCAAGAAGCCGGCAAGATCGATCCAATGAGCCAGTTCGAGGTGACCCCCCTGTTCGGTCAGGAGTGGGAAGTCCTCGGCTACGCCATTCCCTTCACCAACTCGGCCGCATGGATGGCGGCGACGCTGGTTGCGCTCTGGCTGTTCATGCTGGGCGGGATGAAGCGCGAGCTGATCCCCGGCCGCTGGCAGATGGCGGTCGAAGGCGTAACTGGCTTCATTACCGACATGGTCGATGCCAATATCGGCCCAAAGGGCAAGCGCTACGTCCCTTATATCTTCTCGCTCTTCATGTTCATTCTCGTGGCGAACATGCTGGGTATGCTCCCGACCGCCATTTTCGGCGTGAAGGCGTTCACCGTGACGAGCCACCTCACCGTTACCGGTGTCCTGGCGATGGCGACCTTCGCGATCGTCCTGCTGGTCGGCTTCGGCACGCACGGTATAAAATTCTTCAAGCTGTTCATTCCCGACGGTACGCCGCTGGTGATGATCCCGATGATTTTCCTCATCGAGCTGATCAGCTTTCTCGTGCGCCCCTTCAGCCTTGCGGTGCGTCTGTTCGTCGCCATGACGGCGGGGCACGTCCTGCTCAAGGTGCTGGCGGGCTTCGTGATCAATGCCGGTTCGGCCGGCGCGGTGACCGCAGCCGCCGTCTCGCTGCCCAGCTTCATCCTGATGATCGGTATCAGCCTCCTGGAGCTGCTGATTGCCTTCATCCAGGCCTATGTTTTCGCCCTGCTCGCGTCCTCGTATCTCAACGACGCGATCAATCTTCACTAATTACCTGATTTCAACCTAGGAGTTTTCAAAATGGACGCAGAAGCCGCAAAGCTTATCGGTGCCGGTCTCGCCGCAATCGGTGTTGGCATGGCCGCCCTCGGTGTGGGCAACATCTGGGGTTCGTTCCTGTCGAGCGCGCTGCGCAACCCGGCAGCTGCCGACGGCCAGCAGGGCCGCCTTCTCATCGGCTTCGCCGTGACCGAGCTTCTCGGCCTGCTGGCGTTCGTCGTTGCGATGATCCTGCTCTTCGTCGTCTAATCACGCTCAACGCTTCTTAGGGGTCGGCTATGCCGCAGATTGCCCAAATCGCGGAAATCTACGCGTCGCAGCTCTTCTGGCTGGCGATCTTCTTCGGTCTGTCCATCTTCATCGTCGGTTACGGCATGCTGCCGAAGATCATGAAAACAGTGGAAGATCGCGACGCGAAGATCGCGGCCGACCTTGCCGAAGCCAAGGCAGCGCAGGAAGGCGCAGACAGTCTCGAGGACGGCTATCGTGCCAAGCTCGATGAAAGCCGCGCCGAAGCGCACAAGCTGACGTCGGAAGCGAAGGCGCAAGCTGCCAAGAAGACCGAAGCGAGCCTCAAGCGCGCCGAAACCAGCATCGACAAGAAGCTGGCCGAAGCCGCTGAGGAATTGGCGGCGGCTCGCGCTGCAGCGCTCAAAGAGCTCGAAGCGGTCGCGACCGAGGCTACGCAGGACATGGTTGCCAAAGTTTCGGGTCTCAAGGTGACAAAGACCGACGCCAAGGCCGCTGTCTCGAAGGAGCTGAAGCATGCTTAAGCTGATGCTTGCCGCCGGTGACAGCTATCTGACGGACACGACGGTGTGGGTGGCGCTGTCGATGGTGGTCGTCATCGGCCTGATGGTCTGGAAGAAAGTGCCTGCCGCGATCGGTAAGGCGCTTGACGAAAAGATCGGTGCGATCAAGGAGCAGCTCGACGAAGCAAAACAGCTGCGCGCTGAAGCCGAAGCGCTGAAGGCCGAGTATGAGGCCAAGGCCAAGGCCGCTGAAAAGGACGCCGAGGCAATCCGCCAACGCGCGGCGGAAGATGCCGACGCCATCGTCAAGAAGGCCGCTGCCGACGCGAAAGAGATGGTGGCGCGCAAAAAAGCCATGGCCGAAGCCAAAATCGGTGCTGAACAGCGTCAGGCGATCGATGAACTCAAGGCGCTGGCAGCCAACGCTGCGGCGGCTTCGGCGGCCAAGATCATCACCGACAAGGCCGATGCGGACGCCGATGCGAAGATGATCGACGAGGCCATCGCCAAGATATAGCGACGGTCAGCACATGATAAAAAAGGGCCCGGAGGCGTAACGCTTCCGGGCCCTTTTTGCTGGGTGTTCGCGATTAGCCCTGCTGGTGCAGTTCACCACGTTCACTCACGCCTTCCAGCGCGACTTCGTCATAGCTCGTGCCGCTTTCGCGCGCGATATCGCCAAGGCTGACGACACCGACGAGCTCCTGATTTTCGCCGATGACAGGCAGGCGGCGGACTTGGCATTCCTTCATCTTTTCCGCGGCCTGTTCGATGGTGTCGGTGGCCGAACACCACTGCGGTTCGCCGCTCATCAGTTCCGAAACGCTGCAGTCGGCACCCTTGCCCTCGGCAACACCGCGTACCGCAATGTCGCGATCGGTAATCGTGCCGACGAGCTTCTGGCCGTCGCACACCGGTACGAATCCGGTATCTTCCGACAGCATGAAGCTGGCGGCTTCCTTGGCGGAAGCCTGCGGGCTTACCGTCTTGATGTCCTTGGTCATGATCTGGTCGATCTGCATGTTATCTCTCCCTCTACGATGGATTTCGTCAATAGAACGAGAGAGTTACGCAGGCCGTTCCGTGGTCAGGGCGTGTTTTCGGTGAGCAGTGTGTAAGTCGCGACCTGTTCGTCGTTCTGGTTGAAGACTTCGACCTGCCATTTGACCACGCCGGTCTCCTCGGACTTGATCGACTTTGACTTCACGGTCAGTTCAACCCGCATGGCGTCGCCGGGGTACAAAGGCGTAAGAAATTTGAGGTCCTCAAGGCCGGTATTGGCCAGTACGGGGCCGGGATCGGGGTCGACAAACAGACCGGCGGCGAAGCTCAGGATGAGGTAACCGTGAGCGACACGTCCTTCGAAGATTGGCGAGGCCTTGGCCGCTTCTTCATCCATGTGGGCGTAGAAGGTGTCACCCGTGAAGTTGGCGAAATGCTCGATATCCTCGATCGTGACCTTGCGCGTGTCGGAATAGAAGGTCTGGCCCAGTTTCATCTCGCTCATCTTGAGGCGGAAAGGGTGGACTTCGCTCTTGGCCTTGCTCGCGCCCGGTACGTACTGACCGCTGATCGCAGCGATCATGTCAGGCGTGGACTGGATCGCGGTGCGCTGCATGTAGTGGTGCAGGCCGCGTACGCCGCCCATCTCCTCGCTGCCGCCGGCGCGGCCGGGGCCACCATGGATCAGCACGGGGAGGGGAGAGCCATGTCCCGTCGAAAGCTTTGCATTGTCGCGGTTGATGACCAGCATGCGGCCATGGAAGGCTGCCGCGCCGCGCACGAAGGTCGCGGCGGCTTGCGGGTCATGGCTGAAAAAGCTGAGTGCGAGGCTGCCCATGCCGCGATTGGCGAGTGCGATGGCGTCGTCGATGTCCTTGTAGGGCATAATCGTCGCGACAGGCCCGAACGCCTCCACGTCATGGACGGCGTCGGCGTTCCACGGATCGTCGGCGCGTAGCAGCGTCGGCTCGATAAAGGCGCCGCCTTCGATGCCGACAGTGGCTGCCGGATCGCCATGGACGATGCGTGCGCCGCCTTCGACCAGCTCGGCAATCTTCTCGCGCACGTCATCGCGTTGCGAACAGCTGACGAGAGCACCAAGCGTTGTTTCTTTCTCGCGCGGGTCGCCGATCGTTAGCGCGGCAAGCATCTTCTTGATCGCGTCCTCGACGGCGTCGAGATGCTCGGCCGGCGCCATGGCGCGGCGGATGGCAGTGCATTTCTGGCCCGCCTTGACCGTCATTTCGCGGACCACTTCGCTGATGAAAAGATCGAATTCTGGCGTGCCAGGTGCGGCGTCGGGGCCGAGCAGCGAGGCATTGAGACTGTCCTGTTCGGCGACGAAGGTTACGCTTTCCTTCAGCACCGTCGGATGGTTTTTCAACTTGCCCGCGGTCCAGGCGGAGCCGGTGAAGCTGACGACATCCTGCCCCTGGAGGTGATCAAACAGGTCGCCGACGCCGCCGACGATTAGCTGCACCGCGCCTTCGGGCAGTACCCCGGTTTCGATCATGATGCGGAAGGCCGCTTCGCATAGATAGCTTGTGGCGGTGGCCGGTTTGACGATGCACGGCATCCCCGCAAGCAGCGTCGGCGCGACCTTTTCGAGCATCCCCCAAACGGGGAAGTTGAAGGCATTGATATGGACCGCCGCGCCTTGCTTGGGCGTCATGATGTGCTGACCGATGAAGCCGGGCTCCTTGGCCAGTGCTTCCTGCGGGCCATCGAGTATGACGTGCGCATCAGGCAAGTGTTTGCGACCGGTGGAGGAGTAGCTGAGCAGGGTGAGCGCCCCGCCATCGATATCGATCCAGCCATCGCCGCGGGTCGCGCCCGAATGCGGATTGAGTGCGTACAGCTCTTCCTTGCGCTCCATGATGGCCAGGCCCAGGCTCTTGAGCATCCAGGCGCGCTCATGAAAGGTCATCTCGCGTAGCGCCGGCCCGCCGACATCGCGCGCGTGATTGAGCATCGCCTTGAAATCTAGTCCATCGGAGCCGGTGCGCGCGACGATCGAACCGTCGATCGCGCTCGGGATGTCGCGGGCATTTTCGCCCTCGATCCATTCGCCGCGGGCATAGTTCAACAATTGAATGGTCTTCATCACGCTCTCCTGATCGGCCTTTCGCCTATCGGGCCGCAGGATGGAGCGCAATGGGGGATGCATTCGCTCCACTTCGGACGGGTCGGAAGCAACCTGTCAGCCCGCCCGTGCTACTTGCCGCCTTGCCCGTGGGGACGGGAGTGGAAGCGATGAAACAGCGCGAGGAACGTGTGCCGGCCCATGTCCCGGCACGCCTGCGCGGACAGGCCGGTTGGTCCGATGCGACGATCACGAATATCTCGGAACACGGTGTGTGTTTCGTGAGCGGCGGTCGGTACGAGCGCGGCCACTACCTCGAATTGCGGCGCGGCAGCCATGTCATCGTCGCGCGGATCGTCTGGAGCGAAGGCAAGCGCTGCGGAGCGCAGACGCAAGACACCTTGCCGGTGTTCGACATCATCAACGATCGGCCGGCGGCGCGCCGAAAATTAGGCCTCGCGGTGGTCGAACGCCGAAAGGATCGAACCCGTACGCCGGACTGGCAGCGGCAGCTCGGCCAGCGGCTTCAATTCGCGTGCCTGGGCGTGGTCGGCCTGCTTGTTGCCGTCGGGCTCGGACAGTCCGTCTATTCGACACTGTCCGAGCCGCTGCGTGCCGTCGAGGCGGCCCTGATCACCGGCCCTTGAACGCAGGCTTCCGCTTTTCAAGGAAAGCAGCGACACCTTCCTTATAGTCTTCGGAAAATCCGAGACGACGCATTTCATCGCGCTGCAGGTCGAGCTCGGTGTGGAGGTCGCGGCTCCAGCTCGACCGCACCAATTTCTTGATGGCGGCGAGGCCAAGGGGCGGGGATGCGGCGAGTCTGGCCGCGAGGCTATCGACGTCTTGATCGAGCGCGTCGTCGTCGACTGCCTTCCAGATGAGGCCCCAGTCGGCGGCCTGTTGGGCCGAGAGCGGCGCGTCGGTCAGCGCGAGGCCGAGCGCGCGGGCCTGGCCGAGGTGGCGCGTAAGATGCCAGCTGCCCCCGCTGTCGGGGATGAGGCCAAGCTTGGCAAAGCCCTGGATGAATTTTGCCGACTTGGCGGCAATCACGATGTCGCAGGCCAAGGCGATATTCGCGCCCGCGCCGGCGGCAACCCCGTTGACGCGCGCTATAATGATCTGCGGCATCGTCGCGATCATGCGGATCAAGGGATTCCAGCTCGCTTCTACCGTCTCGCCAAGGTCGACCGATTCGCCCGGCGCGACGTTGCGATCGTTGAGATCCTGCCCCGCACAAAAACCGCGCCCTTCGCCCGTGAGAATGACAACGCGAACATCCCCGAGGCCAGTCAACGCGTCGTTCAGTTCGGCGTGCATCGCCGCTGTAAAACTATTGAGGCGATCGGGTCGGTTGAGCGTGATGCGGGCAATGTGTCGGTCAATATCGACGCTGATATTCTCATAGTCCAAGGCGCTGACTTCCTGCCGGTGAAACGATGCTTCTTTTCAATCACAGGGTGCCTCGATGCAACCCGGTCCGCTGTGCGGCGCCGTGGTTAACGGGATTTTCACCATAACGGACCATATTTTGCGCCGTTATGGTGATGAGCCCACTTTCACGCCTATGCGCCTTGTTTGCGTTAGCGCTTGCGTTCGTTGCGGCGCCGCAAGCGGCATACGCCCAGCGCACGGATGCAAAAGTGAAGGTGAAATTGGTCAAGCCGTTGGTGCTGACCCGCCAGCAGGACCTTGATTTCGGTACCATCATTCTTGCCCAGGGTGCTGGCACGATAGCAGTGACGATCCAGCCCGACGGCACGCTCGATTGTCCGGCGCCATTATTGTGTACCGGCACACCGCTGCCGGGGATTTTCAATATCAGGGGATCCAACCGCCTGAACGTCGTGATCAGATCGAATGCCAGCAACCTGACGAATAGCGTCACGCGCGACACGATCAGCTTCACGCCGATCGCTCCATCACGTGTCGTCATTCCGAATTCGGGTAACCAAGGGGTCGATTTCGGTGTTGGAGGCGTCCTGCGCGTACCGGAGACGGCAGCAGGCGATTATGACGGCATCATCGAGATAACCGCCGAATATGAATAGAACTACTTCGCGTAGTTTTCGAGATATCCGCAGCGCTTGCAGCGATATTGCGTGATTTCGAGCCGGTCCTGCTTGGCGACCTTGTAGCCGTACCAGCGCTTGTCGGGCTTGCCGCGGATGAACGCGCCGACATGGGTTTCACCATGTCCCTTGTCGAGCTGGTAGCCTTCCTCGATCTGGCTCGATCCGCATTTCGGACAATCTCTCATCATGCTTGATGCTCCTACCGTCGTAAGTCCCGATTGAATTTGCCCCAGAAAATCCCTAATTCCATGGCTATGTACACGACCGAACTCGATAAGGGCGAGGGCCCCAAGAAATCCACCAAAGTTACCTCTATCGACGGGGGCGAACCGCAGCATCTTGTCGATGCATTCGAGGCCCGCGTTGCCGCCGACGAATTCATCGAGCCCAAGGACTGGATGCCTGAGGCCTATCGCAAGACGCTGGTGCGGCAGATTTCGCAGCATGCGCATAGCGAGATTGTCGGGATGCTGCCCGAAGGAAACTGGATTTCGCGCGCGCCATCGCTGCGCCGCAAGGCGATCCTGCTAGCCAAGGTACAGGACGAGGCCGGACACGGTCTCTACCTCTATTGCGCCGCCGAGACGCTCGGCACGAGCCGCGAGGAGATGATCGAGGCGCTGCATTCGGGCAAGGCCAAGTACAGCACCATTTTCAATTATCCCACGCTTACCTGGGCGGACATCGCCGCAATCGGCTGGCTGGTCGATGGCGCTGCGATCATGAACCAGGTGCCGCTGCAGCGCACCAGCTACGGGCCCTATGCCCGCGCGATGGTGCGTGTGTGCAAGGAAGAAAGCTTCCATCAGCGTCAGGGTTATGAAGCGATGATTGCGCTGGCCAACGGTACCGAAGAACAGAAACGCATGGCGCAGGATGCGCTCAACCGCTGGTGGTGGCCCAGCTTGATGATGTTCGGTCCGCCCGATGACAAGTCGCCCAACACCGAGCGGTCGATGCGTTGGCGGATCAAGCGCGAGACCAACGACGAACTGCGTCAGAAATTTGTCGATATTTCCGTGCCGCAGGCCGAGTATCTTGGCCTTAAGGTCCCCGATCCCGACCTGGAATGGAACGAGGAGAAGGGTGGCTACGACTTTGGCGACATCGATTGGGAAGAATTCTACGCGGTCGTGCGCGGCGAAGGCCCGGTCGCCAAGGAGCGCTTGAAGGCGCGCCGCGATGCATGGGAATCGCAGGCCTGGGTCCGCGAAGCTGCCGATGCGCACCAAGCGAAAAAGCGCGCAGCCGCTGCAGCCTAGACATTCCGGCTCGTAAGCGCCTAAGCCCCAGCCCGTGTAGTGACGGGAGAGATCATGTCTGATTGGCCGCTTTGGGAAGTATTCGTTCGCTCGCGCGGCGGGCTTAGCCACCGCCACGTTGGCAGTGTCCATGCACCCGACAAGGAAATGGCGCTGAACCACGCGCGCGACACCTATACGCGCCGCATGGAAGGCGTAAGCCTCTGGGTGGTCAAATCGGACGACATCGTTGCCAGCGACCCCGATGAAAGCGGCCAGATCTTCGAGCCCGCCGCCGACAAGGTGTATCGCCACCCGACATTCTACGACATTCCGGACGAGGTGAAGCACATCTGATGCCCAGCCTGCCGACTATTTCCGAAAAAGACGAAGCCAAGGCCGAGGCCAAGGACAAGCGCCTGCCCAAGGGCAGCTTCGATGCGCCAAGCGAAGGCGCGCACGATGCAGCGACGGTGGACTACCTGCTGGAGCTTGGCGATGATGCGCTGATCCTCGGCCAGCGGTTGGGCGAGTGGTGCGGTCATGCCGCTTCGGTCGAGGTCGACCTTAGCCTTGCCAACTTGGGGTTGGACTTGATTGGCCAGGCGACGAATTTCCTGACAGCGGCGGCTCGATCGAGCGCCGCGAAGGATGCCGACGAATTGGCGTTTCACCGTGATGTCCTGGACTTCAAGAACTGCCTGCTGGTCGAGCAGCCCAACGGCGATTTCGCGCAGACCATGGCGCGCCAGCTGCTATTTTCGACATGGCAGCACATGCTGCTCGGTCGCCTTGCGGAATCGAGGGACGAGACGATCGCCGGAATCGCCGCAAAAAGCGTGAAGGAAGTCGCCTATCACCGCGAACTGGCGAGCGACTGGGTCATACGTCTCGGCGACGGCACCGAAGAAAGCGCGCGCCGCATGGCCGAAGGACTGGACTGGAACTGGCGCTTCATCCCTGAACTGTTCGAGGTCACAGAGGACAAGCAAGACCTGATCGAGCGCGGCATCGCGGTCGATCCGCTTGGCTTCGAGAGCGAATATCGCGATGCCATTGCGTCGGTGCTGGGCGAAGCGCAGCTTGATGTTCCTGATGACCAGCGCCCGATCTTGGGCGGCCGGCGCGGGCATCACTCCGAACATCTCGGTCACCTGCTCGCGGTCATGCAGTTCCTGCCCCGCACGTATCCGGACGCGGAGTGGTAGGACAATGAGCAGGGACGAATTTATCGAGCTTCGCGTCGCCGACGTGATTGCCGAAACCGACGACGCCAATTCGATCCTGTTCGAAGTGCCGCAGCAGCACCAGCCGCTGTTCGCCTTCAAGGCGGGGCAGCATCTCACGCTGAAGGCAGAGATCGATGGCGAGGAGATACGGCGCAACTATTCGCTGTGCGTCGCGCCACACGAGGGCGTGTGGAAAGTCACTGTAAAGCGGATCGAGGGCGGCGTTTTCTCCAATTGGGTCGGCGATGAATTGAAGCCCGGCGATTCGCTGGAGGTCATGCCGCCGCATGGCAGTTTCACTGCACAGTTCGATGCCAAGGCAGGAGCGCGGCAGTACGTAGCATTTGCTGGCGGCAGCGGGATCACGCCGGTGATGAGCCTCATACGCACCGCGCTCATCAGCGAACCGGAAAGCCGCTTCTCGCTGTTTTATGGTAACCGCGACAGCAATTCGATCATCTTTCTCGACCAGCTCAGTGATCTGAAGGATCGCTACATGGGCCGCTTCGAGCTGTATCATTTCCTCTCCGGCGAAGCGGGTGAGGTGGATCTCTTCAATGGTATGCTGACGCGCGAGACGTGCGACATGATCCTCGACACGTTCGTCCAGGATCCCAAAGCGGTCGAAGGCTATTTCATTTGCGGCCCCGGCCCGATGATGGACGCTGCCGAAACGGCCCTGCTCGACAAGGGGGTCGACAAGCCCCGGATCCATATCGAGCGCTTCACGGCAGGCACGCCGTCCGCAGCGGCATCGAAACGAGTCGCCAAGCTCAAGGAAGATGCCTCTGGCACGACGCTGTGGGTCACGCTCGACGGCCGCGCGCGCAAGGTCGCGTTCGATGGCGACAATATCCTCGACAGCGCGCGCGAGGCCGGGCTGCCCGCGCCCTTTGCCTGCAAGGCGGGCGTTTGCGCGACGTGTCGCGCCAAGGTCCTTGAAGGCGAAGTCGAAATGGGCGCGCGCTACGGGCTCACCGACGAAGAGATCGAAGCAGGCTATATCCTGACGTGCCAATCGGTTCCCAAAGGCGACGGCGTGAAGGTCGATTATGACGCTTGAGACTTTGCGCCGGGCGTCTTTTTAGGCTAGCCACGCGGCCATGCTGACCGACACGAAGTCTCGTCTGCTCGACGGTCTCGAGCACATCGAACCCGACGCGCTGCTCCAGTTAATGGTGATGGCGCGCGATGACGAACGTCAGGGCAAGATTGATGCCGGTGTTGGCGTGTTCAAGACGAGCGAGGGCAAGACGCCCGTGATGCGCGCAATCAAGGAAGCCGAAAAGCGCCTCCACGAGGAACAGGACAGCAAGGCTTATCTCGGCATGGCGGGGGACAAGCTGTTTCCCAAGTTGCTGGCGCCGATCGTTTTCGGTGAAGAGCTTGGTGACAACATGATCGGTCTGCAAACGCCGGGCGGTTGCGGCGCGCTGACACTGGCGTTCAAGCTGGTCGAAGCGGCGCGACCGCAAGCGCGGGTCTTTGTCGGCACGCCGACCTGGGCCAATCACCAACCGCTGATCGCGGGTGCCGACCTCGAGATCATCGAATATCCGTATTACGACAAGGCGGATACCAGTCTGTGCTGGGACGCAATGGTCGAAGCGCTGAAAAGCGCGCGAAGCGGCGATGTCGCGCTGCTCCACGGCTGTTGTCATAATCCGACGGGCGCCAACTTGACCGTCGATCAATGGCATGAGGTCGCAGCAATTCTGGTCGATCGCGGCGTTGTTCCGGTGATCGACATTGCCTATCAGGGGCTTGGCGTCGGGCTTGAGGAAGACGCTGCTGGCTTGCGCATCGTCATGGATGCCTGCCCCGAAGTGATCGTGGCGCAAAGCTGCGACAAGAATTTTGGCGTCTATCGTGACCGCGTCGGCGCCCTGTTCGTCAAGGCCAGCGATGCCAAGACGGCAGCGCTGACAATGAAGCATATCCAGCAAATCGCGCGCGAAATGTGGTCGATGCCGCCCGATCATGGCGCAGCGTTGGTGCGCATCGTCCTGAGCGATCCTGAACTCACCGCGATGTGGCGGGCCGAGCTGGACGAAATGCGCGGGCGGATCATCGACCTGCGCCGCCGAGTGGCTGAGAGCGACCCACGCCTGGCCTATATCGGCGAGCAGGAAGGCATGTTCTCCATGCTTCCAGTGACGCCCGAACAAGTCGTGAAACTGCGCGAGGAGCACGCGATCTACGTCGCCAATAACGGTCGCTTTAACGTGTGCGGAATGGGAGACGATCAGGTCGATAGCTTCACGAACGCGGTAAGGGCGTTGATGGATGGCTAGCGTCGCCGAAGATCGCCCCGTGGAAGCAAAGGACCCGGCCTTCAGCTGGGAAGACGTCGCGCGCCTGGTGCTGACCAGCCGCGAGATGGATCGACTCGAGGAAGAGGAGCTCGTCCCTTCCAAGAAGGTGCTCTACCAATTCTCCGCCCGCGGGCACGACATGGCGCAGGTGATCCTCGGCCTGCATCTGCGCGATGGCGATGCGGCGTGCGGCTATTATCGCTCGCGCCCGATGTTGCTCGCACTCGGGGTCGACAAGGCTGACGCGCTGGGTTCGGGCATGGGGCGCGAAGGCGGCTATTCGGACGGCCGCGATATCGGCGTCGTTTTCAACTATCCCAATCCGGGCGGCTGCCACGCCCTGCCCATGTGTGGCGGAGTGGGGGCGCAATACACGCCCGCGGCCGGCTGGGCCCAGTCCATTACCTATAAGACCAAGGTGCTTGGCGAAGAGGATGACGGTGCCATCGCTGTTGTGCTCGGCGGTGACGCGAGCTGTGCAACCGGAGGTTTCTGGTCGGCGCTGACCATCGCGACGACACAGCAACTGCCATTGCTCTTTTTCATCGAGGATAATGGCTACGGCATCTCGGTGCCCTCGACTTATCAGACGCCTGGGCAGAACATCGCGGCGAACCTCGCCAGCTTCAAGGGCCTGACGATATTCGATGGTGACGGCACTGAGCCCGAAGAGGCTGCGGATCTGATCGGCAAGGCCGTCGCCCATGTCCGCGAACGCAAGGGGCCCGCGCTGTGCCGCCTGACGGTGCCGCGTCTCGAAGGCCATTCGGCGCAAGACACGCAGACGTACAAGTCAGAAGAGGAGATCGCTGCGGAATGGGCGCGCGATCCGCTACCCAAGCTGAAGGCGCTCAATAACAATCTCGACTGGGACATGATCGAGCAGTCAGTCGCGCTCGAGGTCGACAAGGCGCGCGAGCAGGCCGAGGCGCGCGGCGTTTCAGACCCCGAACATGTTGCCGAAGGTGTATATTTTGAGGGCGAGCATGCGGACGTCGGCGGGCAGGCAGGGCTCGGCCTCGAAGGCACGCACGAAGACCCGCGTCCCGAAGGGCAGCGCATCAACATGGTCACCGCGATCCGCAAGGTGCTGGACCAGGAACTTGCGGCCAATCCGAAGATGAGTGTCTTTGGCGAGGACGTGGGGCCCAAAGGCGGAGTCCATGCCGTGACCCTGGGCCTGCAAGAGAAATACGGCCACGAGCGCGTATTCGACACTTCTCTGAACGAGGAAGGCATCGTCGGCCGAGCAGTCGGAATGGCGATGGCCGGACTGCTGCCCGTGCCTGAAATCCAGTTCCGTAAATATGCCGAACCGGCGACCGAGCAGATCAACGACTGCGGGACGATCCGCTGGCGCACGCATAACCGATTTGCTGCACCTATGGTGCTGCGAATCCCGGGCGGTTTCTTCAAGTGCGGCGATCCCTGGCACAGCCAGACCAATGAAGTGCAGTTCGTTCACAATCCCGGCTGGAAGGTCGCGGTACCGTCCAACGCCGAGGACGCGGTGGGGCTGCTGCGCATGGCGCTGCGCGGCAATGATCCGACCATTTTCTTCGAACACCGCGCAATGCTCGATGAAAGCTGGGCGCGGCGGCCTTATCCGGGCGATGGTTATGTACTGCCGTTTGGCAAAGCGAAGAAAACGCGCGAGGGCGATCAAATCACCATCGTCACGTGGGGCGCGATGGTACCCCGCTGCGAAGAAGCGGCCAAGGATGTCAGCGCCGACATTATCGACCTCCGGACGCTGCAGCCATGGGACAAGGACATGGTGCTCGACAGCATCGAAAGGACGCATCGCTGCTTGATTGTCCATGAAGATCTGCGCACCGGTGGCTTCGGCGCCGAGATCGCGGCCGTTGTCGCGGACGAGGCCTTTCTCGATCTCGATGCACCGGTGGAGCGGGTGACGATGCCCGACATTCCTTCGCCGCACCATCCGAAATTGCTCGAAGCAGCGGTGCCCTCGGCCGAGGATATCCGCGCAAAAATAACCGACATGCTGGAGTTTTGAGCTTGATCGATGTCGTCGTTCCCGAAGAGCAGGAAGGCACCAAGGCGGTTGTGCGCGGCTGGTTGAAAACCATTGGCGAACGCGTTGAGGAAAATGATCCGCTGGTCGAGCTGGAGACCGACAAGGTCACGCAGGAAGTGCCCGCACCGGCCACCGGCGTCCTCACCGAGATCATCCTCGACACCGATGCCGAGGCCGAGCCTGGCGCGCTGCTTGCGCGGATCGATCCGGCCGGTGAGGCTAGCGAACCAGCGAAAGCCGCAGAGCCGACCAAGAGCGAGCCCAGGTCACCCGGCACGGCACCGCCGGCAAAGACTGTCGATAAGGCCGCAGTCCTCAAGGAAACGCGCCTGTCACCCGCCGTGCGGCGCGCCTGCCTGCAGCACGAAGTCGATCCGGCTAGCATCGAGGGGACCGGCCGTGATGGCCGCGTCACGCTGGAAGACGTGCAGCGTGTGCTCGCAGAGGGGCCGGCGATTGCGGTGTCGTCGTCGGTGGCACCGTTCGCGCCGACGGACATCCCGCATGACCGCATGCGCAAGACAATCGCCGACAACATGGTCAAGGCAGTCTCCGATGCGCCGCATGTGACCGCGCTGTTCGAAGCCGATTTCTCCGCCATCGCGGCGCACAAGGCGGCGATGAAAGAGAAGGGCGTCAAGCTCAGCTACACTGCCTATATCGTCAAGGCGGCCGCCGATGCGATGGCGGCTGCGCCGGCCATCAACGGACGCTGGGAAGAGGATCGCATTGCGATCTCGCCGACCATCGATATCGGAGTGGGTACCGCATTGGGCGACAAAGGCCTGGTGGTGCCCGTGGTCAGGGATAGCGGCAGCCTGTCGCTAGAACAGATCGGCGCAAAACTCGATCAACTCACGACCAAGGCCCGTGAAGGCAAACTCGACCGCAAGGATGTTTCCGGCGGCAGCTTCACCATTTCGAATCACGGCGTGTCGGGCAGTCTCCTGGCCGCGCCGATCATCCTGCACCAGGGGCAGGCGGCAATCCTGGGCGTGGGCAAGCTGGAAAAGCGCGTGGTGGTGCGCGAACTTGACGGTCAGGACGTCATGGTCATCCGTCCGATGGCCTACGTCACGCTGACCATCGATCACCGCGTCGTGGATGGCCACCAGACCAATGGCTGGCTGAGTCGGTTCGTCGAGATACTGGAACATTGGCCAGCGGATTGAGCCACACTAATTGACAGAATTGTCGGTGGCCTGCAGGCGCGCATTTCTGCCAAAAATCTGGGGTTTTTTCGTCGCACTACCCGGCAAAATTCTTCCGGCAAACCGATTGTAACAATCCTGTAATATGAGTCCCCTAGCGCGCCTCCAACGCCGCGCGTGAGATGCGGCGCGAAATTCTATTTTGCGGGGACTCAAAAAGATGAAAAAGCTTCCATTCCTGCTGGCCGCGAGCGCGTTGTCAGCTGGTTCGATGATCGTGGCCGCTCCGGCCGCAGCGCAGCAAACCACGTCGGGCATTCAGGGCACGGTAACTGCTGAAGACGGCTCCGAACTTGCCGGCGCCAGCGTGATCGTTACCGATACGCGTACCGGCCAGACCAGCGCGCTGACTGCCAATAGCGATGGCCGCTTCTCGGTCACCAACCTGCCCACGGGGGGGCCTTACACCGTCACCGCAACCGCCAGTGGCTACCAGGGCCAGACGGTCAATGATCTTTTCATCAACCTTTCGGGTGCGACCAGCCTGACCTTCGAACTGGCTTCGGTCGAAGGCGAAGTTACCGAAGACGTCATCATCGTCACCGGCGCGCGCGCACAGGCCACGACGCTGGCCATCGGTCCGTCGACCTCGATCGGCGCCGAGACGCTTGAAGCACTGCCGACGATCAACCGCGACGTCCGCGACTTCATCCGCATCGACCCGCGCGTCAACATCGAGCGTTCGGGTGACGAAGTCGACCGCATCAGCTGCCTTGGCGGCAACGATCGCGGCAACACCTTCACCGTCGACGGCATCGCACAGGCTGACGTGTTCGGTCTCAACGGCACGCCGTTTGCTTCGCGTAACTCGCTGCCGCTGCCGTTTGATGCGGTGCGCGAAACCTCGATCGAGTTTGCTCCGTTCGACGTCGAATATGGCCAGTTTACGGGCTGCGCCATCAACGTCGTCACCAAGTCGGGCACCAACAAGTTCTCGGGCTCGGCCTTCTTCGAATATCGCGACGAAAACTTCCGCGGCGATACCGCTGGCGGCATCACCTTCGAACCTGCCGAATTCGACGAAAAGCGCTTCGGCGCGACGCTGGGCGGCCCGATCATCAAGGATCGCCTCTTCTTCTTCCTCGGCTATGAAGAACTCGACAGCTCCTCGGTCGTCGAATTCGGTCCGAAGGGCCTCGGCTTCCCGAACGAAGCAGAATTCGTCAACGAAGCGCAGTTCAATGAATATGCCAGCATCCTGAGCTCGGTTTATGGTTACGACATCGGCCCGATCCCGCGTTCGGCGCAGGAAGCCAACCAGCGCTACTTCGGTCGCGTCGATGCCTACATCACCGACGACCACCGTCTCGAACTGACCTACCAGCGCCTCGAAGAAGACAATATCGAGCCTGATTTCGGCGGCGGCCAGTTTGGCGGTCTCAACAGTTTCGAACTCGAAGGCACGATCTCGGATTATTATTCGGGCCGCCTCTTCTCGCAGTGGAGCGACAGCTTCTCGACCGAACTGCGCTACTCGCGCGCCGAAGTCGGCGACGTACAGGGCCCGGTCGGCGGCGGTGAAGCGCAGTCGGAAAACCCGCTGACGCGTCTCGTCGTCGCGCAGGTCGAAGACACCTGCCCCGATCCGACCGATTCGGATCTTTATGGCGATCCGGGCTGCGATGTCGGCCTGCTGGTTTCGGGCCCGGGCATCTTCCGTTCGGCCAACCAGCTCGACACCACGGTCCAGCAGTTCAAGGCAGCGGCGAATCTCGAGGCCGGCAACCACACCATCACCATCGGTGGTGAAGCCAACATGCTCGACGTGTTCAACCTGTTCATCATCAACGCCACCGGCACGCTCTACTTCGAAAACTTCGATGACCTGCGCGAAGGCCGCCTGGCCTCGGGTCGCGGCTTCTTCCCGGATGCCGAAGACCTGCTGAACGGCGATGGCTGGGGCGCGGACATCAACGCGACGCCGACTGGTGATCCGTTCGAAGCGGCCGCCGAATGGAGCCGCAACATCTACACCGCCTATATTCAGGACGATTGGCGGGTCACCGACCAACTCAACGTACTGCTGGGCGCGCGGATGGACTTCTACGACGGTGATGCGCCGCGTCGTAACCCGAACTTCGTTGAGCGTTATGGCTTCGGCAACGACTTCAGCTTCAGCGATCTCGATCCGGTGTTCCTGCCGCGTGCGGCATTCACCTACAGCCTCGACAATGACGGTTTCTTCTACGACACGACCGTCAAGGGCGGTGTCGGCGTCTTTGCCGGTGGTGACCCCACAGTTTGGCTGTCGAATGCCTTCTCGAACAATGGCTTCTCGGCTGGCCTCGGCTCGACCCGTTTCGCCGATTGTTCGGCGCTGCCGATGGATAACGGCCAGATCGACGTCGTCGTGAACGGCCAGTTCCAGGGCTTCCCGGATTGCGTCCGCGCCAGCGGTTCGGACTCGGCGGCTCGCGGCCTAGCCGACACCCAGTCGACCGACCCCAACCTCAAGGTCCCGACGGTCATTCGTAGCAACCTTGGAATCTCAACCCGCTTCGGTAACGGCGATGGCGGCTTCCTCGATAACTGGGAAGCCAATATCGACTATATCTTCAGCCGGTACGAAAACCCGTTCAACTTCGTCGATCTGTCGATGGTGCCCGACATTCAACGTCCCAATGGCGGTTTCGCCATCGACGGTCGTCCGCTCTACGCGGCGATCGATCCGAGCCGGGACGATTGTAACGCGGTTCTCCTGAACCAGGGCGGCACCCCGCCGACCTATGAAGGCGTGACGGCGGACTGTTTCCGCACCGGGCGCGATGACGAAATTCAGCTGACCAATGCTGATGGCTATGAAAGCCACGTCGTGTCGCTGCTGCTGCGCAAGCGCTTCGACAGCGGGATCTTCACTGACGGTGGTCGGACCTATGTCAATCTGGGTTACGCGTTCACCGATGCCAACGAGCGTCGTACCAACGACAACTCGACCGCAACGTCGGGCTTTGATCGTACGGCTGCGTTCGACCGCCAGAACCCGGCGGTTCGTACGTCGACCTACTCGGTGAAGCACAACTTCTCGGCCAGCATCAACGTGCGCGAGCAGTTCTTCGGTGATAACGACACCTCGCTCGGCATGTTCTTCCGCGCCACGTCGGGTCGTCCGTACAGCATCGTGTTCCAGGAAGGTGCCAACCGTGGCATCGCTTTCCACGACAGCTCGTCGGGTGACTTCAACGCGCTTGCCTACATCCCCACGGGTGTGGACGATCCGAACCTGTCGCCTGACAGCGATTTCGGTGCGGTTGCGGACTTCGTTCAGTTCCTGCCGACGCTCGATTGTGAGCTCGAGCTGGGTCGCTCGGCCGAAGCCAACACCTGCTCGAACGACTGGTTCTTCGACATGGATCTGCGCTTCAGCCAGGAAATCCCGGGTCCGGGCAACCTGTTCGGTGTCAACGACAAGATCGAACTCTATGCCACGATGGATAACTTCCTGAACTTCCTGAACGGCGACTGGAACGAGCTGCGCACCTACGGTTCGACGCTCGGCCTGATCGATGGCGGTGTCGATGATAACGGTCTCTACGTGATCCGTGACTTCGACATGCCCGATGCCGGCGACAACGAAGTCCGCGTGACTTCGTCGACCTGGCGCATGAAGGTCGGTATCCGCTACGAGTTCTAGGCTCTAGCGACAGACTAAGGGAAAAATGCCCTCGTCCGGGAAACCGGGCGGGGGCTTTTTCTTTGCGTCTACGGCATCGCCCTGTCACCATTCCCTTAACGTTTGCGCGGCTATGAGGGGTGTCGATGGGGAAAGTCAGCCAATTCGAAGTGTGCCGCAATGCCTTGGGCGATCATCATGTCGCGCAGGTGCCCGAAGGCACGCTGGCAGACGGCGACATCCGCGTCGTGATCGAACGCTTCGCCTTCACCGCCAACAATATGACGTACGGCGTTGCCGGTGACATGCTCGGCTATTGGAAGTTCTTTCCCGTCGAACGACGCGGGTGGGGCATGATCCCCGTCTGGGCGATCGCGCGAATTGTCGAAAGCCGATGCAATGCGCTCAACACGGGCGAGCGGCTCTACGGCTATTTTCCGCCCGCGCAGCGCTGCGACCTGACGCCGGGCAAGGTCAGCGACAGCGGCTTTTCCGACATGGCCGAACATCGCCAGGACCTGCCGCCGCTCTACAATCGCTATACCCGAATGGGTATGGGCGAACGTAGCAAGGGCTCGCTCAACGCCCGCGTCCTGCTGGCCCCGCTGCACATCACCTCTTTTTGTCTTTATGAAGCATTGAAGCAAGCCGACTATAAGGGTGCCGAGCAGGTGTTGATCGCCAGCGCTTCGTCCAAGACCAGTCTCGGTTTGGCCTTCGGCCTCAAGCGCGACGAGGATGCGCCCCCCGTCATCGGCCTTACGTCCCGGCACAATGGCGATTTTGTCCGCAAAACCGGGCTTTATGATCTTGTAGTGGATTATGATTCGCTGTCAGGTCTTGAGGTCATGCCCAGCGTTCTCGTGGACATGGCGGGAAGCCGCACGCTTGTCGCCGATCTCTATCGCGTTTTCGGTGACGATCTAAAATATCGCTACAATGTCGGGATCACCCATTGGCAGGACGGCATGCAAAAGCCCGACAAGAAAGACGGCGAGAAGTCCTCTGGCGACGCGGAGATGTTCTTCGCGCCCAGCTATGTTCTCGGTCTCGTCAAGGAGTGGGGTGCCGCTGAATTCGACAAGCAGTCGCGCGACTATGTGTCGGCAGCCGGCATTGCGACATTCAGCTGGATGGATGTCGACGAGCGTGAAGGCCTGGCCAAACTCGACAAGGCCTATCCCTCTTTCGTCGACGGGAGCTGGCCGCCCGACAAGGGCCTGGTGATCTTGCCCTAAGGGTCGATTTGTAGTCCGACGAGCTTCTGTTACAAGCTTCTGCAGACCAAACATCAAGCTTGGGCGCGGGGGAGCGTTGGCGGACATCTTCATCTCTTATGCACGCGCCGACCGGCAGTTCGTGCAACGTCTGGCTCCTGCATTGGAGGAAGAAGGCT
Source organism: Sphingomonas sp. (assembly GCA_013001055.1). Taxonomy (GTDB): domain Bacteria; phylum Pseudomonadota; class Alphaproteobacteria; order Sphingomonadales; family Sphingomonadaceae; genus Sphingomicrobium. The sequence continues at coordinate 157,457 of JABDNH010000003.1, read as the reverse complement.
TTTCGGTCTGGTGGGACGACAGAATACAGAGCGGCGCAGCCTTCGCCGAGAACATTGAACGCGAAATCGATGGCGCACGCGCAGTACTCGTTTGCTGGTCGCAGGCCGCGGCCGCTTCGCGATGGGTAAAGGACGAAGCCAATCGCGGGGCAGAGGACGGTAAGATCTTGTCGATCACGATCGATGGGACCATGCCGCCACTGGGCTTCGGCCAGTTTCATTGCGACGATCTGCAGCATTGGCATGGTCAGCGCGACAAACCCGCATTTCAGCGGTTGCTGGCAGCGGTCAAGACCCAGCTTACCGGCGAGCATCATGAGCCGCCACAAGCCAGGAAGCCGAAGTCCTGGCACCGCTATGGTGCTATCGTCGCGCTCTCCTTGCTGATTTTTTCGGGTATTGGCTTCGCGCTGTCCGGCGGCTTGCTTGAGTCATCTTCGAATGAGGCCCAGAGTGTCTCCATCGAACCACCGCGCGTTCAAGTCGCGCCAATCGGAATTGTCGGCGAAGATGCGCTTTTGGAGGGCATGGCGCAGGGATTGCGCGATCACATTGCCTCGGGCCTTTCGCGCTTTTCCACCTTGTCCGTTGCGACCCCGTCGACCGCGGAAGGGCAGGTCGATTATCGGCTCGATGCCACGCTGCAAGTCGATGATGAAAGGCTGCGCCTTTCGACCCGCCTGATCAATATCGATGCAGGCGAGCAGGTTTGGGGCAAGACGTTCGACCGCGACATCCAGGACCAGTCGGCGGTCGCGCTTCAGGACGATCTGTCAGCGAAGGTCATCGCGGCCGTGGGTGATCCTTACGGCGCCATGCTCAGGAATCTCCAACAACAAGTTGCGACCAAGGATCCTGCTTCGCTCGCGCCTTTCGAAGCGGTCTTGCGCCACAGCATTTACCGGCAGCGATTGTCGCCGGAAGACCATTTGATCACGCGCGACGCTTTGGAAAGGGCCGCATCTCAGGCGCCGCACGATGCCAATGTGTGGGCTTCACTGGCGGCGGTACGCATCGAAGAAGTCAAGCATCACTATAATCGTCGCCCCGATGCAGGCGCCAAGGCACTCGAGGCGGCGCGCAACGCAGTGCGCGCCGATCCTAAGAATAGTTACGCCTATTTTGAGCTGGCTGAGGTTCAGTTCTTTCTCAAGGATCTGGGTGCCTTCAGGGCGGCTTCGGAACGCGCTTACGAACTCAATCCCTACGACAGCGAGGCCGTGGCCATGCTCGGTATCCTGGCGGGATATGCGGGTGATTGGGATCGTGGTCGTGATTGGACGGCACGGGCCATGGCGCTCAATCCTGACCACCCAGGATGGTATCGCTTCAGTCATTTCTTCGATGCCTATCTTGACGGTCGGTATGAGGAAGCGCTGGAAATACAGCAGCGGGTCAATCAGCCGGATTATTTTGCAGATCCCTATACGAAGACCATCGTCATGGTCAGGCTGGGGAGAATGGACAAAGCGCGGCGCGCGGCGGCCGACTTCGAACGCCTGTTACCCGGCGGCCTCGAGCAATTTCGCGAACTACATCTCAATGCCTGGATGTTTGCGCAGCCGCGGCTCCGACGCATGATCCTGGAAGACCTCAGGGCCGCGGGTCTCGACATTCCATAATCAGCAAAAGTTGACCCTGCGCGCTGGGGCGATGTGTACTTAGGAGATCGCAAGCCAGACCAGACGCGCCCCAAGAGCAGTTGCGACCATGACCACTGCGCCGCCCATGACGTTGCCAAGCCTTCCGTTGGCGTAATGGCCGAGCAGCTTCGACTGGTTCATCACGTAAAGAAGGACGATCGCGATCACGGGTAGCAGGATGCCGTTGGCGATCTGCGCGGTGAAGATGATCTCAATGGGGCGGATGCCGGTCAGCGCAATCGCTGCGCCAATCAGGATCACGCTAAGCGCCACCATTCGAAACATCCGTGATTGCTGCCCGCCGCCAAATTGCAGGATTTCCGTAATCGCATAGCCCGTAGCTAGCGGTGCGGTGATCGCGCTGGTGAGGCCCGCGGCAAACAGACCGATGCCGAGCAAGTATGTCGAAAAGCTGCCGAACAACGGTTCGAACTGGCTCGCCATTTCACCGGCAGTGGTCACGCTCAATCCCATGGCGAACAGGCTGGCTGCCGCGGTCGAAACAATCAGAATGGCGATAATACCGCCCAGACCGATAGCAATGCCCGTGTCGGCGCGCGCAGCGCGGAGGTCTTCGGGGCCGGACCACTTCGCCTTCACGGCGGAAGCATGCAGGAAAAGATTATATGGCACAACGGTAGTGCCGATCAGCGCAATAACGGTCAGCAGCGCGCCGTCCGGGATCGAGGGCACGACAAGACCGGCGAATAGCGCGGCGATGTCGGGGCGGACGATCGCAAATGTCGCGACAAAGGCTGCCGCCATGATCACGACGAGCGCCAGCAATACGCGTTCGACCTGCTTGTAGGTTCCGCGCAGTAGCAGCGCCGCTGCGAGCAACGCGATGCCGATTATCGAAAAGCGGAATACGGTTTGCGACTCACCGGCAATCGCCGAAATGCCGAGTGCAGCGCCGGCGAGATTACCGGCTTCGTACGCGGCGTTTCCGAGGTAAAGCGCAAGTCCGACGAGTACGAACAGCGGCCATTTCCACACCGAATGACCGAACAATTCGGCGAGCGTTTCGCCCAAGCCTTTTTGCGTGATCACGCCGAGCCGCGCCGCCATTTCCTGCAGGATGATGGTTGCCGCGGTGGCGAAGAGCAGCGCCCATAACAGCGCATAGCCGAAATTTGCGCCGGCCAGCGTACAGGCAGTGACCGTCCCGGGCCCGATAAAGGCGGCCGCAACCAGCGCGCCAGGACCCATATTGCGCAATCGTCTGATCATTTAGTGCCTTTCCGTTGCTGCTTGGATCCAAACCCTCCGCCGGTCGGGGTGCGGATGACGATAGTGTCACCCGGTTCGACATCGGTACTGCCGCACCCACCAAGATCCTCGCGGCTCCCATCGCCGCGCGCCACGAAGTTTAGTCCGATCCTGCCAACCTCGCCGCCAGCGACGCCCACCGGTGCGACTTTGCGATGATCGGACAGAATGGAGCACGTCATGGAGTCGAGGAAACGGATCTTGCGGGTGACACCGTCCCCGGCGTTCCATCGGCCCTTGCCGCCCGAGCCGCGATCGATACGAAACTCGTCGAGGATGACGGGGTAGCGCTGCTCCAGTATTTCCGGATCGGTCATCCGCGTATTGGTCATGTGCGTATGAACGGCTGCCGCACCATCGAAGCCGGGACCGGCCGGTGCGCCTGAACAGATGGTTTCATAATATTGGACGCGCGCATTGCCGAACGTGAGGTTGTTCATCGTGCCCTGCGCGGTGCCCAGCTTGCCCAGAGCGGCGAATAACGCATCGGTGATGGCTTGGCTCGTTTCGACATTGCCGGCAACGACTGCGGCGGGGTAGGCGGGGTTGAGCATGCAGCCTTCGGGCACGACGATGTCGATCGGCTTCATGCAGCCGGCATTTAGCGGGATGGCGTCTGCGATGAGACAGCGGAAGACGTAGAGCACGGCGGCGCGCGTCACCGCTGCGGGGGCGTTAAACGCGCTGTCCTGCTGCTTGCTCGTACCGCTGAAATCGACCGTCGCCGAACGCGTATCCTTATCAATGGTGATGGCAACGCTGATCTGCGCGCCGCTATTGAGATGTAGCGTGAAGCGGCCACCCTCGATATCGCCAAGGACGCGGCGTACGGCAGCTTCGGCATTGTCCTGAATGTGGCCCATATAGGCATGAACGGTCGCAAGGCCGTAGGTAGCTGCCAGCTTGCGCAATTCGGTCGCTCCCGCAGCGTTCGCGGCCACTTGCGCCATCAAGTCGGCGATATTCTGCGCAATGTTGCGGGCAGGATGGGGCCCCGCGCCAAGCGCGGCCTCGATGCGGTCGGTCATGAAGACGCCGCGTTCGACCAGCTTGAGGTTGTCCAGCACGATACCTTCATCGTGGATCGTCCGGCCGAAGGGAGACATGGAGCCCGGATTGATGCCACCGACATCTTCATGATGCGCCCGGCTGGCTACGAAGAAAAGGATGTCGTCGCCTTCCTCGTCGAAGACCGGCGTTACGACGGTGATATCGGGTAGGTGCGACCCGCCATTGTGCGGATCGTTCTGAACGAAGGCGTCGCCCGGCTCGATTTGCTGGCCGCTTGCCAGGACGCTGCGCACGGTCGCGTCCATCGAGCCAAGGTGAACTGGTACGTGCGGCGCATTTGCCACCAGATCGCCCGTCGGATCGAAGATGGCGCAGGAAAAGTCTAGCCGTTCCTTCACGTTCACCGATTGGGCCGTGTTGCGCAGGATGATCCCCATCTGCTCGGCAATCGACATGAACAGACTGTTGAAGATTTCGAGCGTGACGGGATCGCATGATCGAGCGGTGTCGGCCAACAACCCGGCCGCCTCGTGCGCCGTCAGGATCAAGTTTCCATGAGGATCGATCGCGCCGTTCCAGCCCGGTTCGATTACGATCGTCCCGGTGGGTTCGGTCACAATGGCTGGCCCGGCAATCCCATGCCCGTAGGCAAGGTCGGACAAGTCAAATAGGGGCGTATCGTGCCACTCTCCGCGCGAGAACATGCGCGCCAAGGCTTGCGGCGGAGGCGTTTCGTTGCGTTTCTTGCTGGCGGTTTGGAGCGGATTAGAGGCGGCAGCGCTTTCGGCTTCGACAATCAGCGTGTCCATCAGCAAGGGTTTTTCTTGCGCCAGGAAACCGTATCGGCGCCGGTGTGCGGCTTCGAAGGCCTGTGCCATGGTGGCGGCGTCGGTGATTGGCACAGTGATGGTCGTCTCGGTCCCGCGATATCGTAGCAGCGCGCTGCTCCGTGCGCGAATGGCCTTCGATTGCACGCCTTGTGCCTCGAGCTCTTCGGTGCAGTCCTTGATCAATGCGTCAACGATTGCCGCAATTTCATCCGCCAAGCCGTCATCCAGAACCGCGCCAATGACGCGCTGGCGTTCGGTGCGAATGCTGGCCAGACCCATGCCGTAGGCCGACAGGACACCCGCAAAGGGATGGAGTAGGATGCGTTTGATACCGAGCCGTTCGGCAACGAGGCAGGCATGCTGCCCACCCGCGCCGCCGAAGCAATTGAGCACATAGTCTTTCACGTCATATCCGCGTTCAATCGAAACTTGCTTGATGGCTTGCGCCATGTGCTCGACCGCAACGGCAAGAAAGCCTTCGGCAGCTTCTTCGGCGCTGCGTCCGTCACCGATTTCGCGCGCGATCGCGGTAAAGCCGTCTCGGGCCGCCTCGACGTCGATCGGCTGGTCTTGGCCAGGGCCGAATATGTGCGGGAAGAGAGCGGGCTGCAGTTTGCCGAGACAGGCGTTGATATCGGTGACGCAAAGCGGGCCGCCACGGCGATAGCAGGCCGGGCCGGGGTCGGCGCCAGCCGATTGGGGACCGACGCGAAAGCGGCCACCATCGTAGCGCAGCACCGATCCGCCGCCCGCCGCAACAGTGTGGATATGCAGCATCGGCACCCGCATCTGAACGCCCGCCACCTCGGTCTCGTAGGCCTTCTCGAACGCCCCGGCAAAATGCGATACGTCGGTCGAAGTACCCCCCATGTCAAAGCCGATAACCTTGTCGAAGCCCGCTTGAAGTGCCGTGTGCACGCAGCCTACGATCCCGCCCGCGGGTCCGGAAAGAATGGCATCGCGGCCCTGGAAACTTGCGGCGTCGACGAGACCGCCAGAGGATTTCATGAAAAGCAGTTGGCCCGGCGCGTGCGCACCTTCGAAGGCGGCGTCGATCGTGTCGACATACTGGCGAAGGATCGGCGTCAGGTAAGCATCGACCACCGTAGTTTGCGCGCGCGGGACGATCTTGGCAAGCGGGCTCACTTCATGGCTGACCGATATTTGCGTGAAACCGATATCGTTTGCCAGCGCCCAGAGCGCGCGTTCGTGCGCCGGATATCTATAGCCGTGCATAAGCGCGATCGCGACCGAGCGGATGCCGCGGTCATAAGCGTCGCGCAACGCTGCTCGTGCGCGCTGGAGGTCGAGCGGGGTCTCGACTTGCCCGTCAGATCTCACCCGTTCGTCGACCTCGATCACTTCGCGATAGAGCAGGGCGGGCTTTTGGATTTCGAGTGCGAACGTGTCGGGCCGGGCCTGATGGCCGATCTCGATAATGTCACCAAGTCCTTTCGTGGTGACGAAGAGTGTTTCCTCGCCAGCGCGTTCCAATAGGGCGTTGGTGGCCACGGTGGTGCCCATTTTGACGGCATTGATCGCGCCAGCGGGGATGGGCGCCGTGTCGGGCAGGTCCAAAAACTGCCGGATGCCGTGGAGCGCAGCGTCCTCATAATGATCGGCATTGACCGAAAGATATTTGCGCGTCTCCAGCGTGCCGCGAGGGGTCATGGCGACGATGTCGGTGAAGGTGCCGCCGCGGTCGATCCAGAATTGCCAAGCTCGATGGGTCATCGAGACGTACCAAGGACGATGTCGGCCTGAAGATCAAATGCCGATTTGCAAGTGATCGGTGCAACGTGCCCGCTAACCCGAATGCGGAACTGACGCCTCGCCGGACGCGTCTATCAATGCACGAAGGAGTGAGAATATGGAAGGAATGGTCGAGTGGGCCGCGTCGATCGGCGCCATGATTGCCGCAGGGCTCATAGCCGCCGACATCGGTCGCAGGATGACCGGCTATGCTTTCGTGCTATTTTGTATCGTGTCGGTGATGTGGATCTACTCAGGCCTCACGAGCGACGCCATGCCGATCGCCGTGATGAACGGTGTCCTTTTGCTCATCAACGCATGGGGTGTTTATCGCTACCTTTTCCGGGAAGAACGCATGCCCAAAGCTTGCTGATGGCGGTCAACGCGAATTGGAGAACAGCACGTTGCGGATAATCGTCTTGCTGTCGCTTCTGCCACCCAGCGAGCCTGCAAGAACACCCATGGCAGCGAGAAATGCGGATAGCTTGATGTGATCCAATTGGCTGTCGGCTTCACCTGTCGTCGGCCAATTGTCCATGAGGGCAGGAGGGAAGACGCTAACGACGCCGACATACATGATGAAAGCGAATGCCGCGAACAGCAGCAGGATCGTCAATAACAGCGTCAGGAAGGTCGCTGCCATGGTGACGACCATGGACTCGGTGAAAAATCCCTGACGGCTCACCACAGCCTCTAGCGCGAACGCCCGATAGAGCAGGAACAGGGCCGCGGCGATGCTTACCGCCGAAAACAGAACGGATTGGCCAGTGGTCATTGCGTTGGCTACGTCCCACGTTTCCGCACTGAAGAGCAGCACGACGATGACCGATAGCGCTGCTGCGATCATCGTCGGTAATTTGAACATGAGCGCGAAGGGATTTGCGTTTGTAATCGCCTTGGCGATCTCCGGCACGTTGCGCGCGATCTGCTTCGCGAAGAACCAGGCGAAGTTTTGCGAAGTGCGCATGTCGTGCGCTTCTCGCGGTAGCTGGTTCCGCATAGTTTCCCACTGCTCCTCGCGCATCGTACGCGAAGCGTCCAGATCGGTGACATCGGAGATGGTGTGCATCGCGTTGGTGGAGTCCGGGGATGACGCCAGATTGACCAGCTTGCCAAACGCAAAAAGCAAAAGCTTCGAAAGTCTGTCGACCACGACATCGTCATTAGCATCGTTGCCCCAGAAGGAAGGTTCGAGCCGACGGGTCGATGTGATGGCAACGTTCGTGACCGGGCTCGTGAATGCGAGCGTATAGGCGGCCCCTCTAGCGCTGAGGTCGACTTCGGTGACCGCGATGAGGAAGTCTAGGTTCCTCTCCGTCTTCTCGGCGAAACCAAGCTCCAGAAAATCGAGCGGTGCGTAGGCACCCGCGCCGGGGACGAGGTGTGGCCCGTCAAGAGTCTGGATCGTGACGCTCAGACTGTTCTCGCGTTCCAAAATTTCACGAAACCGATCGACGGCACGGTTGACGATGCGAGAGAAGCGATTGCTGTCCTTGCCCTCCACGTCCATCTTGAGGATGGTAATTTCATACGCCTCTGATGCTGCTTGCGACACAATCAAATCTCCGGAAGTTCCTGGTTGGCTTGGCCCCACCTTGCCAACGACTTGCTGGACGCCCTGCGTTTTAGCACGTCCACGTCATCGATCGTATAGCGCCCGCCACTGTCCAGTTTCTTCAGCTCGGCCCACGTTACTGGTGCCGCGACCGGCGCGCCTGACCTTGCCCGGGCACTGTACGGGAGCACGGCTGTCGCGCCGCGCTGATTTCTGAGCCAGTCGATGAATATCCGGCCCTTGCGCTGCGCCTTGCGGATTGACGCCGTGAAACGATCGGGATGCGCCATCGCCAACGCTTCGGCAAAGCGGCGCGCGAAGTCCTTGTGCGTATCCCAATCATGTCCTCGGGCCAGTGGCACGACGACATGAACGCCCTTGCCGCCAGACAGCATCGCAAAACTGGCCAGTCCGATGTCGCCCAGCGTTTCGCGCAGAAACTCCGCGGCATCGGCGACGGCGGAAAAATCGAGGCCCTCATCGGGATCGAGGTCAAAGATCATGCGGTCAGGACGCTCGACATTGTCGACATTGGCACCCCACCCGTGAAATTCGATCGTGCCCATTTGCACGCACTGCATCAGGCCGCGACGACTATCGATGAAGATATACTCTTCGGCGCCGCCGTCTTTCTCCTTGATGGGCACGCCGCGAACAGCGTCGCCGAAGCCGTCGCCGGCATGTTTCTGATAGAAGCAATTCTTGGCGCGACCCTGCGGACACCGCACCAGACTTATGGGGCGGTTGGCTCCGATGGTCAGAAAAAGCGGCGCGATGGCGTTGTAATAGTCGGCGAGGTCGCCCTTGGTTTGGCCGCTATCCGGAAACACGACGCGGTCGCGGCTCGATATACGAACATCGGCTTCGCCTTTTGCTTGCACATTCTTGCGGCGGTTTGCGGCCTTCGCATTGACAAGACCGAGGAAGCTGCCGTGACGAATGCGGCCTTCCGCCGTGATTTCGGCATAGGCGACCTCGGCGTAAAGCCTGGGCGTCACCCATTGCACCTGGCGTGCCTGCGATGGGGAGACCTCTACCGGCGCCGTCTTGCGATGATAGCGCTTCAATTTCCTGGAAATCGTGTCGAGATCGGTGTTTGAAAAGCCCGTCCCGACATTGCCGCGATACGTCAGTTCGCCATCGACTTTCTCGGCCAGAAGCAGTGAGGAGAACGGACGGCCCCGTGCCGACGAACGCTTCATGCCGACGATGAGGAATTGATTGCGTTGCACGCATTTGACCTTGAGCCAGTCATCGCTGCGACGGTGCCGATAAGGGGCGTCAACGCGCTTGGAGATAATTCCCTCCTGTCGCGCGGCGCACATCGCCTCGAGCAATTTTTCGCCGGCACCTATGATGTGGTCCGAATAGAATATCGGTGGCTTGGCATCGTGTAGCAGCGCCGCCAACTCGTCTTTGCGCTCGAGGAGCGTATGGCCGACAAGGTCCTGACTATCGAGCTCGAGTAGATCGAAGACATGATATTGCAGCTGGTCGACAGATTGCTGGGCCCCATGGCCGCGCTTGAGAATTGCCTGTAAGGTCGAAAAGTCGGGATTTCCGTCCTTGTCGGGCGCGATGACCTCGCCATCCATCAGGCAGGCGGGCAGATCGAGATCGGCGACTGCCTTCAAGAGCGGCGAGAACTTCTCACTCCAGTCCTTGCCGTTGCGCGTGTACAGCCGGACGTCGCGGCCTTTAGCGCTGACAAGAGCGCGATACCCGTCATATTTGATCTCGTGCGCCCACCCATTGCCTTCAGGCACCTCGTCGACGAGCTTTGCCAGCTGCGGCTTGCGATATCCCGGACGTTTGGCGCTTTTCTTGCGACTCGTTTTCCGGTTGCGTTCGGCAGCGCGGCTCATCGTTTTCGAGAACGCTTCGTCATCCTTTCCCGCGAGCGAGTAGCTGCCCTTCTTGTCGGCTGCGATCTCGGCCATCGATCGGCCGGTAAGCACGCTGCGTAGTTCGCGGTTGACGAGCACGTCGCCAGTTCCGGCGTGCTCGTCATCCAGTTTACGCAGAAGCCAATTCTCGCGCTTCTCTCCCTCGCGTGGCTTCAAGCGTATGAGCAGCCACTCTCCCTTCATTCGCTCGCCATCGAGGCAAAAGTGAAGGTGCCCCTCGGTCAGATCATCGGCGCTCTTGCCCTCGATGGGGGCCCAGGTCCCGCGGTCCCACAGCATGACGGTGCCGCCGCCATATTCGCCCTTGGGTATCGTGCCCTCGAATTCGGCATAAGCCATGGGATGATCTTCAGTGCGCACTGCCAAACGCTTGATATCAGGATCGATGGACGGGCCCTTTGTCACCGCCCAGCTTTTCAACACCCCGTCGATTTCAAGTCGCAAATCCCAGTGCAGCCGGGTGGCGTCGTGCTTCTGCACGATGAAAAGATTGCCGCTAGCGCTCGGCAAGATCTCGCCTGCTGGCTCTGCAGTCTTTTTGAAATCGCGTTTGCGATTATACTCGGTGAGGGTAGACTTGCCCGCCATGTCAGGCCCGCTTGCGCTTGCGGCTCGTTTTCTTTGGCTTTTCCTCGACCGATTTCTTGAGTGCGGCCATCAGGTCGATGACGTTGCCGCCGCTGCTGCCACTATCCTCGTCTTCCTCGATAATAGCGGTGTTGGACTTGGACTTCGCTTTCTTGTCGATGAGCTTTTTGAGTTCCGTCGCATAGCGGTCCTCGAACTCGCTGGCATCGAAGGGCGCGCTGCGTTGCTCGATAAGTTTACCCGCCATGTCGAGTAGTTCCTTGGCCGGCTTGGCGTCATCGATGTCCTCGAAGAAGGCCTGGCCGGCGCGTACCTCGTCTGCATAGCGCAGCGTTTCCAATAGCAAGCCGTCACCGCAAGGCTTGATGGCGACGAGTTTTTCGCGCCCGCGCACCGAAAGCTGCCCAAGCGCGACCTTTTTGGCTTTTCGAAGCGCGTCGCGCAGGACGACGAATGCTTCCTCGGCCAGCTCGTCCTGCGGCGCCACGTAGTACGGCTTTTCAAAGTAGAGTGGGTCGATCTCGCAAGCTTCGACGAATTGGACGAGTTCGAGTGTCTTCTTGCTTTCGAGTTTTACTGCCTCGATTTCCTCGTCGGTCAGCAGGACGTAATTGCCCTTTGATTTTTCAAAGCCCTTCACGATCTCGTCGCGATCGACAGGGCCGAGGCCGCGGACGACCTTTTCGTAATTGATGCGTTTTCCGCTGGGTTCATGGATTTGGCGAAAACTGATCTTGGCGCCGCTCTTCGTCGCGCTAAAAAGCTCGACAGCGATGCTGACGAGGGCCAGGCGAATATGTCCGCGCCAATAGGCTCTTGCTGCCATTTTCGACCCTTCTTCGAATTTGTCCAAGTAAGCCCGAAACGGTTTCCAGCGTTTGGCGTTCCGCTGCGCATGCGGCGATGCCCATATCGACCGACCGGGGTCCGGCGGTCGGAAAAACCGTGCGCATCGTCGCAATTCTCGTTGCCTGCCGGAAACCATCAGCCCCCCGCACGTTGGCTAGGTAACTGTTACCAATGGAGAAAATATATGGCGTCCACATTTTTCAAGTCGCTTGTCGATACGACTTATGACTCGATCGAAGGCTATAAGAAGGTCATCGAGAAAGCTTCCGATCCGCATTTGAAAAGCGAACTCGAGAAGCTGCTTGCTAACCGCAACGACACCCTGACGCAGCTCAATGCCGAACTCCAAAAACAAGGTGACGAGTTGGTCACCAAGGGTACTGCGACCGGCGCGCTGCATCGTGCCTGGATCGATATCGTCGGCCTGTTCGAAAATGGCGACGAAAATGCTGCAGAGCGCCTATCCGAAGGCGAGTCTTTCCTAGCGTCGAAATTCGAGGAAGCTCTTGAAAGCGGCGTGATGAGTACGAGTGAAGAAGAAGTCGTGAAAAGCGCACTCGTCAACATTCGTGCGAGCGAGCAAATCGCCAAATCTTTGGTGCTTGAACACGATTGAGTGATTTCCTCGCGCAAAGGCCGGTCGCCAGCACATGCTCGCGGCCGGCTTTTGTTTTGTCCAAATGCTCGGGAACAATGACCGCCACGGATCGCTTCGGGCATTATGGATACACATGAAATTGCACCGCGCAGCGGTGTTGCCTTCCACCTGAAGAAGGGTGACACACTAGTCGTCATCGACCCGCAAGGCGGACAAGTGGCCGACCTTCTGGCTTTCAATGCGGACGATCTTGGCGAGGTGCTGAGTTCGGGTCGAACCATCGACTATGCCTCGCGCATTTACCTTGGCGAAGGCGACCCGCTTTATTCCAACCGATCCAACGTCATGCTTGAAATCGGTCATGACGACGTGAAACGGCATGACTTCCTTCTCACGCCGTGCAGCGCCGCGATGTTCAGGATCTTGTACAAACATGAAGATCCGCACCAAGGCTGTTTTGGCAACCTTGCCTCGGCGCTCGCCCCCCACGGTGTCGAGCAGGATCAGATTCCGACGGCATTCAACGTTTTCATGAACGTGCCGGTAAATGGGGAAACCGGTGAATTGGAAGTTCTCCCGCCGCTATCCAAAGCGGGTGATCGCACCGAGTTTCATGCAAGAATGGACCTGCTCGTCGGTCTCACGGCCTGCTCTGCGCCGCTATCCAACGGCGGTAGTTTCAAGCCGATACACTACGGGATAAAGTAACCCCCCCGGAACATTACGAACGCCAAACTATTGATAGGCCAACGTTAAATCCGCGGAGGCTGGTGCATGAATCAGCATCCGCTATCAGGGGTAAAACTACCATGTTTACGCGTCTCGATCCCCCCGTTCCCTTACATGTCAGCGACAAGGGTAGTGGCCAGGCGTTTGGCGTGATCGATTACGGTGCAGAGCATCATCTGATCTGGGTCACCGCGCTCGATGACGGCGGTGAAATCTGGTGTGCCGCCAATCCGCAGGTGCGCATGCAGGCAAACTGGACAATGGGTCGTTCGAAGAAGTGCCCGCCGGTTTCGGCCATCAAAGCGGTAAGCGACCGCTGATGGTCGCCGTCACTTCCTGGGATTATCCGATCTGCGATGGGGGCATCGAATGTCCCGCGGGTGAAGTCGAGATACGCGATCTGGCCCGCGGTTTGGCGGGCGCATTGTTCGTATCTCTTCCGCTGCTGTTCACGATGGAAATGTGGCAGATCGCGAGGACGATACCCGACACGGTACTTTTAATGTTTCTCGGCGTGGCTTTTGTAGCCATCAAGTTTTTTCTGGACTTCGCTGGGTATCGTCGCACGGCGTGGCAGCGGTCGCGATGGTGGGACGCTCTTGTGGCAATGGGGCTCGGTGCCATCGCAAGCATTATCACGCTGGCCGTAACCGCGCTCATCAGCCCATCGATGGATTTCTATCTGGTGACAAAACTCGTCGCGTTGGAGTCAGTCCCGACAGGCATCGGCGCGGCAGTGGCCATCAATCAATTGGGTGGAGGGGATGCGCGAGAGTCGTCAAAGTTGCCATTCTCTCCAGACATGACGGTGATCCTGGGAACGGCACTTGGCGGCTTCTTGTTCGCTTTCAACGTGGCACCGACGATCGAGACCAAAGTCATCGTTCTTAACCAGACCTGGATTTTGGTCGGCCTGACTTTCTTACTGACATTAGCCGTGTCCTACATGACAGTCGCAATCGCCGCCTTCGAAGAGCGCGACCTTACGGAGCGCAAGGTTATCACGTCGGAATGGTTAGAGACGATTATCGCATACCTTATGTCATTCCTGATCAGCCTGCTTCTTTTGTGGGTATTTGGGTATGGGACGCCTTTTGATCCTTTGGAGGTTTGGTTGCCGCAAGCCATAGCACTTGCGTACGCGACCACGCTTGGCGGCGCGGCAGGGAGATTAATCCTATGAGCAGCAGTAAGAACGAATGTGACAGCGAGAAAGTCGAAGATGTGCCGCCGACAGCGTTAGGCTGGGTGGCGAGGATCGTTAGTATAGCTTTGCTGCTGATCCTGGTCGGTTCTATCGTATTGCAGATTGTCCAGCCGGAGAGGGACATCGAATTCGATGTTAGTGTGGTTGCAGAAGATATCCGCGAGCAGAACGGCCGTTACCTGATCCCTGTCGATATTACGAACAAGAGCACCAAGGCCGCGCGCGAGGTGACGCTCGAGCTCGATACCGGGACCGAGACCACAGAGGTCGATCTCACGATGATCGGCCAACAGGAAACGATCACCTTCGTGATTTCCGCACCTCAGCCAGTAACGAGCGTCGATCATGCCATTGTCAGCTATGAAGCCCCCTAGGACGCAATACGGCAAACGCGATCGTGCCGATGACGTTTACGTCTCGCGACGCCCATCGGAACCATCGGCCGATAACGCCAAGGCGGTAGAGTTGGCGGTCCGGTTCAAGGAGTTCATCCAGGAGCGCGCGTTTCCATGCGTTGGTGCCAAAAGCGCTCTGGGTCGCAACCAGATGACCGCTTTTATCGGCAGCGACCTGGAATCCGCATGGGATGATGTCGCGCTCGTCCGTGAACTCGTATCCTTCGCGCACTTCTATCGCGATCACCGACCGATGTTCGCGACCTTCGTGTCCTTCTTTCCGCAAACCCGCGATTTGACCGAGGAGCAATTCGAGAAAGCCTTGTGGGCCCGGATCGCCTCACTCCAGTCGAAGGACGAATGGCTAGGGCAGGATTATGATGCCAAAGTGAGTGATGATCCTTCATCGCCAAAATTTTCGTTGAGTTTTGGCGGCCAGTCATTCTTCGTAGTCGGCATGCATCCGGCGGCATCGCGCCCTGCGCGACAGTTCGATGTGCCCGTCCTTGTGTTCAATCTTCACGACCAGTTCGAGAGGCTGCGCGAGATGGGACGATACGAGAAGTTGCGCGCGTCGATCCTGGAGCGCGATGAGCAGCTCGCCGGCTCGATCAACCCGATGCTGGCGCGGCACGGCGAAGAGTCCGAGGCCCGGCAATATTCGGGCCGTATTGTCGGTGAGGACTGGGAATGCCCCTGGCCGGGCCGCTGAACAAGCCGCTTATCCCCGGCTTGCCACGTCACAGCGTTTTCTTTGGCACCGCTCATCAGTTGCTCGGTTGATTACCTGCAGCGCGGGGGCGCGTTGAAGTGGAGAAGTTCAAATGAAAAACGTGAAAGACACGAACCCGAGCTACGATCAGGACAAGAGCCAGCGGACCGTCGGCGAACAGCAGTCCGGCGACTCGCTGAACGATCCGTCGATCGATCCGAACAGTGGTGGGCCGAGGATCGATGGCGAAGTGATGGAGGCCGAAGCATCAGCGCGATCGGTCAATGCAACCGGCACCCCTTCGGACGGCAAAAAAAGCGCAGTTGGCTGGAATGATTCAAACGCGCCGAGCGCGAGCTTCGAAGAAGAAGAGTAACCCCTTCTTTTCTTCTCACCTGGGCGGCCCGTCATGGGCCGCCCTTTTTTATGCGTCGCGATAGGCGGCAAGCACGCAGGAGATCGTAAGATAGAGTCGAGCGATGGTGGCGCCGATGGTCGCCAGCGTCACGACGATCAGGCCGTAAAGAATGTTGTAGAGCATCGGATACCAGTTCGAGGGGAGTTCGTTGAAGTCACTGGTGGGAACCGTCAACGTCAGTAACAACAGAATGCTGGAAAAGAGGGCCGTCGTTGCATTGCGAGCCACTTTGCGCACATCCGCGTAGATGTCGCGCGACAATTCGGTGTCATCGCGTCGGACCAGGCTGGTCAGTGTCAGGATCAAGGCCAGGATCGTCGCACTCCCGCCAAGAGTTGCCGATCCGATATACAGGCCACTGTCGGTAAGAGAGACCAGCAAGTCGACCGCGTCACCCTGTCCGTAGATTTTCCCGATCACGAGCCGGGCACTCAAGCCAAGCGCCACGACAGCCAGAAAGGCGATTGAAGGTACGATTTTGTATCGGTTCACGGAAAACCCCTGTTTTCCGTACGACGTTTGAGACGTATTATGGTTGCGAGCCGCCGATGGCGGCTCGCACATTCAGACAAATCAGGCGGTGACCTCTTCCTTGGTCGCAGCCTCGTTGACGCAATTCTCGGCGAGCTTGGTCATTTCTTCATCCGACGAGTAAATATCCGCGGTAATCTGGTCGAGTTTTTGGACGTGGTCATCCTTGCCAAGCCCTTCGGCATAGGCTTTCGATGTCCCGAAGCCGCAAATCCCGTAATGGCAAAGCCGCTGATATTGGGCGAGGATGACGACGTCCTGCACGGCGTTGTAGTGCGGTGCTTCCTCGATGGCGTGCTTCTTGGCTTCCTTGACCAGGCCTTCCATGCCCTTGCAGTGCTTCTTGCCGCTTTCACCCATGTCTCCAAGCAGTTGCTCGGTCGTGCTGGTATGCTTTTCGATCCCGTCGAGCGATTTCTTGAGATGCTTTCTCAAGTCCTCATTCTTCGCGGCGTCATGCAATTCGGGAAGTATTTTCGCCATCTGGTCGTTCGCCGAGATGAGATCTTTCAATTCGTGTACGTAGCAATCTTTCAAATTCGATGGGGCAGACATGATAACGCTCCTATGCTTTGGCCCCCGCTCAGGATCAGAATGATTTGGCGGCAACCGCAGTTCCCTCGCTTGCGCCGAGCGACATTCCGCTTTGATCGCACCGCAGGCACGGTCGAGTGGCTGGTCAGTACAGCTTAAATCTCAGAGATGCTGGCGCACCCAGCAGGATTCGAACCTGCGACCTCTGCCTTCGGAGGGCAGCGCTCTATCCAGCTGAGCTATGGGTGCCTGTCCAGCTCTTCGCCCCCTAACTTAGCGGGACAGGCTGGGCAAGCACTACCAGCGGATGAAGCGGGGTATCAGCGTCCGCCCGGCCAGCGCCATCGTGGCGACGATCGCGGCATGGCTGAGCGCAAGGTGGACAAACTGGCTATTGTTGCACTCGAGCGTGATCGCGAACGCGCCCACGGCACCGGCAGCAAGCCCGGCGAACAGCCCGGCGCGTTCGGGTAGCACCGGCGCACCCTGCTTGAGACGCCGCGTCAGGACGCCAAGCGTCACCAGGCTTGCAGCGATGCCCCAATAGAGGCAGCGCAATGCCACTTCACTCGACGTCGGTTGCCCGGCGCCAAGCAGATATTCGATCAGGCTGATCGCGGGCAATAGCCCGATCGCTGCCGCCATCCACAAGGCGCCGCCCTGGCCGCCACCGACGGCAGGCCGTGCGAGCCGCGTGGCGGTGATGCCGGCGGAAATTGCGGTTAGCGCAAAGAGACCGGCAACCAGCAGGATGACAGGCGAGGGGGCGCCAGCGGCGATATCGCTACGCACGCCAAGAAAGGCGAGCACTGCTGCGGTCGACGAAGCCGCTGCGGCGAGCGCGAGCAACCGACTGTTTCGCACCGACAATGGCTTGACGGAGGTCATGTCCTCGCTGAGCTGGTCGATGAGGGCTTGGCTATTCATGTTTATTCGCTTTCTACAAGCGCAGCGAGTTTCTTGAGACCGCGATGCACATTGACTTTGACAAGGCTCTCGGACTGGCCGGTCATGACCGACACGTCCTTGATGCTGTGACCCTCGACCTTGGTGAGGAGGATGGCGTTGGCCTGCGCCTTGGGCAGGTTGTCGAGCAACCGGTCGAGACTGAGGCGCGATATGACGGGTTCTTCAACCGAAGGGATCGCAGGATCAAAAGCCAATTCGTCCTCTGGCGTGCGCTCAAGTTTGCGCAGCAGGTCGATCCAGCGATAGCGCGCAATCGCCGCCAGCCACGGGTAGAATGGCCGCGCGGGGTCATAACTGGCGCGCTTCGTGTGGAGGCTGATCAGCGTTTCCTGCACAAGGTCATCGACCATCGTCGACGCGATCCGTTTGGCGTAGAAACGTTTGAGCCAGTCCGTCGCTGCCGACAGCGCGGCGCGGTAGGACGGCTTGTCGCCTTCCTGCCCTTTCGCCATCAGTGTGCGCATATCGTGATCGGACAGGATCATGTGGCAGCATGCCTGTCGCGGACCTTGCCAATCAGGTGGTCAAGGCTAATGCGCCCCGGCCCGAACACGATGAGGATAAGTCCCATCGCGACCCAGCTCATATGCGGGTTCCACCACGCGTCCGGATAGACGAAGATCTGGATGACCAGCGTCATGATGACAAGACCCGCTGCCGCCACCCGAGTGCCGAGCCCGAGCAGCAGCAGGAGTGGCAGGAAAAACTCGGCATAGGTGGCGAGCGGCGCGGCGATGTCGGCAGGTATCGGCACGCCGGCATATTCTTCTTCGAAGAGGAAAAATGTGGTGTCGGTCAAGTCGAAAAACGTGCCGTCCTCGACCTTGGTCTGATAGGAGCGAAAGAAGACGGCGCCAAAACCGATGCGCAGGAACAGCAGGCTGATATCCCTGGCAAGCTGGCTGGCTGCAATCTTCCGGTAAAGACCCTCGATCATTGTTGCTCCTCAGCGGCGCATAAAGCGCCTTGGTTGATCAGCGGTGTCACCGCCGGTCCATCGGCTTCCAACAGACGTCCGAGCATGATCGGCTCGGATGCCATGGCCAGCAGCGCTGCCTCGGATTCCCCGATTCGGGCGAACAGGACGCTCGCTTGGGGGCGCGTGATGAGCAGCAGCGGGCCATCACCTGCATATTCGTAAGAAAAGCGCGAAGCGTTACGCAATCTTACGATTTGTGTCGCCGGATGCTGCACTGCTTTGATTTCAACGAGACTTTCGGGGGTGTGGTTCTTGATCGCATCGGGCGTCAAGGCTTCGGCATCGGCGGCGCCGTGCGCCATCAGCATCGCCCATTCGCTGTCAGCCAGGTCGGCAGCGATGGGATCGTCCTTTTCCAGCCGCGCCGGAAATCCCTTACCGATCAAACGGATCGGGCGCATGAGAACTTCGCCTGTGAGATAGCCTTCGGCGAGCGCGTGAAAGACTTCCTCGCCGATTGCTTCGCGGGTTTTCGGGAAACTGTTTTCCAGCGCCGCGAACCGTCCGTGACTGATCGTGTTGGCATAAGCCCTGAGCGCGCGGAACTGCGCCGCGCGGCTGCCGGCGAACAGGTTTTCGGGAACGAAATCAGGCCCGCGATCGAGCGAGATTTTCATCGCCGCGCGCGGGTCAGGCGGCGTCGGCATGGAGCGAGAGGAGCATGTCGTCGGCGCGTGCGGCCTCGGCAGCGAGTTGCTGGAAAGAGGGCACGTCATTGTCGCGTTCGAGCAGGACAGGGCGCGGGCCGATGCGCGCAATGAAACGCTGGAGCAACGCCCAGCATTCGTCGTCTACCTCACTGCCGTGGTCATCGATGGCGAGACGATCCGCGCCATGTTCCTCGACCGTGTGGCCCGCAACATGAATCTCGCCGACCATCGCGCCATCCAAACCGTCGACATAGGCATGGGGGTCGATCCCCAGGTTGGTGCGCTGGACGAGGATATTGTTGACGTCGACGATCAGCCGGCAGCCCGTGCGGCGGGTCAGTTCGCCGAGAAAGTCGGGCTCGTCGTAAGTGTCGCCGGCGAAGGCGATCATGCGACTGGGATTTTCGATCAACATCGTGCGACCAAGCCGTTCCTGGACGATATCGATCTGCTCGGCGAAGTGCGCCAGCGTCGCAGCGGTCATCGGAAGCGGGAGCAGATCGGGCACATTCTCCCCATCGAGGCTCGACCAGCTGAGATGGTCCGACACAAGATTGGGCTCGTAGCGCTCGCACAGATTTGCAAGCCGCTCGAGCTCTGCGCGGTCCACTCCATCGGGATCGCCGAGCGACAGGCCGACGCTATGGAACGAAACCGGGACGGCTTCGCGCACGGCGGTCAGCCAGCGGTGCATGGGGCCGCCGTCCATCATGTAGTTCTGGGGGTGGACTTCCACCCAGCGAGGACCGGCGCCGCGCGCCGCCGCATCGAGGAATTCGCTGAAGTGAGCGGACTTCAGACCAATCCCCGCCCGCGGCGGAGGGGGCTCGTGTCGCGCAGCGCCGGTCATGCGCACCTAGGCCTGCGGGACAGGCTTCTTGTTGCCTTCTTTGGGCTTCAAGGAACCACCCATCTTCACGCACTTACCAGCTTCGACATATTTCCAGGCATTGCCTTGATAGTCGATTTTCGAAGTGCCGGCACAGCTCGTGCCGGGCCCGGCCGCGCAATCATTCTGACCGGCCTTGGCGACGCCGTAGCATTTTTCCTTGTCGGCTTTCTTGCCGTGATGATCGGCCGCTGCAGGCGTCGCAACGGCGGCGAGGCCAAGGAGCGCGGAAGCGGCGGAGATGGCAGCGAGATTTTTCATTGGTGAATTTCCTCTTTTATCGAGCTTCGCAAGATCGTCTTGCACCCCGAAGTTCGGAGCCGCCCGGTCAAATGTTACACGATTTACCGAGCGGCGACGACAGCGAAAGGTTTAAGCCGGAAGGCCCTGCTCATTATTGTCCTGGGCAACCAGCGTGCCGCCCGTATCGGCGCAACCGGCTTCGCCACCATCGACATATTTCCAGGCGTTGCCCTGATAGTCGACGGTCGAGGTGCCGGCACAGGTCGTACCTTCGCCGGCAGCGCAATCATTTTCGCCAGCGAGCGCCACACCATAGCATTTGACCTTATCTTCATCTGCTGCAGCTTCGGTGACGTCGCCATCGGCAACTTCGGTCGCCGTATCGTCCGCGACGCCATCCTCGTCAGCATAAGTTGGCGAATCCGTACAGGCCGCAAGCAGCGCAGAAGCGGCCGCGATCGCAGGAATGGTTCTTTTCATGATCTTCTCCCCAAACAGTATCTACGGCCAGCCATGTGCCGCCGCTGAAAACTTGTTCGTCTTCGGTGCCGGGAAGGTTACATCAGCCCGGACCAATCGCATGTCGGCGAAGCGTGGCCAAAGCTTCATGTTGCGCCTGCTATGTTGCGCCTGCTAGGTGCAGCAAAAGTGCACAAGAGGGAGTGTTAGTTCGTGGCCGGACCCAAGGTAATCATCAAAAAGTATGCGAACCGTCGCCTCTACGATACGGAGAGCTCGTCCTACATCACGCTCGACCGACTTGCAGAGATGATCCGTGAGGGCCGCGATGTCGAAGTCATCGATGCCAAATCGGGCGAGGATATCACGCACAACGTCATGACGCAGATCATCGTCGATGAAGAAGCAGGCGGCGCGAACATGCTCCCAGTCGCGTTTCTCAAGGAACTTATCAGTCTCTACGGCGGCGCGATGCAGCCCGCGGTACCATCTTATCTCGAGGCGGCGATGGAAGCCTTCAAGAAGAACCAGAAAGCCTTGATGACCGGCGCGTTCGACAACAACATGATCGCCGAAATGGCAAAGCGGAATATGGAAATGTTCGGCACTGCGGCGCAGGCCTTCACCGGTGGAGCAGCCAAAAGCGAGGATGGCGATGACGATGTCGCGGCGCTCAAGGCCGAATTGGCGGCGCTCAAGGCGAAGGTCGACAAGCTCTAGGGGTTCGCGTCTGCGAAGCGCGTAATTCTCGTCATTTTTTCTGCCAATTCAAGACTTGTTTCGCACCTTAAAACGGGCAAACCTGCTATCAGCTTCAACGCAGCGAAAGGAGGTGATCGGATGTCTCATGGTTCAGCAGAGGGGTCGGTCAAAGCAGTTCGGAGGGTGCGGCTCGCCTAGTCGCCATGGTCTCTCCGGGCCGGGCTTCCGGTCGCTGACCATGTAAAGAAGGGTCGCCTCGGGCAGGCGGCCCTTTTTTCGTGTGCGGGAACGAATTTCTGCTATGGCCGTCTTGTCGGCATAAGACGCGTTCCAAGAGGGGATTTGTTATGGCTACCAAGAAGACCACTCGTAAGACTAGCGCGAAGCGCACCAGCAAGGCTTCCGCAAAGTCAAAGAATTTTGCACAGGTCGCGATGAGCCCCGAGGTTATCGCTGCCGGTCTTGCCGCCGCCGCCGCCGCGCTCGCGGCGAGCCCCAAGGCACGCAAGAAGATCCAGGAAGCCAGCATCGACGCTGCGGCGAATGCCAACAAGGCCGCCACCACTGCAGTAGCCAGCACCGCCAAGCTCGGCGCGATCATTGCCGAAGCCGTCGCCGATGCCGCGCAGCGTGTCCTGTCGGGCGACTGGGATGACGGTGAGTCCGCCAAGGCAAAAAGCGCAAAGAAGAAGACGACTGCAAAGAAAAAGTCTGCGGCCAAGAAAACGGCAGCCAAGTCCGCAAGCAAGGCACCGGCGAAGAAGGCCGTTGCGAAAAAGGCACCTGCCAAGAAAACCGCGACCAAGAAGCCGGCCACCAAGAAGGCGACTGCCAAGAAGCCCGCGGCACGCAAGACCGCTGCGAAAAAGACCACGTCAAGGAAGCCGGCGACACGCAAGCCTAAGGCCTAGCGCGCCGCCTTCTGGCGTGCCAAAGGGGCGCCATCATGAGTGAAGCAAAGCGTCCCAGCGTCGTGATTCTGGCGGCCGGCGTCGGCAGCCGTATGAAGTCGCGCCTCCACAAGGTGCTGCACCCGATCGCGGGTCAGCCGATGATCGATCACCTTCTCGACAGCGTGGAAACGCTAGAACCTGCGCGCACCGTCGTGGTCGTTGGCCAATGGCGCGAACAGGTCGAAGACGCGCTGGCGTCGCGAGGCTGCGCCTTCGCCGTGCAGGACGAACAACTCGGCACCGGCCATGCAGTACAGCAAAGTGCAGATGCACTTGCCGGCCAGGACGGCCCCGTCCTTATCCTCTTCGGCGATGTTCCGATGGTCTCGGCCGACACGATGCGCGGGATGGTCGATCGGCTTGGTGCTGACGACAATCCGGGTATCGTCGTGCTGGGTTTTGAACCAGAAGATCGCAAGGCCTATGGGCGTATCATCACGCTGGGCGACGACACGATCGACAAGATGGTCGAAGCGCGTGATGCCACTCCCGAAGAATTGAAATGTCGTTTGTGCAATTCGGGCATCATGGCGGTCGATGGAGCGCAGCTGTTCGCCTGGCTGGACAAGGTCGGAAACGACAATGCGGCCGGTGAATATTACCTTCCCGACATCGTGCGGATCGCGCGCCGCGAAGGTGCACGGCCCGTGGTCGTCAAAGGCAGTGAACGCGAAGTCACCGGCATCAACAGCCGCGCCGAACTGGCCGCAGCCGAAGCGCAGTGGCAGGAATTCAAACGCGAAGAGGCGATGGCCAACGGCGTCACGCTGCGTGCACCGGAAACCGTCTTTTTTAGCTACGATACGAAAGTGATGGCCGACGTCGTGATCGAACCCAACGTCGTGTTCGGTCCCGGCGTCTCGATCGGAGAAGGCGCCAAGGTGCGCGCGTTCACGCATCTCGAAGGATGCTCGATCGGCGCGGAAGCCGAAGTCGGCCCGTATGCCCGCATTCGCCCCGGCACGACGATCGGCGCGCGTGCCAAAGTCGGCAATTTCGTCGAGATGAAAAAAACGATGCTTGGCGCCGGGGCCAAGGCCAACCACCTTTCTTACATCGGCGACGCAGATGTCGGGGAGCAGGCCAATATCGGTGCCGGCACGATTACCTGCAACTATGATGGCTTCGGCAAGCACAAGACGCAGATCGGCGCGACGGCTTTCATCGGGTCGAACAGCGCGCTGGTGGCGCCGGTGACCATCGGCTCCAGCGCAATCGTCGGCGCAGGCAGCGTCATTACCTCCGATGTGCCCGCAGGCGCGATCGCGGTCGCGCGCGGCGACCAGAAGAATTTGGAAGGCAAGGCGCAGGCATTTCGCGACCGTGCGCAGCGTAAGAAGGATAACAAGTAAATGTGCGGTATCGTCGGCATTATCGGCAAGGAGCCGGTCGCTCAGCGTCTGTTCGACGGGTTGAAGCGCCTCGAATATCGAGGCTATGACAGCGCCGGTATCTGTACGCTCGAAGAGGGCAATTTTTCGCGGGCTCGAGCGCAGGGCAAATTGCACAACCTGAAAGCCGAGCTGGAAGAAAAAGACCTCCCCGGCACGCTCGGCATTGCCCACACACGCTGGGCCACGCACGGTGTTCCCAATGTTCCCAACGCGCATCCGCATATCGCTGGCAAGGTTGCGCTGGTGGTCAACGGCATCATCGAAAATTTCAAATCGCTGCGCGAGGAATTGCAGGCCGATGGCCGCGAATTTCTGAGCGAGACCGATAGCGAAGTGGTCGCGCACCTGGTCGACCGCGAATTGCAGCGCGGCAAGAACCCGCAAGAGGCGGTCGCCGCCATCCTGTCGCGGTTGCATGGTGCCTTCGCGATTGCCTTTCTGTTTCAGGACGAGCCCGAATTGATGATTGGCGCGCGCCGCGGTGCGCCATTGACGGTGGGGGCGGGCGAGGGCGAGAATTATCTCGGTTCCGACGCCATCGCGCTGGCTCCGCTGACACAGAAAATCGCCTATCTCGAGGATGGCGACTGGGTCGTGGTCAAGCGCGACGATTTCCAGATCTATGACAGCGACAACGAACCGGTGGAACGCGAGCTCGTGGAAAGCGGCGCCTCGGCCAGTGCGGTCGAAAAAGGCAATTATCGCCACTTCATGCAGAAGGAAATCTTCGAGCAGCCTGCGGTCGTCGCCAACACGCTGGCGAGCTACATGCGCCCGATCGATGGCACGGTGGCGCTGCCCGACAACGATCTCGACCTGTCGACGATCGATCGCGTGACCATCGTTGCCTGCGGCACCAGCTTCTATGCCGGCATGGTCGCCAAATACTGGATCGAGAAATTTGCGCGCGTCGCCGTCGACATCGATGTTGCAAGCGAATTTCGTTATCGCGATCCGGTCCTCGAAAAAGGCGGACTAGCGCTTTTCATTTCGCAGAGCGGCGAGACCGCGGACACGCTTGCCGCACTCGATCATAGTCGTGAGCAGGGGCAGATCATTGCTGCCGTCGTAAATGTGCCGACCAGCGCGATGGCACGCGAGGCCGATTTACTGCTGCCGACGCACGCGGGCCCCGAAATCGGTGTCGCATCGACAAAGGCCTTTACCTGCCAACTCGCCGTGCTTGCTGCCTTTGCCGCAAATCTTGCCCGCGCGAAGGGACTGATAAGCGCCGAGGAAGAAGCGGAGATCGTGAAACATCTTCAAGAAGCGCCCGAAGCCATCAACGAGGCGCTCAATCACGACGATGACATTGCGGCCATGGCGCATCTCGTCGCGCCAGCGCGTGACGTGCTTTATCTGGGTCGTGGTCCCGATTACCCGTTGGCGCTCGAAGGTGCCCTAAAGCTCAAGGAAATCAGCTACATTCATGCCGAAGGCTATGCTGCCGGCGAGATGAAGCACGGTCCCATCGCGCTGATCGACGAAGACGTGCCCGTTATCGTCCTCGCGCCTTCGGGGCCTTATTTCGAAAAGACCGTATCCAACATGCAGGAAGTACGGGCGCGCGGCGGAAAGATCATTTTGATTTCCGATGCCAAGGGTCTCGAAGAAGCGGGCGACGGCTGCGTGGCAACGATCGAAATGCCCGAAGCGCATCCACTTATCCAACCGATCGTTTACGCGGTGCCGGTGCAGCTGCTCGCCTACCATGTGGCGGTGGCCAAGGGCACGGATGTCGACCAGCCGCGTAACCTCGCCAAGTCGGTGACCGTAGAATAGAGTGTGGCCTTGCTGGCCGCAGCAAGGAGGCACCATGCACAGTACCGAGACTTTCAAATTCACTGGCAGCGACGGCACGCAGCTGGACGGTCGGCTCGAACGACCAAGATACGGGACGCCGCGCGCGGTCGCTATTTTCGCGCATTGCTTCACATGTGGCAAGGATAGCCGTGCCGCGACCTTTATCACGCGGGCGCTGGCGGCCAGAGGCGTGATGGTGCTGCGCTTCGACTTTGCCGGTCTAGGAGGATCGGAGGGCGACCTTGCCGGATTTGCGACGCATGTCGATGATCTCAAGGCAGCTGCGGATGCTCTGACGGAAAACGGTCACCCGCCAAGCCTGTTGATCGGACATAGCCTTGGCGGCGCTGCCGTGATCGCTGCTGCTGGCCAGATCGACAGCATCACGGCGGTCGCGACGCTCGGCGCCCCGGCGGACACCGATCACGTACTCAACAACCTTGGCGACAAGCGCGAAGTCGTCGAACGCGAGGGCGAGGCGGTTGTAAAGATCGCCGGGCGCGACTTCGAGGTGAAAAAGCGATTCATCGAGGAGACGGCGGGCCAGCTACAAGAAGAGCATATCGCGAATATGCACAAGCCCATCCTCATCATGCATTCGCCGACCGACGAGCTGGTGTCGATCGACAATGCGTCGAAGATTTTCAACGCCGCCAAGCACCCCAAGAGCTTCTTTTCACTCGACGGAGCCGATCATTTGCTGATGGATGACAAGGATGCGCGCTATGCCGCCAATGTTATCGCAGCGTGGTCTGAAAAGTTCATGCCGAGCCTTGAAGAAATGGACGATAATCCGACGCTCGACGGCACGGTACGGGTCGAGACAGCAGGCGGAAAGTTCGCGCAGCTTTTCGCCACGCCAAGCCACGAATTCATCCTCGACGAACCCAAGTCGATAGGCGGCAATGACGACGGTCCGACGCCCTATGACATGCTGCTGGGCGCGATCGGTGGCTGCACGGCAATGACGGTGCAGATGTATGCTGACCGCAAGAAGTGGTCCCTCGAGAAAGTAACGGTCGAGCTGGAACATAATCGCGACCACGGGCAGGATTGCCTAAGCGACGCAGCGGGGGGCGACGACAAGATCGAGGTAATCGACAAGGCAATCCGCTTCGAAGGCGACCTTGATGACGAGCAGCGGGCACGCTTGTTGGAAATTGCCGACAAATGCCCCGTGCACCGCACCATCACGGGCGACCTGCACATTCATTCGACGCTCGTCTCATGAAGGGCGGGTGTCATTGCGGCGCGGTGCGCTTCGAGGCGAAACTGCCGGACGAGCCGATCGAGGCGTGGCGTTGCAATTGCTCGATCTGCAAGCGAACCGGCTATGTCCATATCTTCGTGCCGCATTCCGATTTCACCCTGCTTTCGGGCAAGGATGATCTCACCGGCTATCGCTTCGGCAGCGGTTCGGCAGAGCATCTTTTCTGCCGCCATTGCGGGATCAAGAGCTTCTACCAGCCGCGTAGCCATCCCGACGACTGGAGCGTCCATGCCGCCTGTCTCGATGAGGATGTTGCGGTGGAAATCGTAGAATTCGATGGCCGCAGTTGGCAAGGCTCGCGCGAGGATCTTCCGCTCGAATAGTCCACGCGAGGCTATTCTCTCACTCGACGGAGGCGAGGGCGCTGGCTAGGGCAATGCTGTGACCCACAAACCGCTCCGTCTCATGATCGACCGCAAGGCACTCGTGTCCAACTGGCGCTGGCTGGCCGCGCAGTCTGGTGTGGAAACGGGGGCGGCGGTCAAGGCCAACGGTTATGGGCTGGGCGCGCGCGAAGTCGTAGCGGCTTTGGCTGCGGCAGGCGCGAAGGATTTTTTCGTGTCGACGTGGGATGAGGCCGCGGCCTTGGGCGCATTGCCCGATGGCACGCGGCTGGCCATCCTGCACGGGCTCGGCCCCGACGATGCGCCGGCCGCCAAGGATAGTCCGCACCGGCCCGTGCTCAACACGATGAGCCAGGTGCAGCGCTGGCGCGCGGCCTTCGGGGAACGGCCCTGCGACGTGATGATCGATACGGGCATGAATCGGCTCGGCGTGGCGATGGACGCGCTCGACGGGCTGGCGGGGCTCCAGATCGACACGCTACACGGACACTTGGCCTGCGCCGATGAAGATCATCCGATGAATGCGCAGCAGCTCGAGCGGTTTCGCGCGGCCAAGGCGCAGGTCGCGGCCAAGCGCTATAGCCTCGCCAATTCGGCGGGAATCCTGCTTGGCGATGACTATGCCTTCGATCTCGTGCGGCCTGGCATTGCGCTTTATGGCGGCGTGCCGCGGCGCGAGGCAGAATTGATGATCGAGCAGGTCGTCACGCCCGAAGCGCAAGTGCTGCGGGTCGACACGCTAAAGGCGGGCGAGAGCGTGGGCTATGGCGCCACCTTCACCGCCGATCACGACATGCCGATCGCGACGCTCAATATCGGCTATGCCGACGGGTTTGTGCGCAATCTTTCAGGCAAGGCGCACGCGGTGCGCGGTAATACGCTGCTGCCCTTGTTGGGGCGGGTGTCGATGGATCTGGTGACGGTCGATATCAGCCGCGCGGGCGACGTACGCGAGGGCGACTGGATCGCGCTCGATTACAAGCTGCCCGAGATCGCTGCGGCGGCGGGCATTTCGCAATATGAAGCGCTGACCGGGCTCGGTCCGAGGTTCGAGCGGGTCTGGCGCTAGTCGACGCTGGCGGCGCGCGACCCGGCATCGCCAAGCCGCTGCATCAGCGTGGCGGCGACGGCGTGGCTCGAATGAACATTCCCGCTCATCGCTTCAAGGTCGACCGCATCCTCGCTGAGAACGTCGCGTAGGAGTGCGCCGGCTTCGGCCTGGCGGTCGGTCTTCGCGTAGATATAGGCAAGGTTGAGCTTGGCAGCCGCGTCTTCGCGGCCGCTCGCCATGATGGCCATTTCGGCGGCCTCAAGATCACCCGCTTCGATAGCGTTATAGCCATTTTCATTCTGATCAGTGCCATAGCCCTTGGGGTCGACGCCGATGCTGGGATTGGCCAGCAGGACAGCTGCTGCGAGCGAAAAGATCATGTTCATACGCCGTCTCCAGAATGTTTCGTGACAGCATTGTTACACCAAGATGACGCTTTTATGCAAGAAATTGGTCATCTTGCTGTCACAAATGGCCGTCGCACAGATAGATTCCGGTCGTACTTCAGGCGCTTGCGGCGATGCTATTATTTGGGAGCGGGCGTTTTTTTCTTGAAGCGGCAAAGGTCGGCGACGCCGCAGCGCCAGCATTCGGGCGTGCGCGCCTTGCAGACATAGCGGCCGTGCAGGATCAGCCAGTGATGTGCGCCCACGCGAAAGGGTTCGGGTGTCTGCTTGTCGAGCTTTTTTTCGACCGCGAGCGGGGTCTTGCCGGGGGCCAGCCCGGTGCGATTGCCGACACGGAAAATATGCGTGTCGACCGCGAAGGTTTCGTGTCCGAACGCGCAGTTCAAAACAACATTGGCGGTCTTGCGTCCGACGCCCGGGAGCTTTTCGAGCGCAGCGCGATCGTCGGGCACTTCGCCATCATATTCGTCGACGAGGATCTGCGCCGCCTTGATGACGTTCTTGGCCTTGGTGTTGTACAGGCCGATCGTCTTGATGTGGTCCTTGAGGCCCTCTTCGCCGAGGTCGAGCATTTGCTGCGGCGTCTTCACCTTTTCGAAGAGGGCGCGCGTTGCCTTGTTGACGCCGACATCGGTCGATTGGGCAGACAGGGCAACCGCGACGACCAGCTGGTAGGGATTGCCATATTCCAGCTCGGTTTCGGGCTCGGGATTGGCCTCGGCCAGGCGGCGATAAAATTCGAAAATGTCGGCTTTTTTCATGCGTCGCCGATGACGTCTTTCATCGTATAATAGCCAGGATCTTGGCGGCTGAGGAAGCGGGCTGCCGTCAGCGCGCCGCGGGCAAAAATCGCGCGGCTTTCGGCGCGGTGGGATAGGATGAGGCGCTCGTCGGGTCCGAGGAACATCACGTCATGGTCGCCCGCCACGGTACCGCCGCGAACGGCACTGTAGCCAATCGCGCCGGTTTCGCGCTTTTCGTCGCTGCCGCAGCGTCCGATCTCGTCCTTGGCATCTTCATCGCGGCCCCGTTCTGCAG
The DNA here is from genome assembly GCA_013001055.1 of Sphingomonas sp. Lineage (GTDB taxonomy): Bacteria > Pseudomonadota > Alphaproteobacteria > Sphingomonadales > Sphingomonadaceae > Sphingomicrobium. The sequence continues at coordinate 127,778 of JABDNH010000003.1, read as the reverse complement.
CAAGTCCGAGGTGGAGAGCGGTGCCGGAAGGCGCGTCGACCTTGTGACGGTGATGGGCTTCGATAATTTCGATGTCCCATTCATCGCGGCCAAGGATAGCCGCCGCCCGCTCGACCAGATCGGATAGGAGCGCGACGCCCACCGACGTATTGGGGGCGACGAGGACGGGTATTTCTTCTGCTGCCGATCGAAGCAGGTCGTGATGACCATCATCCAGTCCGGTCGTCCCGATGAGCAATGCCATCTTGCCGCTGATGGCGCGATCGATGCTGTCGCGGACCGCAGCCGGTGCGGAAAAGTCCATGAGGACGTCTGCGCCGTCTTCGACGATTGTGGTCGTGTGATCTTCCGCAGCAGCGGCGGTGATGGCACGGCCCATGCGGCCCTCGGCGGCGACTAATGCGATTTTCATGGTTCGTGTTTGGCGTAGCCCCGGACAATCCGCAACTGCGATTGCCCGGGACCGGGGCCTCTTAGTCGCGGAACTTCATTTCCTGCAGCAGCGACGTGCTCATCACTGTGCGATACGCGGCGCGGTTACCGCTTTCGGAGGCGAGCTGGTCGTTCGTGCGCCGGACGAAAGCCTGAAAGGCTTCGCGGCGGCGGTCCCCTTCGGCGCCGTCGGGGAGGCTCGCATAGGTCCTGATGAGATACAGATCGGGCTCGTCATGCCGGTTGTGGACGTTCGAGAGTATCGTGTAGCTGGTGATCCAGCCCTGCTCCATCGAGAAGTCGTTAAAGCGCCGCCATTCGGTTGCCAGCCAGTTGGCATAACGCGGCCCCGCTCCGTCGGCGACATCAATGCCGGTCACTTCCCAATATTCACCGCCGATCATCGGCGGTGCACTTTGCGCCTGTACGGGCACGGCAAGTATCATCGTCGCGGCGGTGGCCGCGGCAAGAATATGCTTCATCATTGGTCGTCTCCCTGTTGCCGACGACCTTTGGTGGCGTCGGCTCCCGGGAACGGCGTCGCCCGAACAAGGCGAACTCTAGCAACGCAACCACTCGGGCCGGCGTCGTTCCTAATCTGCGTTAATCACATTTGCGCGATTCGCGCCACCCCGTCAGTCGACGAAGCGTTTGACGATGTCCTTGGCGAGCCGGACAGGGCGCTGTGTTGCGCTGTCGAGGCAGCACCAAGTGCTCTTCACTTCCGCGATGACATCTTCGCCGCGCTTGATCACCGTCGTGAATATCGCGCGCGCGCCCTGCACGCGTTCCGCAATGACGTCGGCGACGACCTTGTCGTCGAGGAAAGCGGGGCGGCGGTAGCTGATCTCGTGCTTGAGCGCGACCCACAGATGCTTGGCCACCGCATCGGGCGGTGCAATCTTGGTCCAATAGTCGACGACAGCGTCCTGCACCCACTTCAGATATACCGAATTGTTGACATGACCCATGAAATCGATGTCATCGGGGCGGATGCCTATCTGATGATGAAACGCTTCGTTACTCATAGGTGTCACCATGGGCTTATTGACAGAAGTGTCAATGGAAATGTGGCAGGAATGTGTTGCCAATGGATGAACGGTCGCCTTGTTCCGATGGATGGCCTGTGAAAGCGTGTCACTGATGAAAAAAGACCTTCAAAACATCGTGATCCTGACAGGCGCCGGCATTAGTGCGGAGAGCGGGCTGGCGACATTCCGCGGAGCGGAAGGGCTGTGGGAAGGGCATCGGGTCGAAGATGTCGCGACGCCTGGCGCCTTTGTGGCTGACCCGGATCTGGTGCAGCGTTTCTACGACGCACGGCGCGCGGCCCTGGCGACAGTGGAGCCCAATGCGGCGCACGATGCGCTGGCGCGGCTCGATGCAGAATGGCGCGGCGATTTTTTGATTGTCACCCAGAACGTCGACGACCTGCACGAGCGGGCAGGGGCTAAGCGCTTGCTGCACATGCATGGCGAGTTGCGTAGCGCGCTCTGCCTGTCCTGCGGCGACCGATCGCGCATCAAGGGCGACTTGATAGACTTCCCCCCTTGCCCTCAATGCGACCAGCGAATGCTGCGCCCCGATATCGTATGGTTCGGGGAGATGCCTTACGAAATGGAGCGGATCGAAGACGCGCTGATGCGCGCCGACCTGTTCGTCTCGATCGGGACGTCGGGCGCGGTCTATCCGGCAGCCGGGTTCGTTCAGAGCGCGAAATATCGAGGCGCATATTGCGTCGAACTCAACCTCGACCCCAGCCAGGGCAGTATTTTCTTCGATGAAAGCCGCATGGGAGCTGCAAGCGAACTGGTGCCGGCGTTCGTCGACGAATTGCTAGGCTGACCAGTCCAGCCCGACTTCTTCGTATATCTCGCGGTCCTCGTCCCACTTGGGATCGACCTTTACGTGCAGGAACAGGTGCACCTTGCGACCGAGATGCTCGGCAATTTCCTTGCGCGCGGCTTCACCGATGCTCTTGAGCTTCGAGCCGCCCTTGCCGAGCACGATGCCCTTCTGGCTGTCGCGCGCAATGCGGATTTGCTGGTGGATTGCGGTGGACCCGTCGGGGCGTTCTTCCCACTTTTCGGTCACCACAGCGCTGGCATAAGGCAGTTCCTGGTGGAGCTGGTTGTAAAGCTGCTCACGCGTAAACTCCGCCGCGATCATGCGGTCGGTCGCGTCAGACAACTGGTCTTCGGGGAAGTGCCACGGGCCTTCGGGCATGCATCCCGCGAGATGCTGTTTGAGATCGTCGACCCCTTCGCCCGTAGTGGCACTGATGAAGAACACGGCTTCGGGATCGAGCTGGTCGGATAGCGACTGGGCGAGCACCAGCAGTTCGCGCTTGTTTGCGATATCGGTCTTGTTGATGACCAGGATTTTGGGTTCGGGCCGGTTCGCGACGCCATCGAGCAGCATCTGCGTCTTCTTTGAGATGCTGGCAGCAGCATCGATCATTACAAGCACGCGGTCCGCATCTTCGGCGCCTTCCCAGGCGGCCTTGACCATCGCGCGATCGAGCCGGCGGCCGGGAGAAAAAATGCCGGGGGTATCGAGCAGGAGAATTTGCACGTCGTCGTGAGTGGCGATGCCCATCAGTCTCGTGCGAGTGGTCTGTGCCTTGGGGCTGGTAATCGCGACCTTCTGGCCGACCAGCGCATTCACCAGCGTGGATTTGCCCGCATTGGGCGCGCCGAGCACGGCGACGAGACCGCATTTGGTCATGATAGTTGCTCCAACAGGGCGGCAGCAGCGGCGGTTTGCGCTTCCTGCTTGCTGGCGCCTTCGCCCACCGCCTCGCGGTCGCCCGGCAGGGTGACCTTCACGCGAAACCGGGGATCATGGTGAGGGCCGGTCCGGCCGATATCTTCGTAGCGCGGTGTGCCCAGCTTCTTTTCTGCAGCGAGCTCTTGCAAGCCGTTCTTCGGGTGCACCGGTGCCTTGCGCTGGTCACTGAGAAGCGGTTCCCAATGCTCGCGTACGAAATCGCTGCAAGCGTCCAGTCCGGCATCGAGATAGAGCGCGCCGAGCAGCGCCTCGATGACATCGCCGATAACGTTGTCGCTCGCTTCCGCTCGACCTTCACGCGCCTGCTTCGACAGACGGATGAAGCGCGGCAGATCGATGCTGCGTCCGACTTCCGCGCATGTCTCGCGCGATACCAGCGAGGCAAAACGGCGGTTCATCTTGCCTTCGGCCTCCTTGGGAAACCGATGATAAAGCCATTCTGCGATGACGATGCCGAGCACGCGGTCGCCAAGAAATTCGAGCCGCTCGTAATTACCTTCGCCCTGTCGCGATCCGTGCGTGAGCGCGCGCTCGAACAGGGATGGATCCTTGGTCGTATGGCCGAGCAACTGCTCGATCTTTGCCTTCGTGTCCTGCTCCATCAGTAGGTCACGCCGACGCGGCTACCGCGCAGCGCGGTAAACCAGGTCCAGGGCAGGAAGTAGCTGGCGCTGCCGTCGGTCGACCAGAAATTCATTTCGGCGCGGCCGATGACATTTTCCATCGGCAGATAGCCGACACCGCCGTCGCTTATTGAAAATCGGCTGTCGCCGCTCGCGTCGCGATTATCACCCAGCATGAAGAGATGACCCTCGGGCACCGTGAACGGTCCAAGCGCGTCGGCATAGCCATCGACCTGGTCGAGCACCGTGTAGGAGCGGCCCGAGGGTAAAGTCTCAAGGTATGCAGGGTAGCGGCATAGTTCGCCGCCTTCGCCATCCGGTTCGATGAAGGGCCGCGCGCCGCGGGCAACGTTGCACGGACTGTTCTCGCTGATCTGCAGGCCGAAATCGCGCATGCGCTCCTTGGGGAGCGGCGTGCCGTTCAGCACCACATGCCCCGATCGCATCTCGATTTCGTCGCCAGGCAGGCCGATCACGCGCTTGACGACGACTTGCTTGCTTGCGTCAGGGGACTGGAAGACGACGATGTCGCCGCGTTCGGGCAGGCTTTCAAGGATGCGACCTTCGAAGCTCGGGATCTGAAGCGGGAAGCTCCATTTGGAATAGCCGTAGGGCCATTTCGAGACAAAAAGATAGTCGCCCACCAGCATGGTCGGCATCATCGATCCGGACGGAATCATGAAGGGCGCGACGATAAAGCTTCTCAGCACCCAGGCGAATAGCGCCAGCAGTGCCAGGAATTTCCACAACGGCATGCCTTTTTTGCCGGTCTCTTGTTCTGCACTATCCATCGCGCTCTCCCTTCAAGGGTTCGCCGAGAAGGTCAAGCAGGGATGGCATTTGCGACAAGCTGCCTTAAGAGGCGGTGCATGAGTAAATCCATCGCCAAGGCCTGGGCCGCCATCGAAGCCCATGACGCGCCGCGCATCGATACCATGTTTGCCGACGAGAAGCGTCACGACCGCTTCGCGTTCGATGCCGCGCACCTCCATTTCGATTTTTCCAAGACGCACCTCGATGCCGATTTGATGGGCCATTTCGAGGCTCTCGCCGACGCGACCGATTTTGTCGAACAGCGACGCGCCTTTTTCGCGGGCGAAGCGATCAATGTCACCGAAGAGCGCAGCGCCACGCATGTTGCCGAGCGCGGCGAGGGTGGGCGCGAGGACAACGAAATGGCTACCCGCCTGCGCAACCGCATGCGGAACCTGATCGACGCGATCGAGGCCGAGGCCTTCGGTGAGATTGACGCGATTTTGCATATTGGAATCGGGGGCTCGGCACTCGGCCCCGCGCTGGCGGTCGATGCGCTGGGGCGCGGGGGGACGAGATTGGACCTTCGCACCGTCTCCAACATCGATGGCGAGGCGATGGACGAGGCCTTGATCGGGCTCGACCCGGGCACGACGCTGGTTATCGCCGTTTCGAAAAGCTTTTCCACCACCGAAACGCTTGAAAACGTCGAGGCCGCGCTCGATTGGCTGAGCGGGGCGGGCATCGAGGACCCGATGGCGCAGCTTATCGCGGTGACGGCCAATCCCGAACGCGCGCTCGAATATGGCATCGATGAAACGCGCATCCTGCCGTTCAGCGAGAATGTCGGCGGGCGTTATTCCTTATGGTCGTCGGTGGGTGTTTCCATCGCGCTGGCGCTCGGATGGGACGCGTTCGAAGCGATGCTCGAAGGCGCGGCCGAGATGGACCGGCACTTCAAGCTCGCGCCACTTGACGAGAACGCACCGTTTCTCGCCGCAGCCAGCGACCTGTTCTACGTGCACAACCGCGGCAGCCAGGCGCGCGCTTTCTTCGCTTATGACGAGCGGCTGCGCCTGCTGGTGCCTTATCTTCAGCAACTGATCATGGAATCGAACGGCAAAGGCGTGACCGCCAAGGGGGCGCGGGTCGACCGGGCCACCGCGCCGGTCGTGTGGGGCGGGGTGGGGACCGATGCGCAGCACGCAGTGTTCCAGCTTCTCCACCAGGGCACACTGATCATGCCCATCGAATTCATTGCCGTCGCGGAAAACGAGGACAGCCAGGACCCGCGTCAGCATCGCCAGCTACTGTTAAATGCCTTCGCACAAGGCGCAGCGTTGATGACTGGCAAGGAAAGCGAAGACCCGGCGCGCGCTTATGCCGGCGACCGTCCCTCGACGACGATCCTGCTCGAACGGCTCGATGCGCGCAGCCTTGGCGCGCTGATCGCCTTCTACGAGCATCGAACCTTTGCCGAGGCTGCGATGCTGCAGATCAATCCGTTCGACCAGTTCGGTGTCGAGCTGGGTAAGCAAATGGCACGGGCCATCGACGATCCGGAGGCGCGCGACCAATTCGATGCCTCTACACGCGGCCTAATCGAGAGAGCAGGACTATGAGCGACTATGATCTGTTCGTAATCGGCGCGGGATCGGGCGGCGTACGCGCCTCGCGCATTGCTGCAAGCCACGGAGCGAAGGTCGGCATCGCCGAGGAGTATCGCGTCGGCGGTACATGCGTAATTCGCGGCTGCGTTCCTAAGAAACTGCTCGTCTACGGCGCGCATTTTGCCGAGGATTTGCAGGATTGTTTGAAGTTCGGCTGGGACATCGAGGGCAAGAGCTTCGATTGGGCCAAGCTACGCGATAATGTTGCGAACGAGGTCGATCGTCTCGAGGGTCTTTACAGGCAAACGCTCGGTAATAACGACGTCGAGATTTTCGAGTGTCGCGCGCGTCTGGCGGGTGACGGCAAGGTCGAACTCGCCGACGGACGCACGATTACGGCGGACAAGATCCTGATCGCCGTGGGCGCGCAGCCGTATATCCCCGAGATCGAGGGCTGCTCAGACCATGCGATCACGTCAAATGACGTCTTTCACCTACCCCGGTTGCCCGAACGCATCGCGATCGCCGGCGGCGGCTATATTGCCAATGAGTTTGCAGGCATCTTCAACGAGTTCGGGTCAAAAGTTACCATCATCAATCGCTCCGACCAGATCCTGCGCGGCTATGACGAGCAGATGCGCGACCGGCTGCTGCAAATCAGCATGACCAAAGGAATCGATTTCCGCTTCAATGCCAAGTTCAAGAAGGTTGAAAAGCAGGGTGACGGATCGCTCTACCTCACGATGGAAGGGTGCGATCACATGGAGGTCGACCAGCTCCTTTTTGCAACGGGCCGCGTGCCCAATACACAGGATCTGGGGCTCGAAAAGGCGGGCGTGGAGACCGAGGATCGCGGCGCCATCAAGGTCGACGAATATAATCGTACGACAGCCCAGAATGTTTATGCGGTGGGCGATGTCACCGACCGCATCCAGCTGACCCCCGTCGCCATTCGCGAAGGCCATGCCTTTGCCGATACGCAGTTCGGCGGCATGGATCGAACGATCGATTACGAGAATGTGCCAAATGCGGTATTTTCGCATCCGCCGATTGCCGGCGTGGGCATGACAGAAAGCGAAGCGCGCAATAAATTGGGCGGCCAGATCAAGACATTCACTTCCGATTTCCGCGCGATGAAGAACGTCCTCGCCGGGCGTAACGAACGTTCGCTCTACAAGCTGGTCGTCGATGCTTCGAACGACCGCGTCGTCGGCATCCACATGATCGGTCCTGAAGCACCGGAAATTCTCCAGGCCGCCGCGATTGCGGTGAAAGCAGGCCTGACGAAAAGCGATTTCGACGAAACGGTTGCGCTGCATCCGACGATGGCCGAAGAATTGGTGTTGATGCGCTGATGCATGATGTCGTTGTCATTGGAGCCGGGCATAATGGCCTGGTCTGCAGCTACTACCTGGCCAGAAAGGGCCTTAAGGTTGCGCTGATCGAGGCTGCCGAGACGGTGGGCGGTGCAGCGGTAACGGACGAGTTTCATCCGGGTTTCCGCAATAGCGCGGCAAGCTACACGGTCAGCCTGCTCCAGCCCAAGGTCATCGAGGACATGGACTTGCACCGGCACGGGCTCAAGATCGTGCTGCGCAAGATCGACAACCTGTTGCCGACACGCGGACCCGAGCATCTGCTTGCAGGGCGCGACGGGCTGACACGTGCCGAACTGGTTCGGCATCACAAAGGCGACGGCGCAGCCTATGATCGCTATCTCGAGGAATTGCAGCTGGTCGTCGGCCTGATCAAGAAGTGGCTGATGAGAGCACCGCCCGGATTTGGTCTGGCCGACCTGCCGGGACAATTGCGGCTTGGCGCGGACCTGATCGGGCTAAAGGATCGCGAAATCCGCATCCTGCACCGCTATTTTACCGCCAGTGCAGGCGATATTCTCGATGCCCGTTTCGAAGGGCAGCTGGCGAAAGCACTGTTCGGCTTCGACGGCATCGTAGGGAACTTCGCTTCGCCCTACGATTTCGGCACCGGCTACGTGCTGCTGCACCACCTGTTTGGCGAGGTGAACGGAGAAGAAGGCGCCTGGGGACACGCGATCGGCGGGATGGGCGCGATCACGCAGGCGATGGCCAAGGCCTGCCGCGAAGCCGGCGTCGACATATTGCTGAACACGCCTGCCACCGAAGTGATTGTCGAAGGTGGTCGCGCGGTAGGTGTGCTTGCCGGTGGCAAGGCCTATCGCGGCAGGCAGATCGTTGCCGGGATCAATCCCAAATTGCTGTTCGATTACCTGGTGCCCGATGGCGCGGTGGAACGGCAGGTCGAGCGACATTTCACCAACTGGGCGTGCGAAAGCGCGACTTTTCGCATGAACGTGGCGCTCGAGAGGCTTCCCAACTTTACCGCGAAACCGGGGCGGGGCGATCATCTTACCGCCGGCATCATCATGGCGCCCAGCCTCGATCACATGACGAAGGCACATGCCTCGGCGGTGCTCGACGGATGGAGCCGCGATCCGGTGATCGAGATGCTGGTCCCATCGACGCTCGATCCCACCTTGGCGCCCAAAGGCAAGCATGTCGCAAGCCTGTTCTGCCAGCACTTCCGCTACCGGCTGCCCGATGGGCGCAAATGGGAAGACGAACGCGAGTCCGCCGCCGATCACATCATCAAGTGCGTCGACAGCTATGCGCCCGGGTTCGCGGACAGCGTGATCGCGCGCCAGATCCATTCTCCCGCGGACCTTGAAAGCCGCTTCGGGTTGATCGGCGGCGACATTTTCCACGGCAAGATGGGGCTCGACCAATTATTCAGTGCGCGGCCGATGATCGGTCATGCCGATTACCGTATGCCCTTGAAGGGTCTCTATTTATGCGGGTCGGGTGCGCATCCGGGCGGCGGGGTGACCGGCGCGCCTGGACATAATGCGGCCAAGGCGGTGCTCGCGGATCGCCGCCCATGGAAGCGCTCGGCATGAGTGCGCAACCACTGGCAGGTCTCAAGGTGCTCGATCTTTCGCGGGTTTTGGCGGGGCCGTGGTGTACGCAGCTGCTCGCCGATATGGGCGCCGACGTCATCAAGGTCGAACAGCCTGGCGCAGGCGATGACACGCGCCATTGGGGCCCGCCCTGGCACACGCATGGCGATCAAAAGGTCGCCGCCTATTTCCTTGCAGCCAATCGCGGGAAAAAGTCGGTCGCCATCGACTTTGCCACCGCGCAAGGCGCGCAACTCGTCAAGCGGATGGCCGCCGATGCCGATATATTGGTCGAAAACTTCCGCGTCGGTGGTCTGAAGAAACATGCGCTCGATGCCGATAGCCTGCGCGGCGCCAACCCTGCGCTGATTTATGCGTCGGTCACCGGTTTTGGGCAGGACGGTCCCTATGCGGATCGCGCCGGCTACGACTATATGATCCAGGCCATGGGCGGGATGATGAGCGTAACCGGGCAGCCCGATGGCGCGCCGGGCGGAGAGCCGCTCAAGGTCGGTGTCGCGATTGCCGACATTTTTACCGGCATGTACGCCGCAAGCGCGATCCTCGCCGCGCTCCATGAGCGCACACAATCGGGGCAGGGCGCGCATATCGACATGGCGCTGTTCGATACGCAATTGGCGGTGCTGGCCAACCAGGCATCGAACGCGATGGTGTCGGGCAGGAATCCGACGCGAATGGGCAATAATCATCCGAACATCGTGCCCTATCGGCCCTTCGCGACCGCGGACCGCGCCATCGTGCTTGCGGTCGGAAATGACCGGCAGTTTGCCAAGCTCGCTGCGATCTGCGGACATCCCGAATGGGCGCATGACGAACGGTTTGCCACCAATGCAGCGCGGGTTACCAACCGCGATGCGATCTGCGCCAAAATCGAGGCGATCATGGTCGACAAGTCATCGGATCACTGGATGGAACTGTTGCTGGACGCCGGCATTCCGGCCGGGCCTATAAATTCGATCAGCGAGGCGCTGGCCGATCCGCAGGCGGTGCACCGCGGGATCAAGCAGGCGCGAGGTACCGGGGGTCTGGGCGCAACGCCCATGGTCGGTAGCCCGGTGCGCATCGATGGCGAGCGCGCCGACGCTAGCCTCAGCCCGCCTGCGTTGGGCGAACATACGAGTGCCGTCTTGACCGAATATGTCGACGAGACCGAGCTGGAGCAGCTGCGCGCCGATGGCGTGATCGCCTAGTCGAGCGCCTCGTCTTCGTCGCCGTAACGCGACTTCATGAAACGACCGTGCGCTTCGAGCGCGGCCATGTCCTTGCGGGCAAGCCGTTCGCCCAGCTCTTCCAGCGCCTTGCGGCCCGCGCCCAAGCCATCGGCAAGGCGTTCGTCCACCGTCATGCCTTCGCCATCCACGCTATCGCGAAAGCCTTCGGGCACTTGGAGGTAGCGCTCGATCAGGCCGGGCAAATGGTTGCTCATAAGGCGACGCGCCTCCTGTGCCTCCGGTTCGGTCTTCTCGATACGGGAAATGACTTTCTGGAAATCGGGCATCATCGTGTGAATGGCGTCCACCTCGACCTGTGCCGGCGGGGGCAGGGCAGGGCGTTGGCGCACGAGAAAGCTGTCAAAGCGCGATACGACCTGCGCGTTGGATAGCGCCGGATCGAGCTTTTGCATGACCTGCGGCGCGCGCGGCCAGAACAAGGTCACGGCAGCCACCGCGACGGCCAGACCGACGGCGGCGAGGAAGCCGAACATCCCGATCCCGCCGGGAATTAGTAGGCCCGCGAGGACGGCGGCGAGACTTATGCAGCCAACGGCGATACCGACTTGCAGCAGTCGTTTGCCGACACCTTCCATGGTGCGCTGGTAATCGCGGCGACGCGCGTTACGGGCGGCGCCATCTTCGTCCATGCGTTCGAAGATGCGCTCGGCGCGGCGCACCGTGCGGTCCGCCTTGTCGCGCACCGCCGGGACTCTTGCCATCACCTCTTCATGGTGCTGGATCGTCTTGGTGAAATCGCGAGTGCTCATCCAGATCTATTCAAGCGTTTCGAAGGGCGACTTCTGGTTTTCCAGCTTGCCCTGCTCGACGCCTTCGGCACGGGCGATATAGCCCTTCGACTTGCCGACCTCGCTTTCGAGCACGTTGACCGTCTGTTTCATATTGTCGAGCGCCTGCAGCTTGAACGTGTCGATCTGGTCCATCGTGTCGTAGATGTTCTGGAAGGCGCGTTGCAGCGTCTCAATCGGGATGGTCGAGCTGGCAGCCTGCTCGTGGATCGTCGCCGACTGGCTTTTCAACAGGTTGCCCGTGCTGTCGATCATTCCCGCGGTCGTCGTATTGAGCGCGCCGATTTGTTCGAGCACCAGCTTCTGGTTCGACATTGCCTGCGCAACGGTGACGGCGGTACGCAGCGCCGATACGGTGGTGGTCGACGCGCGATCGACACCTTTCACCAACTCGACATTATTCTTCTTCACAAGGTCGAGCGCGAGATAGCCCTGCACGGTGACCGCCATCTGCGTCAGCAGGTCTTGCGTGCGCTGGCGCGTATAGAAAAGCGCGCTTTCGCGGATCGCCTTGGCCTTGGCGGGGTCGGTCGCATCGAGCTCGTTGGCCTTGTCCTCGAGCTCGGTATCGAGCTTCTTGGAAATGTGGATCATCTGTTCGAGCTTGTGCATCGTCTTCCACAGGCCCGCGCGTTCGGTATCGATCGCGGCATTGTCCATCAGCAGCTCGTCCTTACCGTTGCCGAGGCGCGCGAGGATCGCGCTGATGTGGCTTTGCGCCGAGCGGTACTTGTCGAAATAATGATTGATACGCTTGCCGAAGGGAATGATGCCCAGGAGCTTGCGGCCCGTGAGATGCTTCGAATTCTCCGACGGGTCGAGCGCTTCGACGGTACGGCGCAGTTCGGTAAGGTCGGCACCGATGCCGGTGTCGCTGTCGATCGCCTTCACCGGACGGTCGAGGAAGCGCGACGATGCCCCCGCCGCTTCGGCGATTTCCTTGCGGCCCATCGCGGTAAGCTGATCGACCTTCTTGCCGAATTCGGGGCTGTTGGCGTCGAGCGCGGCGAGTTCGCTGACGAAGCTGGAAACCTTGCTCTCGAGCTCGCTCTTTTCCTCTTCCTTGAGCGGCACGAGCCCGGCGGCCTGGTCCGCCGCGATGGGCTGCAGTGCGTCAGGCGGGTCCAGCTTGATCTTGGTCGCCGTTTCGGTCTGCGTCTGTGTCTCTTCGGCCATCGTGCCCCTTTCGCTAATCGCCTTTGCCCAAGAGTGGCTTGATGATGCCGCGGACGCAAGCGTCAAAACTGTATTAGAAAGATAAGACGGTTGGACCACGCCTTCAAGTACGGTGCGTGGTTAATTTACCGGCAACCATCCCCGCACACGCTTCGCACACCCTGTTTGGATATTTCGCTATGGCAGAAGGGCCAAAGTCCTAGGGAGTTTTGCATGATCAAGGCGATGAAAGCATTGATGAACGATAAGCGCGGCAACGTGCTGGTGATGGTCGGTTTCTCGATGCCGTTGCTGGTGGGTTTTGCCGGCTTGGCTACCGACACGATCCAATGGTCGCTGTGGAAGCGCCAATTACAGCGCGCAGCCGATAGCGCGGCGATTGCGGCTGTCTATGCGAAGCAGGATAGCATGAGTGCTGAAACAGCGGTCACACGCGACCTCAGCCATACGCAAAATACGGGCTTCACATTGCTGGGCACGCCGCAAGTAACGCATCCCACGGTATCGGGTTACAACTACACGACCCGCGTGCAGTTGCAGCTTCAGCGCGAATTGTCCTTCTCGTCCTTTTTCATGACGAGCGCGCCGATCATCACCGCTGCCGCAACGGCGGCCGCGACGCCGGGCGGTGACTATTGCGTCATCAGCCTTGAGCCCAATGCCACGCAGGGCATCTACGCCACGGGTAGTGCCAACCTACAGCTTGGTTGCGGGATGATTACCAACGCGACTGACCTCAACGGTGCCGCTTTCGCGACGGGTTCGGCGGTGGTGAATGCCTCGCCGATCGCGGCGGTCGGCGGCATCAATACGACCTCGACCAACTGGGCATCGGGTACCGAATTCCAGCCCTACACCTCGCCAATAGAAGACCCGTTTGCAGGGGTGCAGGCTAACCCGCCCAGCACATGTAACGGCGGTTCGTTGACGGTGAACTCCAACCAGACTCGCGTTCAGACGTACGACACCAGCAACCCCGCCAACAACTGCTTCACCAGCATCACCGTACGCGGCACGCTGACGCTTGCGCCGGGAACATATTATGTCAGCGGTGGCGATTTCGACCTTGGCAGTCAGGCGGAAGTCTATGCCAACAATGGCGTGACGATTGTCATGACCAATGTCAGCACCTCTTCCACCGCAACCATCGGTAGTGTCGAGATGAATGGTGGTTCGGAATTGCAGATCCAGGCACCTGATACTGGTGATTTCGCCGGCATCGCGATCTATCAGGATCGCCGTGCATCGGACACCAACAACAGTGGCGCCGCCAACAGCCCGAACAAGATCAATGGCGGCAACAACAGCTTCTATCGGGGCGCGCTCTACTTCCCGAGCCAACAGGTGACCTATAACGGCAATTCCAGCGCCAATGTCGCCTGCATGCAGCTTGTCACGCGCCGCGTCTATTTCTCGGGTGCCGCAAACATCACCAACACCTGCCCCTCGGGCAGCGCCTCGGGCAGCTTTACCGCGCCTGACGGCCAAGTCCGCCTGATCGCTTAGGAGCCCGACATGCATTTGAAAGACATCCTTCGCGACCAACGAGGCACCTCGGTAGTCGAACTGGCGATCGTTGCTCCCGTGTTGGCTGGCTTGCTGGTCGGCATGGTCGACATCTCGAATGCCTATTCGACCAAGCTCAATGCCGAACAGGCTGCACAGTCGGCGATCGAAAAGGTGTTCCAGAAGTCGGCGGACACGACCGTGACCAATACGCTGGTTACCGAGGCGTCGACGCTGGCTGGAGTCGACCAGTCCAATGTCACCACCGACGAGTGGGTCGAGTGCGATGGGACGCGTCAGGACAATTATACCGATAGCTGCGCCTCGGGCGAGGACGAAGCGCGCTATCTGAGTGTCTCGGTCACGGCGACCTATGAACCAATGTTCCCGACGACCTTCGGTAGCAACATCAACGATAATGGCGACTACGAATTTGTCGGTGTCGCCGCTATCCGGACAAGTTGAGGAAGATTATGCGGAACCTTTTCAAAAAGAATGAGGACGGCGCGGCGGTCGTCGAGTTTGCACTCGCGTTGCCGATCCTGATCTCCTTCATTTTCGGTATTTTCCAGTTGGCGCTGGTGTTCTGGGCCAACGCCGGTGCACAGCACGCCATGGGCGAAGCGGCGCGATATGCAACGCTTTATCCGACGCCGTCCTCGACGCAGATCGAAGATTTCGTCGCGAACAGCCAGTTCGGCACGCACAACGGTACGATGGAAACGCCGACGGTGACGCAGAATACGACCGACGAATATTTCGATATCGATATCATCTATCGCCAGCCGACCGACTTCATCTTTTTTGAAGGGCCGACGGTCGACATTCGCAAATCCAAGCGCGTCTATTACGCCAACTAGGCCTTTGATCGCGCCGCGAAGAATTCGGTTATCGCCTGTTTGAGCTCGTCGCTCGTCAATCGCTCGGCGAAATGACCATTTTCCAGATCCATGCGTGCAATCACGGCCTCGCGGTCGCATTTGCGCAGCAGATTTTGCGTCAACCTGACCGACTGCACCGGCTTGGCGAGCAGTTTGCCGACTACCTTGTCGAACATAGCGTCCAGCTGCCCGCCCGGCGCGACGTGGCTGACAAGCCCGATCGCCTCGGCCTCGTGGGCATCGAAGCTATCGCTTAAAAGCAAATAGCGCGCGGCTTTGCGGCGGCCCGAAAGCGCGGGCATGATCATCGAGCTGGCCGCTTCGGGCACCAAACCGAGTTCGGTGAACGGCATTTTGAAGCGGCAACCTTCTTCGGCGATCACCAGGTCGCAGTGGAACAGCATCGTGGTGCCGATACCGATCGCGTTGCCTTGCACGGCCGCGATCACCGGCACTTCGTTGTTCGCCATGGCGCGCAAGAAGCGCCACACGGGGATATCGGTGTCTTCGCCTGGCTGCGGCATCGCCTGCATGAAATCCATCAGGTCGTTGCCGGCAGTGAAGTCCACACCCTCGCCGCGAATGGTGATCAGGCGGACCTCGTCGTCTTTGCCGGCCTGCTCGACCGCATCGGCCATGGCTTCGTACATCGCCACGGTGATCGCGTTGCGTGCCTCCGGACGGGCCATGGTGATATGCACGACCGTACCGCCATGGGCACGCTCAACCTGGATATGATCGGTCATGCGAAAAGGCCTCCTTACGAATCGCGTTGAACCTCGCTATCGCTTGGCACTCAATAGCGCCAGCCTGACGAGGGAGCCCAAACCATGAAATTCTTTGCCGACACCGCCGATATCGACGACATCAAGGAACTGGCGGATACCGGCTTGCTCGATGGGGTGACGACCAATCCGTCGCTGATCAAGAAGTCGGGCCGTGACTTTGTCGAGGTCACCAAGGAAATTTGCGCCATCACCGATGGCCCCGTGTCCGCCGAAGTCGTGTCGACCGATCACGAAGGCATGATGCGCGAGGCAGAGGTGTTGCGCAAAATTGCCGACAATGTGGCGATCAAGGTGCCGCTGACAATCGACGGGCTCAAAACCTGCAAGGCGCTGACCGCCGATGGCACGATGGTGAACGTAACGCTCTGCTTCTCGGCCAACCAGGCGCTGCTGGCCGCAAAAGCGGGCGCGAGCTTCATTTCGCCGTTCGTCGGACGCCATGACGACGTGGGCTATCCGGGCATCGAACTGATCGGCGACATCCGCCTGATCTACGACAATTACGACTTCCCCACCGAAATCCTCGTCGCGTCGGTCCGCAATCCGATCCACATCCACGATTCGGCAAAGCTGGGCGCCGACGTGATGACGGCGCCGCCCTCGGTCATCAAGGCGATGTTCAATCACCCGCTGACCGACAAGGGGCTCGCAGCCTTCATCAAGGACTGGGAAGCCACGGGCCAGAAAATCGGCTGATACGCGTGCCTGCGGTGACTTCATGTCCCATTTCGGGCTGACGTCACCGCTAGAACTTTCTTAGGCATTTGCGCCTAAGAAATATCCCCATGAGTGGGGTCATTTCCTTTGAAGAACGCGCAGTTGCCACGTTGCGCGACAAGCTTGGCGAAGCCGAGATGGCACGTCGCAAGCTGATCGCCTTTGCCGACGGTCACTGCAACGCCACGGCGGCGATCCATGATGCCGTCACCAACCTCATCATGTGCCGCGACATCGAAGAGGTGGCCGAGGTCGTCACGCGCGATTGGCCGCTATTGCTGCGGGTCGATGCAGTTGCCATGGCGCTGATCGTGGACGGGCAGGCCTTCCGCTTCGACATTAGCGGCATCCATCCGCTCGAAAAGGCGTGGGTGAAGCAGGCGGGCGTTCGCGCCAATCCAGTGGAAATCACGGGCGGCGCCAACGGCTCTCCCTTGTTCGGCGCGATCAGCCGGGCGCTTCAAAGCCAGGCCATCATCCGCATACCGCAAATGTCGTCCGGAATGCCGGAGGGTATCCTTTTGCTCGGCCAGACCGACGCAACGCCGGTCTCAAGCAGCGAGGGCGATCAGTTGCTGGCCTTTCTAGGCCGCTCGCTGAGCGCTATGCTCGCGCGATGGGTGGGCGCGAAGAATTAGGCCACGAGGCCACCGCACTGGCGATTCGCTGGGGCGACTATCTTGCGCATGACAGGCGCCGCAGCGCGCACACGGTGCGTGCCTACCTCGCGACCGCGCATCGGTTCATTGCCTTCCTGGCCGAGCATCTCGGCGACACGATCGGATCATCGCAACTCCTTTCGCTGAAGGCCGTCGACCTGCGCGCCTATCTGGCGCAGCGCCGCGCTGGCGGCTTGGGGGCCAGCTCGGCGGCGCGCGAGATGTCGGCGGTCCGTGCATTTCTGACCTTTGCGGCAGAACAAGCCGGGATGACGCCGCAAATCCCGCGCACACGCGCACCCAAACGACCGCGAACCCTACCGCGCCCCGTCTCACCCGATGAGGCGGTGTCATTGGCCGAGGAAGCCGAGGCGGGCAGCAGCGTCGGCTGGGTCGGCAAGCGCGACCTCGCGATCCTGTTGCTACTCTACGGCGGCGGACTGCGCATCTCCGAGGCGACCAGTCTGAAAGCAGGGGTACTTCCGCTCGGCGCATCCATCCGTGTCGTCGGTAAGGGCGGCAAGACTCGCGTGGTGCCGATCGTGCCGGCAATCAGCGAAGCGGTGGTAGCGTATGCCGCGGCATGCCCCTTTGCGATGGGCACGCAGGACCCGCTGTTTCGCGGGGCCAGGGGAGGGCCGCTGTCACCCGACATGGTTCGGCGCGCAGTGCGCGCGGCGCGGCAGCGGCTCGGGCTTCCCGACAGTCTCACGCCGCATGCGTTGCGACATAGTTTTGCAACGCATCTGCTGGCGGGTGGGGCGGACCTGCGCTCGCTACAGGAACTGCTTGGTCACGCCAGCCTGTCGTCGACGCAAATCTACACCGAAGTCGATGCGGCAAGACTGCTCGATGTCTGGAAGAATGCGCATCCGCGAGCCGATTGAGCGTGGCTTTGGTCCCGGCCCCGCCAGTGGGGGTAAATTAGGGCCGGGACCATGCCACAACAGACGCCGGCGATTGAGGTTTCAGCCGACGGTCGGTGCGGGCGAACTCGGCATATCGCCCTTGTGCGCCGACCCGAACGTCGTTGCACGCTGATTGGTTAACGAAAGCTAAAATAACCGAAACGGTTCCAAGTTATCGAAGATTACACACGAAAATCAGTCCTCGATCTGTCCGTTTCGGTCTCTTTTCTTGATGCCGACGGTGATCAATCGCCACACATAGCCGAGCGCAAGCACGATGATGATCGCTGTCGAGATCGGACCCAGATAGTCGTCGATCTGCTCGAACTCCTCGCCCAGCTTAAAGCCCGCATAGGCCAGCATGGCAGTCCAGCCTGCGGTCCCGATCGTGGAAGCCACGAGGAAAGTTTGCAGCCGCATCTTGAGGAAGCCTGCCGGGATCGAGACAAGGCTGCGCACCGTCGGCAACATGCGCCCGAGAAAGACAAAGAAGACGCCGTTCTTGTCGAACCATCGCTGGGCGCGCTGGACTTCGTGCCAGTCCATCGTAAACCAGTGGCCGAAATGATCGATCAGCGGCTTGAAACGCTCGATCCCCAGTGCGCGGGCAAGCAAATACCAGAATGTATTACCGAGCATCGCGCCAGCCGTGCCGGCGGCAATCACCCAGCCAAGCGCCAGTTGCCCCTGACCGGCTTCAATACCGGCGATCGACATGATGACTTCGCTCGGGATCGGTGGAAACACCGTTTCGAGGAACATCAGGAACGCGATGCCGAGATAACCTGACTGTTCGATCAGGTCGACGACCCAGTCGGTCATGCCGATTTCGCCTCGATGACGTCCCAGATCATGCCGGGCGTGTTGGTACCGTTGAATTCGTCCATTGCGACGATTCCGGTGGGGGAGGTGACGTTGATTTCGGTGAGGTAGCCGCCGATCACGTCGATCCCGGTGAAGAGCAGGCCGCGCTTCTTGAGTTCGGGTCGCAGCGCCGCACAGATTTCCTTCTCGCGCTCCGTCAGGGCGACCTTGTGCGCGCTGCCGCCGGCAACGAGATTGGAGCGAAATTCGCCCTTGCCGGGAATGCGGTTGATTGCCCCTGCGACTTCGCCGTCGACGAGGATGATGCGCTTGTCGCCATCACTGACATCGGGAAGGAACGCCTGCGCGATGAAAGGTTCGTCCATCGCTCCGATGAACATCTCAGCGAGCGCGGCAAGGTTGCGGCCATCAGGACCGATACGAAAGACGCCTTCACCGCCTTTACCATGCAGCGGCTTGATGACGATGTCGTCATGCCGGGCGTGAAAGCTGCGCAGGCTGGACATGTTGCGCGTGATCATCGTCGGCGGCATGAAGCGCGCGAAATCGAGCACGTACAGCTTCTCGGGAGCATCGCGCACCGACCTGGGGTCGTTGACCACCAGAGTCTGTCCTTCAAGCCGCTCGAGCAGGTAGGTCGCGGTGATGTACCCAACGTCGAACGGCGGATCCTGCCGCAGCCAGACAACGTCGATGTCATTGGTCAGGTCGAGCGCGGTCTCTTCCAGCACGGTGAAGTGATTGCCGGTCTCGCGCTGGACCTGCACCCGCCGCGCGGTCGAAGCGAAGAGATCGCCGCCGTCATAGGTTAGCGCCTCGACTTGATATTCGTAAATCTCGTACCCGCGCGCTTGGGCTTCCAGCATCAGCGCGAACGTGCTGTCGCCTTCGACATTGATGCTTTCAAGCGGGTCCATCTGGAATGCGATTTTCATGGGAAAAGCGCCTAGGCGAAGCGGCCTGCTTTGTCACCCATGCCAGATATTCGTGAGATGCCTTGGCCATTTGCCACGCGCCATCAAAATGGCATCGATGCGTGTATCTTCGCCATTGGACGCAAAGCGCGGGGCAAGTTGAACTGCAGCGCGGACGACGCGGTTGAGGCGGTGGCCGGAAATGGCTTCGGCTGCTTGTTCGATTGTGGAGCGGTGTTTCACTTCGACGAAGGCGACGGTCTTGCCGCGCCTGGCGACAATGTCGATCTCGCCCGCCGATCCGCGAGCGCGCAGGGCGAGGATGCGATAGCCCTTTAGACGGAGGAGCCAGGCGGCGCGGCGCTCGGCCGTGCGTCCCGCGGCTTCGGCGACGGCGCGGTTCAGTTTTTGGCCCTTTCGAGCGCGCGCGCGTAGGCACGCTTGCGCGGGATATTGAGATCTCCAGCCACTTTAGCGGCGGCGCGGCTGGGAGACATGTCTTGCAAGGCGGCGTCGATGGCCGCGTCGAGATCGTCGTCGGATGCTGCCTCAGGGGCTGGCGAGGGCCCGATCACGATCACGATCTCGCCCTTGGGCCCGCCGTCGGCGTATCGCTCGGCGAGTTTCTCGAGCGTGCCGGTCATCGTCTCCTCGTGCAGCTTGGTAATTTCGCGGCTGACCGCGCCGTCGCGGCCCGGCAGCAGTTCGGCCAGATCGGCAAGACACGCGCCGAGCCGCGGGCCGCTTTCGTACAAGACGAGGCTTGCCCTGACCGCGGCGAGTTCTGCGATGGCATCGCGCCTGGCCTTCTGCTTGGAGGGAAGGAAGCCGGCGAACAAGAACCGGTCGGTCGGCAGGCCCGACAGCGTCAGCGCGGCGATGGCGGCGCTCGGCCCGGGCAGCGTGTGCACATCATAGCCGCCAGCGCGAGCAGCGCGCACCAGTTTGTAGCCGGGGTCGGAGATAAGCGGCGTGCCCGCGTCGCTGACGAGGGCAACGACCTTGTCGCCCAGCATGCCGAGGATCGATTCGCGGTCTTCGTTGCTCGAATGGTCGTCATAGCGGCGGAGCGGGGTGTGCGCGCCGACATGGTGCATCAGCTTGGCGGTGACCCGCTTGTCCTCGCACAGCACGATATCAGCGCTCCCCAGCAACGCGGCCGCGCGCGGCGTCATGTCGGAAAGATTGCCGATTGGGGTCGCAACGATATAGAGACCGGGTGAGGGGGACGTTGTCATGTTCAAGAAGGGTGATCCCATTGGCCGTTGAATTCAAGCAATCGCGTCGCAAATTTCTCGTCAGCGGCATCGCGCTCGCTGCGCTGGCGGGTTGCCAGACGGGCCCGCGCACGCCCGAGCCTCCGCCCACGACCCAAGTGCCGACGCCAACGCCGACCGGTCCCATCGTCGAAGCCGATCGACTGCGCGTTGCGGTGCTGGCACCGCTTTCCGGCGACAATGCGGCGGTTGGCAACTCCATTGCCAACGCGGCCAAGATGGCGCTCCTCGACACCAACAACAGCAGCATCCGCCTGTCGATCTACGACACGGCGGCAAGCGGCGGGGCCAACAAGGCCGTCAACGACGCGCTGGCAGCGGGTAACGGACTAATCCTTGGTCCGCTCCTTTCGGAAAACGTGCGGCAGGTGGCCCCTGCGGCGCGCAATCGCGGTGTTCCGGTCTTGGCCTTTTCCAACGACGAGGAAGTTGCGGGTGACGGTGTCTACATCATGGGCTTCACGCCGACCCAGTCGATCGAGTCATCGGTCCGCTATGCGCGTGCCCGCGGTGCCCGCGACTTTGCTGCGCTGGTGCCGAGCGGCGATTACGGCCAGCGTGCAGCGCAGGCTTTCCTTCGCACAGTGAACGACGTCAATGGCAATGCACGTGCGATCGAGACCTTCGATCGCAGCCGCGCGGGCATCGATGCGGCAGTATCGCGCGTCATAGCGCGCCAAGCGGTCGACGCTTTGCTGATCGCCGATTCGGGTCGTGTCGCGAGCTATATCGCACCCAAGATTCAGACCGGCGTTTCGCTGATGGGTACCGAGCTCTGGGCGGCTGAGGACGATCTTGGCCAAACAAGTGCGCTCAGGGGTGCGATCTATTCCGCGGTGCCTTCCGCCCGGTTCGAATCGCTCGAGCGGCGCTATCGTTCGCGCTACGGATCCTCGCCCTTCCGGCTGGCAAGTCTTGGTTATGACGGCATGCTGCTGGCCATTCGTGCCTCGCAGACATGGCGACCGGGCGAACGTTTCCCGAGCAACCTGCTGCGTGATCGCGGCGGGTTCGAAGGCGTCGATGGCATCTTCCGCTTCAATCGCGACGGTATCGCGGAGCGAGCGCTTGAAGTGAGGCGCGTGACTCCGGGCGGGCACGAAGTCGTTCAGGCCGCAACGAGCGCTTTCTAGGCAGCGATCTCGACCAGGATGGCGTCAAGCAACAGGCGGCCTCGACCCGATAGGCGAAGGCGCGTGCCTCGCTGGTCGATCAGACCTTGGTCGACGAGACGGCGGACGCGGTCGTGATCGACGATGCGACCGAACCGTTTTTCCATCGCTTCGACATCGATGCCTTCGATAAGGCGTAGCCCCATGACGAGCGCTTCGTTAGCGGCCTCCTGGCGGGTCAGCACCGCTTCTTCGACCAGGCCATGCGCATTGCGCTGAACGGCCTTGAGGAAGTTTTCCGGTTTGCGGTGGCGCATGGTGCGCTGGCCCGTGCGGCGACCATGCGCGCCGGGGCCGATACCGGCATAGTCCTGATAACGCCAATAGGTGAGGTTATGCCGGCTTTGTGCACCGGGACGCGCGTGGTTTGAAATTTCGTAGGCGGGGAGACCGGCGGCCTCGGTCATCTCCTGCGTGATCTCGAACAGGCGCGCCGACATGTCCTCATCGAGCGGCATGAAATCGCCCTTGCGCACCATTGTCTCGAACCGCGTGCCGGGTTCGATGGTAAGCTGGTAGAGCGACAGATGTTCGGTGCCGAGCGACAGGGCTCGTCCCAGCGTCGCTATCCACGCCTCCTCGTCATCGCCGGGCAAGGCAGTGATCAGGTCGAAGCTCACTCGATCCACGGCGTTCTGTGCGGCCGCCAGCGCGGCCAGTCCCTCGTCACCGCTATGCGCGCGCCCCAGGAAAGCCAGGCTGGGATCGTCGAAGCGCTGGAGTCCCAGACTGATGCGGTTGACGCCGGCATCGGCGAGGTCCGCGAAGCGTGCGGCCTCCGCGCTGTTGGGATTGGCCTCCAACGTGACTTCTAGGTCGGCGGCTGCGGACCAGTGCGATGTCGCCGCGTCGATGACGGCGGCGACAGTATCGGGCGGCATTAGCGACGGGGTACCGCCGCCGAAAAATATGCTGGCGAGCTCGCGGCCCTGAAGCAGCGATGCCTCATGCGCCAGGTCCTTTAGCAGCGCCGAACGCCATGCATCCTGGTCCACTTCGTCGCGTACATGGCTGTTGAAGTCGCAATAGGGACATTTCGACACGCAGAACGGCCAGTGCACGTAAAGCGCCAGCGTTTGCGCTTCGTTCATGCCTTCGGGTTTAAGGACTGATGCCATGATTGCTCGCGTCCTTAGTCTGTTCGTGCTGGTCCCGCTACTCTCGCAGTGCGCGGCCGCCCCTCCGCCTTCGTCCGGTTATCCGGCGACGCACAGCGAGCAAGCGCACGCGAGCAACGTGCAGCGCGGAGATTTCAGGCACGTGATGTTGTCAGCGCATAACGATGCGCGGGCGCACTATGGATCGGCGCCGCTGCTATGGGATCGCGATCTTCAGGCAGCCGCGCTCGCTTATGCGCGCGAAATGGCGCGCACCGGCGTGTTCCGTCACGATCCCAGCCGCGAGCGTCGGCGGGTGCAGGGCGAGAATATCTGGATGGGAACGCGCGGTGCGTTCTCCTATCGGGCCATGATCGGCAGCATGATCGACGAACAGCGGTATTTCCGCCGCGGCGTTTTTCCAAACAACAGCACCACGGGGCGCTGGCAGGATGTCGGTCATTACACGCAGATCGTCTGGCCGCAGACGACGCGTGTCGGCTGCGCCATCGCCAGCAACCGGACGCATGATTTTCTCGTCTGCCGCTATTCGCCGCCGGGCAATATTGACGGGCGCGCGCTCTAGCTTTCGAGCCAGGCGATCAGCTTGGCGAAAGCATCGGCACGGTGGCTGATCGCATGCTTCTTGGCGGGCTCCATCTCCCCAAAAGTGATGTCGTGTCCGTACGGCACGAAGATCGGATCGTAGCCAAACCCCTTGTCGCCGCGCGGGGGAAATTCGAGATGGCCGAGCACCTTGCCCTCGAAGCTCTCGACGCGGCCATCGGGCCAGGCGAGGGTCAGCACGCAGACGAAGTGGGCATCGCGGGCGTCGTCGGGGCCGAGCGCGTCCTCGACCTTTTTCATGGCGCGATGGAAATCGCGATTACCGTCGGCATCCTCGGCCCAGCGGGCGGAGCGGATGCCGGGATCGCCGCCCAGCGCGTCAACGGCCAGGCCGCTGTCATCGGCCAGTGCGGGCAACCCGCTAAGATCGGCTGCCTGCCGCGCTTTCAGTTCTGCATTGGCGACGAATGTAGTTCCGGTTTCTTCAGGATCGGGCAGGCCTAGCTCGGCAGCGCCCTGGCACTCGATGCCAAACGGAGCAAGCAGCTCACGAATTTCTTTGAGCTTGCCCGCATTGTGCGTAGCAATGACGAGCTTGTCCCCGACCTTTTTCATCGACCGGTGACTTCCAGCTGGGCAGCGAAAATCTCGTCGCAGCCGATCTTGGCCAGCCGCATCAGGCGCAGCAGGTTTTCCTCGGTGAAGCGTTCGCCTTCTGCGGAAATCTGCGCCTCGACGATCTTGCCGTCGCCCGTCAGCACGAAATTGCCGTCGCTGTCGGCCGCGCTGTCTTCGTCATAGTCGAGGTCGAGCACCGGGGTGCCCTTGTAGACACCGCAGCTGA
Organism: Sphingomonas sp.; assembly: GCA_013001055.1. Lineage (GTDB taxonomy): Bacteria > Pseudomonadota > Alphaproteobacteria > Sphingomonadales > Sphingomonadaceae > Sphingomicrobium. The sequence goes on along the minus strand of JABDNH010000003.1, from coordinate 103,263 downwards.
TCGCAGCCACCTGCGTCTCGATCGGATCGGTTTCGAGATCGCCATTTTCGAGCAGCTTGTCGACCGCCATGCGCATCGCGACCCAGGCGCCGGTGATCGACGCGGTGCGCGTGCCGCCATCGGCCTGGATGACATCGCAATCGAGTGTGATCTGGCGTTCACCGAGCGCCTTTAAATCGACCACGGCGCGCAGCGAGCGGCCGATGAGGCGCTGAATTTCCTGCGTCCGCCCCGATTGCTTGCCGCGCGCCGCCTCGCGATTGCCGCGCGTGTGCGTGGCACGGGGTAGCATGCCATATTCGCCCGTGACCCAACCCTTGCCCTTGCCGCGCAGCCAGGGCGGCAGGCTGGTTTCCACGCTGGCGGTAACGAGCACACGCGTCGCGCCGGTCGAGACGAGCACCGAGCCCTCGGCATGTTTGGTGAAGCCGGGTTCGAACGACAATTCGCGCATTTGGTCGGGCGCGCGGCCGGAAGGACGCATGAATCTTTCTCCTGATTTTCTTGTCTCAGGCCCTAGCCGCGCTAGGGTGGAAGGGAAAGGGAGGCGTTTCATGAAAAAGTCGATTTTGGCAGGTCTGTTCTTGCTCGGAGGCTGCGTGACGCCTGAATCGGCGGCCCCACCCGTTGAAGTCATCGAATATCGCACCTCGGCCTGTTTTGGCGCCTGCCCGGTCTATCATATCGCGGTGTCGTCCGATGGCGTAGTGGCATGGGAAGGCATCCAGCACGTCGCGACCAGTGGCCGTCGCCAATTCGTAATCCAGCCGCGCGAATGGGAAGCCTTCAAGGCGGCGCTTGCGCCCTATCGTCCAACCGGAACCCAAGTATACGGATCGACGCCGGAAACGTGCAGCGGTCCGATTGCGACCGATGCGCCCGGCGTGGAAATCCGCTGGCGCGACAATGATCGCGACGATTATCTGAATGCCTATTTCGGCTGCGACCTGGAGGCCAACCGCGCGCTCTACCAGGCGCTGGCCGATGCCCCCGATCGCTTGCCGCTGAACCTTTATATCGGAAGATGACTTCCTACATCACTGCGCGATGAGCGAACCCATTCTCGATCTGACCGACCGGATGCGCAGCATTTTTGCGCAGGTGGTCGATGCCTATCTGGATGATGGCGCTCCAGTGGGATCGAAAGCGATTTCCAACAAGGTTGATCTTTCACCTGCCTCTATCCGCAGCGTAATGGCGCAGCTTGAAGAGCGCGGGCTGCTGACCCATCCGCATACCAGTGCCGGGCGCGTGCCGACCGAGATGGGCCTGCGGCTCTTTGTCGACGGCATCATGCAGTCGTCTGCGCCGCACAAGCGCACGCGCGAAAAAATTGAGGCCGAGATCGAAGCGGGGAGCGTCGATGATGCGCTGCGTAGCGTCACGGCGGCGCTATCGGGCCTGTCGTCCTGCGCGGGAGTCGTCACCGCGCCGACTTCCGAGTTTCGCTTGAAACAATTGGCTTTCGTGCCGCTGGAAGCGGGCCGGGCGCTTGCGGTGCTGGTTGGTAGTGAAGGCTCGGTCGAAAATCGGGTTATCGAGGTGCCGATCGGTACTAATCCAATCGCGCTTGCCGAAATCGGCAATTATGTCACCGCGAAATTTGCAGGGCTCACACTCGCCGAAGCACAGGCGCGGTTGAAGCGCGACATAAGCGACCGGCGCGAAGCGCTGGACAGGGCGGCGGCCGAATTGGTGACAGCAGGTCTCGCTGACTGGCGCACCGACGGCGATGACCGTCCGGTGCTGATCGTACGCGGCCAGGCCAACCTCATTGACGACAGCGCGGCCGAAGATCTTGACCGCGTTCGCCATCTCCTAGGTGAACTTGAAGAACGTCAGGACATTATCCGATTGCTCGAGGGTGCGCGCGAAGGTGAGGGCGTCCGTATCTTTATCGGCAGCGAAAACCGCATGTTTGCGTTGTCTGGTTCGAGCGTCATCGCAAAGCCCTATCGGGGTGCCGATGGCGAAGTCGTGGGCGTGATCGGCGTGATCGGGCCCACCCGTTTAAACTATGCGCGGGTTGTTCCCATGGTGGACTTCACCGCAGAAGCCCTTACGAGACGATTGTCATGATGAACGAAGACAAAGATTTGCACGAAGAAGCCGAAGAGATTCGCGAAGAAACGGCCGAAGGTTCGCCCGAACTGGAGGAGCATGATCGCATCGCCGAACTGGAAGGCCAGTTGGCAGAAGCGCAGCAAAAGGCGCTTTATGCCGCAGCCGAAGTGCAGAACGTGCGCCGCCGGCTGGAGCAGGAAAAGGCCGATGCGACCAAATTCGCCGTGTCGGGTTTTGCCCGGGACATCTTGTCGGTGAAGGACAACCTGGAACGCGCACTCGATCACGTTCCCGACGAGGCGCGCGACGGACGCGCGGCCAAGTTCATCGAAGGTATCGAAGCCACGCTGCGCGAGCTTGAGGCAGTGATGGGCCGCAACGGCATCGTACGGGTGGAATCGGTCGGACTTGCGCTCGATCCCAACGTCCACCAGGCCATGATCGAAGTCCCGACCGAGGAAGCCGAGCCTGGAACGATCGTAGAGGAAATGCAGGCTGGCTACCTGCTGCGCGAACGGTTGCTGCGTCCGGCCATGGTCGGCGTTGCCAAAAAGCCCTGAAGGAAGCGCTTTCCGCGTCTTTGGAGCGCGTTGCGACGCTTCTGGCTGAGGCACAAGATGACTGGTGGATAATCGGATCCGCTGCGGTGTGGCTGCATGGCAGCGACCCCGGGGGCATTGCCGATATCGACGTGTTGCTCAGCGAGGCCGATGCCGAGCGATTGCTCGAGCCGCGCGGTATCCTTCCGGTGACGAAGGACCCGCACCAACTTTTTCATTCGCGCTGGTTCGCGCATTGGGACGGCACGCCCGTTCCCGTGGAATTCATGGCAGGCTTTTCGCTGATGGAAGACGGGCGGTGGACGCTGATTGTGCCACAAACACGCGAAGCCAAGGCTGGTTTATTCGTACCGTCCCGCAGTGAAATGAAATCACTGTTCCATCGCTTCGGGAGAGGCAAGGACCTGCAACGCGCCGCCGCGCTCTAGAAGACGCCGAGTGTTTGCCACGTCGGCCTTGGTGACGGGTTAAGCGCGACCGTCGCTGCTGTAGGCTTGTGCGTGCAAAACGGCCGGAGCGAGAGCTCCGGCCGTCATGTCGCCAATACGCTGGCGGCGAGCAAGAGGAACTTTGGCTAGCCCCTCGTTATTCCGCTTAGCCGCGCTCGGGTTCGGGCGGCGGCGGCGGCGGCGGCGGTGGTGGGGGAGGAGGCGGACACGCCTCGCTCGCCAGTATCACCGCACCGTCCGCACAAGTTTGTGTTGCCGGCGCGGGTTCGGGCGGCGGCGGCGGCGGCGGAGGCGGCGGCGGCGGCATCACTGCGCGACGCTCGCTGAAGCGCTTTCGCAGCGTCAGACCGATTGTCCGCGGATTGCCGACACGATAGCCGAGACGGGCGCGCCCACCACGCTCGCGGTCGAACGACAGCAGCGCGTTCTCGTCGAAGATGTTCTTGGCATAGACGACGATGTCGAGCCCATCGAGGAATTCGATGCCCGCCGACAGGTCGACCAGGTTGTAGCTCGGCAGTTCGAGGTCCACCACGGTCGCCTCGGTGCCGTCCTGACCGTTAAACGGCAGGCCATGCGCGAAGGTCCGCGGGTTGTTTTCCTGGTCGGCCGGCTGCGTATAGCGCGATCCCACGTGCTGGAAGCTGGCCGTCATGAAGACGTCAGCATCACGCGACAGCGCGGTGGTGTAGCCTGCCGTGGCCGCCATCTGGAATTCCGGCACGGTCGGCAGTCGATTGCCTTCGCGGATGCCTGTCGCGACGGCCAGAGCCCCCGGCAGTGAGCTATCGAACTCTGCCTGCACGTAGGAACCAGCAAAGCTGAGGTCGAGCCCCTCTGCCAATTCAACGGCGAACTCGGCCTCGACACCTGTCGTATGGGCGTCTTCGACGTTGAAGACGATACGGCTCGAGCAGGTGCCGGCATCGAGCGTGACCTGGAGGTCGCTGATCTCGGTGTGGAAGGCCGCTGCGTTGAACGTCACGGCGCCGGTCGAATATTTCACCCCGGCTTCGTAGTTCCACAACGTTTCATCCGCGTAGGCGCCGGCAAACGGACCGAAGATGGCTTCGTCCTCCGCCGAGCAGAGCGCGACGTTAAGTGGATCGTTGACCCCGCCGAGGCGAAAGCCCTTCGAGGCCTGGACGTTGAAGCGTAGGTCGTTGCTGGCTTCATAGGAGAGGATGAAGCGCGGCGTGAAGCCGTCCGACTGGGTGGTGTCGAACAGATTGTCGCCCGGGGCAAAAAGGCCGCCGTTGACGAACGAGCGCTCTTCTTCGAAGTCATAATAACGCCCGCCGATGGTCGCGATCAGGCGACCGAATTCGTAGCTGACTTCGCCGAAAACCGCCTTTTGCTTGATGTCATACGGAATGTCCGCAGCATAGGGACTGTCGACCGGCGCGATGGCGTTGCGCACCGCGTCCGACGTACCGGCACCCAGAACGGCATCGGTCACGGCGTCATATCCCGGAGTGGGCAGGCGCTGCATGTAGACGCGGTCGGTTTCGGAGTAGAAGCCGCCGATCAGCCACTGGAAGGGCCCGGGTCCGATCGAGCCGAGGCGTACCTCCTGCGTCCATTGTTCGAGTTCCGTGGTGTCACGCAGGTTGGACGGCGTGCGTACCGCGCTGTCGGGGTAACCCAGATCGACAGAGACCGACCCGGTCAGCGCCGAGGCGTCGCGCGACACGAGGATCGAGCGATCGGTGTAGCTGGTGATGCTGGTCAGCTCGATATCGCCAAAAGCGATGCTCGCCGTCAGGTCGGCAAGGAGGAATTCGTCCTCGAATGCTTCCTGCAGGCGAAGATATTGCGTGCGCTCGTCATAGATGACCGAGGGCAAGGTGAATTCGTTCGCGTACAGGTTGTAGAATTCCTGCCGGTTGAAGCCGTCAGTCTGGATTTCCTGATAGACGACCCGCGGTGTGATGCGGACCGAATCCGACGGTTCCCACAATAGCGACAGGCGACCGCCAACGCGGCTGCCATCGTTGATGTTGTTCTCGGTCACCGGCCCGATGGCGTCGATGAAGCCCGGGTAGAGCTGGTAGTATCCGACCGCGCGCGCGGCCAGCGTATCGCCGAGCGGAATGTTGAGCGCGCCCTTGAGATGGCCGCCTTCGCCGCCGTCATGAACGGTGTTCACGTTGGCTTCGATGATCCCTTCGGTCACACCGATGCGCGGCTGGTTGGTGATGTACCGCAGCGTACCGCCGACGCTACCCGATCCGAACAGCGTGCCTTGCGGACCGCGCAGCGTTTCGACGCGGTTGAGATCGAACAGGTCGATATCGGGGGTGAACAGCGACAGCGAGATCACCGACTCATCGAGATAGATGCCGACCTGTTCCTTAACGCCCGGTTGGTCGCGGACAATCTGGCCGGCGGAAACGCCGCGCACCGAAACCTGGCTCTGGCCCGGCCCGAGGTTCTGGATGGTGAGACCGGCAACGCTGCGCGCTAGGTCTTCGACCGTGGTGGCGTTCTGCTTTTCGATATCCTCGGTCGTTTTCGCGTCGATCGAGAAGGGAACGTCCTGCAACGTGCTGGCTCGCTTGGTCGCGGTGACGATGATTTCATCGGGCACATCGTCGTCCGGCTGGTTGGCGGCTTGCGCTTCGGCTTCCTCGGTGGATTGCGCGAAAGCGGGCTGCGCAGCGACGAGCATGATGGCCGTCCCACTAAGGAAGGCGGCGGTCGTCTTGCGTAAGGTTTTCATGAGAGATCTCCCCTGTTTACCGAGATTGGCGGGAATCATGAGTCAAAATGCAGCGCGATCAAAGCCAAATCTGGCGCCGCGCAGACGTTCGATTCCCGACAGTTGCAATTTGGCTACACCGTCCCGGCGGCTAGAACGGAAGCATGTCGGGCGGCGGTGCGACGATACCGTAACGCCCACGGCTTGCCATGAAATGATGGCGCACGATTTCCGCCTGCTGCTCGATCCCGTAGAGACGAAAGGGCTTGTTGTCGCTCAATTCGAAGCCGTAGCGGCAAAAGGGATGGCGCATAAGAAGAAGGTACCACCAGCCGCCTTTGTGCGTCTGCCAGACATGCGTCATTTCGTGGACGAACAGGCCTTGGTGCGCGAGGGGCTCCTTGGAAAAGTCATCTGACCAGGCACGGCTTTCGGGATGAAAGTGAATATGGCCGGTAGGGGCCATCACTACACCGCGCGGCTGGAACGGGAACCACTTCTTCCGCTTCAGCCGGACGCGCCGATAATCGATCGAATCCTTGAAAATCGTCCGCGAAAGCTCGATCTCACCGGTAGTAAGGGGGCGCTCGCGCGTCATATGCCCTTCCTAAAGAGAGGATATGGCTTCGTCGAGCAGGCTTGCGGTGCGCCTTTCTCGACGCTAGGGCACTGGTCAAAGCTTAACAGGAGAACTTTTTATGAGCGACACTGCTGATCGTGTGAAGAAAATCGTTGTGGAACATCTTGGCGTTGAAGCCGAGAAAGTCACAGAGGATGCCAGCTTCATCGACGATCTTGGTGCCGACAGCCTCGACATCGTCGAGCTGGTCATGGCGTTCGAAGAAGAATTCGGCGTAGAGATCCCTGACGATGCGGCGGAAGACATCGCTACCGTCAAGGACGCGATCAACTACATCGAAAAGAACAAGGGCTAAGCGTCTGATCTGACCGACCCCCCGGAAGGGGCCGGGAGAGGCAATAGGGCCCGGCACCTGAACAGGGGGCCGGGCCTTAGCTGTATTTGGAGACATATATGCGCCGTGTGGTCGTAACCGGACTGGGACTCGTGACGCCGCTTGGTGGCGACGTCGAAACAAGCTGGAAGAACATCCTTGCCGCAAAATCGGGCGCCGGCCCGATCACCAGGTTCGATGCATCGGACCAGAAGTGCCAGATCGCCTGCGAGGTCAAACCCGCAGACCATGAATATGGCTTCGATCCCGATAAGCGCGTCGACAGCAAGGTGCAGCGCCAGGTCGATCCCTTCATTGTCTATGGCATCGATGCCGCAGGCCAGGCCATCGAGGATGCCGGGCTTGACGACATGAGCGACGAGATGAAGCTTCGTGCCGGTTGTTCGATCGGTTCGGGTATCGGCGGCTTGCCGGGTATCGAGAGCGAAAGCCTCGTGCTGCACGAGCGCGGTCCCAGTCGTGTCAGCCCGCACTTCGTGCACGGACGTCTCATCAACCTCATTTCGGGGCAGGTGTCGATCAAGTACGGGCTCAAAGGCCCCAACCATGCGGTGGTCACGGCCTGCTCGACGGGTGCACACTCGATCGGTGATGCAGCGCGCATGATCAAGGACGGCGATGCCGACGTCATGCTGGCAGGCGGGGCTGAAGCGACCGTGTGCCCGATTGGCGTGGCCGGCTTCGCGCAGGCGCGCGCGCTTAACAGCAGCTATAACGACCGACCGACCGAAGCGTCTCGCCCGTATGACAAGGATCGCGACGGGTTCGTGATGGGCGAAGGTGCGGGTGTCGTGGTGCTTGAGGAATATGAGCACGCGAAGGCGCGCGGCGCGAAGATCTACGCCGAAGTCGTGGGATACGGCCTGTCGGGCGATGCCTACCACGTGACCGCGCCGCACCCCGATGGAGATGGCGCATTCCGCTCGATGAAGGCCGCGCTCGACAAGGCGGGCCTTCAACCGGGCGATATCGACTATATCAACGCGCACGGCACCTCGACGATGGCCGACACCATCGAACTCGGCGCGGTAAAGCGCCTCTTCGGCGATGACATTGGCGGCGCGTCGATGAGCTCGACCAAGTCGGCCATCGGGCATCTTCTGGGCGGCGCAGGCGCGGTCGAGAGCATTTTTTGCATTCTCGCCATTCGTGACCAAATCGTCCCGCCGACGCTCAACCTGCACAATCCGGATGAAGGCACCGAGGGTGTCGATCTCGTCCCGCTCAAGGCGCGTGAGCGTAAGGTCGACGCGGTGCTCAACAACAGTTTCGGGTTTGGCGGGACTAACGCCAGCCTCATCATGAAGCGCGTGTGAAAAAGCTTCTGATCCTGTTGCTGCTGCTTGGTGCGGCGGCTTTCACATTCATCGGCTATGGCTGGTGGGGGGAAGGCCCTGGTGAGCAGCCCGATACCATCATCGTCGAAGAAGGCACGACCCTGAACGGACTCGGTGAACGGCTGGCGGCCGATGGCAAGATCGTCATTTCGCCCACTTTATGGCGCATCGGTGCCAGATTGTTCGGTGGCGGCGATCCGATCCAGGCGGGTGAATTTCGTATTCCGCCGGGAACCAGCGCTTCGCGCATCCTCGACATCGTGCAGCACGACACGCCCTACCAGCGCATGATCGCCATCCCCGAAGGGATGCCAAGTGTGCTGGTACAGGAAAAGCTCGCCAAGATTCCTTATCTGGAGGGCGAAGCGCCGCTGCCGCCCGAGGGCAGCGTGTTGCCGCAGACCTACAGCTACCAGCGCGGGGAAACGCGCGCCGCGGTGGTACAGCGGATGCAGGCGGCGATGGACAAGGCGCTGGCGGAAGCCTGGGCCGCGCGCAGCGACGGTGCCGCCGTGTCGAGCCCCGAGGAAGCAATTATCCTCGCGTCGATCATCGAAAAGGAAACCGGTAAGCCCGAAGAGCGCGAAATGGTGGCGGGCGTCATGACCAACCGTCTCAACATCGGTATGCGATTGGGCGCCGACGCGACGACCATCTATCCGATCACGAATGGTCGCCCCTTGGGGCGCAGGATCCGGGTGAGCGAGCTGCGCGATCCCAACCCCTACAACACGCGGGCAATATCCGGGCTACCGGTGGGACCGATAACCAATCCGGGGATCGAGAGCATTCGCGCCGCGCTTAATCCGGCCGAGACCGACGCGCTATACTATGTTGCAGATGGCACCGGCGGACATGTTTTTGCGCGTTCGCTCGAGGAGCACAATGCAAATGTAAAAGAGTGGCGGCGTATCCGCGAGGAGCGGGGGCTTTAAGATAACGCGCTGGCGTCGATATAGCCGACAAGCCGGTTTTTGCCGCCATAGCCCCAAGCCCAGCCACCGCGACTATCCAATAGTTCGAAGCAGTCGCCTGCGATCAGTTTCGCCATGGCATCCGATTTCACGTCGGCGTCCACAAACATGATGGTATCCCGGGCAAGCGTACGCGGCACGGGGGCGGCATAATGAGAGGCGATTACGCGGCCTGCGAGCGCGACATCGGCAAGGTCCTTGCGCCAGGCATGGGTAGAGGGATCGGGAAGGTCGCCGCTAGGGGTTAGCGGGAAGCTTTCATTCGGCGGCGATGAAGACGCGTTCTTCGGATCGCTGCTTGACGGCGCCATTTTCTTGCTGCCCGAGATAGGCTTCGAATTTTTCAAGAAACTTTGCCCCGTCTTGCGTCTGGACGATAAAGATGTTGCGGCGATCGTCCTGGTCCCGCTCGCGCTTCAGATAGCCGAGGGTGCCCAACGTATTCAAGGCACGAGTGACAACGGGTTTTGAAACGTCGAGCTTACGCGCCAGGCCGCGTACGGTATGCGGACCGGGGGTCAGATAGACCGTCAGCAGCAATGCCATTTGCCGGTTGGTAAGATCGGGCGCTCCTGAACGCACATATTGAGTCAGGGCCCTGTTCCATCCGGCCAAAGAAAGGGTTCCCATTCTCATTCCTTCGCCTTGATATCGGATATATTGAAGCAACCGACAGGCACGTCTTTTGGTTGCATCTCGGCCAACAGTTGAGCGGTCGTATCAAGCCAATAGAAATTATTTCGCGGTGAACCGTTGCTCCAGCATCGCGAAGGCGGCGCGCAGGCCGTAAGCTTCGCCGCCCTTTGGTCGTCCCGGCTTGGCGCTGGGCATCCATCCGAACGTATCGAAGTGGGCCCAGGGGATTTCCGACGGTACGAAACGCTGGAGGAAAAGCGCTGCGGTGATGCAGCCGGCAAAAGGCGATCCGCCCGAGTTGACCATGTCGGCGATGGTGGATTTGTGCATGCTGTTATAGTCCGACCATAGCGGCATCCGCCAGATCGGATCGCTTTCCTGCTTCGCCCCCTCTTCGAGGTCTTTGGCAAGGTCATCGTCATTGGCGAACATGGGCGGCAGGTCAGGGCCAAGCGCCACCCGCGCGGCGCCCGTAAGCGTTGCATAATCGATGATCAGTTCAGGGTCGCTCTCCCCGGCCTTGGTGAGCGCATCGCCGAGGATCAGTCGCCCTTCCGCATCGGTATTGTCGACTTCAACGGTGAGGCCCTTGCGGCTCTTGATGATGTCGCTCGGGCGAATGGCATTGGAATCGACGCTGTTTTCCACCGTTGGGATCAACAGGTGCAACCGCACGGGCAGGCGGCTCTCCATCACCACGCGCGCCAGCGCGATGGCGTGCGCGGCGCCGCCCATATCCTTTTTCATGAGCGCCATGCCTTTACCCGACTTCATGCTCAGGCCGCCCGTGTCGAAGACGACACCCTTGCCGACGATGGCGACGCGCGGCGCATCCTTGCGCCCCCATTCAAGCTCGACGAGGCGGGGTTCGCGCCCCTTGGCTGCAGCGCGCCCGACGGCGTGGATCATGGGATAACCCTGTTCGAGCCCATCGCCCTTGGTGACCGAAATGGTGGCGTCGTGCTTGTCGCCGAGCTTGCGGATGACGTCTTCGATTTGTGCGGGTCCCAAATCGTCGGCGGGCGTATTGATGAGATCGCGCACCAGCGTTGTGGCGTCGGCCAGCCGCACGGTGCGCTCCATATCGGCGACATCGCTGGCCAGCAGGACGCGGGGGCCGGCCGGCTCCTCCGGATCGCTGCGATACGTATCGAAGCGGTGCTGGGCAAGGATCCACCCAAGTTTCGCCGGACCGGGATGACGGTCATCAGCAAGGCGGTAGGTACCACCCGGCAAGACCTGCGCCAGCTTGGCCAGGCACCATGGTGACAATTCATCGATATTGGCGACCGTCGTCACCACCGACCATTCGTCTTCGGAGTCGCCTGGAATGATGATGTTGCTATAGCCGGTCTTTCCGTTGAAGCGGCGCGCATCGAGGAGCGTGCGGACGCGCGCCGGCTGCGCGGCGCGCCAATCGTCGAAGCTGTTTTCGTCGACGAGGTGGATGGTCGTTGCGGGTTGGCCTTTGTCGGCCTTCAAAAGATCGGTCATGGCCATTCAGATAGTCGTTCCGTCGACAAGATTCCAAGACCCAGTCAAAAGAAACGGGAGCGCAGCCATTTGGCCGCGTTCCCGTTGCCATCGCTTCACTGCGATCTAGCGATTTTTCTTGCGCAGTTGGCCGCGCACCGCGCCGGCCGGATAGTCTGCGTTGTGAATGTTGATATAATAGTCGGCCGGGTTTTTGCGGATTTCCTTGATCAAGGCCTGGTCGACCATGGTGCAGCCCATGCTTGCGCCATCGGCGTTGGGCGCCGCCAGGCCGACGACAACACCGCCCGACGATCCGGCCGGCGCTTCATGAATATGCGCACCGGTTGCCGGTAGCGCGATGTCGGTGACCATGATCTCGTAGCAAATTTCGCTCTGGCCGTGGTTGAGCCACAGCTTGGTGATGCCGCTGCCGTCGGGGTCACCAGGGCCGGGCACTTCGGCGGCGCCGGACAGAGTCGTCTCGAGCATCGTGCCCGTGAAGGCATAAGGATGATCGGCAAGCGCCGTCCCTGTAAGTCCAATTGCACCAGTCAGAGCGGTGCCGGCGATAATCATAAGCTTAGTCATAGTTGCTTCTCCGTAACGACCTAATCGTGCGGTCATTACAACTACGCTTAAGCAAAGCAGTTGGTTTAGTTTTTCTTAAACTCTTTTTTGCGCCGGAAGATTTTCCGGAGCCCTATTCACTTGAAATCAGCGTCAGTTCGGTCTGGCGGCCGTCGAGATAGCGCACGCTTTCTCCGTCGAACCAGGCGTCTTCCTCGCTGCGGAAATCTACGCGTTGGCCACCCCATTCGGGCACTTCGGTATAGTTCGTGAATTCAATCGACCAGGCGGTGTTTGCGCGAAGGCGATATTCGCTGCGCGGATCGCCCTTCTGGTTGTCCCAAAACCCGATCGCGGTGCCCGCGCCGTGGCCATGCAGGCCGATGGGGTGCGAGTAGATCGACGGATCGATCCCTTCCGCGATCGCGCGCTTGCGAGCGCGAAACAGGATGTCGTTGCCGGTGTCGCCGGTGCGGAAACTCTCGCGCAATATGTTTCCGAGCTGAACGGTGTTCGCCAGTCCTTGGCGCAATCCGGCGGGGGCCTCGGTCTCGCCGGGCTTGAGGACGTAGGCGAGGTGCTGCGTGTCGGTGTTGAGACGCAGGTAGGTGATACCGAAATCGGTCCACAGCAGGTCGCCAGGCATGATGACCTCATCGCCTGTAAGCATGCCCTCCACGCCTTCGCGCTGGATCGAGACCGACGGATGGAACCACGGCGTCAGGCCATTCGTGGCAAGCTTGTCGCGCATCCACCAGCGCACATCGTCGGCCGTTGTCGTGCCGGGCGTGATGACGGCGCGGCTGAAGGCCTCGCCGATGACCGCGTGGGCCAGGCGCACGATGCCGGGATAGATTTTCAGCTCGCTCGGCACGCGTTCTTCGAGCCAGCGTACCGAGAGCGTTTCGCCCGATACGATGCGCTGTTGGTACTGCTCCGGAAGCGCGGCCATCATCAGGCGATACTGGCTCAGCGTCATGCCGTCGCCAAAGGCCTTGAGGTCGCTATAGTTGATCGCGATTCTCTCGGGATCGCGCGCCGCAATGATGTCGGCAACCGCCTTCCACTGGTCGGGTTCGACGGCAGGATCCCAGCTCGGTTCGAACAGGTCGGCGAGGCCGTAGCGACTGATCGTCAGCCGCTCGATCGGCTTGCCTTCGCCCGGGTCATGGAAGACGAGGATCGTGCGTCGCCGCGCGCTCATGGATTTGGCGTCGAGCATCGAGGCGGTTACCGGGTCCTCGAAATATTCGCGGCTCATCAGCAGCCACATGTCGATGCCCTGCTCGCGCATGATCTTGGGGATGATCATGTCGAGCCGTTCTTCAAGGATGCGATCGATCACCGCCGCGCGTTCGCGCATGGGCAGGATGTCGGGATAGTCTGGTCGAACCAGCTCGGTGTCGCTCATCGGCAGGATGGGCGGCGTGATGGCGGTGACAGGCGAGGCGAGGGCGGCGAGCGCGACGAAAGCATTCTTCATGTACGCCACAGTGGACGCTGCAGCGCGGTTGTCAATTCAAGCAGTTGGTACCCCGAACAAATCATGCGCGTCGGCGTCTTCGACGTCGACTTTCACGAAGTCGCCAGCCTTCAGATGCCCCGCATCGCGCAGGTGGACTTCGCCGTCGATCTCGGGGGCGTCGGCTTTGCTGCGGCCCGTAGCGCCGCCGCTTTCCTCATCCACCACGTCGATGATGACATCGATGGTCGTGCCGATCTTGGCCTGCAGTTTGGCCGCACTGATCTTGGCGCTGTGCTCCATGATCCGGGCGTAGCGTTCTTCCTTGATTTCTTCGGGCACGGGGTCGGCGAAGTCATTGGCTTGCGCGCCTTCTACAGGCTCGAAGCGGAACGCGCCGACGCGGTCGAGCTGCGCTTCGGTCAGCCAGTCGAGGAGGTACTGGAAATCTTCCTCGGTTTCGCCCGGAAAGCCGACGACGAAGCTCGAGCGCACGGCAATGTCGGGACAGATCTCGCGCCAGTTCTTGAGGCGATCAAGCACCTTGGCGCTGGCAGCGGGGCGCTTCATCGATTTGAGGATCTTGGGCGACGCGTGCTGGAAGGGAATGTCGAGATACGGCGTCAGCTTGCCCTCGGCCATTAGCGGGATGACCTTGTCAACATGCGGGTAGGGGTAAACGTAGTGAAGGCGCACCCACGGCTGCCCGCCATCGGGCGTACGCAAGGCGCCCAGCGCCTCGGCAAGGTCGGTCATGTGGGCGCGCACTTCACCGCCGCCCTTTAACGGATAGCTGGCGTGCTTGAGATCAAGGCCGTAGGCGCTGGTATCCTGGCTGATGACGAGCAATTCCCTCGTGCCCGCGGCGACCAGCTTTTCGGCTTCGCGCAGGATAGCGTCGGGGCGGCGGCTGGCGAGATCGCCTCTGATGCTCGGAATGATGCAGAAAGCGCAGCGGTGATTGCAGCCTTCGGAAATCTTCACATAGCTGTAGTGGCGCGGGGTCAGCTTGGTGTCGGGCTGGGGGACCAGGTCGACATAAGGCGAGACGCTTGGTGGGGCGGCATCGTGAACCGCGCTGACGACCGCTTCATATTGCTGCGGGCCGGTAATGGCGAGCACTTGCGGGAACTTGGCGCGGATGACCTCGGCCTCGTTGCCCATGCAGCCGGTCACGACGACGCGGCCATTTTCGGCGATGGCTTCGCCGATCGCTTCGAGCGATTCTTCCTTTGCGCTATCGAGGAATCCGCAGGTGTTGACCAACACGACATCGGCGCCGTCATAATCCGGGCTCATCTGATACCCGTCGGCGCGCAACTTGGTAAGAATGCGTTCGGAATCGACCAGCGCCTTGGGACAGCCCAAGGACACCATGCCCACTTTGGGCGCGGAAGGAATTTGTGTTGCCATGATTGGCCGCGCCTTTAGCGGGCGCGTTGGCAAAATGCCAGTTGTTTCAGCGGCCTAGTTGCAGGGCGGAAAAGCGAAGCCGGGAATGATCTCGATAATTTTGTCGCCGTCCTGAAGTTCTTGCGCGCCTTCTTCCCAGAAACCGATCGACTGACCATTGCGAAGGATGCGAACGCCAAGTCCGATCGCAACTTCCTTTAGCGGCTTGCCAACTTCGAACTTCTCGATCGTACGTTCGTGCAAGCGTACGCGCCCATTGGCGCTGGCCAGGTCCGCAAGATAGTCGGCAATACCCATCCCATGCGCGCTGCCCGCGAGCAAAAGGCCGGCAAAGCTAGTGGGGTTGATCACGCTGGTCGCGCCGGCCGCGCGTGCCGGAAATTCGTTATCCTCGGCGCGTACCGCAAGGCTGATCGGCAGGTTGGGGCACAAATGGCGCGCCGTCAGGCAGATCAGGATCGACGTATCGTCGCGCCCTGCGGAAATGATCATTGTCGCAGCCTCGCGCAGGCGCACTTCCTCCATGGTGGCGTCGCGGGTCGCATCGGCTTGCAGCACGATACAACCAAGACGTTCGGCATGGGCCAGCGCTTCCCCGTCCTGATCGATGACGAGAATCTTGGCGGGGTCTTCGCCGCGCGCGATCAACTCGTCGACAGCTTCCTTGCCCGATGTGCCATAGCCCGCCACCACGATGTGGTTTTCAAGCGTTTTCTGGATGCGTCGCATAAGCCATTTTTCCCAGCTTCTCTTGATGACGAACGAATAGGCGGTCCCGGCGAGGATGAAGATGAAGAAAATACGTGCCGGGGTAACCACGAGCGCGTCGAACAGGCGCGCGCGCTCGGTGACGGGGACGATATCGCCATAGCCCGTCGTCGTCGCCGAAATCATGGTGAAATAGATCGCGTCCGCGAAGGATAATTCGCCATCGACATTGTCCACGAAAGCATCGCGCTCGATCCAGTGAACGAGGACGATGAAGGACAGCAAAGCGAAAAGAATACCAAGGCGGATCAATAGCTGCGCTGTCACGCTCAGCGGCGACTTTTGGCGCAGCAAGGGCGTGACCTTGGCAAGACGAGGACGTCGATCCATCGCCATTATCTAGGCGTTCACGATCAGGACGAAAAGGGGGTTAGGCATCGATCGCTTCGTCATCGAGACTGCCCGCCTCGGTCTGGATGAATTCGAAGCGATGTTCGGGCTTTTTGCCCATCAGTCGCTCGACGATATCGCGAACGGGCTGTTGGTCCTGGTATTCGGCCGGAAGCGTGATGCGGATCAGCGATCGCGTCGCCGGATCCATCGTCGTTTCCTTCAATTGGTTCGGGTTCATTTCGCCGAGACCCTTGAAGCGCGACACATCCACCTTCTTGCCCTTGAACTCCTTTTCTTCGATCTGCCGGCGATGCGCGTCGTCGCGAGCGTAGAGCGACTTGCTGCCTGCGGTAAGGCGATAGAGCGGGGGCTGCGCGAGGTAGAGGCGGCCATTGCGCACCAAGTCGGGCATTTCCTTGAAGAAGAAGGTCATCAGCAAGGTCGCGATGTGTGCGCCGTCGACATCGGCGTCGGTCATAATGATGATCTTGTCGTAACGCAGCGCGTCGTCATCATAATGCTCGCCAAGCCCCGCGCCGAGTGCGAGCGTTAGGTCGGCGATTTCAGCATTGGCGCGGATCTTGTCCTTGGTTGCGCTGGCGACGTTCAGGATCTTGCCGCGGATCGGGAGAATGGCCTGCGTCTTGCGGTCGCGGGCCTGCTTGGCACTGCCACCAGCGCTGTCGCCTTCGACGATGAAGATCTCGGTGCCTTCGTTGCCGTCGTTTGAGCAATCGGTGAGTTTGCCGGGAAGGCGCAGCTTGCGCGCGGACGTAGCCGTCTTGCGCTTCACTTCGCGTTCCGCCTTGCGTTTCAACCGTTCGTCGAGCCGTTCGAGGACGCTGCCCAGAAGCGCGCGGCCGCGGTCCATATTGTCGGCCAGATAATGATCGAAATGGTCGCGCACGGCGTTTTCAACGAAACGCGCTGCCTCGGTCGACGTCAGGCGATCCTTCGTCTGGCTCTGGAAATGCGGATTGCGGATAAAGACGCTGAGCATCGCTTCGATACCGCCGAACACGTCATCGGCCATGATCTTGGCCGCTTTTTTCTCGCCCACGAGCTCACCAAAGGACCGGAGCCCCTTGGTCAGTGCGGCGCGCAGGCCCGCTTCATGCGTGCCGCCATCGGGGGTGGGGATGGTGTTGCAGTAATAACGCTGGAATCCATCAGTCCAGATGGGCCACGCGACTGCCCATTCCACCTTTCCTTCGTTATCGGGAAAATCCTGCGTGCCCGCGAAAATGGGCGAGGTTATCGTCTCGCGGCCGTCGAGTTGCTCGGTCAGGTGATCGGCCAGGCCGTTCTCGAACTTGAAGACGGCAGTTTCGGGAACGTCTTCCCCAGCCAGGCTCGGATCACATTTCCAGCGTATTTCCACGCCCGCGAATAGATAGGCTTTCGATCGGGCAAGATCGTGCAGGCGCTTTGGGTTGAACTTGGCGTCCTTACCGAAAATACCGGCGTCCGGCGTGAAGGTCACACTGGTGCCGCGACGGTTTGGCGTGGCGCCCACCTTTTCAAGTTTCGAAGTGGCGTGGCCCTGCGAAAAAGTCTGCCTCCAGACCGTCTTGTCGCGCGCGACTTCGACGACCGTTTCGGTGGACAAGGCGTTGACGACCGACACACCGACACCATGCAGGCCGCCCGAGGTCGCGTAAGCCTTGCCTTCGAATTTCCCGCCCGAATGCAGCGTCGTCATGATGACTTCGAGCGCACTTTTGTCCTTGTGTTTTGGATGCGGGTCGACCGGAATGCCGCGGCCATTGTCGGTGACGGTCAGTCGATTGCCGGGCTCCAGCGTGATTTCGATGCGGTTGGCGTGGCCGGCGACGGCTTCGTCCATCGAGTTGTCGATGACCTCGGCGGCGAGGTGGTGGAGCGCGCGCGCATCGGTGCCGCCGATATACATCCCGGGGCGACGACGCACGGGCTCGAGGCCTTCGAGTACCTCGATCGCGGAAGCATCATAATCGTCGGTCGCGGAAGTTTTTGAATCGAACAGGTCTGACATTGATGCCGGTATAGGAAGGCTACTGACAGGCTGCAAAGCAAAAGCCGCGATGAGCAGAAATCATGAACGGACTTGCTGCGGCAAGCCGTGCAAATCTGTCGACGAAATGGTTGAAGTCCGTCTTTCTGAAAACAATATTTCTCGCGCCGGATGCCAAACGGGTCCGGCAGTCGAGGATCGGTTCGCCGGTGATCGGCGCGCCTCCTCGACATGTTGCTCAAGTAGGAGGACACAATCATGCGAAGTGCATTTGATTTCTCACCGTTTCGCCGCTCGACAATCGGTTTTGATCGACTGTTCGACATGCTCGAAGAAAGCAATGTCGGTAGCAGCGACAACTACCCGCCGTTCGACCTCGTGATGGTCGGCGATGACGAGTACCGCATCGATCTTGCCGTTGCAGGCTTCAGCCGCGACGATATCGAAATCACGGCGCAGCAGAACCAGCTCATCGTCAAGGGCAAGCGGACCGACGAAGACGGTACCGAATATGTTCATCGCGGCATCGCGACGCGTGAATTCGAACGCCGTTTCGGCCTTGCCGACCATATCCGCGTAACCGATGCCGACCTGCATGACGGTTTGCTGTCTATCAGCCTGGTGCGCGAAATTCCGGAAGCCATGAAACCGCGCCAGATCGAAATTGGTGGCGGTTCGACCAAGTCGATCGAATCTTCCGCGAAATCGAAGAAGCAGAAGGAAGACGCGTAAAGGGAACGAGACGTAGCCTAAACCTGCGTCGGCCCCGGCGAGCACCACGCGCGCCGGGGCCTTTGTTCTTGGATCTTTAGTTCAAGACTGCGGTTAGCGGACCCGCGGGCCGCCGAAGGGTAGC
Source organism: Sphingomonas sp. (assembly GCA_013001055.1). Lineage (GTDB taxonomy): Bacteria > Pseudomonadota > Alphaproteobacteria > Sphingomonadales > Sphingomonadaceae > Sphingomicrobium. Next base: position 84,700 of record JABDNH010000003.1, on the reverse strand, counting down.
GGGGGCGGGGGCTTACGATCGCGGCGCGGCAACTGGGCCTGGTAGGCAACGCCGCAATGCTCGACGCAATAGGGAAAGCCTGGGTTGGCAGGTTCGCCGCAGAAGTGGAAATCGCTCTCGCCCGGGTGGCCCATCGGCCAGCGGCAGATGCGTTCGTTCAGGTCGAGCAGCGACGTCTTGTCCGCCACCTCTTCCGATGGTTTTTCCGGGATCAGGCGGCGCGGCGGCGCGGGCGGGATCGGCGCCTGCGTGTCCGACGGACCCTGGCGAATGAAGCCGCCCGGACCGACCGAGCGATACTGCAAATTGTCGCTCTTCTTGTCGCTGGTTTTGGCCGCAGCCGCAGCCGCTTTCGCGGTTTCCGATTCAGCCTTGGGTGCCGAATTAGCCGACTGCGCCTTTTGGGATGCAGCGGTCTTCTTGGGTGCGGTCTTGGGCGCAGCCTTCTTTGGTGCAGCCTTCTTGGCCGCCGGCTTCTTCTTGGCAGCGGCCTTCTTCTTCTTGTCACCCTTCACCGGGGAAGGGCGCGATTCCAGCCCGAGGCGATGCGCCTTGCCGATGACGGCGTTGCGGCTCACCCCGCCAAGGTCTTCGGCAATCTCGCTTGCAGTCGATCCTTTCGACCACAGTTTTTTGAGACGATCGATCCGCTCTTCGGTCCAGCTCATGGAAATTCCCGTATTGTATTGGCTCGAGGCAGCATTTACGCGCTTGAGCCGTGAATGAAAAGACACCCGTTTGGACGATAAGGCCCCCGGGCGATCCCTCTTTAGATGGGATTAATTGGGCCGGTCTCAAGACCCTGTATGCCAAGGAAGTGAAACGATTCTTCAAGGTACAGATGCAGGCGGTATGGGCGCCGGCTGTCACCGCGCTCCTCTATTTCATCATCTTCACCGTGGCGTTCGGCCGGGGCGATCGGGAAATATTGGGCGTAAGCTTCGCCGATTTCATCGGGCCGGGCCTCGTCATCATGGCGATGATCCAGAATAGTTTCGCCAATGCCAGTTTCTCGCTCCTCGTCGGCAAAATTCAGGGGACGATCGTCGATTACCTAATGCCGCCTCTATCGATTGGCGAGCTCATTTCCGGGCTGGTAGCGGCATCGGTGACGCGCGCATTCCTCGTCGGCGGCGCGGTATGGCTGGTGCTGTGGCTGTGGCCAGACGTCGATATGACCCCGGTCTCGCTCTGGCCCATCCTGCTGTTCGGATTTCTCGGTTCGCTGATGCTGGCTTTCTTCGGCTTGATGACGTCCTTGTGGGCGGAAAAGTTCGATCACGCGGCGATGGTGACCAATTTCGTGGTCGCGCCGCTCGCTTTACTGTCGGGCACCTTCTATTCGGTCGAGGCACTGCCGCAAGCGTTCCAGACGGCGAGCTATGCCAATCCCTTCTTCTATGTGATCTCAGGTTTTCGCTATGGCTTCATCGGCGCGGCCGACAGTAACGTGATATTCGGTGCGGGGCTTCTGACAGGCCTCAATGTCCTGCTTTTTATGGGCTGCTACGCGCTGCTGAAGTCCGGCTGGAAGCTGCGAAGCTGAACCTCACCTAACTGAACGTCGCCTAAAACCGGCATTCAGTGTTACCTCATCACGGATGTCGCAAAACGTCTCCTTGAGTGCAGCGAGGCACAAGAAGGAGATATGCCATGCGCAAGATGATGATCGCACTGGCCGCAGCGAGCGGTGCCACCATGATGGCGGCGGCCCCGGCCAGCGCCCAATATTACGAACGTGGCTATGGTTATGAGCAGCCGCGTTATGACCGCGGCTATAATTACCACCGCGCCGACCGCATGCGCGCCCAGCGCCTGGTTGCCAACATTACCGAGATCCGCCGCGACATTAACCGTTTCAGCCATCGCGGCATGTTGAGCTGGAAGGAAGCGCGCAAGCTCGACCGCAAGGCGACCAAGCTGCAGCGCAAGGTATGGAAGCGCACCCATCGCGGGCTCAAGCGTGACGAAATCCGCGACTTGCGCGAGGATATTCGCGATCTTCGCCAAGATGTCCGCGAGGAAGTGCGCGAGAATCGCCGCTATCACCGTGAGCGGTATGACCGTCGCTACGACCGGCGTGATGATCGTCGCTACGACCGCCGCTGGGACAGGCGCAATCGCGATAATGATCGCTGGGATGATTAATTCCTGACGAAAAGCTCGATACGAGCGGGGGAGAGGGCATTGCGAGCGGTCGCAGTGCCCTTTTCCTTTTGACGGGCCCCAAGGGGGAACGATAGGAGCGGGGCAACGATAACGCCAAAGCGATTCCCCGGAGAGAATATGACGATCACGCCGCTCATGCCCGTTTATCCGCGTTGCCCGACCCGGCCGGTCAAGGGAGAGGGCGCTTATCTCTACGGTGAGAACGGTGAAAAGTGGCTCGACTTTGCCAGCGGCATCGCGGTCAATCTGCTTGGGCATAATCATCCGCATTTGACGAAGGCCATCCAGAAGCAGGCCGAGACCTTGATGCACGTGTCGAACCTGTACGGATCGCCGCAAGGCGAAGCTCTGGCGCAGCGGCTTGTCGACCTGACCTTTGCCGACACGGTGTTCTTCACCAATTCGGGCGCCGAGAGTGTCGAGTGCGCGATCAAGACGGCGCGGCGCTATCACGTGGCGCAGGGCAATCCGCACAAGAAGACGATCATCACATTCAAGAACGCCTTTCACGGGCGCACGATGGCAACGATCAGCGCGGCCAACCAGGAGAAGTTGCACGACGGGTTCGAGCCACTGCTTCCGGGGTTCAAATATGTCGAATTCGACAACCTGGCCGAAGCGGAAGCTGCGATCGATGACACGACTGCCGGGTTCCTGGTCGAACCGGTGCAGGGCGAAGGCGGCATCCGCCCGGCCTCGATCGAATTCATGCAGGGGCTCCGCAAGCTGTGTGACGAACATGATCTCATGCTGGCGCTCGATGAAGTTCAGTGTGGTGTGGCACGTACCGGTACGCTATTCGCCTACGAACAATACGGTATCGAGCCCGATATCCTCGCCTCGGCCAAGGGTCTTGGCGGCGGCTTTCCGGTTGGTGCTTGCCTCGCCACCGAGAAGGCAGCGGCAGGCATGGTGTTCGGCACGCACGGCTCGACCTATGGCGGAAACCCGCTCGCGATGGCGGCATGCCAAGCGGTTCTGGATGTTGTCGCCAATGACGAATTCTTTGACCATGTAAAGGTAACGGGCGAACGACTTCGTTCGAGCCTCGAGCAGATGATCGGCAATCATCCCGAGATGTTCGAAAGTGTACGCGGCATGGGGCTGATGCTTGGCGTCAAGATGACCGACAAGGTGGTAAGCCGCGAATTTGTCGGCTGGCTGCGCGACAAGGGTCTGCTGCTGGTGGCCGCAGGCGACAATGTCGTTCGTATCCTGCCGCCGCTCAACATCGATGAAAGCCATATCAGCGAATTCGTCGAAACCCTTTCGAAAGCAGCGAGCGAGTACGAAATCCCCGCCGAAGCATGAGCGATACCAAGCCCATCATGATGGACGCGACGATCGGTGCCATGCTGCCGACACGCGGTGCGCGAGGTCGATTGACGCGCCTTGGGCCAGTGCTCGACGAGATCCTGGTCAATCATGCATATCCCGAAATACTCGAGAAACTGCTGGCCGAAGCACTCGCGCTCACAGCGATCCTTGGCTCGCTGCTCAAGGATCCCGATGGGCAATTGACGATGCAGGCGCAGACCGAAAGCGGCATCATCGACCTGATGGTGTGCGACTACAAGGCGGGCGAACTGCGCGGATATATCAAGCATGACCCCGACCGGCTGGCCGAGGCCCCGGCCGATCCCACGCTCTTTTCGCTTTTTGGCAAGGGTTACCTGGCAATCACATTCGACCAGCCGGCCAATGATGATCGCTACCAGGGCGTGGTGCCGCTGGAAGGCGAGAGCTTGGCCCAAGCGGCGGAAAGCTTTTTCACCCAATCCGAGCAGATACCCTCGATCGTCCGGCTGGCCGCGCATAAAGGCGAGGACGGCTGGGTCGCGGGGGGGCTGATGTTCCAGCATCTGCCCGAAGGAGAGGAGGGTCGGGACCGGCTCCATACCAAGCTCGATCATCCTGACTGGCCGCATGTCGCCATTCTTGCCGGATCGGTGAAAGACGAAGAACTGATTGATCGCGAGCTGGGTCTGGATCAGCTTTTATGGCGGCTCTTCCACGAAGAGGACGAGGTGCGTATTCTGCCGGCGGTCAACCACCAAAAAGGGTGTCGCTGCAGCCGCGACTATATCGAATCGGTGATTGCCAAGTTCCCGCAGGGCGAACGCGTCGAAATGGTCGGTGATGACGGCTTCATCCGCGTCGACTGCGCATTTTGCGCCACCAGTTTCCCGATTTCTCCCGATTCCGTCGAAAAATAGGTCTTCAAAACGACACTTATGTCGAAAAAGCGCATTGATTGTCTTTAATCCATATCAATTCGCACCTATTTCAAGGATGTGATCAAACGTACTTTGGCTCTTGGTGCAGCAGTGGCTGCGATGATGACGGCGCCCGCGGCAACGCAGGGCGGCATCGACGCGCTGCGAGGAATCGAGGCGGGTGCGTGGGAACTTACGCTTCCTGGCACACGCACGGCCCCGATACGCATGTGCGTCGGCGAGGTGAGCCAACTGGCGCAGGTCGCGCACCGCGGTCGCCAGTGTACGCGGGTCACCGTCGACGAGCAGGGCAAGGACGTGCTGATCCACTACACCTGTTCGGGCGCCGGTTTCGGGCGTGTGAAGATGAGTGTGGTCACGCCGCGCTCGCTTCGGATCGAAACACAGGGCGTGGCGGGCCAGCTACCCTTTCATACGACCTATCATGCGCGCCGCGTCGGAGCCTGCTAGCTTGAAGCGGGCGGCCAAGCGCGGCTAAGGCCGCTCTCATCATGAGCAAAGCAGTAGTTCTTCTGTCCGGCGGACTGGATTCGATGGTGTGCGCGGGGCTGGCAAAAGAGGCCGGTTTGGGCGTGCTCGCGTTGACGATCGATTATCACCAGCGCCACCGCGTCGAACTGCAGGCCGCACAGGCCATTGCCGAGGCGGTGGGCGTTGAGCGCCATGTCGTGCTGCCACTCGACCTCAGCGTATTTGGGGGATCGGCGCTAACCGATGATATCGAGGTGCCCAAGGACGGCGTCGGCGACGATATCCCCGTGACCTACGTTCCGGCGCGTAACACGGTGTTCCTGTCGCTCTGTCTTGCCTATGCCGAAGCCGCCGCCGCGCGCGACATCTATATCGGCGTGAACAGCCTCGACTATTCGGGCTATCCCGATTGCAGGCCGCAATTCATCGAAGCCTTTCAGGAAGTCGCGCGACTGGGAACCAAGGCCGCCGACGGTGGGCCGGGCTTCACCATCCGGGCGCCACTTCAGCACATGACCAAGGCCGACATCGCCAAGGAGGCGGCGCGCCTCGGGCTCGACGCGGGAATGAGCTGGAGCTGCTACGATCCGACACCTGATTCCAAGCATTGCGGCCTATGCGATAGCTGTCGCCTGCGCTGCACAGGCTTTGCGGAGGCAGGCCTGCCCGATCCGACGCGCTACGCCACGTCGCCATGACCTATAGCGTCAAAGAGATTTTCCTGACCTTGCAAGGCGAAGGAATGCAAACCGGCGCGCGGGCGGTTTTCCTGCGCTTTGCCGGATGCAACCTATGGACTGGACGCGAACAGGACCGCGTCAAGGCGATTTGCCAGTTCTGCGATACCGATTTCGTCGGCACCGATGGCGTGAATGGCGGCAAATATGATGCCGCGGGCCTGGCCGAACGGGTCGCAGCCGTCTGGAATGGCGATGCCGACGAGCGGTTGGTGGTAGTCACCGGCGGCGAACCGCTACTACAGCTCGATGCGGCGCTGATCGAGGCGTTGCACGACCGCGGCTTCAAGATTGCGGTCGAGAGCAATGGGACCATCGCTGCGCCCGATGGCATTGACTGGCTATGTATCAGCCCCAAGGCAGGGTCCGAGCTCGTGCAGAAGTCGGGCAACGAATTGAAGCTGGTCTGGCCCCAGCCATTCGACCTCAATGAATTGGCGAAGCTCGACTTCGATCATTTTCTGCTCCAGCCGATGGATTGCGCTGAGGCGGACGCGGCGCGACTTGCCGCGATCGAGCAGGTGATGCAGCATCCCGAATGGCGCCTGTCGCTGCAGACGCACAAGCTTCTCGGCCTGCCTTAGTCTTCCTCGCTGTCTTCTGCCGGTTCGCCCGCCATGCCGCTGGCATCGCCGGTCGCGGCATCGATCGCGGTCACGTCGGCTCCGGTGTCTTCGAGATCGAGCGACATGTCGGTCGTATTTTCGACGACGACATTTTCGGCGCTGTCACCGCAGGCGGTGATTGCGAGGAAAGGAAGAAGGATCAAGGTGCGCATGTCTGTCCTTTGCGACTAGTGGCCGCAGCCAGGGCGGCAAGAAAGTTGGGAAACTCCGACTTGAGCGCATCATCCATTGCACCCATCCGCGCGTCCACCCCAAGTTTTTCAAGGCTGGTAACGCCATAATCGGCGATGCCGCACGGCACGATGCCGCTGAAATGTTCAAGATCGGGCGCTACGTTGATCGAGAAGCCGTGGAGCGTGACCCAGCGTTTGACGCGTACCCCGATGGCACCGATCTTGGCCTCATCCGCGCCGCGGCCGGTCCAGATGCCGATGCGGCCCCGTTCGCGGCGGGCTTCGATACCGAGGCGGGCGAGGGCGGCGATCATCCAGCCTTCCAGGCTGTGGACGAAGCAGCGAATATCCTTGCCGCGTTTGGCGAGGTCGAGATTGAGGTAGCCGACGCGCTGCCCCGGTCCATGGTAGGTATAACGCCCGCCGCGTCCCGCATCGAACACGGGAAAGTCATCAGGATTTGTCAGCTCGGCGGGGTTGGCGCTGGTGCCCGCAGTGAACAAGGGCGGATGTTCCAGCAACCAGACGCGCTCGGCCGCAATGCCCTCGTGAATTGCTGCGGCGCGCGCTTCCATGTCAGCCAGCGCGTCCTCGAAGGATACGAGCCCGTCGCTCACCTGCCATTCAACACCATCGGTCATGCGCGGTTATGTGCGCTTGCATCGCCGCGGGCGCAATGGTTCAAGGGCGGCAATTGCAACAAGGGGAGCATTTTGTGGCGAATCTGTCGATCAGCAAGGCATGGGACGATAGCCGTCCTATAATCGCAAATGACGGCAACCTGATGTTTGCGGTGGCCCTTGCAACCATTGTCTTGCCCGGGACACTGCTCTTCATGATGGATCCCACTGCTGGCGACATCACCGCGCAATCGAGCGAAGCTGCGGCCGATTGGAGCATGTTCCTCGTGTCGTTGATCGGTGGCCTCATCGGTATCATCGGGTCGATTGCCATTTCGTATCTCGCGCTTACGCCGGGAACGACCGTTGGCAATGCGCTGCGCCGCGGTCTGAAGCGTTTCTGGGTGACCATAGGGGCCGTGCTGATCATGATGGTGCCGCTGGTCATCGTCGCAATATTTGCAGCCCTTGTGACCGTCGTGGCGGGGGGAGGCGACCTTGAAGCCATGAGCAGAGCATCGAGCGGCGAACTTGAGTCCATGTCCGGCACGGTGCTTGCCATTGTCCTGCTGATCGTCGTCGTTGCAGTGATCCTTGCGGTGCGACTGAGCCTCCTCACTCCCATCATTGCCACCGAGGAACATGGTCCGCTGCAGTCGCTTTTGCGGAGTTGGCACCTGACCAAAGGGCATTTCTGGCGGCTTCTTGCCTTTTTCCTGCTGGTCGCGATCGGTGCGCTGCTTGTGCTCGGCGGAATTGGACTGATCGCCACTCTGGCACTGGCGCTCATTTTCGGCGATCCGGAACCGATGAGCATCGGTGCGTTGGCCTATGGATTGGTCTCGACAGTCCTTCAGGCCGCAGTCACCGTGGTGTACTTAGTGATGGTCGCGCGAATCTATCGCCAGCTGTCGGTAGACACGGTACCGCACGCCACCGTCCCCGATGCGGGCGGCGACTAGGTCCAGCGCGCCAGCGGCGGTAGGCTCATCAGGATGGCATCGACATTGCCGCCGGTCTTGAGGCCGAAAATCGTGCCGCGGTCGTAAAGCAGGTTGAATTCGACGTAGCGCGAGCGGAAGTCGAGGAGTGTATCCATGTCCTCCTCGCTCCATTCGCTGTCCATCCGTCTGCGTACGATCTGCGGAAAGATGTCGAGGAATGCCTCGCCGACATCGCGGGTGAAGGCGAAGTGCGGCTCGAACAGATCGCCTTCAGCAAACAGTCGGTCATAGAAGATGCCGCCGACGCCGCGATCCACGCCGCGATGCGGCAGGAAGAAATAGTCGTCCGCCCATTTCTTGAACTTTTCATAATAGGTCGGATCGTGCGCGGCGCAGGCGGCGCGCAGACGGGCGTGGAAGGCCTCCGTATCTTCCTCGTAGGGGATTGCGGGGTTGAGATCCGCGCCGCCACCGAACCAGCGCTTGGTGGTGCACAGAAACCGCGTATTCATGTGCACTGCGGGAACGTGCGGATTTGCCATATGGGCAACGAGGCTGATGCCGGTGGCGAAGAAGCTGGGATCCTCCTCCGCGCCCGGGATCTGTTTGGCAAATTCGGGGTTGAAGGCGCCGCCGACGCTCGAGACATTGACGCCGACTTTTTCGAAGACCTTGCCCTTCATCTGGCCGCGCATCCCGCCGCCACCGGGCGAGCCATCCTCGTCGGTGCGCTCCCACGGAATATATTCGAACGCAGCGTCGGAACCTGCCTCGCGTTCTATCTCCTCGAAAGCGGATGTGATCCGATCGCGCAGCGATTCGAACCAGTCACGTGCGGCCTGTTGTTCTTGATCCAGTGGCTTCATGGCGATGGCATGGCCGCTGGGCAGCGCCTTTTCAAGCTACGGGCAAAATCATGCCTTGGCAAAAGGGGGAAAGCGCGGCTATCAGCGCGCCAAACCTGTGGTCCGGAGTTCTTTCGGGCCCTTTTGTCATCAGCGGTTGAAGGACCAACATGGCCGAAGACACGAAAACGGTAGAGGACAACACCGAAGACGGTGTTCGTCGTCGTGACTTTCTCAATATTGCAGCGGTCAGCTTCGCAGGCGTTGGTGCCGGCGCGGTCGTCATCCCGTTGCTCAGCCAGATGGCGCCTGACGCCGACGTACGCGCGCTCGCTTCGATCGAGGTCGATGTCTCCTCGCTGCAGCCTGGCCAGGGCATCGTCGCCAGCTGGCGCAAACAGCCCGTCTTCATCCGCAAGCTGACCGAGGCCGAGATGGCCGAGGCCGACCAGGTGCCGCTCGACGCGTTGCGCGACCCGGCAACGCTGGCCGACCGTACCAAGGAAGGTCACCGCGACATGCTGATCCAGCTGGGTGTGTGCACCCACCTTGGCTGTGTTCCGCTGGGCATCAAGCCGGGCGAGAGCAAGGGTGACTATGACGGTTATTTCTGCCCCTGCCACGGCTCGCACTACGATAGTGCCGGTCGCATTCGCAAAGGCCCGGCACCGACTAACCTGGCGGTGCCGGACTACGTCTTCAATTCAGATACCGTCGTCACGATCGGTTAGAGAGAAGGAACCGAGACATGAGCTTCGCCTGGGCCAAGCCTTATGAACCGAAAACCGCTCTCGGCCACTGGGTCGACGAGCGCCTGCCGCTGCCGCGGATGATCTATGGCGCCGTGGGCGGGGGATATCCCGTGCCGCGCAACCTCAATTATGCGTGGAACTTCGGCGTCCTTGCCGGCGTGTTCCTGATGATCCAGATCGTCACCGGCATCGTGCTCGCCATGCACTATTACAGCTCGGTGGGCGGCGCATTCGCCTCGGTCGAGCACATCATGCGCGACGTGAATTACGGCTGGATGCTGCGCTATGCACACGCCAACGGCGCCAGCTTCTTCTTCATCGTCGTGTATATCCATATCTTCCGCGGCCTGTTCTACGGCTCCTACAAGGCGCCGCGCGAACTTGTCTGGATGCTGGGACTGGTCGTCTATCTCCTCATGATGGCAACCGCCTTCATGGGCTATGTGCTTCCCTGGGGGCAGATGAGCTATTGGGGTGCGCAGGTCATCACCGGCTTCTTCAGTGCGTTCCCGCTAGTGGGTGATCCGCTGCGGATCTGGCTGCTTGGCGGCTATGCGCCCGACCAGGCCGCGCTAACGCGCTTCTTCAGCCTTCACTATCTGCTGCCGTTCGTGATCGCCGCGGTGGTCATCCTTAAGACCTGGGCGCTGCACATTCCGGGCTCGTCCAACCCGACGGGCGTGGACGTGAAGGCCGAAAAGGACACGCTTCCGTTCCACCCCTTCTATACGGCGAAGGACGGTTGGTTCGTGCTGGCCTTCCTGATGGCCTATTTCGCGGTCGTGTTCTTCCTGCCCAACGCGCTTGGACATGCCGACAACTATATCGAGGCGAACCCGCTGGCGACGCCCGCGCACATCGTGCCGGAGTGGTACTTCCTACCCTTCTACGGCATCCTGAAGGCGTTCACGGTCGATCTGTCGATCCCGTTCACGGACATCGTGATCGCACCGGCCAAGCTGCTCGGCGTCATCGCGATGTTCGCGTCGATCCTGATCCTGTTCCTGCTGCCTTGGCTGGACCGGTCGCCGGTGCGCTCGGGGCATTATCGCCCGCTGTTCAAGCGCTTCTACTGGCTGCTGGTTATCGACGTGCTGATCCTCGGCTGGGCCGGGGGCGCGGTGCCGACGGCACCGGTCGTCGCGACCATGCAGCTCGCCACCATCTACTATTTCGCTCACTTCCTGATCATTCTGCCGATCATCTCGAAGATCGAACGGCCGCTGCCGCTGCCGCAGTCGATTTCGAGTTCCGTGCTGCACGGGGAAGCCGAAGAAAGCGCGCCTTACGGGCTCGCCAAAAGCAACGTCTAAGGGGACGAGACGAACATGGGTGACATTCTCAAACTGATCGGCGTCCGCGGCTTCGCTTTCCTGCTTGGGATCGGTTTCGTGCTGATCCTGCTGTGGTCGTTCCAGAACGATCTTCGCGCCTACTTTTCCTCGGAACCGCCGGTGAACCTGGAATATGCGTTCCACAAGGAACCAAAGGACGTGTCGTTCACGACCGACGGCGTGCTTGCCCACTGGGATAAGGCGCAGCTGCAGCGCGGCTATCAGGTCTATGATCAGGTCTGCGCGGCCTGCCACGGCCTGCAATATGTCAACTTCCGCAACCTGGAAGACCTCGGCTATTCGGAAGAAGCCGTGAAAGCGATTGCGGCGCAGAAAAATGTTGCGGACATCGATGAGGTCGGTCAGCCAGGCACGCGTCCGGGCAAGCCGTCGGACGCGTTTCCCAGCCCGTATCCGAACGAAATCGCTGCGCGCGCCGCCAACAACAACGCCTATCCGCCCGATCTTTCGTTGATCACGAAGGCGCGTAGCGGCGGGGCGCCCTACATCTATTCGCTATTGACCGGTTATACCGATCACGCGGGTTACACGAACAAGGATGGCGAAGTGCTTCCCGAAAGCGCGTATCCGACGCCTGGAACCTACTTCAATCCGTACTTCAAGAATTTGAATATCGCCATGGCGCCCCCGCTGGTGGAGGGCATCGTGACCTACGAAGGCGCAAACGCTCCCGAGGCGACTGCCGAGCAGATGGCCAAGGACGTGGCGGCGTTCCTGATCTGGACTGCCGAACCCAGTCTTGTCGATCGCAAGCGCACGGGTGCGGCGGTGCTGATCTTCCTCTTGCTCGCGACAATCTTCGCGTTCTTCGCCTATCGCAACGTCTGGGCGACTGCGAAGCGCGACGTTGCCATGAAGGGTCCGCTGGACCCCGAAAATATGGCCCTCCGCGAGGAAGCCAAGGATGAAGCCGCCGAAGAAGGCCGCGGCGTCAAAGGCTAAGCGTGTGACCAGCGCCAACGATGATTTGAAGGCGCTGGTCCGCACCATCCCCGACTTTCCCAAGCCGGGTATTCAGTTTCGTGATCTTACGACCCTGCTGCTCGATGCGGCGGGATTTCGCGCGACTATCGACCGGATGGTCGCCAGCGTGGAGGGTCAGGTCGATCTGGTCGCTGCCATCGACGCGCGCGGGTTTGCGATTGGCGGCGCCATCGCGCGCGAAATGTCGGCGGGACTCCTGCTCGTGCGCAAGGACGGCAAGCTGCCCGGCAACACGATCGCCGAAGATTACGCGCTCGAATATGGCACCGATCGGCTCGCCATGCATGTCGATGCCATCGCCAGCGGCAATCGAGTTCTCCTGGTCGATGATCTGATCGCTACGGGCGGCACCGCGCTGGCAGCAGCAAGGCTGGTTGAGCGCGCCGGTGGCCAGCTGGTCGGCGCGCGCTTCATCATTGACCTGCCTGACCTTGGGGGCAGCACAAAGCTGCGCGAAAAAGAGATCGAGGCGGTCAGCCTGATGGAGTTTCCCGGCGGCTAGGCTGAAGGCTTTCGCGCGACCATCATGATCGGGCGACTGGTCATGACGATATCGCCATCTTGATTGGTGACCGTCACCTCGCTCTTGACGATACCCATGAACGGTTTGGAGCGGGACTCGATTTTTTCGACAACGCCTGAGCGGGCGCTGATTGTATCGCCCGGAAATACCGGCTTGTGCCATTCGATGCCTTCGACACCCGGCGATCCGAGCGTGGCGAAGCCTTCGCTGATCAGCTTGTCGACCATCAGGCGCATCACCATCGCGGCCGTATGCCAACCCGATGCGGCGATCTTGCCGAACGGCGTCATTGCTGCCGCGTCGTCGGAAAGATGGAAAGGTTGGGGGTCGTAGCGCCGCGCAAATTCCAGCACCTCTTCACGCGACACTTCGACACTGCCGTACTCGACCGTATCGCCCACGGCGACATCTTCGAAAAACATCATACGCGCTACTTTCAAATTGTCGTTTGCAGCCGGTCTAGTCGATCAGACGTTGAATTTGAACAGCATGACGTCGCCATCCTTGACGACATAGTCCTTGCCTTCCTGGCGCAGCTTTCCGGCGTCGCGTGCCGCACTTTCGCCGCCCAGCGAGACATAGTCGTCATACGCGATGGTCTCGGCGCGGATGAAACCGCGTTCGAAGTCGGTGTGGATTTCGCCGGCCGCCTGCGGGGCCTTGGCCCCCTTTTCGACTGTCCAGGCGCGGCTTTCCTTGGGACCGGCAGTGAAGAAGGTGTGGAGGTTCAGCAGGTCATAGCCAGCGCGGATAATGCGGTTGAGGCCGGTTTCCTCCAACCCCATTTCGTTGAGGAACTCGAGACGCTCAGCCATGTCCATGCCGACCATGTCAGCCTCGATGGCGGCTGAGACGATGACGGCTTCTGCGCCTTCGGCCTTGGCTTTTTCGAAAACCTTGGCGGACAGCGCGTTGCCATTCGCGGCGTCCTCTTCGTTGACATTGCAGACGTAGAGGACGGGCTTGGCGGTAAGCAGCTGCGCCTGTGCGAAATGCCGGGCCTCTTCCTCGTCATTGATGTCGGTCAGTCTGGCAGGCTTGCCTTCGCGCAGCAGGTCCAGTGCCTTGCCGAGCACGGCGGCCATGATCTTGGCATCCTTGTCGCCGCCCGTGGCGCGCTTTTGCGCGTTGGGCACGCGCTTCTCGAGGCTCTCGAGATCGGCCAGCAGCAATTCGGTTTCGACAATGTCCGCGTCGGCGATGGGATCGATCTGGTTGGACACGTGCTGGATGTCGTCATCCTCGAAGCAGCGCAAAACGTGGACGATCGCATCGACTTCGCGGATGTTGGCAAGAAACTGGTTGCCCAGGCCTTCACCCTTCGAAGCGCCTTTGACAAGGCCGGCAATGTCGACGAAGGCAAGCTGCGTCGGGACGACCTTGGCCGACTGCGCGATGCCGGCAATTTTTTCGAGGCGCGGATCGGGTACCGCGACTTGCCCGACATTGGGTTCGATCGTGCAAAACGGATAGTTTGCCGCCTGCGCTGCCTGCGTTTCGGTGAGTGCATTGAAAAGCGTGGACTTGCCGACATTGGGCAGCCCGACGATGCCGCATTTAAAACCCATGATGCTTGAAACTCTTCGCTTGGCCCCAGTCCAAATTGCGGGGCTGTTGTTCTTGTGGCGCTCAGGTAGAGAATGTCGAGACATTCGACAAGCTCGGGGGCGGATGAATGGACGACAGAAAACCGGATTACTGGCCGGAGGGTACCACGCCGGCCAAGGCAATGGCGATGCTGCTGGTGCCCCAGGCGGCCCTGGTTGTCCTCGCCTTCGTCGCACACATCTGGAGCGGTGTATGGCCTCTGGAACGGTTTGCGCTCACGGCGCAAGGGTTTTTCCTCGGGATCATCGCGGCGATCGGTTTGATCGCCATGGTTTACGGAACACGGTCGCTGCTTCCCAAGATTTGGGAAGATCTTGATTACCGCGCGGGGCGGCTGTTCGCGCAGGCGCCATTCGGGCTCACCTGGCCGATCATTATTTTGTTGAGCGCGGTCGCCGGCATTGGTGAGGAGATTGTTTTTCGCGGGGCGTTGCAGGGTTGGCTGGAAACCGTGTCGCCCGTTTCGATCGCGATCATCGCGCAGGCCGTCATCTTTGCCGCGCTACATCCGATCAGCCGTGCATATGTCGTGTACGTGCTGCTGATCGGAATGGCCCTCGGCGCGATCTACGTCGTAACGGGCAACCTGCTCGTGACGATGATCGCGCATTTCCTCTACGATGTATTCGCGCTGGAACGGTTGCGCCGCCTAGCCGCTATGCACAGCCCTGACACTGTCGCCCCACCGGCCTGAGCGCCCGAGCCAGCCGACCTGCGTCTCGGCACTGACCTTGTTGATCGCCAGCTGCGGCTTGTTGCCGGGATACACGGCCTCGCGCAGCGGGCGGGTGCCGGGCGGCATCGCGATGATACGGGCAATGGCGCGCGGCACGTCCATCGGATCGGCGCTGCGCCCCGACCCGTCTTCGTTCCCCATTGCAGCGACAATCCCGGGATATGCCAGCTTTCGTTGCGCGTCGGCGCGTTCCTTCAGCGCAGCCGTGTAGACGTTACGGTTTCTCCAGATCTCTGTCGGATAGCCGCCTGGCTGTATGATGGTCACATCGATGCCCTTGGGCTCGAGCTCGTAGGCAAGTTGTTCGGCCATGGCTTCGACTGCGAACTTGCAGGGACTGTAAAGCCCCGAGGCGGGCGCGATTACCCGCCCTAGCTGCGACGAGACGAAGAACAGCAGCCCGCTCGAAGCTGTACGCATCATCGGCAAGAAGGCACGCGTCACACGATGATATCCGAATACGTTCGTGTCGAACGCATCATGCATCGCCTGTTCGTCTTGAAGCTCGACAGGTCCGGTGATCCCGATACCGGCATTGTTGATAAGGACGTCCAGACCGCCGCTGCGCGACACCAGGCTGACCACATCGGCAATTTCATCGTCGTTGCGCACATCCAGGCGCGACACGCGAATGTCGAGCTTTTCGCGTGTTGCAAGAGCGCGCAATTCCTCGGCCTCCGGCCTCGGTATGTTTCGCATCGTCGCGTGTACCGTAGCACCCAGCCGGGCGTAATATTCGGCGCCGAGACGACCAAATCCGGATGAACTTCCCGTGATAAGAATTTTCCGTCCCCGGAGGTCGGGGGGCCGGGAAACAGTGTTGGCGGCGAGAGGAATAGCGGAGGCGGCGCTGATGGCGGCGGTTCCGGCAAGAAGTTGGCGACGGCTGAGGGGCATGGCACTTCCTTTCACCATGCGTTCTACGCCAGCGTCAGCTGAAGTTGAAGCTGATCGACAGGCGCTCGCCACGGCCGCGGTGCGGCAAGACTTCGTGCCGCACGAAGCTTTCCCACATCAGCAGCATGCCGGGGCGCGGATCGACGGCGACCCATGTCTGCAAATGCTCGGGCGCTTCGCGGCGCACGGGCGCCGCCATCATCTGGGTGTGACGCGGGTCTTCGAAGCGGATCGCGCCGGCCTTGCCCGGTACTTCGATATATAGCGTTCCCGACAGGATGCTGTGGGGGTGGATGTGGGCGGCGTGGTGCGCGCCGGCCTTCATCATGTTCACCCAGATACTGTCGAGCTTGGGCTTCACGTCCCAAGCCAGTTCCTTTGCGAAGGCGCGCGCATGGCGCGTGAGCAGGCGTTTCAGGTCGGCGAACGCAGGATCGCGTTGCGGCAGGTCGTTGAGCGATGCGTAGCTGGTATAGCCCTTATATCCTTCGTCTCTGCTCCAATTGCGCCCGGCCTGGTCATCTTCGGCGAGAACGCGGATCGAATATGCAAGCTCTTCGAGCAGATCGTCTGCGTCGAGCGTGGCTTCATAGAGCGGGGTGACGAACAGGTTTCGGGTCATGATTGGCATCGCAACGCTACATCGTTCATGAAGCGCGCATCGTCTCCCTTTGCCAGCCAGTGCGCTTCGAGCGCCATCGCGACCAGCATTGCGCCCAAATCGTCGATCTCGGTCTTGTGATAATTACCGAGGACGTGGCCGTGGACGCGCTCCTTGCTGCCGGGGTGGCCGATGCCGATGCGGACGCGGCGAAAATCGGGGCCCAGGTGCTTGTTGATCGAACGCAGGCCATTATGCCCAGCCAGGCCGCCGCCCAAGCGAACTTTCACTTTCATCGGCGCAAGGTCGAGCTCGTCATGGAAGACGGTCAGGCCCTCTTCGCCGAGCTTGTAGAAATCGAGCGCGGCGCGAACCGAGCCGCCGCTTTCGTTCATGTAGGTGAGGGGCTTCAACAGTACGATCTTCTCGCCGCCGACGCGACCTTCGGCGGTCAACCCGCGGAACTGCTTCTTCCACGGCGAGAAGTCATGTTCTTCGGCAATCGCGTCGACCGCCATAAAGCCGACATTGTGCCGGTGTGCCTGATATTTGTCGCCCGGATTACCGAGCCCCGCCCAGATCTGCATCAGGGCGCTCTAGCGAAGAAAAAGGCCGCCGCCCACCCGTTGGTGCGCGACGGCCGATTTCGTCAGGTGCTATGATGAAAGGCTTATTCGCCGTCCTTGGCTTGGGCGTCGCCGCCTTCGCCTTCGGCGCCCTCTTCACCTTCTGCAGCTTCACCTTCTTCGCCTTCGACACCTTCTTCGTCTTCGGCTGCCTCTTCAGCATCGGACTTAAGGGCGCTCGGCGCGGTCACGCCGGCGATGGTGAAATCGCGATCGTCGATCACGCTGGTCGAACCTTCGGGCAGCGAGATGTCCGAGAAGTGGACGCTGTCACCGATGTCGAGGCCATCGAGGCTGATGACGATTTCGTCGGGAATGTTAGCTACATCGCACATAAGTTCGAGCTCGTGACGCACGACGTTGAGCACGCCGCCACGCTTGAGGCCCGGCGAGGCTTCTTCGTCGACGAAGCGACACGGAATGTTGACCTGTACCTTCGAGCCCTTGGCGAGGCGGAAGAAGTCGACGTGGATGGGGCGGCTGGTGACCGGATGGAACTGGACGTCCTTTGGCAGGGTGCGGTGCTTGCCACCGTCGACCTTGATCTCGACGACCGAGTTCATGAAGTGGCCCGTCTCCAGCATCTTCACCAGAAGTTTTTCTTCGATGTGAATCGAGAGGGGTTCTTTCTTTGCGCCGTAAACAACGGCGGGGACCCGACCTTCGCCTCGCAGGGCACGAGAGGCTCCCTTGCCTGCTCGTTCGCGCGGTTCGGCGGGCAGCGTCAGCTGATCGCTCATGTGCGTGTTCCTTCAAATGGATATGTCATGTCCCGCCACGCCTCCAGGGATGACCATGGCGAAGGACCGGCGCGCTATAGAGAGGAAGCGCGGCCAGTGCAAGGGAAAGAAGGCGCGCGCGCTACTGAACGCGCTTTACAGAAAATCCCTGTTTTTCAAGCATGTCGATCACGCTGTTTTCACCAGCGAAGTGTGCGGCGCCACCGGCAATCAGGAAGGTTCCTTGCTCCTCGGCCAGCACCCGTTTTGCTTCGATGACCCACTTGGCATTGCGATCGTCGAGGATCGCTTTGTCGAATTCGGCAACAATTGCCGGGTCGACGCCCTTGAACCAGTCGTCATCGTCGATCGCCGCAACATTTCCCGCTGCCCAATCGATGATCATCTGCTTGTAATTGTCCGCATCGTCTTCGTCGTCGCTCAGCATGGATTCGAGGAAGGCCAGCTGCGCTGCTTCGCTCAAGGCATCGAAAAAGCCGTAATGTGCGATTCCGTTCTCTAGGCTGCGCACTGGCTTTTCATTTTCATCGAAAATGGCCTGCAATTGTGCGTCGGCACCTTCGCTGTCGGCATAGTCCTCGTTGGTGAATTCGTAGATCAGGATGGCGGCGAGCCATGAATCGAGGTTGTCGAACCCGCTTTCAGGGATCGGTATCTTCTTCAATACGGCTTCGAATTCATCGTGCAGGTCGGGATCGATCCGTTCGCGGATCGTGGGATGATCGAGATTGACGCCGAGCCGCCCCAGCATGCCGATGAAACGCATCACATCGAACCCGTCGTCGGCAATTTCGAGGTAGAGAATATCCGACCCCTCGATCACCTCATCGAGTTTTGCGTTCCGCCATGCAAAGTCTTCGGGCAGGGCATGGATGGTGCCGAAGAAATATATCGTCGTATCGTCGTCGTAGAGCGTCCAGATGGCGGGCGCGGGGCTTGGCGCCTCGCTCTCATCCGCTGCCGATACGCGCGCATCATTCGGCGCCAAAGGGGGCGGAGCGGGGACAACGAGTTCGATCGGCACATCTTCGTTCGGCGCCGTGTCTTGCGCGGCGAGCGAGGCGGGTAGCAGCAACAGCATGGCTGCAACAAGGAAACGCACGGTCACTATGTCCTTCGTAATGGTTCTGGACAGAGCATAAAAAGAACGCCGCGCCAGGGATAGTCCCGACGCGGCGCTCTCTTGTCCGGAATGACGTTAGGTCTAGTCGTCGATACGGGTCGCGACATAGCCTTTTTCGGCCAGCATGTTGATCACGCTGTCGTCGCCGACCAGGTGGCCCGCGCCCACCGCGACAAAGACCGTACCCGGTTGACCCATGCGTTCGACGATATCGCCGGTCCAGTCGGCGTTGCGATTGGTCAGCAGAGCCTGGCGTACTTCGGAGCCGATCGGCGCGCCTTCGTTGAAGGTGGCGGCGATGCCGTCGATGTCACCGCGCTTCCAGCTTTCGAGCATCCCATCGAGCGTGGCGCGCATTTCCTCGTCAGGCACCAGCGATTCGGTTAGGAACATGGTCTGTGCTTCTGCCGACATGCCGTCGAGATGGCCAAGCTGCTCCTCTGCGGTTTCGAGACCTTTTACGGGCAGGCCGCGCTCGTCCACATCGCCGCGCAGGACGATTTCCACGCCAGAGTCAGTGTCATAGCCGAATTTCATGGCGGTCACGCTCGAAAGGGTGAGCGCGATGAACCAGTTCTCCATGATGTTAAGCGCCTGTGCGGGGATGCCGGCCGGGGTCAGCAGTTCGGCAACGCGCGCTGCATTTTCATCCCCGATGCGCTCGGCAAGCGAGGGCTGCGTGGGGTCGATCGCCATGCTCTGGATCAGCGGCATGATGGCCGACGGATCGCGCAGGTCGTCCTCGATTTCGAAATAGATTTCGTCCGATGCGGCTAGCGCGGCGTCGATCGTGTCGGTGCGCCACTCAAGGTCCTTGGGCAACAGATGGAAGGTGCCGAGCAGATAGACGGTCGTGTCTTCGTCGCTCAACTTCCAGACCGCCGGATCGACCTGGCCTTCGGCGGCGACGTTTCCGAGCGCGGGAGCGCTATCTGAAGCGCTGTAGGTGTCGCCGTAGCTGGCGCATGCCGAAGTAGCGAGGGCAACTGCGGCGACAGTGGTAGTAAGCAACTTTTTCACGATATTCTCCTGTTATTCGAAATTGTTGTTTAGCGGTAACGGTAGAAAAGCAACCCGGCATAAAGGGCGATGTAGCCGCCGATGAAGATCATCCAGTGGACCGGTTCGATGACCATTCCGGCTTTCCAGAGCAGAAACCAGACGGGATAGCCGACGAGGATGACCATGGCGGCAAATGCGGCTGCCTTGCGATTGATATCGCGCTCATAGTCATCCATTTCGCGGTGCTGCAGCCAGCTGCCGATACTAATGGTGACCAGGAATGCGGCGAGGATGCCGAGCGCGATTTCAGGTGGCCATGGCCCAGCAAAGTCATAGCCACGAATGTCTTCCATGCGCGCGGCGGTAAAGCCGACGACCAAGCCGATGACGAACAGGACGCCCATGATCGCCCACTTGCGGCGGGTCTTGCGCTTGAGGCGTTCTTCGCCCGTCATCATGTCATTCTGAGTCATCGAAAATCTCTTCAATGGGTTTTCCGAACAGCCGCGCGATCTTGAAGGCGAGCGGCAGGGAAGGATCGTGCTTGCCGGTCTCGATTGCGTTCACTGCCTGGCGCGACACATCGAGCCGCCCGGCCAGTTCGGCCTGGCTCCAGCCATGCATGGCACGTAGCACTTTGAGCTGATTACGCACCGCGTATCACCCGCTAGAGGATGACGGCGCCGGCGATGAACGCGACGACCGCGGTCCACATCAGGTCATAGTCACTCTCGCTTTTGGGTTTGAAGATGCGATTGAAGATTTGGGTGAAGCGGTCAGCGGACTTCTTGTCTTTTGTCACGTGTTCATTCCCTTTTGTCATGTTCTACTGACATATAGTCACGATTCGCTGACAGTGTCAATAGTACCTGACAAAAAGTCGTAATGTCCTTACTTATTGCCGGAAATGCGTCCTTTGCTTGACGCTTGCGCATGCCTCACGCAAAGCGCTGCACCATGTTGTCATTTCAAGACCTGATCCTGACGCTGCACCGTTATTGGAGTGAGCATGGATGCGCGATCCTGCAACCTTATGACATGGAGATGGGGGCGGGCACGTTTCACCCGGCTACCGTGCTGCGCGCGCTTGGACCAGCGCCGTGGCGCGCCGCCTATGTTCAGCCGTGCCGCCGACCCACGGACGGGCGCTATGGTAAAAACCCCAACAGGCTAGGCCACTATTACCAGTACCAGGTCATGCTCAAGCCCAGCCCGGTGAATTTGCAGGAACTCTATCTCGGCAGTCTTGCGGAGATCGGCATCGATCCGCTCAAGCACGATATCCGATTTGTCGAGGACGACTGGGAAAGCCCGACGCTTGGTGCCTGGGGCTTGGGCTGGGAGGTATGGTGCGATGGCATGGAGGTCACGCAGTTCACCTATTTCCAGCAGGTCGGCGGGTTCGATTGCAAGCCGGTGTCGGGCGAGCTCACCTACGGGCTCGAGCGACTGGCCATGTACATCCAGGGCGTCGACAATGTGTTCGACCTCAAGTTCAACGATCACGGCACTTCGTATCGCGACGTCTTTCTCGAAAATGAAAAGCAGATGAGCAAATATCATTTCGAGGTCGCCGATACGGACGCGCTGTTCGACCTGTTCCGCAAGGCCGCCGCGGAGGCGGAGAACTGCTTGCAACACGACGTGCCGATTGCGGCGTACGAGCAGGCCATCAAGGCGAGCCATATTTTCAATATGCTGCAGGCGAGGGGGGTCATCTCGGTCGCCGAGCGCCAGGCCTATATCGGCCGCGTCCGCGATCTGGCGAAAGGCGCCTGCGCAGCGTGGATGAAGCAACTTGAAGGAGAAGCGGCATGAGCGACTTTCTCCTCGAACTCTTTTCCGAAGAAATACCGGCGCGAATGCAGGCCGGTGCGCGGCGCGAACTGCAACGACTGTTCGAAGCGCAGCTGGCCGAGGCGGGGCTGAAGGCAGACGCGATCCGGACCTATTCAACACCGCGGCGCCTTGCGCTGATCGCAGAGGGGCTGCCGGACGCAACCGAGGCGGTGCGCGAGGAAATCAAGGGACCGCCCGAGGGCGCACCCGATCAGGCCGTCGACGGTTTTTGCCGGAAAAACGGGATTTCGCGCGATGGTCTTGAGGTTCGCGACGTCAAGGGTCGCGACACCTATTTCGCCGTCATCGATAAACCCGGACAGCCGACGGTAGACATTATCGGCCCCGTGATCGAGGCCATCGTGCGCGATTTCCCGTGGCCAAAGTCGATGCGCTGGGGTGCTGCCTCGGCGAGTAGCGAGAGCCTGCGCTGGGTGCGTCCGCTGCACCGCATTGTCGCATTGCTTGGCGACGCGATCGTGCCGGTCGACATCGACGGCGTTAGCTGCGGCGCGGCGACACTTGGCCATCGCTTCCATCACCCGGGCGAGATCACCCTTGGCGGCGCGCACGACTATGTCGAGAAATTGCGGATGGCGCACGTGCTGGTCGACCATGAAGAGCGCGAGGCGATCGTGCGCCAAGGGGCGGCAAAAGCTGCCGCCGATTCAGGTTTCGACCTGGTCGAAGACGAAGGCCTCGTCATCGAGAATGCCGGCCTGACGGAATGGCCGGTGCCACTAGTCGGCCGCTTCGATCCGGACTTCCTCGATGTGCCTGAAGAAGTCATCCAGAAGACCGCTCGGGCCGACCAGAAATATTTCGTGATGCGCGATAGCGAAAAGCTCGCCCCGGCGTTCGTGTGCACCGCCAATATCGATAGCAGCGATCCTGCCGCGGTGGTCGCGGGCAACGAACGCGTCTTGGCGGCGCGGCTCTCCGATGCGCGCTTCTTCTGGGAAAACGATCTCAAGGTGCCGCTTGAAAGTCTTGGCGACCAGCTCAAGGACATTGTCTTCCACGAAAAGCTCGGCACCGTTGCCGACAAGGTGGACCGCGTAGCCAAGCTGGCGCGCTGGCTCGTCGAGGAGAAGATCGTCGACGCCGACCCCGATACGGTCGAGCGCGCCGCTCGCCTCTCCAAGAACGATCTCGTCACCGGCCTCGTCGGTGAATTCGGCGAACTCCAAGGCATTGTCGGCGGCCACTTGGCGCGAGCGCAAGGCGAGGGAGACGAGATCGCCGATGCCGTGCGCGATCACTACAGACCAGTGGGGCAGGGTGATGAGGTGCCTACTGAGCCAGTGACGGTGGCGGTGGCGCTGGCCGACAAGGTCGACACGCTGGTGTCGTTCTTCCAGTTCGACCTTAAGCCCACAGGATCAAAAGACCCGTTTGCGCTCCGCAGGGCTGCACTGGGCATTATTGCCTTGATCCTCGAGAATGGATTGCGGGTTTCGATGCGTGGACTGATCAGTGCAGCGGCGCACGCGGAGGGCAGTGCCGACGCGGGGCATGATATCGCGAGCTTCTTGGTCGATCGCCTCAAAGTGCAGCAACGCGAGGCCAACGTTCGTCATGACATGATCGATGCGGTCGTTGCCGTAGAAACCGACGGCGACAAGGTTCGGATGGTGGAACGCGTGAAAGCGCTCCAGGCGTTTGTCGAGACTGAGGAGGGCGCCGACTTGCTCGCTGCCTACAAACGCGCTGCCAACATTCTCAAGAAAGAGGGATTCGAAGGCGAGGGCGCGATCCCCGGCAAGATCGAGCAGACCGGCGAGGAAGATCCGTTCGTGTTGGTGACCGATGGGCTTGAGGACGCTATCGCAGAGCTCGACCATGACACCCTCGAACCCGCAGAGCGCGCGCTTGTCGATGCGGTGGTGACGGCAGGGCCGGTGGCGTCGCAGGCACTGGGCGACGAAGATTTTGCCGCCGCCATGGGCGCGCTGGCGTCACTGCGTGGGCCGATCGATACCTTCTTTGAAGACGTGATCGTCAATGCCGACGATGCGGACGTGCGCAAACGACGCCTCGGCCTGCTCGCGCGGTTCCGCGAGCTTGTGAATGGCGTCGCCGATTTCAGTAAGATCGAAGGCTAGGCCCGCGGCGGCGGGGTTTCCTCGCCGTCATCCACGGTTTCGACATCTATGCCCTTGGATCGAAGCGCTGCAGCGCGCAGCGAGTCCTTCTCGCGCCATTCGGCCTCCGCGGCCTTGTAATCGGCTTCGATGCGCTCCCGCTTTTCAACTTCGTTGCGGTAGCGCTCTTTCCATTTACGGCTGCCGCCCGAGAGCAAAAACATGCCGGCGAAAATGCCGAGCAGGAACACCATCCCGACCAGAATCCACTGGTCCTGCGTGAAATCGAGCATGCAAATACTCCCCGTTGTTTGGTCGTGGCTAGCACGGCGCGATTGGCCGCGCAAAATGAAACCGCCGCCGCCCCGAAAGGCGACGGCAGTACCTTCCCCCCACCTGGGAAGCTTGGCTAGGCGCGGTTCACGAAGTTGTCGCTGATCGCACAGGCCGCGGGGCCAAGGATCACGATGAACAGCACCGGAAGAATGAAGAGGATGAGCGGGATGGTCATGATCGCCGGGAGGCGCGCGGCCTTTTCCTCGGCGCGCATCATGCGCTCGTTGCGGAATTCCGCCGACAGGACGCGCAGGGCAGAAGCCAGCGGCGTACCGTATTTCTCGGTCTGGATCATGGTCGTCACGACGCCGCGAACGGCTTCCAGGTCGACGCGCTTCGATAGGTTTTCAAAGGCCTTGCGACGCTCGGCCAGGAAGCCCAGTTCGATCGCGGTCAGGCCGAATTCGTCACCCAGTTCGGGATAGGCCTTGCCCAGTTCGCGTGCGACGCGGGAAAATGCGGCGTCGACGGTCAGACCGGCTTCGGCGCAAATGACGAGGAGATCGAGCGCGTCGGGCAAGCCTTTGCGGATGGCTTCCGACCGCTTGTTGATCTTGTTCTTCAGCCAGATATCCGGCGCCTTGTAGCTCAAGAGGATCGTTCCGGCGACGGACGCATATTTCTTGAACCAGCCCCATTCCGGGAAATAGTCGACGAGATAGATGAGGACGACCGCAGTGATGCCGAGCACGACGGGCAGCACGAAACGCGCGAAGATGATGAAGTAGGCCAGTTCCTTCGAGCGGATACCCGCCTGACCCAGCTTTTCCTGGGTCGTCTTGATCTGGTCTTCCTGCAGCATCTTGAAGTTGGACAGGATCGAGCGGACCCTGTCGGCCGCATCGTTCTGGTGCTTCAGCTTCTTGCGCTTGTTGGTCGAGGCAACGATGCCGGCCTTCAGCTGCTCGCGGCGAGCATTCAAGGCTTTGACGCGCTTGGCCATCGGGTCCTTGACCGTGGTCGCGGCATAGATGGCGGTAAGCACGGCCATCATGGCGACGAAGGCGAGGCCCGTCGCAACGAGGATGACATCGACACCGAGGAGTTCGGGGCCGCCCATCGACAGGGCAGCAGCGATGAAGGTGGTGAGTATGGTCATCGTCTTCCCCCTAAATCTCGAAGTTGACCATCTTGGCCATCATGGCGACGCCGATCGACATCCACACAAGGCCACCGATTCCGGCCACCATCAGGCGCTCGTCGATGAAGAAATTCTCCATGTATTCGGGGTTCATCATGTAGACGAGGCCGAACACGATGAAGGGCAGCGAGCCGACGATCATCGCCGAGGCTTTGGATTCCGAGCTCATCGCCTTGATCTTGAGACGCATCTGGATGCGCTTGCGCAGCACGTCGGCGAGGTTGGCCAGCGTTTCGGCCAGGTTGCCGCCCGTTTCGCGCTGGATTGCCAGCGTGATGACGAAAAACTGGAATTCGGGCGTGCCGAGTCGATCGGCGGTTTCCTGGAGCGCCTGCTCCATGGTGCGCCCGACCTTCATCTTTTCCGCGACTTCCTTGAATTCCTTGCCTACCGGGCCAGGAATTTCGCCGGCCACGATGCCGAGCGTTTCGGTGATCGGAAGTCCCGAGCGAAGACCGCGGACCATCAGTTCGATGGCGTCGGGGAAGTTCTGATTGAACTGGCCCATCCGCTTCTTGATCATCATGCCGACCCACAGGTGCGGCAAACCGACACCGACGGCGAGGCCGAACATCAGCGCAAACAGGAACGGCATGCCCTTGAAGGCCATCAGCACGGCGACGAGCGCGGCGATGCCGAAGTTGATGCCGAGATATTTGGCAAGCGGGATGTTCTTGCCGGTCTTTTCCAGACGAAGCCGCATCAGTTCCGGCTTGGGCATCAGCGAGCTCGCGAAGCCTTCCATGCGGCTGTCGCGGTCGGCCATCAGCTTGCGGATCTGCATCTGCGCGCTGGCCTTGAGCGCACCGCCTTCGCTGTGGCGATCGCGCATCTGAGCGACACGGCGCTTGAACGTCTTGGACGGGCCGTTGGCAGTGATGGCGATCCAAACGCCGCCCACCAACAGGGCCAGTCCCAGTGCAATGATGATCAGCAGCATTGCGTCATCCCCTCGAGTGGGAGCCGGTGGGCGAGAGACGCATCTCTCGCCCGGCCCCCGTTACATTAGGCTGCTTCGGCTTTGGGCTTCGACAGCATGTTTTTCAGGTTGTCGACCAGGTTCTTGGCACCCTTGCCGCCGCCCGATTTGCCGACCGTATCCGCGCCTTCTTCCGAAGCATGGCTCAGCACCATGTTCGACAGGTTGGCGAACGGTGCACCGAGCTTGCCGGTGGCGATTTCCGCGAGCGGCTTGCCAAGCTTGGCAGCCTGCGCCGCCGTCTTCGCGTCGAACGGGAAGACGATGTCGATGTTACGCTCGATCGACTGCTCGAAATCTTTCTTCGAAATCTCAAGCGCGCCGCCGGCGGGCACACGGTTGGCCACGGTTATGACCTTGGTCTGCGGGGCATTCGACTTGAGCCAGGCGAGGACACGAATGGTGTCGCGCGTGGCAGCAAGCGTGAGTTCCGAACAGACGATCGCGACATGGGCATCATGCACCATGTGCGGATACTGGATCATCATGTGACGCGGCAGGTCGACGACCGTCGCCTCGAAGGCATTCTTCATTTCTTCCTGCAGTTGGAAGAAGGCGGTGCCATCGGTCTGCAACGGTGCGTTGATCGGCGCTTCGGCCGAGAGGACCGACAGGCGTTCATTGGCGCGCACCATCGCACGCTCAATGAAGAGACCGTCGATACGGCTCGGATTTTCGATCGCGTCGGTCAGGCCGCGGCCGGGCTCGAGATCGAGGCTGAGCGCACCGGTGCCGAAATGGACGTCGAGGTCCAGAAGGGCAGTGGAGCGTTCGGCCTTTTCACCGAGCATCCAGGCGAGGCTGGAGGCGATGGTCGAAGCGCCGCAACCGCCACGCGTACCGATAACGGCCGACATGACATTGGGCTTTTCAGCCTGCTGTTCTCCGCGCGGGCCGGACAGGATCGCCTGGGCATTCGCAAACGTATCGCGAACCTGGTCGACCGTGAACGGCTTCAGGAGATAGTCGTGGATGCCGCTCGCGACGAGGTCGCGATAAAGGCGAACATCGTTGACCTGGCCAGCTGCGATGACGATCGTGCCGGGCTCGCAGACTTCCGCGAGAGCGTTGATGTCATTGAGCGGGTCGGCCGATTCCGACAAATCCACGAACAAGACGTTCGGGCTGGCGGACACCGAGAGCGACTGGACTGCGTTGCGCAATCCACCCATGTTGACCTTTTCCGGCGACCATCCATGCTCGACCGCTACCGGGCGGAGCATATCTGCCGTTTCTTCGTCACAGACGAATGCCGTGAAAGGTTCACGAAGCCCTGCGCGGGCCTGGAAAGGCGCGTTCATTAGTTTCCTCCCCCTGAGTTACGACCGCCCTGAGCACCACCGGTGCTGACGTCTTCGAGGCCGCCTTCGCCCGTGGGCTCGGCGTCGCGATAGCTGCCGACAGCGCGGCTCGAGGTGCGTACGTCGACGGTCGAAGCGCCTTCACGACCGCGAACCAGGTCTTCCGGGTTGGCGACCATTGCGGCCAGGTTGCTGTTAACGCCGCAGCCGAGGCCGGGCATCTGACGATTGTTCCAGTTGGGAACGGTCGCTTCCGACCAATTCGGGCAACCCGGAACGCTGGCTTGGGTACGCGTCACGATAACGCGTGCCGAGCCCGGAGCGATCTGGCTGGCGGTAACCGGCGCGCCTTCCGAAAGCCGCAGGCCATAACGACCGGCAACGCGGGCAATGTCCTGTCGGGCGCTGGCAGAAGCGGGACCGCCGTCGACATAGATAGCGTCACCATAGCCAAGCTTCATCGAACGGAACCAACTGTCGAGACGCTGGGCCTCGGGACCGGACAGCGTGCCCGCTGTCGTGGTCACGTCGAAGGCATAGCTTTGCTGGCTGACGACCGGCTGGTTGACCGGCGACATGCCTCGAGCAAGCTCGTCATAGGGCTGGTGGTTGGCGCAAGCCGCGGCGAAGGCGACGAGCGGCAGGATGGCGATCTTCTTCATCATCTTATCAATCCTTTCCTGATGCTCGGCCTAGATGCCGAAACCCGGCTGGGCAGGAGCCGCGGCGACCGGCGCGGCCGTCGGCGCCGAAGCGACGGGAGCAGTCATGCCCGGCTGGCTTGCCGGAGCCCGAGTGGCACCCGGAGCAGTCGGCTGGACCGGTGCCCAGAGCTGGCCTTCAAGCTGGCGCTGCGCGTCGGTCGGGACGCGGTAGCCATCGGTCGGCAGGGCCATCTGCCCCGAGACCGGCTTGACCAGATACGGCGTGACCACAACGACCAGTTCGGTTTCCTGCTTACGATAGCTGGTCGAGCGGAACAGCGACCCGAGAATGGGGATGTCCCCAAGGAAGGGCGCCTTGTCGATCGAGTTGGTGTTGGTGTGCGACAAGAGACCGGCGATCATGAAGCTCTGACCCGAGCCCAGTTCGACGGTCGTTTCGGCACGGCGCGTGGTCAGCGCGGGAACATCGAAACCGTTAAGGCGGATCGAGCCCTGCGTCGACAATTCGGAGACTTCCGGGCGCACCCGCATCGAAATGCGGCCATCGTTCAGCACGTACGGCGTGAAGGCGAGGCCGACACCATATTGCTTGTACTGGATGGTCACCGAGCCGAGTTCCTGGCTGACCGGGATCGGAAATTCGCCGCCTGCAAGGAAGCTGGCGGTTTCACCCGAAAGGGCCGTCAGGTTCGGTTCGGCAAGCGTCGTGACGAGGCCGTCCGATTCAGCAAGATCGATGGTCGACAGCAGGTCGAGACCGAAGATCTTGCCCATGATGCCAAGCGAGGTGCCGATCGGGCCGCCCGCTATTTCGAACGGGTCGCGCACACCGAAGGCTGCGCCCTGATCAATAGCGAAGCGACCGCCCGATGTGCTGTCCTGCGACGTGATGTTGACGCCGATATTCTTCAGCAGCGTACGGTTCACTTCAGCGATGCGCACCTTTAGCGTCACCTGGAGCGGGGTCGCCTGCTTGAGGCGGCTGACCACTTCTACTTCGCCGCCCGTGTAGGCAGCGACGAGGCGTTCGGCTTCTTGCGCATCGTCGGGCGAAGCCACGGTGCCGGTGAGCAGGATGAGGCCGTTCATCGGCGTGGCTTCGATATTGGCTTCGGGCATCGCCAGGTTCAGCATCTGATCGACGCTGGTAACGTTGCGACCGACAACCACGTCCGCAGCGTAGACGACGTTGCCGCCGCGGCCCGTTGCGTAGATCGTTGTGCGACCCGCATTCTTGCCGAAGATATAGAGCTCGCGTTCCGAACGGACCTGAATATCGGCAATCTCGGGATTGGCAACGAACAGGTCGGCCATCGGGGCGGGCAGGCGCACCAGGGTGCCGCTGTCCTGCGACACGTTGAGCTGTTCGGTCGGCTGGACCGAGCGGCTCTGCGCGGCGGCCGGAGCGGTCAGCGCCGTGGGCGTCGTCGCAATGGCCAGCGCGAAGAGCGCGGTTTTGGTGAAGGTAGTGGTCTTCATCTTAGCGTGCTCCCACAGAAACAGTGGTCGTCGCATTGCCGCGCGAGACGCGAACGGTCGGACCAGAATTGACGAACGGTTGGGCAGCGCGCGCACCGCCACCATTGTTGGCGGCCGGTGCGGGTGCCGGAGCGCCCACGGCCGGGATGGTCGAACGCTGGAAGCGCGACACCTGGCCACCGGTGGTGAAGGTCGTGTTCTTGTCGGCAGGCTGGTTGGCGACGGCCAGCAGCATGCGGCGTTCTTCGGCCGGGTCGGTCGTTTCGTCGACGTTGACTTCACCCGAGGCAATGGCGCGTTCGAGTTCGGACTGGTTGTCGGCGATCGAGCGCAGCGCCAGGCTGAGCGTGCCGATCTGGCGGGCAATCGCGATCTTCTCGGCGATCTTGGGGGTGACTTCGAGAGTCACGGTCGCCGCCTGGATGACCTGCACGTTGCCCGACTCGTCCTTGGTTTCGGTCAGACGATTGTCGGTCGCGAGAATACGCAGGTTGCGAATGATCGTTTCCGAAGCGGTGAGGCCGCGGCCGTCATCTTCGCCAACCGTCTGGGTCAGCACCATGTCGACGCGGTCACCCGGGAAGATGAAGCCGGCAACACCCGACGTTTCATCGACCGGAACGGTGATGGCACGCATGCCCGGGCCAAGTGCCGCAGCAAGAAAGCCACGATCCTGCGGCCCGATGAGGGCGCCGCGTGAGATCGGCTGGCCAGCCTGCATTTCAGTGCGAACCACACGACCGATCAGTTCAGCCGGATCGCTGTCCGCCGATTCTTCGGTATAGTAAGCAGCGGTCACCAATTCCTTGGGCCAGGCCTGATAGCCCAGCGCCTCGGCATCGATGATCGTACCGACCGGCAGCGGTTTCTTGGCGATAAGGACCTTGGGTCCCGCAGGGACGACTTGCGCCGCTTCGGCCTGCTGGGCGCCGGCCCCGGTGAACATATTCTTGGCCAGCACCGCGGTAACCGCAGCAATTACCAATGCTCCGACGAGCAACATGATTTTCTTCGCGTTCATGGCGTATCCGCCTCCCCAATTTGGGTTTCCCCACAACGGCCCTACTGATCAGGCAAAATGGTTAAGAAAGCGTTGGGTGAGGTTCACGAGCGCGCCGATTGCAATGGCTACTCCGTACGGAACCTTGGTTTTCCCAGCTTTTTGCGTGATCCTGTGGTGCATGACAGCTGCCAGCGTGACGAGCGCGCCGGATAGCGACATGACGATCAAGAATCGAAAAACACCCATTGGCGCGAACCAGAGCGCGCATGCCGCGCCCAATTTCACGTCGCCGCCGCCCATCATGCCGATGTAAAATCCGATCGCGAGCAGCGCGAAAACAAGCGCCGCGATGCCGATGCGCCAAGCGATGTCGGGCCACAGCGACAGTCCCGTCGCCCACCAATAGGGAACGGCAAGCACCGCTACGATCAACACCAGTTGGTTGCGGATCGTATAGGTTTGCACATCACGCACCGCCGCCCAGATGAGCAGCAGCGCGAACAGGACGTTTAGCGTTAAAGCGACATTGGTCATGAAATGCGCTGTAGACGGCAGCACTTTCCAAACCGTAACCACGGTGGCGAATCATGGGCACGAAAATCGACATCCTGATCATTGGCGGCGGTATTGCCGGCGCAAGCCTGGGTGCACGGCTCGCGGGGGCCGGAAAACGGGTCATCCTGCTGGAAACCGAAGCGCAATGCGGGATGCATGCGACGGGGAGGTCGGCGGCGTTCTGGCAGGCGAGCCTTGGCGGCGACAGCCCTGAACGCGCACTGAGCCTGGCGTCCAAACCGATGTTCGACGCGCGCTGGCCGGGCGCCGATGTGCCGCTGCTGCGCGAACGCGGCGCCTTTCACCTTACGGGCCCGTGCGGCGAGGATTTCCCCAACCTTGGATCGCTCGAAGGCGAGCATCGTCCAGTGAAGCTGGACAGAGCCGAAGTCCTAAAACGCCTGCCGGGGCTTGGCGAGCAATATACCGGAGGCTGGTGGGAAGAAAGCTGCGCCGACATCGACGTGGCAGCCTTTCACCAGGCCTGTCTTGCTGCCTTTCGCCGCGCCGGGGGCGAAGTCGTGGCAGGTCAGGCATTGCAATCCGCGCGCTTCGAGGACGGGATGTGGCACGCGCAAACAGAAATGTTCGAGATCGATGCCGAGATCATCGTCAACGCTGCGGGCGCATGGGGTGATATCGTGGCTGAACGCTGCGGTGTAGCCGGGCTAGGACTCGAGGCGCGCCGCAGGACGGTGGTACAGCTGGAAATCGACCGCACGGGACTACGCGACACGCCGTTCGTGACCGACCTGCACGCCAGCTTCTATTTCAAAGGGGAGGGGGATTCATCGGTCTGGGTGTGCCCGTTGGACGTGACCCCCAGCCCACCATGCGATCCTGCCCCCGAGGAGATCGATGTCGCCACCGCGGTTGACCGCTTCCAGCAAGCCATCGACTGGCCGGTAGTGCGGGTCGAACATAAGTGGTCGGGCCTCCGGACTTTCGCGCCTGACGAGAATATGAAATTCGGGTTCGACAAGGGCGAAACCCGCTTCTTCTGGTGCGTCGGGCAGGGCGGCATGGGCATCCAGGCCGCGCCGGCATATTCGCTCCTGTGCGCGTGCCTAATATTGGGGGGCGATTATCCGGAGGAACTTGAAGGTATCGATCCGGCGGCCTTCCAGCCGTGAGGTCTATTCGCAGGCCCAGTTCTTGGCCTGCGCGGTCGCCAATTCATCGGCGCGCTCGTTTTCCGGATGACCGGCATGGCCCTTGACCCACTTCCACGTCACGTCATGGCGCGCCGCAGCTTCTTCTAGCGTCTGCCAAAGGTCGGCATTCTTTACGGGCTTCTTGGCCGCATTCTTCCAATCGTTCTTTTTCCAGCCGTGGATCCACTTGGTAATACCGTCACGCACGTAGGTACTGTCGGTCGTCAGCGTGACCTTGCACGGTCGCTTCAACGCGTTGAGCGCTTCGATCGCGGCCATCATTTCCATGCGGTTGTTAGTGGTTTCCACATCGCCGCCGGAAAGTTCTTTTTCGTGTTGTCCCATGCGCAAGACGGCGCCCCAGCCACCGGGACCGGGATTCCCCTTGCAGCTGCCATCGGTGAAAATCTCTACGTGGTCGTCAGGCAACGAGCTGCCTCGGCAGTTTGAATACCATGGCTTCGGGCTCGTGTTCGGCTTCGACCTCGGTGACCTCGAAGCGCTCGGCGATCGCTTCGATGACCTCGCGCACGAGGATTTCGGGCGCCGAGGCGCCGGCCGTGACGCCGAGACAGGAAGGTTCGCCCAGCCAATCCCAATCGATATCGCTGGCGCGCTGAACGAGCCGCGAGGGCACGTCCATGCGCTCGGCGACTTCGGCAAGACGCCGGCTGTTCGAGCTGTTGGGCGAACCGATCACCAGCATCTTGTCACAGCTTTGCGCGATCTGCTTGACTGCCGCCTGGCGGTTGGAGGTGGCGTAACAGATATCCTCGCCGCGCGGGCCCTGGATGCTCGGAAAGCGCTCTTTCAAGATCTCGATGATGGCGGCGGTATCGTCGACCGACAATGTAGTCTGCGTAAGGAAGCCCAGACTGTCAGGATCAGCGACCTCGATCGTCCGCGCATCCTCCTCGGTTTCGACGAGCTGCATCTTGCCATCGGGAACCTGCCCGAAGGTGCCGATCACCTCGGGATGGCCTGCGTGGCCAACGAACAGAATCTGCATGCCCTTTTCGACCATTCGTTCGGCCTGGCGATGAACCTTGGATACCAGCGGGCAGGTAGCATCGAGATAGTCGAGACCGCGGGCCTGCGCCTTGGCGGGCACCGATTTGGGCACGCCGTGGGCGGAAAAGACCACGGGCACGCCGTCCGGCACCTTGTCCAGTTCCTCGACGAAGACGGCGCCCATCCCGCGCAGCCGATCGACCACGAACTTGTTATGGACGATTTCGTGACGGACATAGACGGGCGGGCCATAGCGTTCGAGCGCGAGTTCGACGATCCGAATAGCCCGGTCGACGCCCGCGCAAAAACCGCGCGGCGCGGCGATCTTGAGATGAAGTGAAGGCTTTTGCATGGTCAGCCCCCATGTAAGCGATTGCTTGCGGGGTTGAAAGCGCCTTCCTATGGAGGGAGCCAAGCTTTTCAGATTCTCGAGGTAATTCATGACGTCCCGCATCCTTCCGCTTATCGGCCTTCTTGCTCTTGCCGCCTGCTCTCGCGAGGGGCGCATCGGCCAAGGCGGTATCTTTGTTGAGCGGTCGGCATGCCCGCAACTCGCCATTCCGGCCGGCACCGGCGATATCACCTTGTTCGACCCGGCCGACAGCACGGCGGCAACCGCAATCGATGTTTCGGCGGCCATCACGAATCTGCGCGCCAATTGCTATGAAGATGCGGAAAACGTCACCTCGGTCGCGACTTTCGACGTGTTGGCGCAGCGCCGCGATGCCGGGCCTGCGCGCCAGGTGGTCTTGCCGGTCTTCAACGTGTCGATGCAGGGCGGTGAAACGGTAGCGTCGAAAAAGGTCGGCCGGATCGTGCTGAATTTCGAGGCCGGCTCCATCCGCACGGCGAGCAACGGTCAGGCGACCATACGCGTCAACCGCGGCGCGGCGACGATCCCTGAAGAGGCGCGCCGCGAACTCACGCGTCGCCGCCGGCCGGGCGATGTCGATGCTGCGGTCGATCCGCTGACGATCCCCAGCGTGCGCGAGGCGGTCAAGAACGCGACCTTCGAGCATCTCGTCGGCTTCCAGCTGACGCCTGAACAGCTTCGCTACAACGTCACGCGCTAAATCTTCACGCTTTGGCGTAAAGACGGCCAATCCTAATTGACTCCCACGCGCGCCCGCGCGAGGAGGACGTGTCTCCGGTCTTCGGGCCGGGTGGGCGCATGGGAGAGACTCGCGTTCGACACGCGGGCGCCGAAGGAGCAACCGCCCCCGGAATCTCTCAGGCAAAAGGACCGTGCGCGCTCGACAGTCTGGAAAGATCCCGGGAAACGCCGGGGCGCCGAAGGGGTCATGCTCTCAGGCACAAGTGACAGGCTGGGGGTTTTGAGGCTGGCGATGATGCCGCTTCGAACCTTGAAGGAGCGCGCGTGTCAGATCCCAAGACCCTACCCCTCAACGACTGGCATATAGCCAAGGGCGGCCGGATGGTGCCGTTCGCGGGCTATTCGATGCCGGTTCAGTATGAGGGCATCATGGCCGAACATCTTTGGACCCGCGAACATGCCGGCCTGTTCGATGTCAGCCATATGGGGCAGCTCACCTTTCATGGAGACAATGTCGCCGACGCGCTGGAGATGCTGCTCCCGGGCGACATCAAGGGCTTGGGCGCAAACAAATTGCGCTACTCGATGCTGCTCGCCGAGGATGGCGGGATCATCGATGACCTGATCGTCACCAACGTCGTCAACCCGACGGCGAGCCATTATGCCATGGTCGTCAATGGTGCCTGCAAGCATGGCGATATCGACAATATGCGCCGACGGCTGCCCGACGGGATCGAGATCAAGCATCATGAAGGCCAAGCGCTGTTGGCCTTGCAGGGGCCCGAAGCCGCGTCAGTGGTGAACGACGTCATCGGCGATGTCAGCGATCTTGGCTTCATGTCGTCCAAGGGAATGCTGTGGAATGACGCGTTCCTGTGGGTGAGCCGCGCCGGGTATACCGGCGAAGACGGTGTCGAGATTTCGGTTGCGGCAGAACACGCCATCGCACTCGCTGAAGCGCTCGCGGCCGATGAACGGGTCAAGCCGGTCGGGCTGGGCGCGCGCGATTCGCTGCGGCTCGAGGCCGGGCTGCCGCTCTATGGACATGATCTCGATACCGAGACGACGCCGGTGATGGCGGACTTGGGCTTTGCGATTTCAAAGCGCCGCCGCGCCGAAGGCGGTTTTGCCGGTGCCGAGCGTATTCTGGACGAATTGGCAAATGGTGCCGTCACCAAGCGCGTCGGGCTCGCCGTCGAGGGGCGCCAGCCTGTGCGTGAAGGCGCAATGGTCATCGATGATGAGGGCAATGAAGTCGGCAAGGTGACGAGCGGCGGCTTTTCGCCCTCGCTCCAGCGGCCGATCGCGATGGCCTATGTGCCGATCGCGATGGCCGCGCCGGGGACCAACGTCCAGCTGTCGCAGCGCGGCAAGGTTTTCCAGGCTGAAGTGGCGCAGATGCCCTTCGTGCCGCACAATTATCACCGCAAGGGGAAGAAGTGATGAGCCTCTATTTCACCAAGGAACATGAATGGATCCGCGTCGAGGGCGATGTCGCCACGGTCGGCATCTCGGATCACGCGCAGCAGCAACTGGGCGATATCGTGTTTGCCGAAACGCCCGAGGCGGGCCGCGATGTTGCCAAGGGCGACGATGCCGCGGTGGTCGAAAGCGTGAAGGCGGCGAGCGATGTCTATGCGCCGGTTTCGGGCGAAGTGCTCGAAGGCAATGAAGCGCTGGCCGATAATCCCGCGCTGGTGAACGAGGATCCGGAAGGCGAGGGGTGGTTTTTCAAGTTGAAGCTTGCCGACATGTCCGAACTCGACGGCCTGATGGCCGAAGATGAATATCGCGAATGGGTGAAGACCCTCTAGGAGACGCAATTTCATGCGCTATTTGCCGCAATCCGACCATGACCGGGCGAAAATGCTCGATGTCATCGGTGCCGAGGCGATCGACGATCTGTTCGTCGATGTGCCGGAAGAAGCCCGGCTCGACGGGCCGATCCGCGAGTTGCCGATGCATGCCAGCGAGATGGCAGTCGAACGCGACATGAAGCAAATGGCGTCGCGCAACATGGTCGCGGGCGATGTGCCGTTCTTTCTTGGGGCGGGCGCTTACCGCCATCATGTGCCGGCATCGGTCGATCACCTGATCCAGCGCGGCGAATTCCTTACGGCCTACACGCCGTACCAGCCGGAAATTGCGCAGGGCACGCTGCAGATGCTGTTCGAATTCCAGACCCAGGTCGCGCGGCTGTATGGCAGCGAGATTGCCAACGCCTCAATGTACGACGGTTCGACTGCCTGCTGGGAAGCGATCGTCATGGCGCGCCGGATCACGCGGCGGGGCAAGGCGTTACTGTCGAACGGGCTGCATCCGCATTATGTCTCGGTCTGCCGGACGATGGCAAAGTTCACCAGGGACGACCTGCGCTATGAAGCGCCGCGGCTCGAGGCAGGCACAGACGTGGCCAAGCTGATCGACCAGGTCGATGACGATACGAGCTGTGTCGTCGTGCAATATCCCGACATTCTTGGCCGGATCGAGGACTTCACCGCGCTGGCCGAAAAGTGTCATGACCATAAGGCGCTCCTGGTCGCGGTCGTGACCGAACCTGTTGCGCTGGGAATGCTCAAGGCCCCGGGCGAAATGGGCGCCGATATCGTGGTGGGCGAGGGGCAATCGCTTGGCGTCGGACTCCAGTTTGGCGGGCCCTATGTCGGGCTGTTTGCCTGCAAGGAAAAATATGTCCGTCAGATGCCCGGGCGTTTGGCCGGAGAGACCGTCGATGCGACGGGCAAGCGCGGCTATGTGCTGACGCTATCGACGCGCGAACAGCATATCCGCCGCGAAAAGGCGACGAGCAATATCTGCACCAACTCCGGTCTGTGCGCGCTCGCTTTTTCGATACACCTGACGCTGCTCGGCGGATCGGGACTGCACAAGCTGGCGCAACTGAACCATGGGAAAGCGATCAAGGTCGCAGATCGGCTCGCAGCGCTGCCGGGAGTGGAACTCGTCAACGAAACCTTCTTCAACGAATTTGCCATCAAGCTCCCCGTCGAGGCGCGGCCAGCAGTGCGCGCAATGGCGGATGCCGGCGTGCTCGGCGGCGTGTCGCTCGGACGGCTTTATCCCACCGAGGACGCTTTGCAGAACGGCTTGCTCGTCGCGGTAACCGAGACGGTCAGTGACGCGGATATCGACGCGCTCGAGGCAGCGCTGAAGGAGGTGCTGTAATGGCCGAGAATCCGTCGGGCTGGGCGCCCAAATCCCCTGCCAATATGGACAACGATGCGCCTGAGACGGTGACGGGCAACAAGGCGCTGATGCTGGAAGAGAGACTACTGTTCGAGATCGGACACCACCTCAAGTCGGGCGTCGATATCGATGATGTGGGCGATGTCACGCCGCGCATTGGCGGGCTGGCCCGCGACCGTGTCGACCTGCCCGGGCTGACCGAACCCGAAACGGTGCGACACTACACGCGTCTCAGTCGCCAGAATTACGGGATTGACCTGGGTGTCTTCCCGCTGGGCAGTTGCACGATGAAGCATAACCCGCGCCTCAACGAGAAGATTGCGCGGCTGCCGGGTTTTGCCGATGTCCATCCGCTCCAACCCGTGGAAACGGTGCAGGGCGCGCTGGAATGCATAAACGAGCTGGCGCACTGGCTTATCATTCTGACCGGCATGCATGGTGTTGCGATGACGCCCAAGGCGGGCGCACATGGCGAGCTTTGCGGCATCCTGTGCATTCGCGCGGCGTTGGAAGCGCGCGGCGATCCGCGTGAGGTAGTGCTGGTGCCCGAAAGCGCGCACGGCACCAATCCGGCCACTGCAGCCTTTGCCGGCTACCGCGTTGAGAATATCCCAGCGAACGCTGCGGGGCGCGTCGATCTTGAAGCGCTCAGGGCGCGGCTTGGGCCCGATGTCGCGGGGGTGATGATCACCAACCCCAATACGTGCGGGCTGTTCGAGCCCGACATGAAGAAAATCTCGGACGCGGTGCACGAAGCGGGCGGCTATGTTTATTGCGACGGCGCCAATTTCAACGCCATCGTCGGGCGCGTACGCCCCGGCGATCTTGGCATCGATGCGATGCATCTCAATCTCCACAAGACCTTCTCGACACCGCACGGCGGGGGCGGGCCGGGGTCGGGTCCGGTGGTGTTGTCCGAAGCACTCTCGCGCTTCGCGCCGCTGCCTTATACGGCGCGGACCGAGGACGGTTTTGTCCATCTCATCGAAGAAGAAGATGCCGAAGCCTT
The DNA here is from genome assembly GCA_013001055.1 of Sphingomonas sp. GTDB lineage: Bacteria > Pseudomonadota > Alphaproteobacteria > Sphingomonadales > Sphingomonadaceae > Sphingomicrobium. Next base: position 46,117 of record JABDNH010000003.1, on the reverse strand, counting down.
CGAGACGCAGCATTTCGGCGGTCCCCTCGACAGCTTCGGACGGATGACCGCTTTCCACGGCCAGATGGGGATGTTCACGCGCGCGCTCACCTACATGAAGAGCCACGGGGCGGATGGGCTCAAGCAGGTGTCCGAGGATGCCGTGCTCAACGCCAATTATATCCTTCGGCGAATGGAAGACCTGCTCGACGCGCCTTTCGCGCACTCGGGGCCGTGCATGCATGAGGCGATCTTCTCGGATAAAGGATTTGCCGATGGGATCAGTACGCTCGACCTCGCCAAGGGACTGATTGACGAGGGCTATCACCCGATGACCATGTATTTCCCGCTGGTCGTGCACGGCGCGATGCTGGTGGAGCCGACGGAAACCGAAAGCCGTGATGGTCTCGACCAGTTCATCGATGCCTTTCGCCACGTCGTCGAACGCGCCAAGGGGGGCGATGAGAGCCTGAAAGGCGCACCTTACCATGCCCCGCGTGCGCGACTCGACGAAACGATGGCAGCGCGCAAGCCGGTGCTTGCGCACAAGACGCCCGCGCCCGATGGAAGCTCGACCGGGCTCGGCGCACGCTACGGCGGCGGCTGATGGATTGGGGCTTTGTCTTCAGCGCGATCAATATCATCGCGATGATCGGGTGGGCGCTGCTGGCGTTCACCCCGCGCGGCCCCAAAATCCATGCGCTGGTTTTCTATCTTGGCGTTGGGTTGCTGGCGGGGATCTACTCGGTCGGATTGGTTACGCTGATCACTAATGTCAGCGGTCTGACGGTCGCATCGTTCGGCAGCATCGAGGGTATTGGAAGACTTTTTCGGTCAGACGCCGCCATTGTCGTCGGCTGGACACACTATCTCGCCTTCGATCTCTTCGTAGGCCAATGGATAGCCAGGGATGCGGACATCAAGAAGATTTCGCGGTTGGTTCAGCTTCCCGTCCTTTTCCTCACGCTGATGGCCGGGCCATTCGGACTATTTGTGTGGATGATCATTCGCGAGCCGGCTGCACGGAAGGCGGCGCGTGGCTGAACAAATCCCACCCTATACGATGGGAGACCTTGGCGCAGAGGCAAAGCGCCATGCACCCGCCGCAGCGCGAAACGTCACGTTTATCGGCGACGTGCTTGAAGAATGGCTGCCAGCAAAGGGCCTCGTGCTCGAAACATCGAGCGGGACTGGCGAGCATGCGCTGGCTTTTGCCAGACGCTTCCCCAATCTCGAATGGCAACCGAGCGATCCGGATCCCTTGGCGCTCGCCTCGATCAAGGCGTGGCGGCAGGAAGCGGGTTCCGACAATCTTTTTGGGCCCCTGATGATCGATACGCGCGATGGCGACTGGGATATCGACCGCGCCGATGTCATCCTGTCGATCAACATGGCCCATATCGCGCCGTGGGAAGCGACGCTCGGACTGCTCGATGGCGCGAAGCGACTATTGCCAGCAGGCGGGCAACTGATCTTCTACGGCCCTTGGCGCGCTGATGACGTCGAGACGGCACCGAGCAACCTGGCATTCGACGAATCGCTAAAGGAGCGCGATTCGCAGTGGGGTCTTCGGCGCGTCGAGGATCTGGTCGACGAGGCCGGTGTGCGTGGTCTCGATTTTTGCGAAAAACGGCTGATGCCGGCCAATAACATGATGCTGCGCCTTAGAAGGCGGTGATTTTTTCGTAGCGTCTTTAAGCAGCTATTTACCGATTTCGCTTAATTGCCTTCGTCATGGACGAAAGCTCAATGAACCATAATCGCAAGGAACGCCGCAGCCACGTCTTCATGACGGCAGAGCTGGAGTTTGGCGGTCGTACGGTCGAAGTGAAGCTCAGGAACTTGTCGGCAGACGGGGCACTGATCGAAAGTGACGACCTGCCCGTCGAAGGCAGCCAGCTGTTGTTCCGCAAGGGCGATCTCAAGGTGCCTGGCCGTATCGCCTGGTTGCGCCAGCATCGCGCTGGGGTCAGCTTCGCCCAGCCGCTGGCACCCGCGCAGTTGCTGCGCCACGTGCCGACGCCGCGCCCCAAGTCGATCCCGCAAAGCAAGCGTCCGCCGATCCGCGCCAAGGACATGAGCCTTGAAGAACGCCTCTATTCGGAAAACTGGCTGTGGAGCGAGCCCATCATCCCGCCCAAGGACTGATCAACTTCGAGAAATTTTCCAATTGAAAGAATGCGTTGAGGACTAGCTGGCCTTGCGCAGCCCGTCGCGTCGTTCCTGCAGCCACCCGATCAGCGTGGCGAGGGGCACCAGCCGATTGAAAGTGATGCCGGCACTATCGTCGGCGACCCATTTCACCACACCGGCCAGTGGCGCCATGCCCGGCAGGGCGACCGCGATATCGGCATCGCATTGGAGCGACGCTTCGCATTCGACCTTGATCCCTCCCTGGCTGATATCGATAGCGCGCACTTCGATGCGCTGGCCTTCGTCATACAGGGTGACAGGGCAGCTAATCTCAATACGCGGCATACGCGGCCGGGGGCCGTGTTCGTTAGTGGCGAGGATATCGAGAACGTCGATCGGCGTGTCGAAGGTAATGCCGCAATTATTGCCGTTGACCCAGGTGACGCTGCCCGAGATGGGCTCACCGCATTTCAACTCGATCCGGATCGGGGTTTCGGGCGCGACGTCGCAATAGACGCGCACCATCATACCTCCGGCAGAGATATTCTTGATAAGGCACAGCTCGCGCCGGTCGCCAAACACGATGGCGCCGACGCGAAACAGCGTCATATGCCGCTTTCCATCGCGTCGATCTTCGCTCTGGCTCACGTCGGGCGCGTCGTCCCGCAGCGAATATAAAGTCGTTTCTACCGGACCTTTGTCCAACGCCACATCCTTCTCATCGACCCGATGGGTTCATTCGGCAGAAAAAGGGCTATCAATATGGGGTTACCAGAGAGTTGATGCTGACCGCTAAATCGTACCTTCTTTGGCGACTTTGCTCCAAACGGGAGATATCGGCCGCAAGAAAATGGGTAAACAACTGCGAAAATTATCCTTTTCGACAGATTGCGCGTACACTCATGGTGTGAGGAGAGGGTGTATGATCGGCAAACTAACCCTTGTCTCGTTGCTAGCCATCGCTGCGGCGAAAGCATCCACCGGCATGGAAGGCGCGGCACCTACGCCGCCGCAGGTTACCGGCGCGGGGGAGGACGACGATACGCTCCTCGTCCTGTTCGAACGCGATCCGCAGGACCGGATGACGATCCCCGTCAAGGTTGGCGGGGTCGATGAGGAGCTGCGTTTTCTGGTCGATACCGGCGCCGAGCATAGCGCTATCTCCGTGGAACTTGCGCAGGAACTCGCGTTGGAGCAGGCGCCTGCCCGCCGCGTCGTCAGTTTTGGCGGTGAGCGAGTGATCCCGGCGGTGACCGTAGCCAGCATGTCCTTCAGCAACCAGGAAATCGAAGATGTCAGCGCGCTGACGCTCAGTCGCGGCGCGCTTGGCAGTGACGGGCTGATCGGTATTGACCAGCTGGCGCTTCAACTGGTGACCTTCGATTTCGAAAATGGCGAAATGCAGATGCGGCCAAGCCCATATCGCTCCAAGCGGGAGCGGCGCGGCACGGTATCGGTAGACCTGAAGGAGCGGCGAGGGCGACTGGTCGTCAGCGAGGCCATGTTGGGATCGAAGCGAATCGACGTCATTCTCGACACTGGTAGCTCGATCACCATCGGCAATGCCGCCCTGGCGCGGCGTCTGGGCGCCCAAGAGCTTACGGCATTCCTCGATCTCCAGATGCTGACGGTCACCGGCGATCTCGTGCAGATCCGCTATGGCGAGATGAAGGATGTGCGCATCGGGTCGATGAAATTCAATACCCTGCCGGTGGCATTCGCGGAAGCGGAGCCGTTCGAGCGGCTGGGCTTCAGCAACCGCCCGGCGATCATTCTGGGCATGGATGTGCTGCGCAGCTTCGGCACGATGACGATTGATTTTCGTCGCCGCGAAGCGCGTTTTACCGCACGTGAGGGCGATGCCCTGCAGCCGCGCGATTACTGGGGCATCGGCAGCGTCACGCGGCAGGGCACACCGCGCGGGCGGCTAGGCGGAAGCTAACCATCGGCGCCGTGCAGTGGTGGGGAAAATACGCTGGTGAGCCGTGCAGGGGTCGAACCTGCGACCTACTGATTAAAAGTCAGTTGCTCTACCGACTGAGCTAACGGCCCGACCAGCGTGGGGGCTGACTAGCGGGGGTCGCCTCAGCTTTCAACCTTCTTTGCGCGGCCGAGGCGAAATGCCTTGTGCCTGAAGGTCAAATCGCCGCTGGGCCGCCATTCCGGCGCGATCTGGGCGAGGGGGCCAAGAGCAAAGCGACGCTGGTCGAGCCCCGGGTGGGGGATCACCAGCGACCTGCTGTTATACGCACCGCCGTTCCAGGCCAGAATATCGAGATCCAGGACGCGCGTGCCCCACCGCTTGCCCGGGCGGCGACCGAAGGCGCCTTCGATGGCCTTCAATGCCACCAGCATGGGTTCCGGGCCCAAATCGCTTTCGACGATTGCCACGGCGTTGGCAAAGTCTCGCCCCGCATCGCCCATGGCGGGATTGAGGACAATCGCGGAGGCGTCGAACAGCAGAAAATGCTTCTCGAGCGCGGCAATCGCGGCCTCGACGACACCCGCTGGACGGCCATGGCGGTGATGCGGGCGGTTGGACCCGATGCCGATCGCATACAGATGGGGCGTTGCCTCTTCCATGCCGCCTCGCCTAGTCGGGATTGATGAACGATACCAGTCCCGCCGATTTGTCGCCGCTGCCCGATAGCGAGCCGCTGCGTAATTGCCCGCTTTGCCCGCGACTGGTCGACTTTCGCATGGCTTGCCGCGCGGAATATCCGGACTGGTATAATGCGCCGGTGCCCGCTTTCGGCGATCCTGATGCGCATGTCGCCATCGTGGGGTTGGCACCCGGCAAGCATGGCGCCAACCGTACCGGACGACCATTCACCGGTGATGCCGCCGGCAACCTCCTGTTCGACACCTTGCGGCGGTTCGGACTGTCGACGGGCAATTACGATGCGCGCATCGATGATGGGTTGCAGCTCAAGGGTGCAATCATCATCAACGCCGTCAAATGCCTGCCGCCGGAAAACAAGCCGACGGGCGGGGAAATTCAGACCTGCCGGACCTTCTTCGAGGAGCAATTGGCCAGCCTGTCCAATGTCCGTTCGATCCTGGCGCTGGGCAAGATCGCGCACGATGCCGCGTGCCGCGCTCTGGGTATGACGCTGGCGCGGAACAAATTTGCGCACGAGGCCGAACATATGGTGCCCAACGGGCTGCGCCTCGTCGATAGCTATCACTGCAGCCGTTACAACCAGAATACGGGCCGCCTGACCGACGAGATGTTCGCCAATGCGGTGCACCGTGCCGCCGCCCATCCGCTCAAAGGCGAAGAGGCGGCCGAAATCCGGACCGACCGGCTAGTGCTGCGCAAGGCCCGTCCCGAAGACCTCGACGCATTGCATGCAATGCTGACTGACGTCGAGACGATGGCGCATTGGTCGACACCGCCGCACAGGACACTTCAGGAAAGCCGCGATTGGCTGCAATCGATGATCGATGGATCGGGCATGGCGAGCGCTGATTACATCATCGAGAAAGATGGCGAGGTGCTCGGCAAGGTCGGCCCCTACAAACTGCCTGAACTGGGCGTGCTGGTGCGCCGCGACAAATGGGGGCAGGGGATCGGGCTCGAAGCGATGAGCGCCATCATCACCTATCTGCGCGAGCGCGACTTTCCCTATCTCGTTGCGGATATCGATCCGGTGAACACTGCATCGGTGCGGCTGTTCGAAAAGCTGGGCTTCGAGCAATCGGGCTACAAGAAGGACGCGATGCTGTACGACGGCAAGCCTGTCGACAGCGTCTATCTGCGCAAGGACCTCTAGATGTCCTGTGTCAGTCGTCCATAAAGTTCTGGGCGACGGTCGCGGAAGAAACCGAAGGCGGCGCGGTGTTTCCTGGCGGCTGCCAGGTCGAGTTCGGCAACCAGCACGCCTGTTTCATCAGCCCCGTATTCGGCCAGCATGTCGCCGCGTTCGTTGCAGATGAAGCTGTGGCCGTAAAAGGTCTGGCCTTCTTCGGTGCCGATGCGGTTGGCGGCGATCACGGGGACGACGTTGCTGACGGCATGACCGATCATGGCGCGGCGCCACAGTCGACTGGTGTCGAGATCGGGATCGTGCGGTTCGGTACCGATTGCAGTCGGGTAGAACAGAACGTCGGCGCCCATCAACATCATCGCGCGCGCGGTCTCGGGATACCATTGATCCCAGCAGATACCCACGCCCAGCGTCGACTTGTCTGGGCCCGGCCAGACTTTGAATCCGCTATTGCCCGGACGGAAATAGAATTTCTCTTCATAGCCCGGGCCGTCCGGAATGTGGCTCTTGCGATAAACGCCGGTGACCTTGCCGTCGGGGCCGATCATTGCGAGCGAATTATAGTGATGCGGGCCGTCGGCTTCGAAGAAACTGGTCGGGATCCAGATGCCGAGCCGTTCGGCGAGTTCCTGCATGGCGATCACCGACGGGTGCTCGTGCGGCGCGCGCGCGGCACTGAACCAGTCCTCGTCCTCGACGCGGCAGAAATAGGGGCCTTCGAACAGCTCGGGAGGCAGGACGACTTGGGCGCCCTTGTCCGCGGCTTCCTTCACCAGGTCGACGACATTGGCGATGTTTTCGATTGCAGTGCCGCCCAGTTCGAGCTGCAATGCGGCGACTGTGATCTTGGTCATGCGGGCACCTGTTGCGAAATACAGTGAAAGCTTCCCCCGCCGGTCAGGATGCGATCGGCGCGCAGCCCGATGACTTGGTGATTTGGGAAGAGGTCGGCAATGGCCTCGACGGCCGCCTCATCGTTGGGCGCGCCGTAGAGCGGCACCACCACCGCCGCGTTGCCGATGAGGAAATTCATGTAACTGGCGGGCACGATTTCGCCGTCCCGTTCGACCTTGCCGGGCGATGGTATGGCGATGACGTCGAGATCGGCTTCGAGCAGTCGTTCGGCGGCGTCGGCATAAATCAGCTCGTTCGGATCATCCTCGCCTTCGGGCATGGGGATCGCGACGCGGCCTTCGCCGACAAAGCGCGCAAGATTGTCGACATGCCCGTCAGTATGATCGTTGCGCAGCCCCTTGCCGAGCCAGACGATGCGCCTAGCACCCAGATCGCTTGAAAGGCGGGCTTCGATTTGCTCGCGCGACAATTCCGGGTTGCGATTGGGGTTGAGAAGGCATTCCTCGGTCGTGATGAACGTGCCCGTGCCGTCACCGTCAATCGCGCCGCCTTCGAGGATCCAGTCGGCCTTGGTGTAGTCGAGGCTTGCGGATGCGGCGAGGCGTTCCCCGATGCTGCCATCGCCTTCCAGCGCATATTTGCCGCCCCAGCCGTTGAAGCCGAAACCCTGCGCGCGGCCATCGACGATGATCGGCCCGGTATCGCGCAGCCAGATGTCGCCGAAGGGCTCGACGATCACGGTGGTGAAAGGAGCGAGGCGGCGCGCTTGGGCCGCGGCGTCGTCATTTGCGGCGACAAGCCGGATCTCTTCGCCCTTGCCGTCCTGCCACAGGGCTGAGGCGAGCGCGGCGACTTCTTCTTGTGCCGGGGCAAGATTGTCCTCCCACAGATCCGCATGGCTCGGAAAACCGATCCACATCGCGGCGTGCGAGGCCCATTCCGGGAGCGGAGGTGAGGTCATGGCGCGCGCTTACCAGTGACCGGGATTTCCGCCAAGCATATTACAACAGTATCCGCATGGAAGTCGCGCTGTCCGACGCTGGCAAGCAGGTCGACCTTATCCGTTTCGACAAGCTCGAACATCAGCTCGACGATAGCGCAGCGCGGATCGAGATGCTGACCAAGATCGGCGAATTGCTCGATCGGACGATCGGCAGCTAAGGCCAACGAAAAAGGGCGGCGCCAGATCGGCACCGCCCTTTTTTCTGGTTCGTGTCGTCGCGATTAACGCGAGTAGAATTCGACGACCAGGTTCGGTTCCATGCGGACGGGGTAGGGCACCTCGTCAAGGCTGGGAACGCGGGTGAAGCTCACCTTGTCGTTGCCGTCGGGGACGACATAGTCGGGAATGTCGCGCTCGGCGAGGCTCTGCGATTCGAGGACCAGCGCCATTTCCTTGGCCTTGGGGCCGAGCGAGATGACGTCGTTCACGTCGCAGCGGCGGCTGGCGACATTGCACTTCACGTCGTTGACGCGGATGTGGCCGTGGCTGACGAGCTGGCGCGCGGCCCAGATGGTCGGCGCGAACTTGGCGCGATAGACGATCATGTCGAGACGGCGCTCGAGCAGGCCGATCAGGTTCTGACCCGTATCGCCCTTCATGTTGGCGGCGTCCTTGAAGGTACGGCGGAACTGCTTTTCCGTCACGTCGCCATAATAGCCCTTGAGCTTCTGCTTGGCGCGCAGCTGCAGCCCGAAGTCGGACATCTTGCCCTTGCGACGCTGGCCGTGCTGGCCGGGACCATATTCGCGGCGGTTGACCGGACTCTTGGGACGTCCAAAGACGTTTTCGCCCATGCGGCGGTCGAGTTTATACTTGGCGCTCGTGCGCTTAGACATATCTTGTCTCCAATTCGCTTTTCGTTTCAGTCGCCTGGAACGCACCGATGAACCTTGCATCCACCGCGATCTCCACTTCACCAGGCATGTGGGATCAATTGCGAAGCGCCGCCTAGCGAAGGGCGGGCCCGAGGTCAAGCGTTGCAGTGCACAAAAGGCTTTGGCATGGGAAGGCCATGACCGACATACGCGACCCCCAGGACTGCCACGACATGCGCGATGTGCGAGAAGGCGTGGACGACGTGGACCGCCAGATCGTCGGCTTGCTCCGCCGCCGTTTCGGTTACATGGACGCGGCAGCGCGCATCAAACCCGACCGCGAGGCCGTGCGCGACGAATGGCGCAAGGCGGACGTGAAGAAGAAAGTCGCCGCCGAAGCCCGAAAGCTGGGCGTCGACCCTGATCTCATGGACCGATTGTACGAGGACCTGATCGAGACCTCAATCGCGCACGAACTCCAGCGGTTCGACGCGACGCGCAGCTAACCGCCGATCGTGGCGCCCTGCTGACCGCCATTCCCCTGATTTTCATTGATATTGCGGAACATTTCTTCCTTGGCCTGCTCGATCTGCGCCCACTCGGTGGCGGTCCGGCAAACCTTCTTGCTCTTGGCGGGACGGCGCAGGTTCGAACCGGTACGGCGCGCTTCCTCGCGAATGCGCTTGCAGACCAATTCCTCCTGCGCTCCTGCACTTTGTGCGGACACTTCGGCGGGCTGCATGACCAGCAGCGACATCAGGGTAATCATCATGACCGGGGGGAACTCCTGTTAAGATTTCGGCGCGGACGCTTGCAAAATGGAATGCCGGGATCAACCCTCGTTCTACGAACGGCTTTTGGCCAGAATCCTGATCATGCCGCGCAATGCAGAAATCTCGCGGCTCGACCAGCCGGGTTTTGTCAAAAGGGTGCGGATGGTCTGTTGGGTCGCTGCGGTCCGCTCGGGCGGATAGAAATAGCCGCGGGCATCGAGCTCTGCATTGAGATGACCGATCAATCCCTCCAATTCCTGCATCGGGGCAGGCGGATCGAACGCCTTGGCGGTCGGCTGTTGGAGCCCGGCGCTACGCGACCATTCATAGGCAAGAAGGATGACGGCTTGGGCCAGGTTCAGGCTCCCGAAGTCGGGATTGATCGGGACGGTGACGATCTTGGTCGACAAGGCGACATCCTCGGTCGAGAGACCGGATCGTTCGCGCCCGAAAAGGATCGCGCTGCGTCCCTCGCTGGCGTGGATCTCGCTCGCCATCTGTTCGGGGCCCACCACCGGGGTCTGCACATCGCGGCGCCGCACGGTGGAGGCGTAAACGAGGCTGCAATCGGCCACGGCGTCCGCCGTCGTCTCGTATAACTTGGCCTGGTCGAGGACGGGATCGGCACCGCTGGCTGCGGGACCTGCCTCAGGATTGGGCCAGCCATCGCGCGGGCTGATGATCCGCATTTCGGTCAGCCCGAAGTTGAGCATGGCGCGCGCGGCCTTGCCAATATTCTGGCCAAGCTGCGGCTCGACCAGCACGATAATCGGTTTTTGACTCATTCCTCGTCGACGCTGCCCGCGATCTCCGCAAAGTCGCCAGCTTCCTTGAAGTCGCGATACACCGAGGCAAAGCGGATATAGGAAACACTGTCGAGCGACTTGAGGCCCTCCATGACCTTTTCGCCGATCTCGCCCGCCTGGACTTCATCGCCGCCGGTTTCGAGCTGGCGCTGGATCGAATGGGCCAGCCGTTCGATCTGACCTTCGGAGATGTTGCGCTTGCGGCAGGCGTGGCGGATCGAACTTTGCAGCTTGGCCTGCTCGAACGGTTCGCGCTTGCCGTCCTTCTTGATCACGGTGAGGTCGCGCAATTGCACGCGCTCGAACGTGGTGAAGCGCGCCGCGCATGCTTCACACTGGCGGCGTCGGCGGATCGCCGCACCGTCTTCGGACGGGCGCGAGTCCTTCACCTGGCTCGATTCATGGGTGCAGAAGGGGCAGCGCAACGATCAGCCCTCGTAGATGGGAAAGCGATCGCACAGCGCTTCGACGCGCTGTTTGACGTCGGCTTCGACAGAAGCATCGCCTTCGCCGCTTGTCTTCGCGACGCCGTGGAGAACATCGGCGACCATATCGCCGATGGCGCGAAATTCCTCTTCGCCGAAGCCGCGAGTGGTTCCTGCGGGGCTGCCGACGCGGATACCGCTGGTCTTCATCGGCGGCAGCGGATCGAAGGGCACACCATTCTTGTTGCAGGTGATGCCAGCGCGTTCGAGCGCCTCGTCCGCATCCTTGCCGGTAATGCCGAGGGGCCTGAGGTCGATGAGCCCGACATGCGTGTCGGTGCCGCCGGCGACGAGGTCTGCACCGCGGTCCTTGAGCTGTGCGCAAAGGACCTGCGCATTGCGGATGACCTGGCGCGAATAGCTCTTGAATTCGGGCTGCAGCGCTTCGCCGAACGCCACCGCCTTGGCTGCGATGACATGCATCAGCGGGCCGCCCTGGAGGCCGGGGAAGACGGCAGAGTTGAATTTCTTGCCCAGTTTCTCGTCATTACTGAGTATCATGCCGCCGCGCGGGCCTCGCAGCGTCTTGTGCGTCGTCGTCGTGACGACATGGGCGTGGGGCAGGGGGCTCGGATGTTCGCCTGCCGCGACGAGGCCGGCAAAGTGCGCCATGTCGACGTGCAGGTAGGCACCCACTTCGTCGGCAATGTCGCGGAAGCGTTCGAAGTCGATGTGCCGGGGATAGGCCGAGCCGCCCGCGATGATCATCTTGGGCTCGTGCTCCTTGGCCAGCCGCTCGACCTCGTCATAGTCGATGAGGTGCGTGTCCTTGTCGACGCCATACTGGACGGCATCGAACCATTTGCCCGACATGGCCGGGGCAGCGCCGTGGGTGAGGTGTCCGCCGGCATCGAGACTCATGCCCAAGATGGTATCGCCGGGCTTGATCAGCGCCAGCAATACCGCCCCATTCGCCTGCGCACCCGAATGCGGTTGGACGTTGGCATAAGCGCAATCGAACAGCGATTTGGCGCGCTCGATGGCAAGGCTTTCGACCGTGTCCGACGGTGCGCAACCCTGGTAATAGCGGCGGCCGGGATAGCCTTCGGCATATTTGTTGGTCAGCACCGAACCCTGCGCTTCGAGCACCGCTTTGGACACGATGTTTTCCGAAGCGATCAATTCGATCTGTTTCTGCTCGCGTTTGAGCTCGCTTGCGATCGCGTCGGCAACCGCACTGTCGGTGGCCGCCAGTGCGTCGCTGAAAAAGCCTTTCGAGCGGATTTCTTCGATGTCGGATGCGGTAGCCATGGGTCCTAGCAGTTCGTGAGCTTGTCGACGCGGCGCTGGTGGCGACCGCCTTCGAATTCGGTGGTGAGGAAGGCATCGACGATGGCCTTGGCCATATCGACCCCGACGAGGCGTTCGCCCATGGCTACGACATTGGCATCGTTGTGCTGGCGCGCGAGCGCGGCGGAAAGCGGTTCGGATACGCGTGCGCAGCGGCAGGCGGGATTGCGGTTGACCGCCATCGAAATGCCGAGACCTGAGCCACATATCGCAATGCCGAAGGGGCTTTCGCCGGCCGCGATATGGTCGGCAAGCTTTTTCCCGTAATCGGGATAATCGACGCTGTCGGCGCTGTCGGGGCCAAGGTCGACGGGCTCGTGCCCCGCTCGTTTGAGGGTTTCGATCAGGATTGCTTTCAAGGCGAATCCGGCATGGTCTGAAGCAAGAGCGATGCGCATGTCCAATATCTAGGCGAGCCACCCACGATTCGCCACCCCGCATGGGGTGGGGAACCGTGAAAGTTTCAACGCGTCTCTTCTCCATGCGCACCGAACAGCAAACCCCACTCGAACCATCGGAGCGGCCGACGATATCGGCCAATGTCCTTCTGCTGGGCTATGCCGGGCTATTGCCGCCGTTGGGATTGATCCTGGCGGATTGGTTGCTGCCCTCGGGTCCGATCCAATGGGGCGGGATCGTCGGGCCCTATGCGGCAGTGATTTACAGCTTCCTAGGCGGCAGCTGGTGGGCTTTTGCGATGAAGGAAGATCCGCCATCGACGTCGTTGTTGGTGCTTGCCGTTTCACCGCCTATCTTGGCGCTCCTGACATTCTTCGCCGGGCCGCAGCTACAGAATATCCTGCTGGCGGTGCTGATCGCGATCAGTCCGGGCGCGGATTATCTGTTCAAGCTGAAGGGCCTCGTGCCGCCATGGTGGATGCGGCTGCGGTTCCGTTTGTCGATGGGCCTCGCCGCTCTCACGGTGCTGGCAATCTACCCAAGCTATTTCGCTTAAGGCGCGATGAAGTTGCGCGCCGTCTCGCGGCGGTGTGGGCATCCGGGCCAGCAGCAGGGGCGGCGTTTGCCCTCCAGCACCTCTTCGGCAAGCCGGGCGAATCGCTTGTCGACAGTCGCTTGCTGGTTTGCCGAGGTGACCCAGCAGATATATTCGTTTCGACTAAGATCGGTGAGTGCGTCCCACCTGGCCTTGAGCGCGGGGTCCCCATCGAAAGCGGCGGTGAAGAGGTCTGGCGTATCGTGCCGGAAATCGGGGTCGGCCGCGTTGGCCGTCAGGCCGCTCGGACGTCTTTCAGCTCGAGGCGATCCCAGATCTCGACTAGGGCGCCTGTCAGCTCGTCCATCATTTTCTCAGTGTGATTCGGGCCGGGCGTAAAGCGCAGGCGTTCGGTGCCGCGCGGGACAGTCGGGAAATTGATCGGCTGCACGTAGAGGCCGTATTCGGCGAGGAGGATGTCGCTGATCTGCTTCACCTTAAGCGGGCATCCCACAATTAACGGCACAATGTGCGTTACGCTGGGCATGACCGGCAGACCTGCATCACGAAACTTCGACTTGAGGATAGCCGCGCCCGCCTGTTGCGCATCGCGTTCGTCAGCACAGCTCTTGAGATGTCTCACGCTGGCGAGCGCTCCCGCGACCAGTACCGGGCTCAGCGATGTCGTGAATATGAAGCCGGGTGCATAGCTGCGGATGCAGTCGATGATGTTCTTGTCGGCGGCCACATAGCCGCCCATTACCCCGAATGCCTTGCCTAGCGTTCCTTCAATCAGCGTCACGCGGTGCGCCACGCCGTCGCGTTCCGAAATGCCGCCGCCGCGTGCACCGTACATGCCCACAGCGTGAACTTCGTCGAGATAGGTGAGCGCGCTGTAGCGATCGGCGAGGTCGCAGATCGCTTCGATCGGTGCGACGTCGCCATCCATCGAATAGACGCTTTCGAACGCGATGAGCTTGGGTGTTTCTTCCGGAATCTCCATCAGCAACTGCTCGAGATGTTCGAGGTCGTTGTGGCGGAAGATGCGCTTCTCGCACCCCGAATTGCGAATGCCCGCGATCATCGAGGCGTGGTTCAATTCGTCCGACAGAATGATGCAGCCCGGCAGCAGCTTGCCCAGCGTCGAAAGCGCGGCTTCGTTCGAGACATAACCCGAGGTGAAGAGCAGGGCGCCTTCCTTGCCGTGCAGGTCCGCCAGCTCGTTTTCGAGTTCGACATGGAGGTGCGTGTTGCCGCCGATATTCCGCGTGCCGCCGGAACCGGCGCCAACATCGTGCAGCGCCTCTTCCATCGCGCCGATGACCGTGTCGTGCTGGCCCATGCCGAGATAGTCGTTCGAGCACCACACCGTGATCGGCTTGGGCCCGTTATGCCCGTGGAAGCAGCGCGCATTGGGAAAAGCGCCCTTGGTCCGCATTATGTCGATGAACACACGGTAGCGGCCTTCGTCGTGAAGACGATCGATGGCGTCGGAGAAGATGCGGTTATAGTCCACGAGCGGGGCCTTTAGCGGGTTCGCTTGCCAGAATCAAAGGGTCGAAAAGTCTGTAATCTTGAAGCGGGCGAAGGCAGCGCGCATTTGCTCGGGCGGTTCGGCGGTAAATATCGCACGCCCTTCGGGCGCCTTGCTCGGCCAGCGCTGCCCCTTGGTAAGCTCATAGATGCGCCGGGCGATGCCTTTGCCACCGTCGATGAACTTGACGTCGGGCCAGGTTTCGCTGAGCCAGTCGGCGATCAGCGGAAAGTGGGTGCAGGCGAGGACGACCACGTCCATCGGCGCATCGCCTGCTTTTTCAAACAATGGACGAGCAGCACGGCGAACGTCACTGCGCGAAACCTTGTCGCCGGCAAGCCGTCTTTCGGCTAGTTCCACCAGTTCGGCCGAGCCGTGGCGAATGACCATGCAATCCTGCGCGAATTCCTTCGTCAGATCGTCGACATAACGCTGGCGCACCGTCGCTTCGGTGCCGAGGACGCCGATGACGCCGGTCTTGGTCATTTCCGCCGCGGGCTTGATCGCAGGGACAGTGCCGACGACCGGAACATCGAGCGCGGCGCGGACATGGTCGAGTGCAATTGTGCTGGCCGTGTTGCAGGCGATGACGACCAGCTGCGGCTTCAGCCGCTCGACGAGGCGTCCAAGCAAGGCGGGCACCCGCGTCGCGATTTCAGCCTCGCTGCGCGTACCGTAGGGAAAGGCAGCGTTATCCGCGACATAGATGTAGGGCGCGCGCGGCAGGAACGCGCGCGTCGGTTTCAGGATCGACAGGCCGCCAATGCCCGAATCGAAAAAGAGAATGGGAGCATTCATGGCGCGCCGTCCTGCCCTTTGAAGCCGGCTAGGGCAATATCCGAGATTGCGCCTGCTGCGGTGAATCGATACGCCTTGGCGCAATGCCGTCCATCGATTTTCTTCTCGCGCTTGCTATCGGCTACGCGTTCGGGTCGGTCCCGTTCGGGCTGATCGTGTCTGCGCTGATGGGCAAGGGTGACTTGCGCAAGATGGGTTCAGGAAACATCGGAGCCACCAATGCGGTACGCGCCGGCGGCAAGGGCATGGGGGCGGTCGTCCTGCTGCTCGATCTTGCGAAGGGGGCAGTGCCGGTCCTCATCGCCAAGAGCCAGCTTATGGCAGGCGCGGAAATTTACGCGGCTTTTGGCGCCTTCATAGGGCACTGCTATCCCATCTGGCTCAAGTTCAAGGGCGGAAAAGGCGTCGCCACCCTTCTGGGCATCCTGACCGGCCTCTTGCCAATGGCGGCGCTAGTCTATGCCATTACCTGGCTCGTTCTTTATTACGCCACGCGCATTAGCTCGGTCGGGGGCATGGGCGCGGCGATCTCGGCGCCTATCACCGCCTGGGCGGTAGCGCCCCAATATCTCCCATTGCTGCTCGGTCTCGCGGTGCTGGTGATCTATCTTCACCGCACCAATATTCGCCGCCTTTTACGCGGTGAAGAAGCGTCTTCCAGACGCAAGGCCAAGGACAAGAGCAGCGGCTATGAACGACGATCTGGTTGACCGGCTTCGGCTGATCCGTACCCCCCGCATCGGGCCCGTCACGCATAAACAATTGATGCTGCGCTTCGGCAGTGCCGCAGACGCGATCTCAGCCATTCCCGATCTCGCGCGGCGCGGGCGTGGGCGGCCGCCAAAGGTACCGCCGCCCGGCGAGGCCATGCGCGAAATCGAGGCAGTGCAGCGACTGGGCGGGCAGCACCTGGTGCTGGGGCAGGGAAGCTACCCACGCTTGCTGGCAACGCTTGAAGATGCGCCGCCGGTACTGAGCGTGAAGGGGAACCTCGATCTGCTCGACAAGCCGGCTGTCGCGATGGTCGGGGCGCGCAATGCCAGCGCGGCGGCCTGCAGGTTCGCGCGGCAACTCGCGGGCGAGCTGGGACGGGCCGGGCAGATCGTCGTGTCGGGTTTGGCCCGCGGCATCGACAGCGCCGCGCACGACGGCTCGCTCGAAAGCGGCACGATCGGGGTAATTGCCGGCGGTCTGGACGTCGTCTATCCGCCGCAAAATGAAGCGCGGCAGGCCGATATAGCGGAGCGCGGACTGCTGGTCGCCGAAATGCCGCCGGGCACCGAGCCACGCGCGCGCCATTTCCCGTATCGCAATCGAATTATCGCGGGACTGAGCGCTGGCACGGTGGTGGTCGAGGCGGCGCCGAAGTCCGGGTCGCTCATTACTGCGCGGCTTGCGGGCGAGATGGGTCGCGAAGTGATGGCGGTGCCGGGTTCGCCGCTCGATCCTCGTGCGCGGGGCGGCAATCGCCTCATCAAGGACGGTGCTACGCTGATCGAGAATGCCGATGACATTATCGCCTGTCTCGGACCGCTTGACGATCGCATGGAACGGGTTGCCGAGGATCGTGCCGAAGCACCGTCATCCGTTATCGAGGATGATGCTACCAGCAAGACCGTCGAGGATTTGCTTGGCCCTGTTGCAGTCGGTGTCGACGAGATCGTGCGCCAGTCGGGTTTGCCTCCCGCGCAAGTCCAGCTCGCCTTACTCGAGCTCGACCTCGCCGATCCGCTCGATCGGCATGCAGGCGGCCGGGTCAGCTTGCGATAACGGGACTTGACGACCACATCGCCGCGACGATCATCGCGCGTACACGTACGTAAGGGAATGCTGTGAAACTCGTCATCGTCGAATCGCCTGCCAAGGCGAAGACTATCGAAAAATATTTGGGGCCGGGCCACAAGGTGCTCGCCAGCTATGGCCATGTCCGCGATTTGCCGCCCAAGGACGGCTCGGTCGATCCGGACGACGGCTTTGCGATGAAATGGGCCGCCAATCGCGACAAGTCCAAGCAGCTCAAGGCGATCACGGATGCCGCGAAGACCGCGGACTCGCTGATCCTCGCGACTGACCCTGACCGCGAAGGCGAGGCGATCAGCTGGCACGTGCGCCAGCACCTCGAAGCCAAGAAAGCGCTGCCCGACGATGTCGAGCGTGTTGCATTCAACGCCATCACCAAGAGCGCGGTGACCGAAGCGATGGCGCATCCGCGCAAACTCGATGACGACCTGATCGACGCGTACCGCGCGCGCCGCGCGCTGGATTATCTCGTCGGTTTCACCCTGTCGCCGATCCTCTGGCGCAAGCTGCCGGGCGCGCGCTCGGCAGGTCGAGTGCAGTCGGTGGCGCTGCGGCTGATCGTCGATCGCGAACGCGAAATCGAAGTCTTCAAACCGCAGGAATATTGGCAGGTCGGCGCGACTTTCGAATCCGACGGCACCGAATTCCAGTCGCGGCTCGTGAAGTTCGATGGCGAGAAGATCGATCGCCTGACAATCGGGGACGCCGGTAGTGCTCACAAGGCCAAGGCCGCGGTCGAAGCCGGGCAGTTCACGGTCGAAAAGGTCGAGACCAAGCCGCGTTCGCTCAACCCCCCGCCGCCGTTCACGACCTCGACTTTGCAGCAGGAAGCGAGCCGCAAGCTCGGCTTTTCGGCGAGCCACACGATGAGCCTCGCGCAAGGTCTCTACGAAGCGGGCGCGATTACCTACATGCGTACCGATGGCGTGCAGATGGCGGGCGAAGCCTTGTCGGCAGCCCGGCGCGCAGTCGCGGATCGCTATGACTCGGGTTACCTTCCGGACAAGCCGCGCCAGTACAAGTCGAAGGCCAAGAATGCGCAGGAGGCGCACGAGGCCATTCGTCCGACCAACTTCAACAAGGAACATGCAGGGCAAGGTGATGCAGCCAAGCTCTACCGCCTTGTTTATAACCGCGCGCTGGCCAGCCAGATGGCGGCGGCGCGGCTGGAGCGTACGACGGTCGAGCTGGTCGATGGTGCCGGACGCTGCACGCTGCGCGCAACCGGACAGGTAGTGAAGTTCCCGGGTTTCATGGCACTTTACGAAGAGGGCCGCGATGACGCCAAGGATGAAGATGGCGGGCGGATGCCGATGCTACGCGAGGGCGACGCGCCGACCAAACGAAAGGTCGACGCGACCCAGCACTTCACCCAGCCGCCGCCGCGCTTTTCCGAAGCCAGCCTGGTCAAGCGTCTCGAAGAGCTGGGGATCGGGCGCCCTTCGACCTATGCGGCGACGCTGCAGACGCTGAAGGACCGCGACTATGTCCGCCTCGACAAGCAGCGCTTCATCCCGGAAGACTCAGGGCGGCTGGTAACGGCCTTTCTCGAGCGCTTCTTCGAGCGGTACGTGTCCTACGATTATACTGCCGAACTCGAAGAAGAGCTCGACGATGTTTCGGGCGGACGGCTCGACTGGCAACGGCTGCTCGACGACTTCTGGCGCGACTTCAAGCCCAAGGCTGGCGAGGTGATGGATCAGAAGCCGAGCGATATCACCGCGGCGCTCGACACGTTTCTCGAACCCTTCCTTTTTCCCGAGAAGGAGGATGGATCCGATCCGCGACTGTGCCCGAAATGCGGTGATGGGCAACTCAGTCTACGCGGCGGCAAGTTCGGCGCGTTTGTCGCATGTTCGAACTATCCCGATTGCAATTTCACGCGGCCATTCGGGGTGCGCGGCGAGGATGCCGAACAGGGCCCTGCGGAGCTGGGCGAGGGGATCGAACTCAAGGTCGGTCGATATGGTCCTTATGTCGAGCAGGAAGTCGATGGCGAGAAGACGCGCGCATCGCTCCCCAAGGACGTGCCGCCCGACAGTCTCGACCTTGCGATGGCCAAGAAATTGTTGAGCCTTCCCAGAACGATCGGGCCGCATCCTGAGACCGGGAAGGATATCGTCGCTTCGATTGGTCGCTATGGGCCTTATGTCCTCCACGATGGCAATTACGGGCGGCTTTCCGATACGGCCGAGGTCTTCGAAATCGGCATGAACGCGGCGGTCGCCAAACTGGCCGAAGCGGCGGCCAAGAAGGGTAAGGGGCGCGGATCGCGCGAGCCTTTGAAGGTCCTTGGCAAGCATCCCGAGAGCGAGGCCGAAATCAAGGTCATGGACGGGCGCTATGGGCCCTATGTGACCGATGGTAAGACCAATGCGACGCTGAAAGACGTGACTCCCGAGGATGTGACGCTGGAACAGGCAGTGGTCCTGATCGACGAGCGGGCGGCCAAGGGTCCGGCCAAGAAGCGCAAGCGCAAGAAGGCACCCGCCAAGAAAAAGAAAAAGGCCTAAATACCGCAGGCTCTGCAAGCCGGGTCTGGTGCGATCTTGATTTCGCGCCAGCTCGCCTTGAGGCCGTCGAAGAGATGCAGCTTGCCTGCGCTGTCGGGGCCGATGCCTGCAAGGTGGCGGATGGCCATTAGCGCCGCGAAATGACCCATCGTGCCGGTGAGAGCGCCAAGGACGCCGAGTTCGGCGCAGGTATCGCAATCATCGGCATCGAAGGCATCGCCGACAAAGCAGCGATAGCAGGGCTGACCCGTGGCGAGCATGAGTTGGCCTTGGAATTGCGCGGCGGCGGCCGCGATAAGCGGGATGCCCAATGTTACGCAGGCATCGCTGACGGCGAGGCGGGTCATGAAATTGTCGGTGCCATCGATTACCAGGTTGTGGCCGGAAAGAATTTCCTCAACATTGTCGTGGGTTACGCGCCGCTTTTCGGTTGCAATTGCAAGGTAAGGGTTGCGCGCTTCGGCGTGCGCCTTGGCCAAATCGGCCTTTGGCTTGCCGATATCGGCGCTGGTGTAGAGCGGCTGGCGCTGGAGGTTGGAGAGTTCGACCTTGTCGTCATCGACGATGGTGATCTGGCCAACCCCTGCGCCAACGAGGCTGGGCAGGGCGCCAGCGCCGATTCCGCCGGCGCCGATCAAGGCGACCTTTGCGGCTTTGAGCGCTTTCTGGCCCGTGCCACCGAACTGGGGGAGGACGATGTGCCGCGCATAGCGGTCGAGTTCGTCGTCGCTAAGCTCGCTCACTTGGTGCCGGTGCTGCCAAAGCCTCCCGCGCCGCGGTCGGTATCGTCGAGCTCTTCGACTTCGGCGAAGCGCGCGAGCGTGACGGCGGCTGGGACGAGCTGGGCGATGCGTTCGCCGCGTTTTACTTCGAAATCGGCGGGCCCGTGATTGATGAGGAGGACTTTCAATTCGCCGCGATAGTCGCTGTCGATCGTGCCGGGCGTGTTGGGCACGGTAATGCCGTGCTTGAAGGCGAGGCCCGAGCGCGGACGCACCTGGATTTCATAGCCTTCGGGAATGGCGACACGGAAACCGGTGGCGACCGCGTGCCGGCGTCCGGGCCGGATCGTCACGTTTTCAGCGGCAACGACATCCATGCCCGCGGCGCCCTTGGAGGCATAGGCGGGAAGCGGCAGGCCTTCACCATGGGGGAGACGGGCAAGCTGGATCGAAATGGTCATGAGAATTCTTCTGAAATCCTGTCGATAAGTTTCTGGGCAACAGCATGTTTTGTTGCCTCTTCCCAATCGTCCACGCCGTCGGCGGAGACGAGGTGGATGGTGTTGTGATCGCCGCCCATCACACTCTCTCCAGGCGGGCCTGAAACGTCGTTGGCGACGATCCAGTCGGCCTTCTTGCGCTCGCGCTTGCCTTTGGCGTTTTCGATCACGTCATCGGTCTCGGCGGCAAAGCCGATGAGGAGGCCGGGGCGGTCGGGATGATCGCCGAGCGCGGCGAGGATGTCAGGGTTCTTGCTAAACTTGAGGTCGAGCGGGCCATCACCCTTTTTCAGCTTCTTGTCGCTGGGCTGGGGGCGCCAGTCGGCGACTGCCGCGACCATCACCGCAACATCGGCGGGAAGTGACGTCATGACGGCATCGTGCATTTCCTGCGCGGTGGTGACATCGATGCGCGAGACGCCGAAAGGCGTGGGCAGGCTGACGGGGCCGGCAATAAGCGTCACGCGCGCGCCCGCTTGGGCGGCGGCCTGCGCGATGGCAAAACCCTGCTTGCCCGAGCTTTTGTTGGCGATCACGCGAACGGGATCGATCGGTTCATGCGTCGGGCCTGCGGTGACGAGGACATGCTTGCCAGTAAGCGAGCCCTCGGCGCCTGCGAGCGGCGCGGTGGTGGCGCTGTCCAGCGGCAGCGCGGCGAGGATGGCTTCGGGATCGGGCAGGCGGCCGGGGCCGAACTCGCCGCAGGCCATCGGGCCTTCATCGGGATCCAGCACCGTGATGCCGTCGGCGCGAAGCTGCGCGATGTTGCGCTGCGTGGCGGGATGCTGCCACATCTTCACGTTCATCGCGGGCGCGACGGTAACTGGCTTGTCGGTGGCGAGCAGCAGCGTCGTGGCAAGATCGGTGGCGAGGCCCGCCGCCATCTTGGCGATGAGATCGGCCGTTGCGGGGCAGACAAGTACATGATCGGCCGCACGCGACAGCTCGATATGTCCCATCTCCACCTCGTCCTTGAGATCCCACAGCGACGTGTAGACCGGGCTTTCGGCCAGCGCAGCCAAGCTCATCGGGGTGACGAAATGCTGCGCGCCGTCGGTGAGGACCGGCGTCACCTCATGTCCGGCCTTGCGCGCATGGCGGACCAATTCGGCGGCCTTGTACGCCGCAATGCCGCCGCCGATGATGAGCAGGATGCGCGCCATCAGGTAAGCCCCCACATCGCCAGCGCGCCCGCGCCCGCGGCCAGGATCGCGACGATGGCGTAGCCGCCCCAACTTGGTCGTTCGATCAGTTTGACCTCGGGCAAGGGCGGCGGCGGCGGGGCAGCACCCGGCTCGGGATAGCTGGCATCGATCTTGTCGATAAGTCTTGGCAACTTGAGAAGCGTAGCGATCGTGTCGTTGATCCTGTCGGCAAGCGCCGTTTCGGGCCCGAGCTCGGTGCGCGACCATTGGGCGAGAAAAGGCTCGGCCGCTTCCCACATGTTGATATCGGGATCGAGCGCGGTGGCGACCCCTTCCTCCATCACCATGGTCTTTTGCAGCAGAAGAAGATGGGGCTGCGTTACCATGTCGAAATCGCGCGTAATGGCGAACAGCCCTTCAAGCATGCGCCCCACGCTTATTTCTTTTACCGGTAGCCCGCGCATGGGTTCGCCCACGGCGCGAAGAGCGGTAGCGAACTCGCCTACGTTGTGATGCGCGGGCACATATTGTGCCTCGAAATGAATCTCGGCGACGCGCCGGTAATTGCCGGTGATAAGGCCGTGCAGGATCTCCGCGAGCCAGAGACGCGCTTGCCGGTTGATCCGCCCCATGATCCCGAAATCGACTGCGGCGAGCCGACCATCGGGCAGCGCGAAGAGGTTGCCCTGGTGGAGATCGGCATGGAAAAATCCGTCGACGACGGCTTGGCGCAAGAAAGCCCGAACGAGAATGGCGGCCAACGCTTTGGGGTCGTGACCTTCGGCAACGACCTGGTCGCGCTTGGTCAGCTTGACGCCATTGAGCCATTCCATCGTGAGGACGCGCCGCGCCGTACGGCTCCAATCGATTTCGGGGACATAGAAGCCGGGCTCGGCAACCATATTGTCGCGCAGTTCGGAGGCCGACGCCGCCTCGCGCTGGAGGTCGAGCTCGCGGCGGGTCCACTGCTTGAAATAGGCGATGACCTGGCGCGGGCGCAGGCGTTCGGCCTCGCCGCCCAGTGTTTCGACATGAGCGGCGGCCCACTCATATGTTTCGATTGCGTCTTCGAGGATTTCCTCGATGCCCGGACGCAGCACTTTCACGGCAACTTCGCGTCCGTCGGTGGTCCTGGCGCGGTGGACTTGCGCGATCGAGGCTGCACCGACGGGCGTTTCGGCAAACTCGGAGAAGAAACTCTCGATGCTGCCGTCGAGCGCCGTTTCTACAGCGCGCTTGATATCGGCGAAGGGCGCCGGGGGGAGATCGTCTTGCAGGCGCAGAAGATTTTGCGCGGCCTCTTCACCCACCAGGTCTGGACGAGTGGCAAGGGCTTGCCCCAACTTGATCGCGGCGGGACCGATTTCCTGCAGCGCGGCGGCATAGTCAGGCCTTTCGGGCGTGAAGGCGCCAAACCGCGCGATCCGGCACAGGCGGCGAAATGCCGGCGGGGTGAGGGGATCGTTCTCGATCCCCTTCAACGCGCCATGTCGCGCCAGCGTTCGTCCCCACTTGAGGAGGCGCCAGGTGTGCGTGGTCGCTGAGGTCACACTTTCCAGCCCGAATGGATCGCCACGAGGCCGCCGAGGATCGGTTCGTGCGAAGTCTGCGAGAAGCCGGCCTCGCCGACCATCTCTTCGAATTCGGCCATGCGCGGGAAGCGACGGATCGATTCGACAAGGTAGCGATAGCTGTCTTCATCATTGGCGATCGCCTTGCCGATTTTCGGGATCATATTTTCCGAATAGAGCTCGTACGCCTTGCCGAAGCCTGGCCATTCGCTGGTCGAAAATTCGAGGCAATAAAAGCGGCCGCCGCGCTTGAGGACGCGATGCGCTTCGCGAAGAGCAGCGGGAATATCGGTGACGTTCCGAATGCCAAAGGCGATCGTGTAAGCGTCGAAGCTGCCATCATCCAAAGTGAGTCTTTCAGCATTTTCGACTTGCCACGTGAGGCGTTCGACGCCGCTTCTTTCGGCGCGTTCCATCCCGACCTTGAGCATGTCGGGGTTGATGTCGGTAACGACGATATCAGCGCCGCGCCTGGCCATACGAAAAGCGATGTCGCCCGTTCCGCCCGCGACATCGAGAATGCGTTCGCCGGCGCGTGGTTGGACCTTGGCGACAAAGCGGTCCTTCCACAGCCGGTGCATGCCCCCGCTCATCAGGTCGTTCATGATATCGTAGTTGGAGGCAACCGAACTGAATACGCCGCCTACCTTGCGGGTCTTTTCCGCCGGCGTGACGACTTCGTCGCCAAAGTGCACTTTATCGCTCATGGCCAAGGCCGATAGCAGGGGTTGGCGGCAAGGCAAACGCCCCTTACGTCCATGCCATGCCCGAACTTCCCGAAGTCGAGACGACTGTACGCGGTCTTGCACAGGTGCTGGACGGTCGCCGGATAAGCCGCGTCACCGTGCGGCGGCCCGATCTGCGACGACCGTTCCCGCAAGATCTGGGACAGCGAATGACGGGTGCGACGGTTACCGGCCTGACGCGACGGGCGAAATACGGGCTTATCCATACGGACCGCAATGATACGATGATTTTCCACCTGGGCATGTCGGGGCGCTGGCGGATCGACGCGGATGCACTCGACAAGCATGATCACCTCGTCCTCGAGACGGACGAGGGGAGGGTGATGGCGCTTAATGATCCGCGGCGTTTCGGCTCGGTCGACCTGGTGGCGAAGGGCGAAGACTTTGCCGGCTTCATCGACTTGGGACCCGAGCCATTGCCGGCGGTCGATCCCAGGGAATTGGCCGGGCGCCTGAAAGGCAAGGGCACCGCAATCAAGCTGGCGCTGCTTGACCAGCGGGTGATTGCCGGCCTTGGCAACATCTATGTGTGCGAGGCGCTATATCGCAGCGGCATCGCGCCGGGACGCAAGGCAGGATCAGTCGGCAAAGCGCGGCTTGAAAAGCTGGCGGTCGCTATCGGTGATGTGCTGAACGAGGCGATCGAGGCAGGCGGATCGACACTACGCGATTATGCCCAGCCCGATGGCGATTTAGGCTATTTTTCGAAAAAGTTCGACGTCTATGGGCGAGAAGGCGCTGATTGCCATGGTTGCGGTGCGCCGGTCCGGCGGCGGGTGCAGGGCGGACGCTCTACCTTTTATTGTGGGGCCTGCCAGCGCTGATTGCTTGACGGGCATGGCCCTCTTGAGTAAGGGAGCGCCACGAAGGCGCGGAGCGCACTTGCTGCTCGCGCCGTTTTCTATTTGAATTTAGACAGTTGAGGTCAGTTTTATGGCGAATACGCCGCAAGCAAAGAAGCGCATTCGACGCAACGCACGTCGCACCGACGTGAACACTGCGCGCGTCAGCCGCATTCGCACGTTCATCAAGGCCGTCGAGACCGCGATTGCCGGTGGCAAGAAGGCCGACGCCGAAAAGGCGCTCCAGGACGCGCAGCCGGAAATCGCCCGCGGCGTCGCCAAGGGTGTCATGCACAAGAATACGGCGGCGCGCAAAATGAGCCGTCTTTCGAAGCGCGTGAACGCACTCGGCTAGATCGCTGGGGATCGGCCGGGCCGCGTTTCGTTTCGATACATTCGATTGGGCCGCCAAGTTTTTTGGCGGCCTTTTTTCGTGCGGCTTTGAATCGTTTCAAACACGTTGCGGAAAAAAGTCAAAGAAATCCGCGATTCGCACCGGCGGCAATTCCGGCTCCTTCAGGAAAAGCGCGGAAAAGCAGGAAAAATTCAATTTTTCGCAGTCTTCCGCTGTCAAGCCTGTTTATTTCATGTTTATGAAAATTTCTGCCTTGCGCCACGCCGCCGGCTCTACTTATTAATAACGTTCCGGGCGCGATTCCGCCCCGGGGGGCAAGACAGAGCGGACGGCCACGGGCGCCGCAGCAATGTGCTGCGCGTAACAGAGAAGCTTTGTCTGTAACCATGTTCTGAAGGAGGCGCGAGCCAGTGCAAGGCAAGGGTGACGCTGTGCGCAATCTCGAGGAAGAAGCGAAAACCCGTCCGCTCGATGCGGCTTGGGAACAGATTCGCATCAACCTTCGCCGCGATTGTGGTGCGCGCGCCTTCGACGGATGGCTCAAACCCGCCAAACTTGGACTGTTCGACGCCGACGCAGGCGAACTGGAAATCGCCATGCCGAGCCAGTTCATGGCCGACTGGGTGAAGAGCCATTTCGGCGACCGATTGCAGTTGGCCTGGACATCCTTGTTGCCGATCGTAAAGTCGGTGAAGATCATCGCGTCGGCCGAAGCGCCCCGACCTTCTCCCTTATTAGTTCTCGAGGACACGCCACCGGCTGCGCAAGCAGCCAACGCTGCGAGCGCGGGCGGCAAGCGTGACCCTTCCGCGCCCAATTTCGACCCCCGTTACCGCTTCGAAACATTCGTTGTGGGTAAGGCCAACGAGGTTGCGGCAACCGCCGCGCAGACGCTGGCCAATGCGGAGCGTGTCAGCTTCAACCCGCTGTTTATCCATGGCGGCACCGGCCGGGGCAAGACGCACCTGTTGCACGCGATCGGCCAGGCCTTCCTCGAGGCCAATCCGAGCGCCAAGGTCGTCTCCATGTCGGCCGAGAAGTTCATGGTCGAGTTCATCCGCGCGCTTCGCGAAAACGACACGATCGGCTTCAAGCATCGCCTCCGCAGCGCCGACCTTCTCCTGATTGACGATGTGCAGTTCATTGCTGGCAAGGATTCGACGCAAGAGGAATTCTTCCACACGATGAACGAGATCATCACGGCGGGCCGCCGCTTGGTGATCACGTCGGATCGTGCGCCGCAGGATCTCGATGGCATTGCGCCGCGCATCCTTTCGCGTTTGAGCTGGGGCCTCGTGGCCGACATCAACCCGGCCGATTATGAGCTGCGCCTCAACATCATCAATGCGAAGCTGGATGCGCTCCCGGGTGTCGAGATGCCCGAAGACGTTGTCGAATTCCTCGCGCGGCGCATCACCAATTCGATCCGTGAACTCGAAGGTGCGCTCAACCGCATCGCCGCCTATGCGATGATGACGGGCCGCGACATTGATGTGCCCTTCGTCGAAGAAGTGCTGGCGAACGTACTGCGCGCCAACCAGCGCCGCATCTCGGTCGACGAAATCCAGACTCAGGTCGCCGAACATTTCCGCATCCGCAAGGCCGAGATGACGAGCGCGCGCCGGTCGCGCGATATCGCCCGACCGCGCCAGGTTGCCATGTATCTGTCGAAACAGCTGACGCCCAAGTCGCTGCCCGACATTGGTCGACGCTTCGGTGGACGCGACCACACGACTGTCATTCATGCCGTCAAGCAGATCGAGCGGTTACGCGCTGCCGATGCCGAGCTTGATGCCGATATTCGCCTGCTCCAGCGACAGCTGGAAGGCTAGCACGGGTCCAGTCCCCAACTGGCGCGTATGGAAAGGCCCGCCGGCGTGCTTCCGCCGACGGGCCTTTTCTTATCGTCGCCCCAACCAGCGTTGAGCTCGATTATTCCACAGGCCGCTTCGTATCGAGCAGGTCCTTGTCGTCGGGCTCGCTTGCCCGTTCGGCCTCCACCATCTGCGCGATCTCATCGTCGGGGCGGACATCCTCGTCGGTTTCGGCGATCGTTACGGCGGCGGGTTTTGACTTGGTTGCGGACGCGCTGCTGCGGGCATCGCCTTCGCTGATGTTTTCGAATGGCAGCGCCGTGGTGCGCGGATCGAAGCGGATGCGATAGATCGGCTCGGGCAGGCCGAAGCCTGCCTCCTCGAGCGCGGTCTTCACAGCGGCGATGGCTCGGCTGCGAGCCTTGAACCAGTCGGCCTCACGCTGGTCGACCCAAGCGAGAAATTTGATCACGATATTGCTGTCGCCGACGGCTTCGGTGCGTGCTTCGGGTGCCGGATCCTTGAGGACGAAGGGAAGCGCATGGAGCGTATCGCGTCCGAGTTGGCGCGCGGCGTTGGGGTCGTCGTCGGCATCGATACCCATTTCAAACTCGAAGCGGCGTTGCGGATTGGTGGTGTAGTTGACGATCACTGCCTTGAAGACCTGCCCGTTGGGTATGCGCAGGTGATTGCCGTCGAGGGTCATCATGATCGTCGCGCGGCTCGTGAGGCGGATGATACGACCTTCCATGTCGTCGATCACGACATGATCGTTGGGGCGGAAGGGTTGGCGTAACGAGAGCATCAGCGATGCGACGTAGTTTTCCACCGTATCGCGCATGGCAAAACCCAGCGCGATACCGATTATGCCCGCACCGCCCAGGACCGCGCCCATGATGGTGGACGCGCCGAGCATGTCGAGCGCGACCAGCAGCGCGCCAACGACCGCGACGAACCGGATAGCGCTTGCGACCAGTTCGGCGAGGAACGTGTTGGGCATGATGCGGCGCCACAGACCGCTCAATCCGGCGATCATGTATCCGACGACAGCGATGATGGCGCCGACAGCGAGGGCCAGGCCCAGCAGCGGAATCATGGCGATGATCCCATCGATGCGATCGCCAATGGACTTCAGCCCGCCAAGACCGCCGTCGACCGACACGTCGCGCTCGAGACCGTTTTCCACCGTGACCACGCCGGTGACGCGTCCGGCGATGGACTCGGCGCGGTCTATGTCGACCTGCGATGGCACCGTGCCGGAGAGCGAAACGACACCCTCTTCGACGGACACGGTAACGTCTTCGAAGGCCGGAAGCTCGGCAAAAATCCCATTGATACGCTCGCCGATGCGCTCGTCCGCGCCTTCGTCCTGCCTGTCTTCGATGGCTTGTGCAGGCGCTGCTGCTGTGTCTTCTTGCGGCGCACTGGTATCGCCAATCGGCAACGCCGCTGCGGCAGGAACAGCGAACATCAGCATTGCGAGCCATGCTATCAGTCGCAGGAAATGAGGTTGTGATGCCATCAGCTACGAGAAGCGCCGAATGGCCGTGATTGTTCCGTGCCCTTCACAATCGCGGCGCGCCCGATGCTGCCGACCGCGAGGTGGAAGCCGATGAGGCGATAATCGCTGCTCGATGCGGCAAAAAGCTTCGAGCCATAAAAGAAGCCCGCCAGCACAAGCCGACGGGCCTCCTTATCCACGCTCTCGGGAAATATTAGTCGTCCTTCTCCGGCTTGACCGTGATCTTCACCGGCTTGCCGTTGTTACCGGGAAAATCGGTGAACATGGCAGTGATAAGGTTGGGCACTAGCGTCCCCAGATCATCGGTGCGACTACGCGCCTTGGCGGTACCGTCGAAGATTTGCTGGTTGTCCGCCGCGCGGCGGATGTCGACTTCCAGCTCCGACTGATATTCAGTGAAGCTACGGAAGCGCGGTTCGCCCCAAGGCGAGTACCAAAACGGATCGTCCCAACCATAATAGAAGCTGGCGCGCCGTCCATAATAACGGTGACGCGACCAATAGAACGGGTCGCGGGCACGCAGGCGGTACCACGGATCGTAGAAGCCATAATAACCGTAGCGCGCACGGACATCGAACGGGCTGTATGCGCCCGGGCGGCGCACGATACGTTCGCGACCTTCATCGACGCCATAGCCGACCTGGACGATCATCGTGGGATCTTCGCCTTCGGCAGCGGGACGATAGCCTTCATCAGCCAGTTCATCGGCGACCATCGCGGCATATCGCGAGAACCGCAGGCCACCTTCGTCTTCCGGATTCATCGGGACGACAACGAACGACTCGCCTTGCGGGGCGGGCATCGCTTCAAAGCGCTCGACCTGGGCAGGAAAACCGGTTGCACAGGCTGTTAGCCCGAGCATTGCGGCGCCCGGCAGCGCCAGCTTGAACAATTTACGCATCTCTAAACCCTCGTGACATACCTCAATCGAGCGCCGTTATAGCACATTCGACCGTGAACGTAATCTGAAGGGCAAGTGTCGGAAATACGACGTTTTTTTTCTATCGGCGGCGCAGTCCGACAGCCTGGTAGGCCGCGTCGAGCGTAGGCTGGGCGAGCGTTGCAGCCTTGTGCGCTCCTGCATCGAGAATGCGGTCTAGCTCCGCTTCGTCTTTGCGAAGCTCGAGCAAGCGGGTGCGCAGCGGGCTCAGCAGCGCGATCAGCGCATCCGCGAGCGCCGGCTTGAAGTCCCCGAAACCCTTGCCGGCATAGTCGGCAAGGACGGCATCGACGCTGCGATCCTCGACGGCCGCCATGATACCCACAAGGTTCCTGGCTTCCGCCCGATCTTCCAGGCCCTTGGCAGTCTCGGGCAAGGGCTCGGGGTCGGTACGGGCTTTGCGGATTTTCTGGAGGATTGCGTCGTCATCATCGGTGAGGTTGATCCGCGACATGTCGCTTTCGGCCGATTTCGACATCTTCTCGGTCCCATTGCGCAAGCTCATGACGCGCGCTGCCGTGCCGCCGCCGATATAGGGTGCGGGGGCGGTGAACAGGTCGCTGCGCGTATGGTGATTGAACGCTTCGGCGATATCGCGGGCGAGCTCGATATGCTGTTTCTGGTCCTCACCAACGGGCACGTGCGTGGCCTGGTAGAGCAGCACGTCGGCGGCCTGGAGCACGGGATAGGTAAAGAGACCGACGCTGGCCTTTTCCTTGTGCTTGCCGCTCTTGGCCTTGAATTGGGTCATGCGACTGAGCCAACCCATTTTCGCTGTGCACCCCAGGATCCAGGCCAGTTCGGGGTGGGCAGGCACGTCACTATGCGCGAACAAGGTCGATTTATCAGGGTCGATGCCACTGGCGATAAGCGCGGCTGCCATCTCGCGCACATTCTTGCGCAGCGTCGCGGGGTCGACATCGACAGTGATAGCGTGGAGATCGGCGAGGAAGAAGAGGCATTCGGTCTCGTCCTGCATCCGCACCCAGCGCAGGATCGCGCCCAGCAAGTTGCCGAGGTGGAGATCGCCGGTGGGCTGAATACCGGAGACGACACGCATGTCGCTATTGCTCATCAGTGACCTTCTTCTTGCGTAAGAGGATTTGGATATCGGATTTGTCCATCGCCCCGGTGAACCATGCCAAGCCGAGATACACGATCCCGCCCGCGCCGACGATGGCGACGGTGCCGAGCACGCGCTTGCCTGCCGACGCGCCGAAATAGGGGTCCAGCTGGCCTTGCAGTGCGTAGATGATCGCGCCCATCACGGCGGCGGCGGCGATTTGCTTGAGCAATCGCACGGCAAGCCAGCCCTCGACCTTGAAATGTCCCTTGGCGTGCAGGATGCCATAGAGGATCAGCGCATTGAGCCATGCCGAGATCGCAGTCGCCACGGGCAGCGTGACGATGCCATACTCGTCGATGAAGAGATAATTGAGCAGCACGCCGAGGAAGAGCGTGGATAGCGCCACAATAACCGGTGTGCGGATATTCTTGCGCGCGTAGAAGCCCGGCGCCAGCACCTTGATCATGACATAAGCGGGCAGGCCAAGCACGAGGAGCGAGAGCACCAGCCCCGATGTCGCTGCATCTTCGGCGGTGAACTCGCCGCCCTTGAACAACACCGTCATGATAGGTTGCGCGGCGACGGTGAGGCCTACCGCGGCAGGGATGGTAAGCAACATCGCCAGCTCGGTCGCTCGCCCCTGCACGTTGGCGGCCTGCTTGGATTCCTTGCGCTCGATATGGCGGCTGATGTTGGGCAGGATCGCCGTCGAGATCGCGGCGCCGATCAGAGCCAGCGGGAGCTGGTTCAAACGATCTGCCTGCTGAAGATAGACGAGCGTGCCCGTTTCCAGCTTGGTGGCGAAATAGAGGTAAATGACCTGACTGAGATAATAGCCCCCCGCGCCCAGCGTGGCGGGCAGGATGATGATCAACAGCTCTTTCACGCGCGGCGTCATTCGTGGCGGGCGCAGCTTGAGAACGAGCCCGGCGCGTTTGGTCGCCAAGACGAGCAATCCAAGCTGGAGCACGCCGCCGACCAGTACTGACCAGATCATCGCGCGCGCGGTGGTCTCGCCGCCCTGCGGAAAGAGCAACAGCGCACCGACCAGCGCGACATTGAGCAACGCGGGCGCGAAGGCGGCCGCCGTAAACCGGTAGAGCGAGTTCAGGATGCCGCTGAACAGCGACACCAGGCTGATGAAGACAAGGTAAGGAAAAACGATCCGACCGAGCTCGATTGATAGCTCATATTTGGTCGGGTCGTTGCTCCACGCTTCACTTGTGACGGCTAGTACGACCGCGGGCATGAAGACCACGAACAAGGCAGTGACAATGATCAGGATCGGCAGGAAGACGGCCTGTACTTCCTCAGCGAAGCGCTTGGCTTCGGTGAGATCGCCGTCGTCGCCTTTTTCGGTGAAGCGCGCGAACAGGGGCACGAAGCCCTGGCTGAACGCCCCTTCGCCAAACAGGCGCCTGAGCAGGTTGGGCAGTTGGAACGCCCAGTAAAAAACGTCGGCAGCCGCAGAGGCGCCCATGATCCGCGCGAAAATCATCTCGCGCACGAAGCCAAGGATGCGGCTGACCAGCGTCAGGCCGCCAATCGTGCCCCCGGCTTTGATGAGATTCATGGGCCGTCCTTGCCCTAGACTGCTTTAGGCGTCGGCCGTCGGGGCGGTTTCGGCGGGGGTGCCGCCGTTGGTGCCACCCTGTTGGGCCTGGATCTGCTCGACATATGCGCGGCGGAAATCGATGCCGTCGATCATCAGCGGGGGGAAGCCCGCATCGCCGATCGCATCGGCGATGATGCGGCGGGCAAACGGAAACAGGAACCCAGGGGCATCGACGTGGAACCACGCATGGAGCTGGTCTTCGGTGATGTTCTGGAAGCCGTAGAGACCGCAATATGTCAGGTCGACGACGAAGTGGACGCCTTCGTCCGACTTGGCGCTGGCTTCGACCTTGAGGACCACTTCGCGCACGCCGTCGGCAACGGCGTTGACGCCAATGTTGAAGTTCACGTCCACGCGTGGCTGGGTCTTCCACTGGAAAACGGCCGGCGAATTGGGATTTTCGACCGAAAGATCCTTGATGTACTGCGCCAGGCTCGCGATGTGCGGCGCGTTGTTGGCGTCATCGCCTGCTGGCGGCGGGGGAGGGGGCGTATCGTCGGCCATGAAAAACTCTCTTATCTTCAGGATGAATGCGGCGCTGTCTGCCGCGTCAGAATGCTGCGCTGCAACTAGCAAGCACGGCGAGTGCACGCAACAAGCAGACGAATTAGGCGTTCACCACTTTGAAATGCCGTCCATGCAAGCCTATGTAGGACAGCAGAGACTCGTACAAGATTGGACCAAGCGTTGACCGCACTCGTCATACTCGCCCTTGTCGCCCTATTTGTGGGGCTGCGCCTTTATAGCGTTCTTGGTGAACGCACGGGGCACGAGCAGACCTTTGCCAAGGAGCCCGATGCGCCGGTGAAGAAGCCGGAGAATCCCAAGCTGCAGGGTCAGGCGTCGTCGGCCGACGATTCGGGTAACGCCTATCTGCCTCTGGCCGGCCCTGGCGTACGCGCGCTGCTGGCGGCTGATCCCGGCTTTGACGTGGCGCGGTTCCTCGAAGGTGCCGAAGGTGCCTATCGCATGATCCTGGAAGCCTTCTGGAAAGGCGAGCTTGAAGAGGTCCGGGCCCTTGTCGGTCCTGAAGTCTATGAAGCATTTACTGGTGCCGTCGATGCGCGTGAAGACGCGGGACTCAAGCTCGACAATCGCATGGTGCATATCGACCAGTCGGTAATCGCCGCGGCCGAACTCCATGAGTCGGTGGCCGAGGTTACGGTCCGCTTCGAAGCCGACATCGCCGCCGTGACACGAAATGCCGATGGAGACGTAGTCGCCGGATCGCTTGACGATGCGGTGCAGACGCGTGATCGCTGGACCTTCCGCCGCGACATCGCGGATAGCGATCCCAACTGGATCCTCGTCGAGACTGACGAAGAAGAATGAGGCGGGCCCTTGCTGCCGGCACGGCGCTAGCGCTGGCCGCCTGCGCCTCGTCCAACAGCAGTGTATCCACCAGCGCGGCAGTGCCGGCCACTGCCCTTGCGGCTGGAGTGGCGCTCGCACCCGCTGCGGTGCTCTCGACGACTGAAGCGGCGCGCGCACTCGATGCCTTCAAGATCAGTTGTTCGCGGCTCGTCAGCCGAACCGACCAATCAGGTCTCACCCAAACCGAAGACTGGGCCCCGCTTTGTGCAAAGGCCGCCCGCCTTGCACCGATCGACGCTGCAGCTTTCTTTGCGCGTGATTTTGCCTGGGTCGAAGTGGGCGCAGGCGAGGCCTTCGCGACCGGCTATTTCGAACCGCGCATTCGAGGATCGTTGACCCGCCGTCCCGGATACGAAACGCCGATCTATGCCGTGCCCGACGATCTCACGCGCGGAACGTTTTCGGACGGAAGCGGGGAAGGACGCGGACGTTACGACGAGAACGGCAACTTCGTGCTCTATCACGACCGGACGGCGATCGAGGAAGGGGCGCTGGAAGGGCGCGGGCTCGAGATTGCATGGGCTGCCGACCCCGTCGAACTCTTTTTCCTGCAGATCCAGGGATCGGGACAACTCCTCCTTCCTGACGGACGCGTGGCGCGCATCGGTTACGCAAACCAAAATGGCCGCGAATATGTCGCCATCGGTCGGCTCCTTCGCGAACGCGGGCTGCTTGAGGGCGGGATCACCATGCAGCGCATCGTCGACTGGCTGAACGCCAATC
Organism: Sphingomonas sp.; assembly: GCA_013001055.1. Classification (GTDB taxonomy): domain Bacteria; phylum Pseudomonadota; class Alphaproteobacteria; order Sphingomonadales; family Sphingomonadaceae; genus Sphingomicrobium. The sequence goes on along the minus strand of JABDNH010000003.1, from coordinate 11,694 downwards.
CCGAGGCAGGCCGCGACCTGATGCGCGAAAACAAGTCCTATATCTTCTTCCGCCTGGTCGAAGGACCCGGCCCGCTAGGGGCATTGAACGTGCCGGTGACGCCGCGCGGCACCGTGGCCGCCGATCCCAAGTTCGTGCCTTTGGGTGCGCCGGTCTGGCTCGATCTTGAAGCAGACGTTGCTGACGGCCTGTGGATCGCGCAGGACACCGGCGGTGCAATCAAGGGCGCAAATCGTTTCGACACCTTCTGGGGCGCCGGCGATGATGCCCGTACGATTGCGGGTGGTATGGCTAGCCGCGGGGCAGCGCGCATTCTTCTCCCGAAATCGGCGGCGCGCCGTGCGCAAGTTAGGCGCTGACGAAGCAGCCTTGTGGGCCAAGGTGGTGGCAACGGTCGAACCGTTGTCGCGCGACCCGACAACGCGCCAGTCCGAGCAAACCCCCAAGAAACCCAAAGTCCCGCCGCCGCGCGGTGACTTCGTGCCGCCGCGACCAACGATACTTGCTGAACCGCCGCGTGTGGTGCCAACCAGCGGAGGGCTCGATGGTGGTTGGGATAAACGGTTGAGCCAGGGCAAGGTCGCGCCCGACCGCGTGATCGACCTTCATGGTCATCGGCTCGATGGTGCGTGGGAAGCGATCGACCGCGGCTTGAGCGATGCCATCGCGGCCGGCGACAGGCTTGTATTGCTGATTACCGGCCATCCACCGAAAGGCGCCCCGCCGGTTGAGCGTGGGCGCATTCGCGCGGCCGTGCATGACTGGCTCGGCGCTTCTCGCCATAGCGGCCGGATCGCTGCGGTGCGCGGCGCGCACCAGCGCCATGGCGGCCGCGGCGCCCTATATGTGGTGCTACGCCGCCGGCGCTAATGGTGCACCGTTTCTTAACCCTCTTTCCTTATGTCTGATCCTGAACAGAAAGGCCCTTCCTTTGCCGTGGGAGGGCCTAGTGCAATCGGGACGTACGCTAGCGGGAATGAACAAGGTAGTCGCCCTCAAGATTTCCAACGTCATCCTGTCGGGATTGGCGGGGCTGGCCTCGTTCGTCTTTTCGCTGGCCGTTTTCCTCCATATCCATGAAATCAACCAGCAGGTGCTGGCCTCGATCGTGGCGGGGCTATTCTGCCTGATCATCAGTTATATCGCGGCGGAACGCCCTAATTCGCAAAGCGTCAAGGCGATGCGCGATCTGGGCGACCGCCTTCTTGCGGTAGAACAAGGCGATCTCACCAGCCCCGCACCCGAAAGCGTCCAGAAATCGCTCCCCGATGTTGCAAGCGCGGTCGACACGCTGTTCGCGGAGGTGCGCACATCGATCGAAAACGCACATGCGCTCGGCATGTTCGATCCGGTGACATCGCTCCCCAACCGTCTGCATTTCCGCGCCGAGGCCGACAAGATGCTGGCGAACCGCAAGGATGGCGAGCGCGCCGCGATGTTGTTCGTCGATCTCGACCGGTTCAAGGCCGTCAATGACAGCCTCGGCCATGCCCGCGGGGATCAATTGCTGACAATGGTGGCCAATCGGCTGCGTGTCGTGGTGACGGCAGAAGGCGAGGGGGATGGCATCTCGCGCCCGTTGCTGGCTCGTCTCGCGGGCGATGAATTCACAATTTTCTTTCCCGATATCGTCAGCGAGGACCAGGCCGAGCGGATCGGTCGGCGGATCGCGATCTCGATCAGCGAGCCATTCGAACTCCATGGTCATTCGATCGATATCGGCGCGTCGGTCGGTGTCGCCTTGTGTCCCGAACATGGTGCCAGGATCGAGACGCTAATGCGCTCGGCCGATATTGCGATGTACCAAGCCAAATCGCTCGGTGGCGGGCGACACGTGCTCTTCTCCGCGCAATTGCAGCGAAACTACGAACAAAAGGTCTCGATAGAAAAAGCACTGACGCATGCGCTTCACCATGGCGAGCTCACGCTCGCCGTGCAGCCGCAACTCGATCTGGTCACCGGCGAGATCAGCGGCGCGGAAGCGCTGTTGCGATGGCAGCACGAAGATGGCGTGCGCATGCCCGAAAGCTTCATGGAGGTAGCTGAAAGCTGCGGCATCATTGCCGACATCGGCGAATGGGTGATGGAAGAATGCGCTGCAATCCTCTGTCAGTGGCAGGAAGAAGGCAAGCCGCGCCGTCTCGCATTCAACATTAGCCCTCGCCAGCTCGACCGCGCCGACTTCTTCGATCGGCTGCGCGCAATTTTCAGCGACGCAGGTGTGCCGTTAAACCTTATCGAGCTAGAATTTACCGAGTCCACCGCAATGCGGGTAACCCGCGAGCAGCAGGCTCAGATTGCAGCACTTCGAGCAGACGGTGCCTATATCGTGATTGACGATTTCGGCACCGGTTACTCCAATATCGCGCGGCTGCGCACCATGCCCCTCGACCGCGTGAAGCTCGATCCAAGCCTGGTCGTCGACATCGACAAGAACGATCAGGCGCGCGATATCGTCCAGGCGGTCATCACGCTCGTGCGTGCAGTGGGTGCACAGATTGTCGCCGAGGCGATCGAAAATAGCGACCAAGCTGACATTCTGCGCGCCATGGGCGTGCGCACGGTGCAGGGATTCGTCTTCGCGGAGCCGATGGAGGTCGACCAGTTCTTCGGTTGGGTCGCCAATGCCGACCGCGCGCTAGCGAACAAGGCCTAGCTAAAGACCCTTCTCACAACATTACGATAGATGCGCGTCAGTGCTTGAATATCTTCGATGCGCGCTGCTTCGCCTATCTTGTGCATGGTCGCATTGGGCAGACCGAAATCGATCACTGGCGCGACCGCTATGAGGAAACGCCCGTCCGAGGTGCCGCCCTTGGTTGAAAGATCGGCATCGACGCCAGTTTCCTCTTTGATTGCGGCAACGACAACATCATAAAGTTCGCCCGGCGGCGTGAGGAAGCTCTCTCCCGAGATGCGGGTGCGCACGATGGCTTCGGGTTCGATATCGTGCACACGGCTTGTCAGCTCGTCGGATAGCCCCTTACCGGTCTGCAGATCGGTGAATCGGATGTTCAACTGCGCAGACGCCATGCCGGGGATGACGTTGGAAGCATTGGTGCTCGTGGTCAGAGACACGAATTCCAGGTTCGACGGCTGGAAGGCATCGCTTCCCTCGTCGATCACCCAGGCATCAAGACCGCTGATGATGCGCGCAAGCGCGGGCACCGGGTTATCGGCAAGGTGGGGATATGCGACATGGCCCTGGTGGCCGGGCATCTCGATCCAGACATTCAATGATCCGCGACGACCGACCTTCACGGTATCGCCGAGGGTGTCGACCGACGTCGGCTCGCCGATCAGGATCATGTCCGGCGCGATTTCATGCTCCTGAAGCCAGTCGATGATGCGCGGCGTGCCGTAGGTGGCATAGCCTTCCTCATCGCCGGTAATCAGGAAGGACAGAGTGCCGGTGTCGGGCAGATAGCCGTCAAGCGCGGCGACCATACATGCGATCGCGCTCTTCATGTCGCAGGCGCCCCGGCCCGTCAGCACGCCGTCCTCAACCTGCGGCTCGAACGCGTCATGCGTCCACCCGTCACCGGGAGGGACGACGTCCAGGTGGCCGGCAAAAGCGAAATGCGGGCCCGGTTTTCCAGTGTCGCGGATCGCGACCATGTTTTCGGTCGGGCCATCGGGTTCTTCCCCGAGCACGAAACGATGACAGGTGAAACCGAGCGGGTCGAGCGCTTCTTCCAGCACGTCGAATACCGGCCCCCTAGCCGGTGTGATGCTATGGCAAGCGATCAATCTTTTCGCGAGGTCGACGGCGCTCATTGGGCGCCGTCCGGTTCATAGGCTTCGATCGTCCAAGGCTCGTCCTGCGCCAGTTCGATCCATTCCATGACATCGGGTTGACGCATTACAGCATCGCCATAGGCGGCGGCAAAATTGGGCAGCGGAACGCTGTAGGTGACGAATCGTGTCACGACCGGCGCGTACATCATGTCCGCTGCGCTCCACTGGCCGAAAAGGAAGTCGCCTTCGCCCCCGAAGCGGGCGCGGGCCTGCGCCCACGTCTCAAGGATGCGCATGATTTCCGCCTTCACTTCGTTGCTGATCGGGTGATTGGCAACGCGGCGACGCACGTTCATCGGCAGGTCGCGGCGAAGGTTGGGAAAGCTGGAGTGCATCTCCGCAGCCATCGAGCGGGCCATGGCACGTGCGCTCATGTCTTCCGGCCAATAGGCTTCCCGGCCGAACTTGTCGGCACAATATTCGATGATGGCCAGACTATCCCAGATCACATCGTCACCGTCCCACAGGACCGGCACCTTCCCCGCGCTGGCGACGAATTCATTGCCCTCGCGCTGGTTTTCCCATTCCTTGTCGAACAGCGGCACCACCAGCTCCTCGAACTCCGCGCCCGAGGCTTTGAGCGCAAGCCAGCCGCGCATGGACCAGCTGGAGTAAGCACGATTTCCGATGAAGAGTTTCACGTGGCGGTTCCTTCCGGGTCGATCGCATCCAGCACCGCAGTGCGCAGCTCTTCCATGCCGTAGCCTTTCTCCGCGCTTGTTACGATCAGTTCGGGGAAGGCGGCGGGGTGCTTTTTGGCTTCGGCAGCGACGGCTTCTTCGATCTTCGCCTTTTCCTTGGCCTTGACCTTGTCGGTCTTGGTCAGAACGATCTGATAGGTGATCGCGGCACCGTCCATCATTTTCATCATCTCGCGATCGACGTCCATGATGCCGCGACGGCTGTCGATGAGGAGGAAGCAGCGCTGCAAGGCCGCGCGGCCCTTCAGATAGCTTTCGACAAGATTGCGCCACTTCCTGACGACGTTGACCGGCGCCTTTGCAAACCCATAGCCCGGCATGTCGACAAGACGCAGCGCGAGCGGATCGCCCACTTCAAAGAAGTTCAGCTCCTGCGTACGGCCGGGGGTGACAGAGGCGCGGGCGAGCTTCTTGCGGCCGGTAAGGGCATTCAAAAGGCTCGATTTACCGACGTTGGAGCGTCCCGCGAAGGCCACTTCGGGCGCGATCGGATCGGGCAGGAATTTGAGCTGCGGGGCCGAGAGGAGAAACTCCACCCGGCCCGTCAGCAGTTTTCGCGCCGTTTCCTCACGCGTCATGCCCTAAGCCTTCGTGGCCTTGGCCTCGACGACCTCGGGCGGGTTATCCTTGTCGTAGCGCCAGTAGAAAAACTTCTGCTGTGCCAGTGTCAGGATATTATTTGCGACCCAGTAAAGCTGCAGGCCCGCTGCAAACGGTGCCATCACGACCATCAGCACCCACGGCATGATGCCGAAAATCTGTTTTTGCACCGGATCGGTCACCGGTGTTGGATTGAGCTTGAACTGCAGCCACATCGACACGCCCAGGAGGATCGGCAACACGCCGATCGCGATAAAGCTGGGCGGCGTGAAATCGAGCAGGCCGAACAGGTTGATGGGCGTCAGCGGATCGGGCGCCGACAGGTCTTTCAGCCACAGCACGAACGGTTGGTGACGCATTTCGACGCTGACCAGAAGCACCTTGTAGAGCGCGTAGAAGATCGGGATCTGCAGCAGGATCGGCAGGCAGCCGGCGAGCGGATTGATCTTCTCGGCCTGGTAGAGCTTCATCATCTCCTGCTGGAGTTTGGGCTTGTCGTCCTTGTAGCGATCCTGGAGCGCCTTCAGCTTGGGCTGGACGCGGCGCATGCCGGCAAAGCTGCGAAACTGCTTGTTGGCGATCGGATAAAGGACGAGGCGCACGAGCACGGTCAGCAGAATGATCGCGACACCGAAGTTGCCGGTGACCATGAAGAGCCAGCGCAGCAGATCGAAGATCGGGCGCATGAACCATTCGAACCAGCCCCAGTCGATCGACTTGGACAGGCGCTGGACGCCCGCACGTTCATAGTCGTCGAGAAGCTTCTTTTCCTTGGCGCCGGCGAAGAGGCGCGATTCGACGATCTTGGCGGTGCCGGGTTCGACAATCATTCCGTTCCCGACGAAATCCGTCTGGTAGCCGGCAACGTCGCCGCCATCGCCCTTGATCGCCTGCATCGTGGCGCGCACCGAATTGTCTTGCGAAGGGATCAGCGCGGTCAGCCAATATTTGTCAGTGAAGCCAATCCAGCCGCCGGTTGTGCTGAAGGACTGCGCGCCGTCGTCTTCAAGATCGTCATAATCGACGTCGTAGGTCGCTTCGTTGTTGAACACGCCCATTGGGCCATTGTGCACGTTGAACATCGTGCGGCTTTCGTCGATGCCGGCGCGGCGCGCGCGGGCGTAGGTGCCGACGCCGACCGCGCCTGCTCCTCGATTTTCAATCCGCTGGTCGACGGTGAAAAGGTAGTTTTCGTCGACTTCGAAGACCAGCTTGAACGTCTGTCCGCTATCGTTCGACCAACTGAGCGTGACTGGCGTTTGCGGGGTCAGAACCTGCCCGTCGCTTGTCCACCGCGTAGTCGAGGTCGGGACGTCGATACCATCGCTGGTCCATCCAAACTCGGTGAAATAGGCTTCGGGCGTCCGGCTTGGCGACAGGAGGCGCACTGGCCCGCTTTCGCCGTCCAGCGCGACGGTGTGGTCTGTCATGGTCAGATCGTCGATCCGTCCGCCGACAAGATTGATCGAGCCTTCGAGGCGAGGCGTTTCGATGGCGACGCGGCTGTCTTCTTCCAACGCGTCCTCCAGGCTACGCGGCGGCAGCGGCGCGGCGTCGTTGGCGGCAACAGTGTCGCCCGCACTCGGTACGACCTGCTCGTTGACCGGTTGTTCGGCGGGCAAGTCTTCGGTCGAGGTCGGGAACAGGATCGACCAGCCGAACAGCACCATGGCGCTGAGCACCAGTGCAAGGATGAGGTTCTTGTTATCGCCCAAGGCGCTTCTCTCTTATCGTCTGCAGGCTAGGGAACCGGATCATGGCCCTGTCCCCCCCAAGGATGGCAACGTGCGATGCGTTTGACGGCAAGCCAGCCGCCTTTCAAGGCCCCATAGCGTTCGATCGCGGTGATCGCATAGGCAGAACAGGATGGCTGATAACGGCACGTTGGTGGCAGGATGCGCGATGGACCCTTCTGCCAGGCCCTGGTCACCAGGATCATCGCGCGCCCAAGCATTAGCTGACCCGATCCAGCGCGGCGAACAGCTCGTCCCCCAACTTGGCGAAATCGCGGTCGATACCACGCTGGCGACCAATCAGGATGTGATCCGCGCCAGCGATTCCGCGTTCGGGAAGGATGGCGCGCACCAGTTCGCGAAAGCGGCGCTTCATGCGATTGCGCACGACGGCGTTACCGACCTTCTTGGAAACGGTCAGGCCGAAACGGATAGCGGGATCGTCATCCTTGCGGTCGTGCACCAACAGCACGAAGCCAGGCATGGCAACGCGCTTGCCGCGGTTCGCAGCAAGGAAATCGCTTCTTTTTGTGATTACGCTCAGGCGCTCAGGCGCTTGCGGCCCTTTGCCCGACGGCGGGCCAGAACCTTGCGACCGTTGGCGTCGGCCATCCGCGCACGGAATCCGTGACGGCGGTTGCGGACCAGGTTGCTCGGCTGAAAAGTGCGCTTCATCGCTCATGCCTCTAAAATCAAAATGAAAAGGGCCGCTCTGCGCGGCCTCGCTTGAGGGCGCCATTAAGCACATGGCACGCATTAGTCAACGTCTTCGGCGATATGACTCGCGTCGGCGACACAATCCTGCTTGCCCTGTTTGCGCGCCTTGCGGCGACGCAGCGCGCTCTTGCGTCGGAGACCAAGATCCGCCCAGCGCCCAGCTTCGGGCTGCCAGCGCTTGAAGCGTACATATTGGCGCCGCGCCCAACGACTGGTGCGGAGCATCAATGCCAAGCCAAAGGCAAAGACGAAGACGCCGCCGGGCCCGGGAATGGCGCCCACCACCGGCGAGATAAGAACGACGACGACGCCGAGCGCAAACATCACCGTTCGTGTCGGCTCCTTGTCGATCCATTTCTTCTTGCGGGCCACCATGGGTCACATGTGGTAGCCGTGTGTTGCATTCACAAGACGGCCAGTGACTTGTTTTTCAACTTTTCGCGGTTACGGTCGGCGCTGCCGAAGCCAGGAGGGATGTGACCCTAATATTATTTGCCCTGCGAGGGCTGCGCTGATGGTCGCGACCGTCATGACCGTGGCCTATCTCGGGCTCGAAGCGCGTTCGGTTGAATGCCAGGTTCAGTTGAGCAGTGGCATCCCCGCCTTCATCGTCGTCGGACTGCCCGACAAGGCGGTGGCGGAGAGCCGTGAGCGCGTACGCGCAGCATTGGGCGCGGTCGGGCTAGCGTTGCCGCCCAAGCGCATCGTCGTGAACCTGTCGCCGGCCGACTTGCCCAAGGAAGGATCGCACTACGATCTGCCGATCGCGCTGGGACTGCTGGCGGCGATCGGCGCGATCGATGCGGATATGCTCTCGCATTATGTCGCAGTGGGCGAACTGGGATTGGATGGACGTATAACGCCTAGCCCTGGCGTCTTGCTTGCCGCTCTCCATGCCAGCAGCGAGGACATGGGATTGATCTGCCCCGAAGAACAAGGCCCCGAAGCGGCGTGGGCGGGCGATGTCGAAGTGCTGGCGCCGCGCGACCTGTTGGCGCTGATCGCGCATTTCAAAGGGACTACATTGTTGCAGGCGCCCGAACCGGGCGAAGCGGAAGCCTTGGGCGTCGGGCCGGACCTTGCTGAGGTGAAAGGGCATGAGACGGCCAAGCGCGCGCTCGAAATCGCAGCCGCTGGCGGGCACAACCTCCTGATGAGCGGGCCGCCGGGATCGGGCAAATCGATGCTGGCGGCGTGCCTGCCTTCGATATTGCCGCCTTTGTCGCCGGGCGAAGCGCTTGAAGTTTCGATGATTGCCAGCGTGTCGGGCGATCTGACGGGCGGAGTCATGAAGCGTCGCCGCCCTTTTCGGGCACCGCACCATTCGGCCTCGATGCCGGCGCTGGTTGGCGGCGGTTTGAAGGTGAAACCCGGCGAAATCAGCCTGGCGCATCTGGGCGTCCTGTTTCTCGACGAGCTACCCGAATTCCAGCGCGGTGTGCTCGATTCGCTGCGCCAGCCGATCGAAACGGGGACAGTCGATGTCGCCCGCGCCAATGCACACGTGACCTTCCCGGCGCAATTGCAACCTGCATTACATGTAAACTGAGGTCCTGGGCGCAGACCAAACGGCGGGGATAGATGGGAAGTGATCATGTTTTGTTCAACCCTTGCCATCGCGGCTTCCACATCAGGCCGATCTGCCGATCGACGCGCATCGCCATAATGTGAAGTTCACATCTCGGCGCTGCAATTATTGGTGCGCATTGCAAGGCAGTCGGTTGCGGCACAGCGACGTTAACCATAAGGTTTCGCTTGACTTTTCGATGGTCGAGGGTATTGGAAATCCCGAACGCGAGTACTCGTATTCATCTGGGCGTGGGAGTTCGGTCCCTTTGGCAGCTTCGATTGCTGCGTCGCCTTCCAATCAGAACTGAATCTGATTCGGCGCCCGCAGCCGCATTGCTGCCGGAGATGAATACTCGTGACTATCGAAAATCCGACAACTGACGTTGACCAGCAGCCCGCTTCGCTTCCCGATGCCGCCGTAAATGAGGCAGCCCAGCTGCGTGACCAAACTCAAGCTCTGTTCACTCTTGAGGGAACGGCCACCGAAAACCGTGGGAAGCTACACTTCGATATTTTCCATTACGTGGAGAGATATGGCCGCAAGGGCGTGGAAAAACTGGCTCGGGATAATGATTACAGCACCACATCGAAGGTGCTTGATTGCCACCTAGTCGCGCAGTTTCTGACTGGCATAAACGTCAATGACAAAAGCATTTCCTCTGACGAGAGAGCCAGACGTCAGACACGCGTTCGCCCTTTTGCACAAGTCCTTGAAGCCCTTTTGCGTCGACGTGACGAACACGCAAATCTCGCTTTCGATGAATGGCTGACGTGGTATTTGGAGCAGCAGCAGCAGCAGGGCCTCATTAAATCCCTTGGAGGCAACGGTAGCGCGAGCAAGGAGAGCGACACCTACGAGCATGCACCTGATAGCGTCGTTGAAGATGCCTTCGACAGCCCCGCCGCAGTGACGCTGCCCGCCGAATTAAATCTTCCTGCCCTCATCCCCGGACGACCGATGCTAGTAATGGTGCGGCAGGAGCAGTCGGGAGTGCGGTTAGTTCCGCTACCCAACGCCAGCAATAGTGCCCTCGCCAGCGTCGCGGGCTATCGCGCATCCGGACTGGAAAATGCTTCACCCGAGATGCGGTATTGGCATCAACTCATGTCCGTGGGAACTCGAATCATCCCGGACACGGTCAGCAAGGAACCAGTTTCCGACTTGCAGCCGGATGATGAGCCGAACGCTGCAACACCGATGCTTCCTGCCTACGCAACTTATCTTTGGGACGATGGCAAATTTTCGGTCGCCGGTGCACGTTCGCACGACACGCGTATTGTCGAGGTAATCCCCCGCGACGTCGTGGACCTCGATGTCGGTAGCAAAGCAATCCGCTTTGTGGATAAGCGAACGCGCAACACCATGGCCGAGCGCTTACTCCAACCGAGCGTTTGTGCCGGATACTTAGGCGAAAAGGGGTTCGAACTTTCTACCAGCGGCAGCCGGGTCCGTGTGAAGTTTGCACACACCGACAAGAAGCTGAATGGACACCTTTCGCTCGTCCCGCTGACGGAATTTCGCACCAACTGGACGTCTCGCGTCAGCCCGGATTTCAAGCCTGTAGCAGATGCCCTCATGGATGGGTCGGCCGTTTCTGACTTCCGTTCAAAATTCCTCAGACTGCTGGTGAGCAAGAGCAAATCGGAAGCGGAGGTGGCCGTCACGATCTCGGACGGCAAAATCACATTTAAGCGCGACAAAGCTCAAAGCGTCAGCTTTGCCGTAGTCTCGGATGGCTCCACCGGTGTACGCGTGATGCAGAGCGATCTCTTGGCGGTCATCCCCTCGCTGCTCACGCTTGCGCCGGACGGCAGGCTCTTATGGGAGTTAGATCCAGAAGGTCTGCTCATGGTCGAAACCTCGACCGGTGAGGCAGTTGTTCGTGCCTATATACAAACGCTGGAGAAAGGCCGCGATACCCGCTCGCGCCAACTTCTCGAAAGGGTGCGCGCCCCCAAGCAGCTCGCACCGACCGCTAGCGACACGCCCGCAACCGCCGCCTGACCACCACATCCCCGCGACGTGCAGAACGTCGCGGGGAAACCTCACATTGGAATTCAACATGACGTTCGACTATCGCGCGCGGCAGCAAGGCCGCGCCATCTATTTGGTCGCGGGACAGGAAATTCAGCACACCTTTCCACGAAAACCCTTATCTGCAATTCGTAATGGGCAGTTGCCCGCCGGATTATCCCCTGCCGATTTCGATTTCCTTGACTCGGGCAACCCGTTGTTTTGCACCGACCGCGCACTGTTTTCCTATGGTCAGTTCATTGGCCGAAGGACGCCCTCCGGGATGTTTGATAGGCGGCCCGGCGTTACTATCTTGGGGGACAGCGGTGGCTTTCAACTCATCGACAAGCCAGCTCTGTGGAAAGGCATTGCGACCTGTGCCGCCGCGCTGGCTTGGCTGGAGGAACACGCAGATGAGGCGATGGCACTCGATATTCCGACGCGCGCTATCGGCAATAACCCGCTGTTTCCCGATTTCGCCACCTGCCTGACAACGACGTTAGCCAACAACGCCTATTTTCACGCCAATGCGACCGGCAGCACCCGGTTTTTCACTGTCATC
>JABDNH010000017.1 GCA_013001055.1 Sphingomonas sp. | reverse complement strand
CCGCCGCCGCCGCCGCCGCCGCCGCCGCCGCCACCGCCCGAACCGGAGCGTGGCTAAGCCAAGCGGGGCAGCAAAGCTGGCAACAGCTTAGCGGCCGCAAGAAAAGAGGGATCGGTCTTCGGACCGGTCCCTTTTTCTTTGCGCTTGCGCGCATGACACCGTTCTCTAGTGTTCACCTATGACTTCCTTGTTCAAGTTCGCTTGCGCCGCCGCGTTCCTGTCGAGCGTGCTCATGCCGTCCACGCTAGGTGCACAAGATCATGACGCCACGACCAGTGCGTTAGCTTGTGCCGACGATCGCGCCTCGGGAAGCAATGGGTCTTGCGCTGCGTCCGAAACATTGCCCGGTCCGTTCATCGTCTTCTTCCCATGGGGGCAAATGGGCGTCGATGAGGACGGCGCAATGATCGTGGATGACGCGGCCTCCTCCTTTACCGACGGCCTTGCGATCACGCTTACCGGCCATAGCGACCGATCGGGACCGGCAGCGGTCAATCGCCGGATTTCACAACGTCGCGCAGAGGCGGTGCGTGATGCACTGATCGACCGCGGCGTTCCGGCCGAAGTTATCGCCATCGAGGCGGAGGGCGAAGCGGCGCTACTTATCGGAACTTCCGATGGCGTGAGAGAGGCGCAAAACCGGCGGGTCGAAATCCTTTTTTCTCGTACTGCGGAATGAACCAAGTCAGCGGTTTCCCGTTGGCCCTCAGTTAGCCAAGGAGACCGAGATGACGTGCCGCCTGCCTTTGATTGCCGCCACTTTGGCGTGCGCTGCTTGTACCAACGCAGATAATAGCGACCAGACTAACAGCATCAATGAAAACACGGCTCCTGCCGATGAGGGTGAGGTCGCCCTGATGTCGCCGTCGGGCGAACAGGTCGGCAGTGTCGCCTATCTGCAAGAGCCATCGGGCATGCAGCTGCGCATTTCGGTCGAGGGATTGGCGCCCGGAGTCCATGCGGTGCACCTGCACACAACCGGGTCGTGCAAAGCGCCCGATTTCAGCTCGGCGGGTGGACACTGGAATCCAATGGGCAAGGAGCATGGCCGCGATAATCCCGACGGTGCGCACTTGGGTGACCTTGCGAACATGAATGTTGGCGATGACGGAACTGGTGCGGCGACATATATAGTCGCCGGCGTGACCTATGCGGGAGTGGAGCCCGCATTTAGCGACGGGGACGGCACCGCGCTGGTTATCCATGAAGCAGCCGATGACTATGTCACTGACCCGACCGGCGACGCCGGAGGGCGCGCCGCGTGCGCAGTGCTTGCCGAGCCCGCTTAAGCGGGCGTCTTCTCGGTCGATTTAGCGGTCGCCCTCACGGGTTTTTTAGCGAGCATCGGTTTGAGATAGCTTCCGGTGTAGCTGTCCTTGTTGGCAGCGACCTGTTCGGGCGTTCCCTGTGCCACAACGGTACCGCCATTTGCGCCGCCACCCGGCCCGAGATCAAGGATGTGGTCGGCCGTCTTGATGACATCGAGATTATGCTCGATCACCACCACGGTATTGCCCTGCTCGACCAGGGTGTGAAGCACTTCCAGCAGTTTGCGCACATCTTCGAAATGCAGGCCTGTGGTGGGTTCGTCGAGAATATAGAGCGTGCGGCCCGTCGCCCGTTTCGAAAGCTCCTTGGCCAGCTTGATACGCTGGGCTTCGCCGCCCGATAGCGTCGTCGCTTGCTGGCCGACCTTGATATAGCCAAGACCGACGCGCTGAAGCATCTCCATCTTGTCTCGGATCGACGGTACCGCCTTGAAGAAGCTGGCAGCATCGTCGACCGTCATGTCCAGGACATCAGCGATCGAATTGCCTTTAAACTTCACCTCTAGCGTTTCGCGATTGTAGCGTTGACCGTGACAGACGTCGCAGGTGACGTAGACGTCGGGCAGAAAGTGCATTTCGATCTTGAGGAGGCCATCACCCTTGCAGGCCTCGCAGCGGCCACCCTTCACATTGAAGCTGAAGCGGCCGGGTTTGTAGCCGCGCGCCTGGCTTTCGGGCAGTCCGGCGAACCAGTCTCGGATCTGGGTAAAGGCGCCCGTATAGGTTGCAGGGTTGGAACGCGGGGTGCGGCCGATCGGCGACTGGTCGATATCGATGACCTTGTCGAGATGTTGGAGCCCATCGATACGATCATATTTGCCCGACAGGATGCGCGCGCCATTAAGTGCACGGGCGGCCGCGGCATAGAGGGTGTCGATGGTAAAGCTCGATTTGCCCGAACCTGATACGCCGGTGACGCAGGTGAAGGTGCCGAGCGGAATCGAGGCCGTGACGTCCTGCAGGTTATTGGCCTTCGCGCCCTTGAGCGTAAGCTTCTTGCCTGTGCCCTTGCGGCGCTTTTGAGGAACCGCAATTTCGCGGCGGCCGGAGAGATAATCGGCGGTCAGACTTTCCTCGCATTGCAGGATTTCGTCCAGTGTGCCGGCGCAGACCACTTCGCCGCCTTTGACGCCTGCGCCCGGACCCATGTCGATGACATGATCGGCGGTGCGAATGGCGTCTTCATCATGTTCGACGACAAGCACGGTGTTGCCGAGTTCGCGCAACCGCTTGAGCGTCTCGAGCAGGCGATCATTATCCTTCTGGTGGAGGCCGATCGAGGGTTCGTCGAGGACGTACAACACGCCGGAAAGGCCGCTACCGATCTGGCTGGCGAGGCGGATGCGCTGGCTTTCCCCGCCGGACAGCGTGCCCGAGCGCCGGTCGAGGTTGAGATAATCAAGGCCGACATTGTGGAGAAAACCGAGGCGCTCGTTGATTTCCTTGAGGATTGCCTTGGCGATCGCCTTTTGCTGCTCGGTCAACTTCTCCTCGACCGTCGAAAACCATTCGACCGCATCGGCCACCGAACGGCGCGCCGAAAGACTGATGTCCTCGCCGGCGATCTTTACCGCGAGCGCTTCCGGCCGCAGGCGAGCGCCGTTGCAGGCGTCGCAAGGGTGCGCGGCTTGATATTTGGAAAGCTCCTCGCGCATCCACGCACTCTCGGTCGTGCGCAAGCGGCGTTCCAGATTGCCGATCACGCCTTCGAACGGCTTCTTGACCTCGTAGCTTTTCTTGCCGTCAATGAAACGGAGCACCACAGGTTTGCCCTTGGTGCCGTAAAGAATGACCGCTTTGGCTTCCTCGGGCAGGTCCGCCCATGGCTTCTCCAACGAAAATTCATAGGCGCGGGCAAGGCTGCCGAGCACCTGCATGTAATAGGGTGAGGGCGGCTGGCTCTTGGCCCAGGGCACAACCGCACCCTTCTTGAGCGACAAGCCGTGGTTGGGAACGACGAGGTCTTCGTCGAACTCCATCATCTCGCCAAGACCGTCACATGACGGGCAGGCGCCCTGCGGCGCGTTGAATGAGAACAACCGCGGTTCGATTTCGCTAATCGTGAAGCCCGAGACGGGACAGGCAAAGCGTTCGGAGAAAACCAGCCGCCCGGGCGAGGCGTGGTCGAGCTTCATGCCGCCCTTGGCTTCGACCTGCTCCTCGCTCGGATCGGCGGGGTCGAGGAACGCCAGCCCGTCGGCCAGCTTCAGCGCGGTCTCGAAACTGTCGGCGAGGCGGGCCTCGATGCCATCCTTGATGACGATACGGTCGACGACGATCTCGATGTCGTGCTTGTATTTCTTGTCGAGGGCAGGGGCCTCATCGATCGGATAGACTTCGCCGTCGATGCGGATGCGCGTGAAGCCCTGCTTCTGCCACTCCGCGATTTCTTTCTTATATTCGCCTTTGCGTCCGCGCACGACAGGAGCGAGGAGCAGATAACGCGACTTTGCAGGCAGTTGCATGGCGCGGTCGACCATCTGGCTTACCTGCTGGGCCTGGATGGGTTCGCCTGTCGCGGGCGAATACGGAATGCCAACCCGCGCCCACAGAAGACGCATATAATCGTAGATTTCAGTCACTGTCGCCACCGTCGAGCGCGGGTTCTTGCTCGTCGTCTTCTGTTCGATCGAGATGGCGGGGGAGAGGCCGTCGATATGCTCGACGTCGGGCTTCT
Source organism: Sphingomonas sp. (assembly GCA_013001055.1). GTDB lineage: Bacteria > Pseudomonadota > Alphaproteobacteria > Sphingomonadales > Sphingomonadaceae > Sphingomicrobium. The sequence goes on along the minus strand of JABDNH010000017.1, from coordinate 27,594 downwards.
GCATCATCTCGAGGAACTGGCGCGCATAGGCGCTCAGCGATTCCACATAACGACGCTGCCCCTCGGCATAGATCGTATCGAAGGCGAGGCTCGACTTGCCCGATCCTGACAGCCCGGTGATGACCGTCAGGCTTTCGCGCGGGATATCGATATCCACGCCCTTGAGATTATGTTCGCGCGCCCCGCGCACCGAGATATTGGTCAGCATTGCCGCCCTTTTGTTCCACAAATGTTCTTGGCGCGCAAGGTCGGCGCGTGTCAGATCAACGAGTCGCCTAGGTGGTGGTTCAGCGTTTGATGATCAAGACAGGCCATGGTCCGCCATGGTGAATATCCTGTTTTGCTTGAACTGGACCCGGAAAACACCGATATTGCTGCAGAACACAGGGCTAACCAGGCCATTCCGGCCTGCAAGGAGAGAACATGGCTAATCAGTTTGACGAGCGCACCACGACGCAGGGCTTCGACCCCGCGACGAGTGCCAGCGTCCCGCGCGCCAAACGCGACGAGGGCCTGCGCAAGTATATGCTCGGCGTCTACAACTACATGGCCTCGGGCATCTTGCTGACGGGGATCGTGTCGCTGCTGGCGGCGCAGGCGGGCTTTGTCGGCCTGCTCTACGATCCGGCAACCGGCGCGCCGACGATGCTTGCATGGGCGATGATGTTCGGTCCGTTCGCCTTGGTGATGTGGCTCCAGTTCCGCATCTTCAAGATGTCGGTGCAGACGGCGCGGGCGACATACTGGATCTATGCGGCGCTTGTCGGCGCCTCGATCAGTACGATCTTCATGACGTTCACACCGGTCTCGATCGCGCAGACCTTCTTTACGACTGCAATCGCCTTCGGCGGCCTCAGCTTCTGGGGCTATACGACGAAGAAAGATCTGTCGGGCTGGGGCACCTTCCTGATCATGGGCATCTGGGGTCTGTTTGCCGCCATGCTGCTCAATGTTCTGGTGTTCAAGTCGGCCACGGCCGACCTGGCGATGAGCGCGATCGGCCTGCTGATCTTCGCGGCCTTCACGGCCTACAAGACGCAGGAAGTGAAGAGCATCTACTTCCAGGTGCGCGGCAATGCCGAGATGATGGCCAAGACCACCATCTACGGCGCGCTGCATCTCTACATGGCGTTCATCAACATGTTCCTGTTCCTGCTGCGCTTCATGGGCAGCCGCGAATAGGCGATACGCCAACCTGAACAGACGAATGGCCCGGCGTTCAGCGTCGGGCCATTTCTTTTGGAGCAAAGGGCAAGTCTGAAAGGACGAAGCCGATGATTAGCCTGACTGCCCTGACCCTGCTTGCCATGCCCCAGCAGCCGACGCTGCAAGCACGCAACAGCGCTCCCGGGATAGCGCAATCGCGCGGCTCGGCGACAAAGGGCGCTGACAAGCCGACGTCCGGCCCACCGCTGCCCTTGTTCTAGACCAGACTATTTGGCCTGCGCCTTGGCGATCAGGTCGACATCGATCGCCTTGGCTGCCTTCCAGGCATCGCGCGCGGTCAGCCGCTCGGCATAGGCCTTGAAGCTGCCGCGTTCGGGCATCGTGCCGAATTGCAAGCCCCAGCTTACATGGCTGCCAAGATAGACATCGGCCATGGTGAAGCGGTCGCCGACGACGTAGTCGTTCGCCGCGAAATGCTTTTCCAGCACATCCATCACGAGATCATAGTCGCCATAGCCGAGCATGCCTTTCTTGTCGGGCTCGGTAACTTCAAACCCCATGGACTTGTTCGTGACCGCCGCCTCGACGGGGCCGGCGGCGTAGAACATCCATCGGAAATAGGCTGCCTTCTCGGCATCCTTCGGCAACAAATCGGGCTTGAACATTTCCGCGAGATAATGGCAGATCGCGGCGCACTCGGTGACGACCGTACCATCATGATCGATCGCCGGCACCTTGCCCATCGGATTGATCGATAGGTAGGGCTCCGACTTCATCTCTTCGCCATAGGATATTATCTTCTGGTCGTAATCGACGCCCGCTTCATGCAGCGCCCAGCGAGCGATCTGCCCGCGGCTCATCGGGTTGGTGTAGAAGGTCAGGGCCATCAGTCGTCCCCATGATCCTGGCGGGCAAAGTCGCTTTGGGCTCGAACGGCCCCAAATTCGCTGCCGTCTTCCCACTTGGGCCACTCGCCGCCATTGGCGAGGCGCGTGCCGACCTGGTGCAGCAGCTTGGCGTTGGCGACAATGCCATCGAGGTTCCATTCGGGCGACCATTCATCGTCCGGCTGGTGGTAGCGGTTGGCGATATAGTCCGCGGCAAGCTCGGCAGCGCGGTCGGCCCCGCCCTGGGTAAGTTGCTGGCCCGAGCGGAAGCTAACGGCGGGTACGCCGGCCTGCGCGAAAGGGAAGTGATCCGACCGGAAGAAGCTGCCCGCTTCGGGGCGCGGATCGGGCGCAAAGGTTAGACCAAAATCCGCGGCCTCCTCGATCAGCATGTCGAGCAATTCGAGCCGCGCCGATCCGCTGATCGAAAAATCACTCGCCGGGCCGAAAACGCCAAGGCTGTCCGTATTGAGCACGCCTGCTGTCTTTTCCAGCGCGTAGAGCGGATTGTTGACGTAATATTTGGTGCCGAGCAAACCGCGCTCTTCGGCGCCGACGAACAGGAAGACGATCGAACGCTCTTGCGGCCCCATGTCGGCAAAAGCGCGCGCCTGCTCGATGACGTGGGCGACGCCTGTCGCGTTATCTAGCGCACCGTTGAAGATCGTGTCGCCATTAGCGTCGGCTGCACCGACGCCGATATGGTCGTGGTGCGCCGAATAGATGACATATTCGTCGGCGCGGCTGGTGCCGGGCAGGATGCCGACGACATTCTGCGCCTCGACCTGCTCAAGCTCGGCGAGGATCGCGACGTCCATCGTGGACTTGAGCGTGATCGGCTGGAAGTCCTTCTTTCGCGCCATCGCTTTGGCATCTTCAAAGTCGATGCCGCTATCGGCCATGAGCTTCACCGCAAGGTCGCGGTGCATCCAGCCCTGCAGTCCGCTATGCGCTTCGCCCGGATCGGTACGGACAATGTCGAAGGTCTGGTTGTTAGAATTGCGTACGGTCGCCCAGCCATAGGAAGCAGGCTCGTTTTCGTGGATCACAAGCACGCCCGCAGCCCCGCGGCGCGCGGCTTCCTCATATTTGTAGGTCCAGCGACCGTAATAGGTCATTTCCTTGCCGCCGAAATCGCCTTCGCCGCCTTCGAAATCGGGATCGTTGACGAGCACGACGATGATCTTGCCATCGACATCCATGTCCTTGAAATCGTCCCAGCCCCGCTCTGGCGCGGTGACGCCGTAGCCGGCGAAAATCAGCTCGGCGTCATCAAGGTTGACCTGCGCAGCGCCGTTCTGCGGCGCGCGGATGGCGATATTTTCGCCCTGCGTGAGCTGCATTACTTCGCCGCTCGCCATCGTCACCGAGGCTGCGGGATCATCGACCAGCGTCGATTTTTGCAGCGGCACGGCCTGGGTCCAGCTGCGCAATCCGGTTTCGTTGACTTCGCCGCCCGGCTGGACGCCCGCCGCGGCAAGCGCACCCGAAATATAGCCGACCGTCATTGCTTCACCGCGCGTATCGGGTGCGCGCCCTTCATAGGCGTCGGCCGAAATTGTGCGCACATGCAAATCGATCATGTCGACGTCGAATGCGGGGTCGTGGGCAAGGGTAGGGGTGGCCGACAGCGCGATCAGGCTGGCAGCGGCAAGCAAGCGGTTCATAAATCTCTCCGATAGAAACAAATCGGCGCGACCATAAAGGCCACGCCGACTTTGTGAAACCGCGAAAGGAAGCGGGCTTATCCCTTGTCCTTGCTGTCCGCCTTCTTTTTGGCCGGCGCTTTCTTCTTGGCTGCCGGTTTTCTGGCAGGCTTGCCCTCGGCCTTCTCGGCTTCGGGGGCCTTTTTCGGCGCAGCCTTCTTCTTCCTGCCGTTCTTGGGCGCTGCCGGGGTAATTTCGAAGGCGGGCTTGCCGTCCTTCACATGCACCATGACCTCGCCGCCGCCGGCCAGCTTGCCGAACAGCAGTTCCTCCGCGAGCGGCTGCTTGATCTTCTCCTGGATAAGACGCGCCATCGGGCGGGCGCCGTAGAGCTTGTCGTAGCCCTTCTCGACCAGCCAGTCCTTGGAGTTCTCGTCGAGCTCGATATGCACGTCGCGATCGGCAAGCTGCAGTTCGAGTTCGAGGAAGAATTTCTCGACCACGCGGCGCACGACTGCAGGCGGCAGGTAACCGAACGGCACTACCGCATCCAGACGGTTGCGGAATTCGGGCGTGAACATCTTCTTCACCGCATCGTCCTGCGCATCTTCGCGCGTCATATTGCCGAAACCGATGCTCTCGCGCGCCATATCTGCGGCGCCCGCATTGGTCGTCATGATCAGCACCACGTTGCGGAAGTCGACCGACTTGCCGTGATGATCGGTCAGCTTCCCGTTATCCATGACCTGAAGCAGGATATTGAACAGATCCGGATGCGCCTTCTCGATCTCATCGAGCAGGATCACGCTGTGGGGTTGCTGGTCGACCGCGTCGGTCAAGAGGCCGCCCTGGTCGTAACCGACATAGCCCGGAGGCGCGCCGATGAGGCGCGATACGCTGTGACGCTCCATATATTCGCTCATGTCGAAGCGCTGGAGCGGAATGCCGAGGATCGAGGCCAACTGGCGCGCCACTTCGGTCTTGCCGACACCCGTGGGGCCGGAGAAGAGATAATTGCCGATCGGCTTGTTGGGCTCGCGAAGCCCGGCACGCGACAGCTTGATCGCTGCCGAGAGCTTTTCGATCGCCAGATCCTGGCCGAAGACGACGCGTTTCAGATCCTGCTCGAGCGTTTCGAGCACGCGCTTGTCGTCGCTCGACACCGATTTCGGCGGAATGCGCGCCATGGTCGCGACCACGGCTTCAATTTCCGCGACATCCATCTGCTTGCGGCGCTTGGAGGGAGCCTTGAGCATCTGCATCGCGCCAACTTCGTCGATTACGTCGATCGCCTTGTCGGGCAGCTTGCGGTCATGGATGTAGCGATCCGAAAGTTCCACCGCGGCCTTGATGGCATCGGGCATATATTTCACATTGTGATGCTCTTCGAAGTAGGAGCGGAGCCCCATGAGGATCTGCACCGTTTCCTCGACCGTCGGCTCGTTGACGTCGATCTTCTGGAAACGACGGAGCAGCGCGCGGTCTTTTTCGAAATGGTTGCGAAATTCCTTGTAAGTGGTCGAACCGATGCAGCGGATCGAACCCGAGGAAAGTGCGGGCTTCAAAAGATTTGACGCATCCATCGCTCCGCCACTGGTTGCACCGGCGCCGATGACGGTGTGAATTTCGTCGATGAAGAGGACCGCGTGAGGCAGTTTTTCAAGCTCGTTCACGACTTGCTTCAGCCGTTCCTCGAAATCGCCGCGATAGCGGGTTCCGGCCAGCAGCGCGCCCATATCGAGCGCGTAGATCACCGCTTCCTTCAGCACTTCGGGCACGTCGTTTTCGACGATCTTGCGCGCAAGACCTTCCGCGATGGCAGTCTTGCCGACGCCAGGATCGCCCACGTAAAGCGGGTTGTTCTTCGAACGGCGGCACAGGATCTGGACCGTGCGATCGACTTCGGGACCGCGGCCGATCAGCGGATCGATCTTGCCGTCCTCGGCCTTCTTGTTGAGATTGACCGTAAACTGGTCGAGCGCACTTTCTTTCTTGTCGCCCTTGGCGGTCGTTTCGGTCTTTTCATCGGGCTCGCCAGCGCCTTCAGGCGGGCTCGAGGCGATGCTATCGCTGCCCTTGCCGACGCCATGCGAGATGAAGGTCACCGCGTCGAGGCGGCTCATGTCCTGTTGCTGCAGAAAATAGACGGCATAGCTTTCGCGCTCGCTGAACAGGGCGACCAGAAGGTTTGCGCCGGTCACTTCTTCGCGGCCCGAGCTTTGTACGTGCAGGATGGCGCGCTGCACGACCCGCTGGAACCCACTTGTCGGGTTGGGGTCGGTGGCGCTGTCGCTGACCAAGGCGCCAAGCTCGCCATCGAGATATTGTTTGACCGTTCCGCGAAGTTCGGTGCGATCCACACCGCAGGCATCCATGACCTGCGCTGCATGCTCATCGTCGATCAGCGCGATGAGAAGATGTTCGAGCGTCGCATATTCGTGGCGACGCTTGCTCGCCTCGCCCAGCGCATTGTGCAGCGTCTGTTCGAGTTCGCGGGCAAAACTAGGCATGAAATCTGTCTCCTTACCCGATCAATGTCGGGACGCGCGGCGATTCGATCAAGGGTGCCGATCGCATGTAGCCCTCAGCTCTTCTTGAAGAGCGCATCGGCGACGGAAAGATGGCTGGATTTGCCGGCCTTGTGCGCCTCCGTCCGTATGATCTCGGCCTTGAGGAGCGCGATGCGCTTGTCGAGTTCGTGGACCGACAGCGGATCGAGGTCTTCCTTGCCGATTTCGACAATCGGATCGCCGGGCTTGAAATCGTCTTCTTCGTCCATGCCAGGCAGCGTCTGGAAGGACCGCGCACCTGTCAACGCGTCGACTCGCAAAATCTGTGGATAAGGGCGCGGCCCCGTCCACTACAACGGAACCGCGCCCGCCACCCCTCGTGTGTGCGCAGGGTGGCGAGCTCGATCCATACGCGTCCAAAAACGGACGCCGACTCAACAAAGTTGGTAAAGAGGCGCGATCCCTTGTGTGCGCATATCTGCTTTCCGCAGAAGGCAGGACCGCGCCCCTACCGCCCCTCGGAGCGGGCGGCATCTTGCGTTGTAGATCGCGTGCGATGCCAGTGCGACCGCTTTGAACTTCCTGTGCCGAATGGAAACAAGCGGTTCTGCGATCCGCGCGATGCGTTACCGCCCCGCTGATGCGCTCAAATCAATTTACAATTTTATTGATGTGTGTTAATCAATCTGCCGCGGGACTCACCCCCCGTTTTTAAAAAAAGGAGAATGTCATGTACGGCACTATTGTCGAACTTGATCGTAAATCTGCGTGTGGGGTGATCCGTCCGGATGACGGTTCGCCTGACATCCATATTTCGGCCGAAGAGTTCGTCACGAGTGGTCTTAAGGCCGCTCAAAGTGGGGAACGCGTTTTCTTCGCGGAAGATATGGATACGCAGGGGAACAAGCATGCCGATCACATCGTGCCGGTGGCATTGATGTGTCGCGGCAATCATCGTTCCACCGTCTACTGACAAGCCGGAATGCCGCCGCCTCTTGCGCCTTTCGGGGCGATCCCGAGACGGCGGCTTCCCCGATTTTCATGGGCGAATTTGCTTCAGGAGCGGTCTCGGCTGCATTCATCAGCCTGATCGGGGTGGTGGCAGTCTTGCTGGGTTACTTTTGCCGGCGGCGCTGATCGTGTCTGTCTGCAACCCGTTGGCAAGACGGCCTCGCGCTGCAACAAGTGCTGGAAAAAACGACCTTCCTTGTTGGAGACTACATGTCCGATCATATGCGTTGCATCGCCATCCGTGAAGCCGGGGGGCCGGAGCAACTAGTCCTCGAAGAGCGCGCTCGCCCCGTCCCGCAGGCAGGGGAGGTGCTGATCGATGTGGAAGCAGCGGGCGTCAATCGGCCCGACGTTCTTCAGCGGATGGGTTTCTATCCGCCGCCGCCCGGCGCAAGCGACATCCCCGGCCTCGAGGTGGCCGGCAAGGTGGTTGCCGGGCCAGACAGCATGATGGGCCGCGAGGTGTGCGCGCTAGTCGCCGGGGGCGGCTATGCCGAATTCTGCAGCGCCCCGATCGGCAATTGCATCGCGATCCCGGAAGGCCTTTCCATGGAAGAGGCGGCGGCGATGCCCGAAACGCTTTTCACCGTCTGGACCAACCTGTTCGAACGCGGTTTCGCGGCCGATGGCGATACCGTGCTTGTTCATGGCGGGACTAGCGGCATCGGCACCATGGCGATCAAGCTCGGGCAATTGTTCGGCCTGACTGTGATCGTGACTTGCGGCAGCGATGCGAAATGCGTGCGTGCCGAGAAGGAAGGCGCGGCGCTCGCAATCAACTACAACACCGAAGATTTCGTCGACGTCGTCAAGGATCACACCGAGGGCAGGGGCGTCGATGTGGTGCTCGACATGGTTGGCGGCGACTATGTGCCGCGTAACCTGGCGTGCCTCGCCGATGAGGGCCGCCATGTATCGATCGCCTTCCAGCGCGGGGCCAAGGCAGAACTACCCATTATGGATGTAATGCGCCGCCGCCTAATCCTCACGGGCTCGACCCTGCGGGCAAGATCACCCGCGTTCAAGACGATGGTGGCCGACGAATTGAAAGCGCACGTCTGGCCGTTCGTCGAGGGCGGTCGTCTTCGCCCGGTGATGGATGAAGTTTTCGCACTACAAGATGCCGCCAAGGCGCATGCGCGCATGGAAGCGGGAGAGCATGTCGGCAAGATCGTGCTGAAGGTCGACTAGCGTAACGAGCGCGCTGCGCCCTTGCGCGTCGCAAACGGCGCGCTGCCTTGGCGGATGGATTTTCCCGCACGCCAGCCATCGCTGCTTTGCCATACGAAACCGAGCCATTCATGTCGCGGCCCGGTCACTTCGTAGGCGTCGCCATCGAGCTCGCTTGGCCGCGCTGCACCACGCAGCAGGGCCAGATGCGGCGGACGCAACGTATCGAGCGCGTCAAATAGCGAAGAAATGGTCATCGCCCAGTCTGATAGGCAGGTGCTGTCTCCGGGTCGCGTCAAAGACAGTCCATTGCGGTTATTTCCCTGCCATCCCTTGCGCTTATCGGGCCAAAGGCGTATCTCCATTGGCAACGCGGCCGCTCTGGAAAGGGGCGGCCCTTTCTATGTCTAACGGAGATCCATCATGGCCAAGCCCCTGATGCCCCACGCGACCGCTGCATGGCTGGTCGAAAACACGTCGCTTTCGTTCACGCAGATCGCCGAATTTTGCGGCCTGCACATCCTCGAGGTCCAGGCGATTGCCGACGACACTGCCTCGACCAAGCTGACCGGCCGCGACCCGGTCCGCTCGGGTGAGCTCACGCACGAGGAAATCGAGCGCGGCCAGGCCGACGAGGACTATGTCCTTGAGATGCAAAAGGCGCCCGACTCGGTCACCCGCACGAAGGGCCCGCGTTACACGCCTGTGTCCAAGCGCCAGGACAAGCCCGACGGCATTGCTTGGCTGCTCAAGAACCACCCTGAACTGTCCGACGCGCAGATCGGCAAGCTTATCGGCACCACCCGCACGACGATTGGCGCGATCAAGGAGCGGACGCACTGGAACATGGCGAATATCCAGCCGAAGGATCCGGTGACGTTGGGCCTGACCAGTCAGCGCGAACTCGATGCTGCGGTTGCCAAGGCCGCCAAGAAGGCAGGCAAGGAAAATGTCGCCGTCGACACGACGCTCGATTCCGATCGTGAAGCGCTGATCGACGAGTTGCGCAAGGAGCGCGAAGATGCTGCGAAGGCTGCCGACGAAGCGCTCGCCGCCGAAGCCGAACCCGAGGACAATCGTCCCGAGATCGTGCCGGGCATCAAGGATCCGTTCGCCAAGAGCGAGTGACGCTTGCCGGGGGGAGCATGAGCCGCCATGGTCGCTGCCATGTCTGATACGCCTGTTGAGAAACTTGAATTCGAGGCCGCGCTGGCGGAGCTCGAAACGATCGTGCGCACCTTGGAAGCCGGCGATGAAACGCTCGACAAGTCGATTGCGCTCTATCAACGCGCCGAAGCGCTCAAAAAGCATTGCGAGGCGCGGCTGACTTCAGCGCGTGAGCGGATCGAGAAGATCACGTTGGATGGCAATGGGCAGCCTTCGGGTACCGAGCCGTTCGACGCCGGTTAGTGGACTTGCCGCCCCTTCTTGCGACCGAGGCCGACCGCGTCGGCAATAGTGTCGATGCGCTTTTCAAGGGTATTCTCGAAATACCAAGCGATCGCCGCGACAAGCTCTACGAAGCGATGCGGCATGCCGCCATCGGTGGCGGCAAGCGGATGCGTCCGTTGCTCACGGTTGCCGCTGCGCGCCTGTTCAACGTTCCGGTCGCGCAGGCCATTCGCGCTGGCACCGCCATCGAGGCCATTCACGTCTATTCGCTGATCCACGACGATCTGCCCTGCATGGACGATGACGACCTCAGGCGCGGCAAACCGACCGTCCACAAGGCATTCGACGAATGCACCGCGGTGCTGGCGGGTGACAGTCTTTACGCGCTCGCCTTTGAACTCGCGGCCGATCCCAAGACCCACGACAGCGACCATGTGCGCGCCGAACTTTGCCTGGCGCTTGCCAAGGCGTCTGGCCCGCATGGCATGGCAGGAGGTCAGATGATGGATCTCGTTGCGGGAGCCGAGGCAGACGAGCTCGATCTTGGTGCGATCACGCGTCTTCAGCAGCTGAAGACCGGCGCGATGATCGAAGTGTCGGTCGAAGCCGCGTGCATTCTTGGACAGATCCGCCCCGACCAGCGCACCCCCTATCACGGCTATGCTCGTAATGTCGGCCTCGCCTTCCAGATTGCCGACGATCTGCTCGATCATTCGGGCGACGAGGACAAGGCGGGCAAGCGGCTTCAGAAAGACGCTGACGCCGGCAAGGCCACCTTTGTTTCGCTGATGGGCGAGGACAAGGCGCGCGAACAAGCTCGTATGCTCGTCGACCAGGCGATCGAACATCTGGACAAGCATGGCGAAGAAGCCGACCTTCTGCGGGCTATCGCTCGCTATGCCGTAGAAAGGGACCGCTAATATGCGCATCGGCGTCTATCCCGGCACATTCGACCCCATCACGCTGGGGCATCTCGATATCATCCGGCGCGGCAGCGCGCTGGCGGACAAGCTTGTCATCGGAGTGACAACCAACCCCGCCAAGTCGCCCATGTTCGACGTCGACAAGCGGCTGGAGATGGTGCGGCGTGAAACCGCGGACATCGACAATGTCGAGGTGGTCAGTTTTGATTCCTTGCTGATGGACTTCGCCGTCGCGCAAAATGCCGGCTTCGTCCTGCGCGGCCTGCGCGCCGTTGCCGATTTCGAATATGAGTATCAGATGGCTGGGATGAACCAGCAGCTCAACGACGATGTCGAGACCGTCTTCCTGATGGCCGATGTTTCGTTGCAGCCCATCGCCTCGCGGCTGGTCAAGGAAATCGCGCGCTATGGCGGCCCCATCGACAAGTTCGTGCCAGCCGCGGTGGCGCGCGACGTGGCGGCCGTCCTCGATGGCGAGCAAAGTTAGGTTCAGGCGGCCGCGCTTACGGGACTTGGCGAAGCCGATAAGCCGCGTTAGGCGAAAAACGAATTTTGGAAGGGATAATATGCGTACGTCACTAGCTCTCTTGGCTCTCACCATGGGATTGGGCTCAGCGCCCGCCATTGCGCAGGAACCGGTACAGCCGCTGATGACGCATATTGTGCCCGAAGACATCGCCAAGGACCCCGCGAACCAGCTGACGCTCAACCTGTCGAATGGCGGAACCGTCGTCATTCAGCTTCGCCCCGACGCCGCGCCGCAGCATGTCTACCGCGTACAGCAGCTGGCGAGCGCCGGATTTTATGACGGATTGATCTTCCACCGTGTTGTTCCCGGCTTCATGGCGCAGACCGGAGATCCCCAAGGTACGGGGATGGGGGGGTCGGACCTCCCCGATCTTCCCGCCGAATTCAATCGCCTGCCGCATCTTCGCGGGGCCTTTGCGATGGCGCGTGAAGGCGCGCCGCAGGGCGCTACGCCCGAACAGGAACGGGCTGCGGAAAACAGCGCCAATAGCCAGTTCTACATCATGTTCACGCCGCGCTTCGCGCTCGACCGCGAATATACGGTGCTCGGCCGTGTCATCTCGGGCATGCAGGCGGTCGACAATATCGCACCGGGCGAACCGCCAGCGCAGCCGACCCGCATTGTCAGCGCGACGATCGGCGGGCCGCTTCCTGCACCGCCCACGCCCGCGCCCGTATCGCAAGAAGACGTGGACGAGGTGCGCGCGCCAACCCCGGAATAAGCAGCCCGAATGAGGGTTTCCGATTTCGATTTCGAGCTTCCGCAGGATCGGATTGCACTAAGGCCGTGCCGTCCGCGCGATGCCGCGCGCATGCTGCTGGTCGAGGGCAGCGACATATCCGATCGAAAGGTCATGGACCTGCCAGATTTGCTGGGGCCCGATGACGTTCTTGTTTTCAACGATACCAAGGTGATTCCTGCCCAGCTGACAGGCAAGCGCGGCGAGGCCACGATCGGCGCGACGCTGCACAAGCGCGAGGGTCTGCGGGGCTGGTGGGCCTTCGTGAAGAACGCCAAGCGCGTTCGCGACGGTGACACGATCGATTTCGGCAACGATGTTACCGCGGTCGCCCGGCGACGCGACCAGAGCGGCGCCATACTGCTTGTGTTCCAGGGCGATGAGTCTGTCGAACTTCTGCTTGAACGCGCCGGCACCATGCCGTTACCGCCCTATATCGCCTCCAAACGCGATATCGATGATGCCGATTGCGAAGATTACCAGACCATGTTCGCACGGGAAGAAGGCGCCGTTGCAGCGCCGACAGCATCGTTACATTTCACCGACCGCCTCGTCGCTGCGCTGGATGCGGCGGGGGTGAAACGCGAAACGCTCACACTTCATGTCGGTGCCGGCACCTTTCTGCCGGTGAAAGCCGATGACACCGACGATCACAAGATGCACGCGGAATGGGGGCAAATCGATGCCGACACCGCAGCGCGCCTCAACGCGTCGCGCGCGAAAGGCGGCCGACTGATCGCGGTCGGCACCACCCCGCTTCGCCTGCTGGAAAGCGCGGCGGATGAAAATGGCATGATCCAGCCCTTCGCGGGCGACACTGATATCTTCATCACACCCGGATATTGCTTCCGCGCGGTGGACGGTTTGATGACCAACTTTCACCTGCCCAAGTCGACCTTGTTCATGCTGGTCTCGGCGCTGATGGGGCTCGACGTGATGCAGCGCGCCTACGCGCATGCAATCGCGCATGAATATCGCTTCTACAGCTACGGCGATTCCTCGCTGCTGCTGACTACTCGATCGGCCTGAATTCGGCGCCGTAGCCCCAATCTGAGGGCCGCTCGTCAACCGACTCGATCGCGCCATCTTCACCAAAGCTCAGCAAGGTCGAGAAACCGAAGCCCTTCGAATAGTCCATCACGGTCATCAGTTCGGGCTCGGCCTTCATTACAGCGGCGCGGTCCTTCCCAGGTTCTCTCAGCCGTTCCAGCGGCGGCCTTCGATCCATCAGCAGTTTCAGTGCCTTGCTGCGTTCGGCCTCGTCCTCGACTTCGCTCGCATATGCCGCGATCGACAGGCCCTTGATACTGCGAGGGGAGAGCACATCGTGCCCGATCGCGACCCCGATCCGCGCATCGCGCTGGATATTCTCGTACTTGCTGCCCGATTTCGAAATCACGAAATAGAGCGTCATGCCGTCATTGGCGTAAGCGACCATCGTGCATTGCGGCCAGCCATTGCCCATCATGGTGGCAACCGACATGACGCGATTGTCGCGCAGCAAATAGGTGGCGAGTTCGATACTCATAGTGGCTCTCCTCTCTGGGGCGACTCTTAGATAGCACGACTTAGTCCCTAGCGCTTTGATCGAGATCATGCCCCGTTGCATCGACAAGGCGATGCCGATAGGTCGGCGCGCGAAGGAAGATTGTCATGGAATTCCATTATTATGCGGCGCTCGCCGCGACGCTTTCCTGCATGCCCGTTGCGGCGCAAGCCGAACTTCCGGTTGCGGTGGAAGAGTTGATCGATGCAGCAGTCGCGACTGGCGATGCCAAAAAGGTCGATACCGTCGTTGCGCTGGCGCGTTCTGCCTATCCTGGTGATGGCCCCGCGATCGATGCACTGGCAGCCCGCGCCAAACAGCAATTGGCCAGCAAGGCCGCCGAGAAGGCCGCTGGGCAAGAAGCCGAAATCCGCTCCGCCGGTCTTCTGGATAACTGGTCGGGTCGGGGCGAACTGGGCGCCTTCCAGGCGTCGGGCAATAGCGACGATCTTGGGGTCACCGCGGGTCTCAAGATAAAACGCGAAGGCATCGACTGGCGCCACAAGCTGAGCGCGCTGGTCGACTATCGCGAGAGCGACAGCGTTGCGACGCGCGAGCAATTCCTGTTCGCCTATGAACCCAACTACAAGATCACCGAGAGGCTTTATGCCTACGGTCTTGGCCAATACGAGCGCGACCGATTTCAGGGCATCTCGACACGCCTCGTCGCTTCAGGTGGCCTAGGCTATGACGTGATCGACACCGATAGCGTTTTTCTGTCGCTGAAGGGCGGTCCGGCATTCCGCTTCACCGATTTCACCGACGGTACGCGGACCGAGCGGGTCGCAGGTCTCGCCGCGCTCGATTTCGACTGGAATATCAGCGACCGGCTGACCTTGACCGAAGATGCCGAGGCATTGGTTGAGGACGGTGCGACCAGCCTACGCGCCGTCACGGGTCTCGAGGCCGATCTCGGCGGCAGCCTGATCGCGCGCGTCTCATACGTTGTCGAGCATGAAACCAATCCGCCCGCCGGTGCCGAGAAAACCGATACGCTGACCCGCGTGACGGTAGTGTATGATTTCTAGCGAATGACGCGCTTTTCCTTTTCCATCGCCGCAACGGACGGCAAGGCGCGGACCGGCACGTTGTCGATGCAGCGCGGCGATATTGCCACGCCCGCTTTCATGCCCGTGGGCACGGCGGCGACGGTCAAGGCGATGAAGCCGGAAGCGGTGCGGGCGACCGGCGCGGACATCATCCTCGGCAATACATATCACCTGATGCTGCGGCCGACCGCCGAACGCGTCGCGAAATTGGGCGGGCTCCATACCTTCATGAACTGGGAACGCCCGATCCTAACCGACAGCGGCGGCTACCAGGTGATGAGCCTTTCCGACCTCTCCAAGGTCACCGATGACGGCGTCACCTTCAAGAGCCATCTCGACGGGTCGAAGCATCATCTGACGCCCGAGCGCTCGATCGAGGTGCAGCGGCTTTTGGACAGTGACATCATCATGCAATTCGACGAGCTGGTGCGGCCCGATGTCAGCCCCGAAAAGCAGCGCGAGGCGATGGATCGCTCGATCGCCTGGGCCAAGCGCAGCCGCGACGAATTCGACCGCGGCGGCGACCATGCCGAGCGAGCGGCGATTTTCGGTATCCAGCAGGGGGTGCTCGACGAGGGTCTTCGCCGGGAAAGCGCCGACGCGCTGATCGATATCGGTTTCGATGGCTACGCAGTCGGCGGCCTTGCCGTGGGGGAGGGGCATGACGCGATGCTGGCCTGCCTCGATTTCGCGCCGGACCAACTGCCCGCAGACAAGCCGCGATACCTGATGGGGGTGGGCAAGCCCGACGACCTTGTCGAGGCGGTGGCGCGCGGGATCGACATGTTCGATTGCGTATTACCGACGCGCTCGGGTCGCACGGGACAGGCGTTCACGCGCTCAGGACCGATCAATATTCGCAATGCGCGCTTTGCCGAGGATCAGACGCCGCTCGATCCCGACTGCGCGTGCCCGACATGCGGCACCTACACGCGGGCCTATGTGCACCACCTGGTGCGGTCAGGCGAAATTCTTGGGGCCATGCTGATGACCGAGCATAATCTGTCGTTCTACCAGGCCCTGATGGCCGATATGCGGAGCGCGATTGCCGATGGCCGTTTCGCGGCCTTCCGCAAGGATTTCCTGGCAAAATACCGGGCTGGCTGAAGCCCGAGAGCCTATTTTCCGACGCCGCGCGACAGGAAGGCGGGCACGGGGCCGCACCAGTCATCATCGGCGACATCGGGATGCAGACGCGCAGGGATGCCGGGCGTTGCCTTCACCGGATCGGGCAGGTCTTCCTCGTTGCCATTCCCGCTAGCGACATGCTCGATCGGCGCATCGTCCTTCTTACGCGCGCGCCGCGCTGGCTTCTTGTCGGCCTTCGGCTCAGCCTTTTCCTTGGGCTCGGGTTTCTTTTTGGGCGCGGGCTTCTTCTTGGCCGGTTTGTCTTCGGCTTCGTCAGCTTTCTCAGCCTTTGGCGCGTCGCCGTTGCCGAGCTTCCGCTTGGTGAGTTTTTCGATCGCGTCGACTGCATCGCCATCGGCGCGGGTCGCCAGCGTATAGGCGACACCGGTCGCACCTGCACGGCCGGTACGACCGATACGATGGATATAATCATCGGGATGCCACGGCACGTCATAATTGATGACGGTGGAAACGCCCTTGATGTCGAGCCCGCGGGCGGCAACGTCGCTGGCCACCAGGATACTGATCTCGCCCGCCTTGAAGCGATCGAGCTCGGCAATCCGGTCCTTCTGGTCCATGTCGCCCTGGATCTGACCGACCTTGAAGCGGCTGCGCTTCAGGCTGGTGGCGAGCTCGCGCACCGTCACCTTCTTGTTGCAGAAGACGATCGCCGTCGTGACATCGTCCTGCTTCAGAATGTCCTTCAAGGCATCGCGCTTGCCGCGCGGTGACACGCTGACGAGGCGCTGCTCGATATTCTTGTTTGCCGTAGCCGGGCGCGCCACTTCGACCGTGCGCGGATCGTTCTGAAATTGCTCCGACAATTTGCGGATCGGCGGCGGCATGGTGGCCGAAAAGAGCATCGTCTGCCGGTTCTTGGGCAGCTTCTGGCAGATGCTTTCGATGTCGGGGATGAACCCCATGTCGAGCATGCGGTCGGCTTCGTCGATCACCAGCAGGTCGCAGCCTGTCAGCAGGACCTTGCCGCGCTCGAACAGGTCGAGCAGGCGGCCCGGCGTCGCGATCAGCACATCGACACCCTTTTCGAGCGCCTTGATCTGGTCGCCCATCTGGACGCCACCGATCAACAGCACCATCGAAAGCTTTTCGTGATATTTCCCGTATTTCTCGAAATTTTCCGAAACCTGCTGCGCCAGCTCTCGCGTCGGAGCGAGGATCAGCGAGCGCGGCATCCGTGCCCGGCTGCGGCCCTGCGCGAGGATATCGATCATCGGCAGCACGAAACTGGCCGTCTTGCCGGTACCGGTTTGTGCGATGCCGATCAGGTCCTTGCCCATCAGGATAGGTGGGATGGCTCCCTTTTGGATCGGGGTCGGATCGGAATAGCCGGCGTCATCTACGGCGCGCAGCAATTCATCAGATAGGCCGAGGACGGCAAAACTCATTCAAAATTCCGGAAAAATGGGTGGAGCCATAGGCCCTCATACAACGTGCGGTGACCTGCCTGTGAAGGTCGGGAAAGTCAAGTTTTGCGCTGGCTCCGACTATCGCGCGGCGCGCGCTTCGAGGAGGTGGAATTTTTCGATCTTGCAGCTGCCGCCCATACGCGTTCGTATGACGTCGCGATTGGCGCATAGCCGGTCGTCGGTGGGTTGCAGATAAAAGCCGCCGTAAAAATCGAGGCTGGGGCAGTCGCTCGACATTTCGACACGCATCCGGCGGCGGTCCGAAAGTAGGAAATCGACCGAACGCTGGCCCGATATCGCCGCGCCCGCGATCTGGCGCGATGACAGGCAGCGCGGCCCATCACGAAGATTATAGTAGACCGGCGTGCTGCCAGGTAAGGAGCGCGGGCGTACCGGGACACGCACGACCAACTGCCCGCGCACAATGACGCGGCGCACCTTGGGCGCGGGGGGATCAGGCGGCGTTTCTGCCTGCTGCACGCCGAGCGTCGACAGCAGCAGGGCCGAAAGCCCGGTCATGAACATGGCCTGTGCTCCATAATAGGGCGCGCTTTTGCCACGAACGTCTTGAACCGTAAATGAATTTCCCTTGCATGGCGGCGCTGCAATCCGTAGAGGCAGCGCTGATTGAATCACGCTGGGCCGGGGTATTGAAAGAGCACTCCGAAATCCGGCTTCATCCTTGGGAGACTATTCTTATGGCGAGCCAGGCGCCGAGCCCGCAATTGCCCCTTCTTTATCAGGGTCTTGAACCGATAAATTCGCAAAAGCACGCAGGTTGGAACGTGCGCACGCTCGAGAGCGTGCCGCAGGCGGCGAGCGCGCATGCCATCCCCGCGACGGTAGACGAATTCGCCATGCTGCAGCGTTTCTACCCGATTATCTTTTCGGCTGGTGACGATCCCATCCCGCTGGCGCTGATGGGCCTCAATGAAGGCGTGAACACCTTTCTCGACGAAAACGGCAAGCCGGTCGAAAAGAATTTTTATATGCCGGCGTATCTGCGCCGCTATCCCTTTATGCTCGCCAAGCTGCGCGCCGACACCGAAGAATTGTCGCTATGCGTCGATCCGACCTCGGGCGGCATCGGCGAGTTCAAGGAAGGCGAAGCGCTGTTTGCTGACGGTCAGCCGACCGACGCCACCAAGAACATTCTGCAGTTCTGCGAGCAGTTCGAAACCGCCGGCCAGCGCACCAAGTCGTTCATGGACGAACTCAAGGACGCCGACCTGCTGATGGACGGCGAAGTCGCGATCCAGCCGCAGGGCCTCGAAAAACCGTTCGTCTACCGCGGATTCCAGATGGTCAACGAAGAGAAGCTTCGCGACCTTCCGGGCGACAAGCTGCGCAAGCTCAATCAGAACGGCATCCTGCCGCTGATCTTCGCGCACCTGTTCAGCCTTGCACAGATCCGTGAAATCTTCGGTCGCCAGGTGAAGATGGGCAAGGGCCCGGTCGACGCCAAGCAGATGGAAGGTGCCGACGCCTAGGCGTCAGCAATCTAGCAAGAGAAAAAGGCCCGCCCGGCAGATGTCGCGGCGGGCCTTTTTCATTCGGCCGCGCGTAACCCTCGGCGGTCCCATTCGGCCAGCAAAGCGTCGGCGACCGCGCCGTAGAGCATTTGGGTGCGCCGCCAACCGGGGCCAGCATCGCGCATGTGCCGGTCCATGTAGAGGCTACGATCTACCTCGAGCTGGAGCGCATGAATATTGCGATCGGGATCGCCGTGGCGACGGATGATCTCACCACCGGCGAAGGGATGATTGAAGGCGCTCTGGTAATGGCAGGCGCGCACCGCGCTGGCGGCGGCGGCCGAGACCCATCCTGCGCAACTCGTGCCATGCCGATCGCCAATGACGACCGGCGGCAGCCCGCGGCGACGCGGCGGCATGCTGTGACAATCGAGCAGGATTGCGCCGCCGTGACGCGCGGCGACCTGGTCAATCAATCGCTCCAGCGCGTCATGATAGGGCAACCATGCAGCAGCAATGCGGTTTTGCGCGACAACGCGCGGCAGCGGTTCGCGCCACAGCCGGCTCCCGCCCGGACCGCGGGAGGGAATGAGGCCCAGCCCCTTCGCCTCGCGACTGCGCGGCGGCGGCGGCGGCGCGCCTTCGACCGCATTGGGCTCGAGCGCATCGATGGCACGATTGGGATCGATGGCGCCGCGCGGCGCGCGTGCGATGACGGCGCCGAAGCCGCGCTCTACCAGTGGACCGACAAGTTGATCGACCAGCGGGTCGGAGAGTGCGAGAATGGGCTTGGAACCGCCAATTGCGGCCTTTGCAACGCTTTCCGGCAAGTTCCTGCCGGAATGCGGCACTGACAGGATGACGGGCGATCCGGCGCTTGGCGAATAGACGCTTGGGGAGGGGAGCGGCGTCTCTGACATCCACTCCAGCCTAGGCGTACCGTTTTGCGACAGCAAATGGTTAAGCGCTTTTCGACACTTTCTTTATGCGCGCGGCAGCGGCATAAGATCAGCATGTACAAGATCCTGCTTGCTGAAGACGACAAGTCGATGCGCGAATATCTGGCGCGGGCGCTGGAACGTGTTGGCTATGAAGTCGAATCCGTCGACTGCGGCACCAAGGCGCTGCCACTTCTGGAAAACGGCAAGTACGACCTGCTGCTCACCGATATCGTAATGCCCGAGATGGACGGGATCGAACTTGCGCAGAAAGCGAGCGCCATCGACGCCGAAATCCGCGTCATGTTCATCACCGGCTTTGCTGCCGTCGCGTTGCAGGGCGGCAAGACCGCGCCCGAAGCCAAACTGCTTTCAAAGCCTTTCCATCTGAAGGACCTTGTCGCCGAAGTGGATCGCATGTTCCAGTCGGAAGACCAGCACGGGCGGCTTTAGGCGCGATTAGGTCTTGGCAAGGCGGGGATTACCCCCTAAATGCCCTCCACCACACGGCCTCTCGATGATGGCCGGACCCGGAAATGTGGGCGTGTAGCTCAGTGGTAGAGCACTATGTTGACATCGTAGGGGTCGCAAGTTCAATCCTTGCCACGCCCACCATTTCCTCCCCCTAGATCAGTGACTTAATCGACGCTTTCGAGCCACGCGACCGCGTTGCTGGCCCGGTCGAAGCATGGCGCATTGCCTTGGCGCAGGACGACGCTGCCGGCCACCTGCTGGCCGCTATCGGGGCGCTTGGCCGGGAAGCGCGCTTCCTCATGGTCGATCTTCTTCACTACGCGGCAGATGTCGGCGGCGGTTTCCGGGCTGTAAACATAGTCGGCATGACCCGAGAGCCCCTGGCTGACGTCGCTGGTGTCCACGATCGTCACGTTGGCCGCGATCGGTTCGGGATATAGCGGCGGGGTCGGGCCATTGCCCAACAGGCCGGGATAGACCGAGCCGAGATCGCCGCCGCGCGGATAGCCGTTGGTCAGCCAGGCGGTCTGCAATATCTTGTCGCGTGTGGATGCATAGACCGTCACCGGCGGTGCACCCTCGATGGCGGCGACGCGCCTGAGCTTCCCGATCATGTCTGACCGGTCGATATCGGGCGAAGCGAGGATGACCTGGTCGATCCGCGCCAGCATTGCGGGATGGCGTTCGCCCAGCGCGATGGCGGCATCGAGCGCAAGGCGCGCACCCATCGAATGGCCGAACAGGATTACCCCTTCCTTTCGCGCGGCAAGGTTGCGTAGCAACGCATCGGCATAAGGCTGCGTCCAGTCGCGATTGGTAACCGACCAGTAATAGGTCTCCGGCCCCGTCAGCGTGGGCCAGAACAGCGTCACCACTGCCCCCTTGTGATCGATCGACCGGGCGATGGCGCGCGCATCCTGCGTCGAAACGCGCGCGTTATTGTTGAACCCGTGAATATATAGCAGCGTCGGATTGCCGCCGCCGCGGGCGGCCAACTCCTCCTCCCATCGCTGGTAGGAAAGAAACGCAGGGACGCCGCCATTGTCGTGCGCGCCGACGGGGCGGACGCCGAAGCGCACCGCATCGGCGCGAAGGTCGGTCAGACGGGCCGATTTGCCGGGCGCACAGTCGGGCTGGCGCATCGACATGAACAGAACGGCCTCGCTTTCGATTACGTCCTCGACGAGAGGGCAGGGCGTCGTGATCGCCGAGGGTGCCTCGATCGTCGGCAGCGCGCAGGCGCCAAGGGCCAATACGGCGAGAAGTGAAGAGACGATGCGCATTGCAAAGCACGCTAGAGGCTCGCACCGGCGGCGCAAGCCGCTAGCTGGGCGGGCTAGTCGGCCAACAGCGAGACCGTCTCGATCAGCTTTTCCTTGTCGATTGGTTTTGTAAGGCGCGGACGCGGTTCGAATTCTTCCGGCATTGACCAGTCAGCATAGCCGGACAGGATGGTGAACGGGATGTCCCGCTTGTCGAGCACCGACATGACTTCGAAGCTTTTTTCCCCACGAATGTTGAGATCGATGACGGCCGCATCGATCAGTTCGTCCTTCGCCAGGTCGAGGGCCTGCTTGATATCGAAGGCCGGCCCGACCACGAAATAGCCAGCGTCCGTCAACATGTCTTCGGTTCTCAACGAAATAACCGGGCTGTCTTCAACCAATAAGATCCGTCGGCGTCGTTGCCGCTCTTCACGTTCGCTCACGCGATGCTCCCCTGTTCGACATGTCGACTACTAAAAGGGCTGCGCCGAAGATTGGTTCCCTCGGAGCGCTATTGAGCACATTTGATACATTTCGCCACGGAAGGATCATGCGCGAGCCGCTTTGGCGCGATTTCCTCGCCGCAGTCGATGCACCACCCGAATTCATCGTCCTCGATGCGCGCCAACGCGGCATCGATCCGGGCCTTTTCGGACTGGCGGCGCCGTTCCAGTGCCTGCGCCATGGCCTGCACCTGCATCGCGTCGATGCGCGACAATCGGCCGACGCTTTCCTGGTCAAGCGCCACCGGCTTGCGTCCTTCGTTGTCGAGGCGCGCTTCCTCCTCGAGCGCCTGGCGGCGTTCGAGGAGTTTGCTGCGCGCCTCTTGCGGCGTCATTCGGGTTTGCGGAACTTCAGCGTCATGCGGTCGCTTTCGCCGATCGCGCGCTTGGTCTCGTCACCGGTGCGAAGGTTGGGTGGCAACGTCCACACGCCGGCTTCATGATCGGCCGTATCGAGCGGATTGGCGTTGATCTCGCTCGTATCGACGAGCTCGAAACCAGCGGCTTCAGCCATGGCGATCACGGTCGACTGTTTCATGTAGCCCGACGTTTTCATGTCGGCATCGGGGCGATCTTCGGGCAGACGGTGCTCGACCACGCCAAGCGTCCCGCCCCGACGCAGCATTCGGTACATCGTCCCGAACATCGCGTCCGCATAAGGTTCATCGCCCATCGCCCAGTTGTGGACGTTACGAAATGTCAGCACGACATCGGCGCTGCCTTCAGGGATGGCGCCGAGATCGGTGGGGGAGCTGGCCGGCGAAAACAGCACGTTCGAATAGACCGACGGTTCAGCTTCAGCCTTGGTCCGCATGCGCGCGAGCCCGCGTTCGGAAGCATAAAGGGCAAGGCTGCCGTCAGCCTGCGTGTATGGGGCGAGAATTTCGCTGTACCAGCCACCGCCCGGCCAGATTTCGACGACCATATGATCGGGCTGGACGCCCAGGAAAGCGAGCGTTTCGGCTGGGTTGCGATACTGGTCGCGTTCGACGTTTTCGGCGCTGCGACTGGAGGCGGCAACGGCAGCAGCCAGCCGATCTTCGCTAGTTTCGGCGGCCGCGCTGTTACTGGTCATTTCCTCGGCCGGCGCACAGGCGGCGGTAAGCACGGCCAGGACAAAGGCCGAAGCCATCATACTACGCATAAAAACATTCTCCCCATGACGTGACCGTTACGACATGGGGTGCATTTCTTTGTGATCAAGCGCAGACGCGCCAACTCTTAGAGGCAGGCCTCGAGGAAGGGCTGGTCGAAACCGAATTGCTTGGCCTTGTCGAGCGTGTAGGGACGAAGGCCCATCGAAGCATATTCGCCGATGATTTTGCCCTCGGCGGTCTCGTCATGATACTCGAACTTGAACAGTTCCTGCGTAACGATGACATCGCCTTCCATTCCGATCACTTCGGTGATGTTGGTCGTGCGGCGCGAACCGTCACGCAGACGCTTCACCTGCACGATGAGATCGACCGAATCCGCGATCTGGCGCGAAATCGCGTCCTTGGGGATCTTGATGTCGCCCATCATGACCATGTTTTCCATACGCGCGAGGCATTCACGCGGGCTGTTACTGTGCAGCGTGGCCATCGAACCATCGTGACCCGTGTTCATGGCGGCCAGCAAGTCGAAACATTCCTGGCCACGAATTTCGCCCAGGATGATGCGGTCAGGACGCATACGCAGGGCATTGATGACAAGATCGCGAATGGTGATCGCGCCCTGGCCTTCAAGGTTTGCAGGACGCGTTTCCAGCGGCAGCCAGTGTGGCTGCTGCAAACGAAGTTCGGCCGCGTCCTCGATGGTGATGACGCGTTCGCCCGGGTCGATCATCTTCGACAGGGCGTTGAGCATGGTCGTTTTACCCGAACCTGTACCGCCCGAAATGACGATGTTCATGCGGCAGGCACCGGCGATCTTGAGGACTGTCGCCATCTGCTCCGACATCGAACCGAAGCCGCGCATCATGTCGATGGTAATCGGCTTGTCCGAAAACTTACGGATGGAAATCGCGGTGCCCTTCAGAGAGAGCGGCGGGATGATTACGTTGACACGCGAACCGTCCTGCAAGCGCGCATCGGCAAGCGGCGTGGTCTGGTCGACGCGGCGGCCGACCTTGTTCACGATGCGCTGCGCAATCTGGAAGAGATGCTCCTCGTCGCGGAACTGGATCTTGGCGATCTCGAGCTTACCCTTGCGTTCCACGAAAGTCTGGTCGGGCCCGTTGACCATGATGTCCGATATGGCCGGATCGGCAAGCAGTTCTTCGAGCGGACCGAGCCCCAGGAGTTCGTCGACCAGCACCTTTTCCAGCGCAAACTGTTCGCGGCGGTTGAGCGTGATCTTCAGTTCTGCAAGCACTTCGGAAATGATCGGGCGGAATTCTTCGGCCAGTTCGTCCTTGCCCAAGGTTGCCGCTGCTTCCGGATCGACACGTTCGAGCAGGCGCGGAAGCACCTGCTCCTTGATCTTGTGGACGCTCGCTTCGAACCCGTCCCCGTCATCTGCGGCAACGTGGTCATCGTTCATCCGCGCATTGAGCTTGTCCATCGCAGCGAGGCTGGCGGTCGCATTGGCACCGTCCACCGGTACCGCGCTCTCCTTGGCAAGGTCGTCCACGGGCGGGAACTGGTCGCCGCCGGATTCCTGTTCGTCCTTTTTGTCGGCATTCGACAGGCCCGAGCCCTTCATGGGCTTGGCCGTCCCGAAACTCGGACGTCCGCCAG
Source organism: Sphingomonas sp. (assembly GCA_013001055.1). Taxonomy (GTDB): domain Bacteria; phylum Pseudomonadota; class Alphaproteobacteria; order Sphingomonadales; family Sphingomonadaceae; genus Sphingomicrobium. The sequence continues at coordinate 3,098 of JABDNH010000017.1, read as the reverse complement.
CAGCATTACCACGTTTGCCAAAAGCGCTCATTCGACTCATTCCCATCCGCGTGTGTTGCGATTGAAAATGGTGAATAGATCGAAAACCCTTCAAAAAATTTAATGCGGGTTAGGTATTTCCGGGTATCCCGTATTTACCGGCATCATGGGCCGCGCCGAGGCTGAGAATGCACCCCAACATGAAGAGGAATATCGGCAGGGAATCGTAAAACGGCTCATCGATCATGCCCAGCGCGAGGACCGAAACGACGATCAAAATGCCGGGTAAAGCAGGGCTTTTTGCCAGCCGAGCCTTGGCGAAGAGGTGCAGCGCCAGTGCGCCCAGCAGCACAATAGCGAGACCACCGCCGATCCAGCCCCAATTGAACAGGAACTGGAGCAATGTGTTGTGCGGAAAGGCTTGCGGGCGCGGAGCATCGACGATCGCGATGAATTGCGCCACGCCGTGGCCGAAAAAGGGACCGTCGACGATTTTCTCGACGGTGAGTCGCCAAAGTTCGAGACGTCCCGAACTGATATCGCCGGCCCCAGGCACTTCGGCGATACCCAGCAGCCGTAGCAGGCCGAAATACGCGTTGGGCACAGGCAGCAACAGGGCCGCGACGCCGGCTGCCACGCTACTGCCAATGCCAAGACCCACCAGCTTTGCGCGGTCGCCTTTTGCGGCAACGAATAGCCCAGCAACGATTGCAGCAAGCCACCCCAGCGCCGGACCGCGCGATCCCGACCAGAAGATGATGGTCAAGGCCGCGATGAGGAGCAGCACAGCAAGCCAGCGCTCCCAACCACGGCCTGTCACAGCGGCGCCCAGCCCAAGCGCGGCGAAGATCATCGCGTAGCTCGCAATGCTACGGATATTCTGGCTGGCCAGTCCGAAATAGGTCCAGTGAAACCCGTCCTGCCCGGCAGCGCCGATGGCAAAGGCGATGACCAGCCCCAAAAAGGCCGCGCCACCCCAAAGCAGTCCTGAACGAAGCGATGCTGCGGACGGCGTACCTTCGTACCAGACCAGTCCATAAAGCGACAAACCAGCCAGGATATGGACGTAAAGTGCGCCTGTCTTGAGCAAGGAGAACGCGCGCATCGGCTCTGCCTGCGATGCTGAAATCGCCATGATGAGAAACAGCAGCAACAGCCCTCCCTGCACCCATGACGGCATGTCTCGCACGACCTTGCCCAGCGCTCCACTGATAAGGGCAGCGATAATGGCGACGAGTTCGGCGACGAGAACGGGATAGGCAAATTCACGCAACAGATCGAGCGACCGAGGCTGGCCATGATCGAATGTCAGCAGCGCAGTGATAGCAGGCGCGGCAACGAGCAGGACGAGGAAAGCGCGTCTTGGCATATCGCTTCTTTGAAAACCCCCGTCCATGACGCTTTTCATAGCAATCGTTTGGATCTGAAACAGCCGGAAAAACAGGCGTGACTTCGATACGCTGACCGATAAGGTGAATTCATGGAACGCTGGCTCATGCCTTCGCTCGCTATCACCGCGATAACCTGGGCCGCTGCGTTCGCGTTGATGCCCCTTGCAGGCTTTCGTGGCGCGCCACCTTTTTTCTACGTGTTACCCAACTGGATGCTACTCGCCGGCGCGCTCGCGCTCGCGGTCGGATTTATTCAAATCCTTCGCATGATGATGGCTGGTGAAGAGGCGCCTGTCGCGCGCATTAAATCGCTGGACTGGAAACGCGCTGGCTTCGTCGCAGCAGGCACATTTCTGGGGGGGCTGCACATGGTCGCCTTCATGTCGATCAAGCCGCAGCTCAATCATATCGTGCCTTTCTGGGCCGATCCGCTGCTCGCCGATCTCGATGCGCTGCTCTTCTTCGGCGACCCGTGGCGCTATCTTGAATGGCTCAACAATCCGATTACCGCCGATTTTTACCATCGCGGCTGGTTCGCGGGGATCGTCGCGGTCCTGTTATGGCAACTGTCGCGCCCTGCCAGCGCCGACAAGTCGGCCAAGCTGGTCACCTATTTCGCGATCTGGACGTCGGGCCCGATTATTCATTGCCTGCTGCCCGCGGGCGGCCCCATCTTCTATGACGAGCTGGGCTACGGCGCGCGCTTCGCCGCGCTGGTCCCGCCGCAAGAGATCCAGGGCGTTGCCGACTATCTATGGCGCACCTACGAGGCGAAAGAGTTCGCGCCCGGCGCCGGCATCAGCGCCGTTCCCTCGCTCCACATCGCGACTGTAGCCTGGATGACGATCTGCTGCTGGAAAACCCGCTGGTTCTGGCCCGCGCTAATCTTCTCGCTCCTGACCTTCGCGCTCAGCGTATCGCTCGGTTGGCATTACGCGCTGGACGGCATCATCGGGGCAGCGGTGGCGTGGGGAATTTGGCGGGCGGTGATCCGCCTGTGCGACAAAAAGCACATTGTTTCGGGTTAGTACAAACCAAAGAAAATAGTTGCGATGATCGACCTTCGTCCTGCTAAGCTGCACTTCTCTTGCTGAAGATGACAGCGTTCAGAGTGCGAATGGCGGCAAGGGTAGGGGGCAAAATCTGAAACTCGTCATTCAAATTCCGTGTTACAATGAGGCCGACCATCTAGCCGAGACGGTCGCAGCTCTGCCGCGATCACTACCCGGTATCACCTCGATCGAATATTTGGTGATCGACGATGGCAGTAGTGACAATAGCGCGACCGTTGCGCGGGACTGCGGGGTCCATCATGTGGTTCGTCACCGCACAAATCGTGGGCTCGCTGCAGCGTTCGCCACAGGTATCAAGCATTCGTTGGCAAACGGGGCGGATATCATCGTCAATACCGATGCTGACAATCAGTATGACGCACGTGACATCGGTGCGCTCGTTGGCCCCATTGTCGCCGGTCAAGCGGACGTGGTCATCGGTGATCGCGGCGTTGCGGAAAACGCCCATTTTGGCTTCTTTAAGAAACGCCTCCAAAAACTGGGCAGCGCCGTGGTGCGCACGATGGCGGGGGTGCAAATCACCGATGCGGTCAGCGGATTTCGCGCAATGAGCCGATCGGCAGCTCAGCGCATCAATATCACCTCGGATTTCTCTTACACGACCGAGATGCTGATCCAGATGGGCCGTCAGCGCCAAGCGGTGCAATCGGTGCCA